>JBKJUP010000073.1:0-60663 GCA_046590675.1 Ferruginibacter sp. | reverse complement strand
TCAGTTGCCATCATTTCAAAGCTGTCTGTTTTTAGGGTTGAGTGCAGAACCTGGTCGTGGTATTTCTGCGGCATCTGGCTCGCAGCCGGCGACTCACCGGCCGTCATTAAATCGAGTTCCCAACCAAGTACTTCTTTGTAATAATTCATTGCTTCCCTGCAATTGCCATTGAATGTTAAATATGGATTAAGCGTTGCCATTTGATTGTTTTTAATTTTTATTAAATAATTGAACAACACAAAGATGAAAATAATAAATAAATGTTATGGTAGCCGTATATGACAGTTTAAGGTGTTGATAGCGACAAATGATCTCTATATATTTGTAGTATGAAAAAAGTATCCATACTGGTACCGGAGTCATCGGTAATGCAGGCTATTGCAGACCCACAATATTTATTTACAGTGGTAAATCATTTCTTAATATCGGCCGGTAAGGACCCGTTATTTGATGTGGAACTGGTGGGTGCAAAAAAGGAGGTTAAATTAAATAATGGCATGTACTCAATACATACCGACCGGCAATTAAAAGACGTGGATCATACCGACCTGGTAATCATCCCTGCATTATTTGGCGATATGCCCACGGCCATTTCAAAAAACAAAACCCTGGTTCCCTGGATCATCGAACAATATGCAAAAGATGCGGAAGTAGCATCCCTTTGCCTGGGTGCATTTTTACTGGCATCTACGGGTTTGCTGAATGGTAAAAAATGCTCAACACATTGGGGATTCACCAATGAATTCAGGGAAATGTATCCCGATGTTACAGTTGTGGATGGCAGCATTGTTACGGAGGAAGGCCGGATATATTCCAGCGGTGGCGCCAACTCGTACTGGAATTTATTGTTGCACCTCGTTGAAAAATATACCGACCGTGAAACTGCGATACTTGCTTCCAAATATTTTGCCATAGATATTGACCGCAACAGCCAGGCTGCATTTGCTATGTTTAAAGGGCAGAAAGATCATAAAGATGTTGAAATAAAAAAAGCGCAGGACTACATTGAAAACAACATTCACGAAAAATTAAGCATCGAAGAGCTGTCGAATAAAGTTGCTGTGGGCAGAAGAAGTTTTGAACGCCGTTTTAAACTGGCTACCAATAATTCTGTTTGGGAATATATACAACGGGTAAAGATTGAAGCTGCCAAAAGACAGTTTGAGTCAAGCAGGAAAAACATTAATGAAGTAATGTACGATGTTGGTTATACCGATACCAAAGCTTTCCGTGATTTATTCAAAAAAATTACCGGGCTCACACCGGTTTTGTACAGGAATAAATACAATAAAATTGGAATGACGGTTTGAGGGGTGGGTGTGTCTTTGTTGCAATCTTTTTTATGTCTGATGGCTGATGTATGATGTCTGATTTTTTTAGGGTTGTCAGCAATTTCTAATTCTTGAGGCAGCGTTTTTCATGTCTGATGTCTGATTTTTTTAGGGTTGCTACATCTTTCTTATTCTTGTGGCAGAATTTTTGATGTCTGATGGCTGATGTAAGATGTCTGATTTTTTCAGCGTTGTTGCTTTTTTTTATTCCCCAAGCAGACTTTTTTATGCCTGACTTTTTTAATTACCGACATTCGTATTTCATGGCATCGTCGGTGGCAGAGTTTACACTGAGGAACGAAGTGCTCCGTTCAAATTAATATTTTCATGGCATCATTTTCCATCATATTTTTTTACAGCAATAAATTTCAACAGCCTGTTGTATAACTGCTGCGGTACGTACCTTATAATTCATCAGCTATATCTTTCCCTTAGTAATTGCATCATATATACGTTGATGCCCCATTGATCTGCTACCGGCTGTTTGGTGTAAGGTAAGGAAGGCATATAATCCATCGGGCCAAACTCAGGCAAAAAAGTCATCAGTTCAGCGTTTTTCTTTTTTCTTGCCACTACCCTGTCCCACCATTTAAAATGCTGTTCTACGATATCTTTCCATTCAGGTGCTCGGGGATCATTTACCTGTGGCCCTTGCGGATGGCCGATCCTGGCATGTATATGCCCTGTTCTTTCCAGGGCAAGTGCAAGTGTTTCCTGCTGATCTTCCAACATACTTTCATGTACATTGCACCAATGAGATGCATCCAGCGTAAGTTGCAGATCAGGAAAATTTTCGAGGTATTGCCGGGTTATATGCGCCGCAAAAAATATCCTGGCTCTGTGGGTTTCATGACAAATGCGAATGCCCGTTTCCCTGGCCAACGCATCGGTATGCTCAATAAATTTTTTGTTATCATCGTAACCAAAATAATCTTTACCAGTATGATTATTGATGTATAATGGCCGTTGAATATGTTGCCTGGCCGCAGCATCAATCATTTTTTTATAAAACTGAAGGTGCGCCACCGGATCGCTTTGTGTGCCACCGCAGATAAACCCTATCTCCAGTTCATATTTTTTTAACGCCGCAAATAATTCATCCTGCTCCTTCGTATTATCAGTCGGCCACCACACTTCAATTCCGTCAAATCCGTCCTGTTTTGCTTTTGCACAAAAGGCATCCATGCTTCCTTCAAAACCCCAGTTGGTTACCATTATTTTCAATGCATACTTATTTTCCACCTTGCGCTTTTTTATTCGCTAAAACTATTTTTTGATTGACAGAGCCTTGCTGTGGTGCACACCTTATTTTAATTCAATTTGAATAATCGTATCAATCTCATCCAAAGCAAGGCCATCAAGGTAGATAAAAGTACCCTCCGGTTGTTGCCTGAATTTAATGGGCTTACTGCCATCAAAAAGAAATGCCTTTGAAATTTTCTGTTTTAATTCAGGGATAAAAATATAATCAGCCTGCTCAGGCTTGTTCAATATGTGCATGTAAACAGTCTTGTCTTTTATGGTAAGCACGCCCCAGTCTTTGGGAGGAATTAAATTACCGCGGCTACCATAAATCGTTGTTCCATTTTTGCCAAGCCATTCTCCGATTACTTTTAAGGTATCTACAAATTCGGGCTGAATGGTTCCATCAGGCATCGGCCCAACATTTAGTAAAAAATTAGCGTTATATCCTGCAGCTTTTACCAAATACTGGATCAGTTTCTTGGTTGATTTATAATTACGGTCGGTTATGTTGAAACCCCAGCTATCATTCATGGTTTCACAGGTTTCCAATGGCAGTGCTGAAACGGATGCTCCGCCAAAACCGGAAGTATTGTGGCCTGGCAGATCCTTTTCAAATGCCTGGAAATCTTCTCCCGGTATGGGCGTTAAATGATGGTTATTGCTGATTAAACATTGTGGTTGCAATTGATGGATCAGTTTGTAAATTTCATCGTAATGCCAGTTTACTTTTGATGGCAACGTTTTATCGGTGTCGTTATCCAACTGATCCCAATGCCCATCGAACCATATTCCGGAAATTGTGCCATAGTTGGTAAGCAATTCTGTTAACTGTGCTTTCATAAAAACGGATATAACTATCCCAGTCACTCTTTTTTGTCCGGCCTGTTCCCTTACCGGTTTTTCCGGTTTCATATTGATAATCGCTGCGGCACCAATCCAGTAAAGAATAGTAGCAAAATAATTTCATGCCTTGCTTGTGACACTCATCTGCCAGTTGCTTCAGCGCATCTTTTCCATAAGGCGTATTGGTTATTTTCCAATCGCTTTGTTTGGTATCCCAGTTACTGAAACCATCGTGGTGCCTTGTTATAAACGTGATGTATTTCATGCCGGCTGCTTTGGCAACAGCTACCCATTTTTTTGCATCAAAATTTTGCGGATTAAAAATATGGATCAACCTGCCATATTCTTCAACGGTAATGTTTCGGTTGTTCATCACCCATTCGCCGTGGCCCAGCACGCTGGATGCTCCCCAGTGAATAAACATCCCAAATTTATCATCCTGGAATTGTTGCCGGGCTGCAATATTTGCTGCAGTCGGTGTATAAGTTTGAGCCGAAATAGTGCAAGCTGTAACTATGCATATCAATGTTGCAAAAAATAATCTTTTCATATTCATCGTTATTGGTTGTTTTTATAAAAGTATCATTTTTATTTTGAGCAAAATCCCATTCGTATCATTAAATGGAAAATTTTTATAACCATAATCTGTCATCTCCTAATATATGATGGTCCAATAGAAATGTTGGAACTAGTGTTATGTTGATGAGCTGTTTTCAAACCCGAAAGGTTGTTATGATTATAGTAATGAGATAAATGTTGCACAAAACCCCGCAGGGGTGATATGGATAAACACAAAGCTTACTTAAAAAGCCATTTTAATTTAATGCTGGAAATAGATTTTGGTGGAAAATGATGCCATGAAAATTTGAACCTGAACGGATCCCGATTAAAATGCGGGACAGGCCGACGCCACCGACGATGCCATGAAATACGAATGTTGGTGAACAAAAAAATCATTCCCACTCCGGGCAATATCGTTTAGTTATTGACAATCGCCGTCAGGGTTTGCAACCGCTGACGGGGTTTCTATCCAATAGAACTGAAACTTATACGTCCATCTTCAGTACCACAAAATATCAATTTGCCTTTGTAAAATGATCAATTCAAAACCAATAACTTTATACAGTAATTGATGCAGCATAAAACTTCATGTAATGACAAACAACCGCCACACGCCAATAGAAATGAGTGCCGCTGAATTTAAAAAAAACGGCTACCAACTCATTGATTCCATTGCAGCATTTTTAGAAACCATTCACGACAAAAAAGTAACCCCGGGTGAATCGACAAAAACATTGCAGCAACTTATTGGAACTGCATCCCTGCCTGAAAATGGTAAGCCGGCTGATGAAATACTTACTGCAGCAACCGACCTGCTGCTCAATCATTCTCTATTTAACGGGCACCCGAAATTTCTGGGTTATATCACTTCGTCTGCAGCGCCGATTGGCGCCCTTGCAGATTTGCTGGCAGCAGCAGTAAACCCCAATGTAGGCGCACAGATTTTGAGCCCGATTGCTACAGAAATAGAAAAACAAACCATCAGGTGGCTGGCCGAATTTATTGGTGTGTCGCCTAATTACGGAGGCGTATTGGTGAGTGGCGGCAATATGGCAAATTTCACCGCCTTCCTGGCAGCAAGAACGATTAAAGCACCTAAAAATATTAAGGAAGATGGCATGTCTATGTCGGAATCTAAACTAACTGTTTACTGTTCTAAAACCACCCATACCTGGATTGATAAAGCAACGGTTTTATTTGGACTCGGCACCAGAGCAGTCCGTTGGATACCAGCCAATGCTGATCATAAAATGAACAATGAACTGCTGGAACAAACCATACAGGAAGACCTGAAAAACGGGTGTACACCTATCATGGTCATTGGTACCGCAGGCGATGTGAGCACCGGCGTAGTTGATAACCTGCAAGGCATTGCCGACATTTGTAACAAATATAATCTGTGGTTTCATATTGATGGCGCTTATGGCGTACCTGCCGCCATTATCCCTGAGTTAAAGGAAATATTTAGCGGAATGGAAGCTGCAGATTCCATTGCACTTGATCCACACAAATGGCTGTATAGTCCGCTGGAAGCAGGATGCACATTGGTAAAGGATCCCAATCACCTGGTTGAAACCTACAGCGCTCACCCGGTTTACTATAACTTCGAAAGTCATGATGACGGGGTGGTTCAAAATTTTTATGAATATGGCTTTCAGAATTCAAGAGGCTTTCGTGCATTAAAAGTATGGCTGAGCCTGCAACAGGTTGGCCGCAGCGGTTATATTAAAATAATCGGGGAAGATATTGAGCTTTCAAAATTATTATTTCAACTGGCAGATGAACATGGCGAACTGGAAGCCATCACCCAACATTTAAGTATTACTACATTCAGGTATGTACCAATCAATTTAAGCGATGCCATTACAGACAAAGCCGCTTACTTAAATACGTTAAATGAAACCTTGCTGAACGAATTACAAACAGGTGGCGAAGTATTTTTATCAAACGCCGTTGTTAACGAAATCTATTGTTTGCGTGGCTGCATCGTAAACTTCAGGACTTCAGCAAAAGACATCCGGGAGATTATTGAAATAGTGGTAAGAACAGGCAAAAAAGTTCATCAGCAATTGCAGGAGAAACCGGTCGCAAATAATTAAATAACGCTATTCATCAATGATCGATTCTCCGTTCAAATTAGTGGTTAGCACTTCGCTCATAAAATTGAGGTAAGGCCGAAGATTTTTAAATGTTTGATTTAACTCCTTTAAGAAATTTTTGTCCAGCACTTCTTCATCTGTGAAGTTTCTTTCCAAATAAAATTGTTTATGGTTTAATAAATCAACCGCAGGATTATCTCTTGAAAAACCTTTGGGTGCAGTAATAATTTTTTCACCTTTCAGCGTATCAAATGTTTTTACAATTCCTTTGGCCGCCAGCATTTTTTTCCAGTCTGCATAATTAATATCAATGTCTTTCCTGATCCTTAGCAGATCATTGGGTGCAGGAGAAAAAAAACCACCAGCGGCCAGCGATTCACCGGGGCCAACCTGGAAATAGTAACCACCCCTGAGCCTTTTCGTCGCCCTGCGAAAGCCGCCACCAAAATGAGATTTGTATGGTGTTTTATCTTTTGAAAACCGGGTGTCCCTGTATATCCGCATCAGTGCATCTTTACCAGAGCCTGTTTCAATATGATCATGTTTGCGCATTTCCGTTAACAACGCCTCTGTAAACGCAACCATGTTTTCATGGGCAGTTAAGTAAACCTGCTTGTTTGCATTAAACCATTCCCGATTATTATTTTTTGAAAGCGTCTTTAAAAAGCTGAATGTTTTTTTATCAATAACGGGTACCATGTTACGTAAAATATTTTGCTGCGAAGTTACACATAACAGTCCCCATGTTCACTTGTTTTCATGAATCCTACAGCCTGCTAACACTTGCAGCTTTTTGTTTACCTATTCGCCCACTGCTTTAATGGTATAACTGTATGTATATTTTTTATCTAACAACCTGTACTGCTCATGTGGCAATTGGCCCCAGCTATTATCGCCGCCAACGCCCCGTTGTTTTAAATCAATATTGAGATAAATACTGTGATGCATTTTTATATCTGTTGGATGCTGTTGCTTTTTTGTAAGGCCTGGATCAAGATCTTCAGCATCCATATTCAAGGCACTGAAACAGATGGGTTGTGTTCCTTCAAAACTCAATCCTTGTCCTTTATCATTTGTTAATGAAACCCAGCGTACATCTGTTCTGTAGCCCGCTTCCTGCGGACGAATATAATTCCAGGTGTATTGATTTTCTACACTGTCTGAATATCTGCCAACAAATGAAGCGGTATTCCTATCGCTGTAATTTTCCCAGGGGCCACGGCCGTAATAATTTATTTTATCAAACTGTTGTGGCAATTCCATCCGCATACCAAATCTTGGCAACTCCGGCAAATCATGCCTCGTCATATCTATGGAAGCAGTAACTTTTACAGAGCCATCATTTTGTATTAAATATTCCACAGTATAAGGTACGTCGATGGCATTCAATTCGTAGTCAACTTTTATTGAAAGCCCGTCAGCACCCTGTTCGCCGGTGGTTACTTTTTTAATTTTATAATTGGATGCTGCAGAGCGCCACACACCCAACCTTTGTGGCATTCCGTTTCCGAAATCATTGTCAGTAGGTGCACGCCAGAAACAAGGGGCCGGCATTGGCCTGTAACCATTACCCGTACCTGAACTATAATATACAAACTGGCCTTGCCTTAAATCAAACTCGCCTTTAATGCTACCTGCAGAAAAAGTCAGCCTGTTTCCCTGCTTGTTTGTTTTTAATGCAGTTCCTTCCGGTGCAGCTTTTGCAAAATAATCACCTGCCGTTTTAAATTGTTCCCTTGCTACCTCATAACCGGATGGCACCAAATCTGTTGCTGTTTTCGTGTAAGCGTACACGTTTAAATAAAACTCACTTCCCTCCTTTGCCTTATATGATGGAATATGCAAACTGATGGCCTTTTGTTGTTTGGGTGCAAGACTTACATCAAAGTTTTCTTCCTTTATTTTTTCACCATTGAGGTATAGTTCCCATTTAAAACCAAACTGATCAAGATTGGTAAAGTCGTAAATATTTTCTACCGTCAGCTCCCCTTTTGAAACATCTACATCTTTGAACAAAATTTTTGCATACACTTTTTTCACTTCATATAATCCCGGGTGAACCGTTCTGTCAGATGCAATTAATCCATTGGCACAAAAGTTTTCATCGTTCTGTAAATAATATCCGCCAAGGTCGCCGCCGTAAGCATAAAACGGCCTGCCATCGCCAGTTTTGGCAGCTAAGCCCTGGTCAACCCAATCCCATATAAAACCGCCCTGCATTTTCGGGCTGCTGCGAATAACATCAAAATATTCCTGGAAGTTGCCACTGCTGTTGCCCATTGCATGTGCATATTCGCACATAATAAACGGCCTTGTTTTAGCGCTGGCTGCATAACTTTTCATAGTATTCATTCCGGGATACATCGGACATACGATGTCTGTGTTCCAGTCTTCGCCTGCCTGCTCAAATTGCACCGGCCTTGTATTGTCACGCTGCTTTAACCAGGTATATGTATCATGAAACACTTTACCATTACCGGTTTCGTTACCCATTGACCAAATGATCACCGATGGATGATTTTTATCACGTTCTGCTAACCTTACTATGCGATCAAAATAGGCATGCTCCCATATTGGCAAATACGCCGGATGTTTAGTTGTGTCAAACCAACCTTGTAAGGATGCACCCATGCCATGTGTTTCCACATTGGCTTCATCAACCAGGTACATACCATATTTATCACACAACTTATACCAATAGGGATCATTTGGATAATGAGATGTTCTGACTGCGTTGATGTTATTTAGCTTCATCAACTGAATATCTTTTAACATCAATTCTTTGTTGGGCACATGCCCGTTTACAGGATCATGCTCGTGCCTGTCAACACCATGCACATAAGTAGAAACGCCATTCACCATCAACTGCGCATTCTTTATTTCAATTTTTCTAAATCCAATTTTTGATGCTGTGTATGTTTTGGTTGATCCGTCATCGAGGGTAATAACACAATCGTACAAGTTTGGATATTCCGCACTCCATTTTGCCGGATTTTTCACGGTCCCACTAAAATTAATTGTTTGCAGACTGTCGTTGCCGGTAGTAAATTTCTTTTGTTGCGTAAATACAGTTTTACCGGCATCGTCAATAATTTCCACAGTTAGTGTGCCCTTTTTCGTAGTGTTGCCTGCAAATTGCCTTGCATCAATTGCTGCACTAAATACACCATTCTTATATTGAGCATCCAGGTCGCTTTTTAAAAAGAAATCCCATACAGATAGCCTGGGTAAAGCATAAATTGCTACGTCTCTCTCAATACCGGATAAACGCCAAAAATCCTGATCTTCCAGGTAGCTGCCATCGTGCCAGCGAAACACCTGCACCGCCAGTAAGTTGTTGCCCTTCTTAAGGTATTTGGTGATATTAAATTCGGCCGGCGATTTGGAAACTTTTGTCATGCCGACTTTCTCTCCATTTACATATATAAATGCACAGCCCGTTATCGATCCAAATTGCAGCATCACTTCCGTGCCATCCCAGTTAGCCGGGACCGTAAAGTTTTTACGATAGGTACCAACGGGATTATCCTCTCCAATAAAGGGCGGATTTTTTGGATGTGGGTAAGTAACGTTTGTGTAAATAGGAATACCAAATCCCTTTAGTTCCCAATTGGAAGGCACAGCAATATTGTTCCACTTGCTGTCATCCAGGTCTGTTTTATAAAAATTAATGTTGCGGTTGGCATATTTATCGACGTACTCAAACTTCCAAGCCCCATTGAGCGACTGATAAAAAGATGACCGGTTAAAATCATCCGCAAATACATCTTGCTTCTTATCATACAACATAAAAAAAGCATGTGGCTTTTCTTTGTTTTGATCAATCAATGCCGGGTTTTCCCAATCGTTGTTTTGCATCTGCGCAAAAGTTAGACTGGTAAAAAACAACAGGAAGAAAAAGCTTGCAATACGTTTAACAGTTAAATTAATCATCGTTATTATTTAAGGGTGGTATTTGTTTTATATGCATCTTAAATCTCAATTGTAATTGGTTCATGAATCTACGGCAAGTGAATTGGAATGATAGCTTCAATCTTAATTTTGTTTGTGATCATATTCTAGAACATATTTTCACATTTAAAAAATTGTCCGTGATAACAGAAACCCGGTTTTACAATCGAACCGCCAAATTAGTGTAAATAATTGCAATTAAAGGGGGCATATTCCTAATTTAAGGGGTACAAATTGATTGAATAGCTAATTATTGACGCACAGTTGATTGGGCTTAGTTAAAAATATTGCTCTTTCGAGTACAATTTTTCAACTCAGCCCGGTAGCATCTTAGCATTTACAATTACCTTAATAAGGCATACTGTTGCCCACGTTTAAATTGCAATTGCGTTTCTCAGTCGGTAGAGTGAGCACCGTTCAAAAGTTGATCAAATGATATTGGCGGGAACGTTTTGGTGTATTCGTTCCCGCCTTTCTTTTTAAAAGCCCTAAAGAAAGGAATTAATTGAAAGAAAAAGACCTGTGCAATCATTAAAATTTGAATGTAGTACTATCAACAAAGCCACAATTGTGTAAATAATATTTGGTTGCTTTGCAAAAACAAACAATGAATCAAACCATTCCTTCGGGCCTTCCAAAAAAGGCGTTTAGTTATTTGCTGGCATTGATAATCTTGTGTGGCTGTGCCACATTAAACCATACACCGGTGAAGCTGGTAAGCGTAGCAAATGGCTGGGCAAACAATTCGATCAATACAGTTGTGTTCAGAAAAAATTCGTTGGCTAGTTTTGGAGAAACGCAATACATTTCTTTCTATGATAATGATAGTTATGTAGTAGTCGGAAAAAGAAATTTGAATAGCGATCAATGGGAACTTAAGAGAACAAATTATAAGGGCAACACAAAAGATGCACACAACTCCATCAGTATAATGGCAGATGGTGATGGTTATCTTCATCTATCATGGGATCATCACAACAACGAGTTACGCTATTGTAAAAGTGTAGCACCCGGTTCGCTGGAAATGACAGAAAAAATGCCCATGACAGGCATGTTGGAAGATAAAGTTAGCTATCCTGAATTTCATAAGTTACCCAAAGGCAACCTGGTTTTTATGTACCGGGATGGCGGATCAGGGAAAGGCAACCTGGTGATCAATCAATATGATTTACCAACAAAGAAATGGACCCAGTTACATAGTACCCTGATTGATGGAGAAGGTGCCCGAAATGCTTACTGGCAGGCTTGTATAGACAGTAAGGGCACCATTCATATTTCATGGGTTTGGAGAGAATCCCCTGATGTGGCAAGCAACCATGATTTATGTTATGCGATGTCCAACGATGGTGGAATTAGCTGGCAAAAATCGTGCGGAGAAAAATATGTATTACCCATCAATGCAGCAACGGCAGAGTATGTAATGAAGATACCCCAGCAAAGCGAACTGATTAACCAAACTTCGATGTATGCAGATAAAGACGGGCACCCTTATATCGCAACCTACTGGAGAGAAAAAGACAATGATGTTCCACAATATCACCTGGTGTATAACAACAACGGGCAATGGCAAACACAGAACCTTAATTTCAGGCATACTGCTTTTAGTTTAAGCGGCGCAGGCACAAAAAAAATACCTATTTCAAGGCCACAGGTAATTGCCTGGAACAAGGCCGGAATATTTGGTGCAGCCGTTATATTCAGAGATGCAGAACGTGGTGATAAAGTTTCAGTTGCTATCAATAAAGATCTTAATTCAAAAGACTGGAAGATTGGGGACTTAACCAACAGTTCGGTTGGCAACTGGGAACCAACCTACGATACTGAACTTTGGAAAAATAAGAATATTTTACACCTGTTTGTTGAAAAAGTGGAGCAGGTTGATGGTGAGGGAACAGCGAACCTGCCACCACAACCAATACAGGTGCTGGAGTTTAAAATAAAATATTAAGTTGTTTCATGGATTCACTGAAACGTCGCTTCCTGTTCAACTATCAACTGAAAAAATTTCCTTACAACAATAACTACTATTAAACTAATTACAAGCCGCATGAAGTACAAATTAATTTTCCCGCTCATTATTTCAGGCATATTCATTATCTCTTGTAATGATGCTAAGAAAGCAAGTGACTCCACCAGCACAAATGATCATTCGCTGCTGCAAACGATTGATAAAAATTTTATTGATGCAGACGCACAGTACCACGTAATGATGAAATTGTTGCCTGAAGGTAAATTTCCAAAAACATATTATCCGGCTACCAATAAATTTGAAGGCAGTAATTCAGAATGGTGGTGCAGTGGATTCTACCCGGGTACCTTGTTGAAAATTTATCAGCAAACAAAAGATACAGCTATTCGCAACGAAGCCATGCGCATGTTGGGTTTGCTTGAAAACGAAAAATTAAATACGCATACGCACGACCTTGGCTTTATGATGTATTGCAGCTTTGGTACTGCTAACATGATTGACCCTTCACCTGCATATAAAGACATTTTAATTACCAGCGCAAAATCGTTGTCAACAAGATTTAACCCTGCTGTTGGTGCCATTAAATCATGGGATGGTAAACCCAACGAATACCTGGTAATCATAGATAACATGATGAACCTGGAATTACTTTTCTGGGCCACAAAAGTTACAGGTGATTCTTCATTTTACAAGATTGCAATTACGCATGCCAATACTACCATGCAGCATCATTTCAGGCCCGACTATAGTTCCTATCATGTGGTAAATTATAATGAAAAAACCGGTGAAGTAATGCAGCGAAAAACAGCGCAGGGCTTTGCAGATGAGTCGGCCTGGGCACGTGGGCAAACATGGGGCTTATATGGTTACACAGTTATGTACCGCGAAACAAAAGATAAAAAATATCTTGACCAGGCCAATCATATTGCTGATTTTATTTTAACCAATCCTAACCTGCCGGCAGATAAAATTCCATACTGGGATTTTAATGCCCCCGATATTCCGAATGCGTTAAGAGATGCATCAGCCGGCGCCATCATGGCCTCTGCCCTGCTGGAACTTAGTAAATATGTTGATAGCAGCAACGCAGGTAAATATTTTAAAACTGCAGAAAAAATATTGGAAACCTTATCTACCGATCAATACAAAGCAGCATCCGGTACCAATGGCGGATTTATTTTAGAACACAGTGTTGGCCATATACCTCAAAATAGTGAAGTGGATGTACCACTAAGCTACGCCGATTATTATTTTGTAGAAGCGATGGAACGCTATAAAAATTATGATAAAGCCGATGCCTTTTATTAATGAAATGAACGGTCATTATAAAATTGAATTTTTAAATCGTATAAAATGATGTACCTGCAACAGTTGAATGTTAAACTTCTCTTTACGAAACCATTTTTTAAACATTGTTTTAGTTTATTGCTTTTAACATGCCTTGTAAACAATGGCAAGTCGTATGCACAAACGAATGCAGGTATTGAGCATACAGTTGCCAAAAAGATTGTTGTAAAAAATAATTCATTTAAGCCAGGCGAGCTATGGTTTGATACCAATGACGACACCATTAATGCACATGGTGGCGGCATAACTTATATAAACCATACTTATTATTGGTTTGGAGAAATCAGGGGATTAAGAAATTCAAGGGGTGTAAATGTTTACTCTTCCAAAGATTTGTACAACTGGAAAAATGAAGGACTGGCGCTGGCACAAGACCAGGATACCACCAGTGATATTGCCCAGGGATGCATCATGGAACGGCCCAAAGTAATTTACAATAAAAAGAGTAAGCAATATGTAATGTGGTTTCACCTGGAGCTAAGGGGAAAGGGATACAGTGCTGCCCGTGCAGGCGTAGCCGTAAGCAACAACATTACCGGGCCCTACAAATATGTAAAAAGTTTCAGGCCCAATGGTAATATGTCGAGAGATATGACCCTTTATGTGGATGATGACCATACCGCCTACCAGGTATATTCTTCCCGTGAAAATTATGATTTGCGTATTGTAAAATTGAGTGATGATTATTTGTCAGCAACTACTGATGACAAGCTGCTTTTCAGCAATCATCGGGAGGCCCCTGCCCTTTTTAAATACAATAAACAATATTACTTAATTACAAGTGGTTGCACCGGTTGGGCGCCCAATGAAGCCAGCATGCACGTTGCCAGCTCAATCATGGGGCCATGGGAACCATTGGGTGATCCGATGAGCGGACCAGAAGCGAAGACAACTTTCGACGGGCAATCAACCTATATATTACCTGTACAGGGCAAGAAAAATGCGTTCATTTTTATAGCAGACCGGTGGAAACCGAAAGACCTGAAAGACAGCCGTTACTTGTGGCTGCCCATTCAATTTAAAAACGGCCAGCCTTTTATAGATTGGGTGAGTGAATGGAGCCTGCAGATGTTAAGCAAACCCTGACCTGCCTTTTTTTAACCATCCATGAAATGGTTAACTTTATTGCCTTCAACAATTGCTGCAATGCGTTCATTTATTTAACCTAAATTTTTACTGATGACAAAAATAGTTTTACTGTGCGGTGCTTTTATTGCATTGGTTCAGGTTGGTTTTACGCAGAAAAAAACGAATCCAATTAAAACTGACCGTGAAATATGGCTGATGCAATTGGATAAAGTTTGCAGGCCGGTAATGATGAATCTTGCAGCCGACAAACTGAGAGAAGCAATGCCAAAAAATGTGTCTATAAAAATTGACAATGCGGAGCATAGAACCAGGGTATCTTATCTTGAAGCATTTGGCAGAACCCTGAGTGGTATTGCACCCTGGCTCAATAGCGAAGGAGGTTCATCAGCAGAAATAGCTTTACGAAATCAGTACAGGCAATGGTCATTAAAAGCAATTGCCAATGCTACAGATACTACTGCAAAAGACTATATGATTTGGAATGAGGGTGGCCAGCCATTGGTAGATGCATCGTTTGTGGCACTTGCATTTATTCGCTGCCCATGGTTTTGGGAAAATCTTGATAATACCGTAAAAACAAATACGATTAACTCGCTTTTAAAAACCAGGGAAATGGTTCCGGCGTATAGCAACTGGATTTTATTTACCGGGATGATTGAAGCTTTTTTTGCCAAATACAATTACAGCTACGACAAAGTACGCATTGAATTTGCCATCCGGGAATTTTCGCAGCATTGGTATGTTGGTGATGGCGTATTTTCGGATGGGATGAATTATGCATGGGACTATTACAACAGTTATGTAATACAACCTTTCTTAACTACCATACTGGAGATTGCAGCCACCAAAACAGACCGGTACAATTATTTTATTCCAAAGCTACACCAGATTACGCAACGCTATGCACAAATACAGGAACGCATGATTAACACCGATGGCAGTTATCCCGCAACAGGCAGGTCAATTGTATATCGTGGAGCCGCTTTTCAGCACCTGGCAAATATGGCGCTGCGGCAGGAATTACCTTCCTCTTTAAAACCTGCGCAGGTACGTGGTGCGCTTACCGCGGTTATTCAAAAAACACTGGATGCACCCGGCACATTTGATAAAGACGGATGGCTCACCATTGGTGTGGCTGGAAATCAACCGCACCTTGCAGATTTTTATAACACAACAGGCAGCTTATATATTTGCTCCAACATTTTCTTACCATTAGGTTTACCCGAAACAAATGAATTCTGGTCGGCCTCTCCTGCTCCATGGACCTCCGTAAAAGTTTGGAGCGGCCAGGATGTGGAGGGAGACCACGCATTGGATTTAAAATAATCTTTTGCGTTGTTGACTTCTTTATCGCATAAAAAACGAAACATATTTAACCCAAAATATTTACATCATGCTTATCCGGATCATAGCATCGTTCCTCTTTATTCAGTCGGTATGTTTTGCCCAGGGCGATATGCACTTAAAAAGTGCTGCAAGAAAAACTACCAGCCTCAACGGCAAATGGCAATACATTGTTGATCCTTATGAAACCGGCTTTTATGATTATCGTTTTAAAGAACGCAAAGAAACAGACCGGGAGGCTTACTGGAACAGCGATGTGCCCGATAATAAAACAGACCGTAAAGAACATGGCTATACAGATAAACTAACATTGAATGTGCCGGGTGACTGGAATTCGCAGGAAGAAAAATTTTTATATTATGAAGGAACCGTATGGTATAAAAAATCATTTAACTATAAAAAAAGCAATCTCTCCAATAAGGTATTTTTATATTTTGGAGCCGTTAACTATAAAGCAGACGTTTATCTGAATGGCAAAAAATTAGGCGCTCATATTGGCGGATTCACTCCTTTTAAATTCGAAATACCGGACTCCGTTTTAAAAATTACCGGCAATGATTTAGTAGTAAAAGTTGATAACAAAAGAGGTGCTGATGAAGTCCCCACACTAAATACAGATTGGTGGAACTACGGAGGCATCACAAGAGAAGTTGAACTGCTTGAATTACCTCAAAATCACATTGAATCATTTTCCATTCAATTAAAAAAATCATCAACAGGTTCAGTACCCGATTCAAAAAATGCAGTGGCAACTTGCAGTGTACAACTCAATACCGCGGCACCGGGCGAAAAGCTCACCATCGAAATCCCAGCACTAAAATTTAAAAAAGAATTTGCTGCCGAAGGTACACTCACATCGTTTGATCTGCCATTACCTGCCTTACAATTGTGGTCGCCGGAAAAGCCTGCACTATACCAGGTGATTGTAAGCAGCAGTACCGATAAAGTAACGGATAAAATTGGTTTTAGAACCATTGAGGTATTGGGCAAAAAAGTATTGCTGAATGGTAAACCGGTCTTTATGCGGGGTATCAGTGTTCATGCAGAAATACCCGATCCGGGCCGCAGGGCATACAGTAAAAAAGATGCGGTGCAATTGCTGGGCTGGGCCAAAGAATTAGGTTGCAATATGGTAAGGCTGGCACATTATCCGCACGATGAAAACATGACAAGAATGGCCGATTCAATGGGCATCATGGTATGGTCGGAAATTCCCGTTTATTGGACCATCAATTTCAAAAGTGAAGAAGTACTGAACAAAGCAAAGGCCCAGTTAAAAGAAATGATTGATCGTGACATTAACCGGGCAAGTATCATCATTTGGTCGGTTGGTAATGAAACACCTGTTAGCCAGGCAAGAACAGATTTTATGCATAAGCTCATCACCACAGCGAAACAACTGGATGGTTCAAGAATAATTTCGGCGGCGCTTGAAGTACATTATAGCGGTGGTGTAAACAGCATCGATGATCCGCTGGGTGCCTTTACAGATATGGTGGCTGTTAATGAATATCTCGGATGGTATGGAGGACTACCAAACGATTGCCGTACGGCTCAATGGGAAGTGAAATATGATAAGCCATTATTTATAAGTGAAACAGGTGCATCTGCTGCAGATGGCTATCATGCAGATTCATTAACAAGGTGGAGCGAAGAATACCAGGAATGGTTTTATAAAGAACAGGTAGCCATGATGAAACGAATGCCTGATAATTTTATTGGTACGTCTCCCTGGATACTGGTTGATTTTCGCTCACCCAAAAGAAACAATCCCTGGTTTCAACAAGGTTGGAATGTAAAAGGTTTGATTGGCCATGATGGTAAGAAGAAAAAAGCCTTTTATATTTTACAGGCATATTACCGGGAAATGCAAAAGAAGTATGAACAAAAATAACTAACCTGCATAGCTACCTTTTCAAATATGCTTTTGTCTCATTATTGAGATTTTATGTAAATAGGTAATTTTCATTTTCAATCATACATATATTAACCCAATTACCACATTTAATTTATATTTCCTGCAATATTATCCATTATCCTGATCTTTATAGCAATTATAAAAGTTGCCGACCATGAATGTGCTTCAGTTTACGATACCGGTTCCGGGCAATCAGAATATTATTTTAAAGAATGAAACAGGTTCGTCTTTCTACGCTCACCTGCACAGACACGATGAAGTTCAATTAACATGGATACAAAAAGGAGAAGGCACACTGGTTGTTAACAATGGCATGTACCCTTTTCAATCGAACCAGGTATTTTTTATTGGCGCCAATCAACCCCATGTATTTCGCAGCGATCCATCTTATTTTAATGCAAAAAGTAAACGCCAGATTAAAGCACTGACCGTTTTTTTTAACCCGGCGGGCAAATTAAAACACCTGTTTGAACTGGTTGAATTAAAGCCAATACAACAGCTATTAAAAAAGCATCCCGCAGGTTTTATTATCCCCGAAAAACAGGTACAGGAAGTAGCTTACAAAATGAACAAACTTTTTCAGCAAACAGATACTGAACGGTTGGTTGGATTTATAGAGTTGCTTGCTAAACTGGCTTCCATAACCGATTTAAAGAAGCTGGCACATAAGGAAGAAGTGTCGGTAGTAAGTGAAAATGAAGGTATCCGCATCAGTAATATTTATCATTACATCATGCTGAATTACCACCAGCAAATTACACTGGAGCAGGTAGCCGAAAAGGCCAATATGACACCGCAGGCATTTTGCCGGTATTTTAAAAAACGTACGCTCAAAACATTCGTATCTTTTTTAAACGAAGTAAGAATTAATGAAGCCTGCAACCGGCTTACACAAGATAATTTTGATGGCATTGCAACCGTTGCCTACAATTGTGGTTTCAACAGCATTACCCATTTTAACCGCGTTTTTAAAACCATTGTTGGCCAATCGCCGGGTGAATATATCAACAACTATAATAAGCATACATTTCCTGCAGGCATATAGGTTCGCTTAAAACCTGGTAATCCATGCCACATAACTTCATTTATGGTCAGGTTAAAATTTGCAAAGAGATGAATAATTGCGTGGAAGAAGGTAACCGGGTATAGTTATACTTTTATAAAAATAAAATATACAATATGCAATTAGCTCAATGGAAGGGTGTGTTCCCTGCCCTGCTTACTCCCTTCAAAGAAGATGATACAATTGATTTTGATCTTTTTAAGATTTCGCTTAAAGCGCAACTGGAAGCCGGTGTTGACGGAATCATTCTCGGCGGATCATTGGGCGAAGCCAGTACAATCAGTAATGAAGAGAAGAAAGCATTGTTTGTTGCAGCTAAAGAAACCCTGCCGGCAGATTTCCCCATCGTTGTAAATATTGCAGAGCAAACAACCAAGGCCGCGGTGGCACTGGCACAGGATGCGGAAAGCTATGGAGCAGATGGATTGATGTTATTGCCTCCAATGCGGTATGGTGCAGATGACAATGAGACCGTCAATTTTTTTAGGTCTGTAAGTGTAAGCACTTCCTTGCCCATCATGTTGTACAATAACCCGGTTGATTATAAAATATTTATTTCCCTGGATATGCTGGAGGAACTGGCAGTTCAGCAAAACATTGTAGCCATCAAAGAATCTACCAGAGACGTTACCAATATCATCCGCACAATGAACAGGTTTGGGGACCGGTATAAAGTATTTACCGGTGTAGATACCCTTGCAATGGAAAGCCTGTGTATTGGTGCCGATGGATGGGTTGCAGGTTTGGTGGATGCATTTCCAAAAGAGACAGTTGCCATTTACCGCCTGGTAAAAGCAAACAGAATACCCGAAGCGCTTAAAATTTACAGGTGGTTTATGCCCTTGCTTGAACTGGACATTCAGCCAAAATTAGTACAATACATAAAGATGGCTGCCGCTGCAACCGGCACTGGCAGTGAGTATGTACGTGCCCCAAGACTGATGCCTGCAGGTGAAGAAAGAGCACGCATTAACAAAATCATTAGCGATGCACTAAGTTGCAGGCCGGTGCTTCCTGATTACCTGGATATTAAAATAGACTAACACTTTGCATAATTAATGACTTCAATTTTTTTTGTTGGCATCAATCTTTTTTGAATGAACTTTATAATAAACAACATACAACCATGAGTGCTTACCGGTTTGAATGTATTGATGCACACACCTGCGGTAACCCCGTAAGATTGGTAAAGGAAGGCGGCCCCTTGCTTACAGGAAATAATATGAGCGAAAAGCGCCAGCATTTTTTAAAAGAATATGATTGGATAAGAACCGGGCTGATGTTTGAACCACGTGGGCACGACATGATGAGTGGCAGTATGCTGTATCCACCACATGATGCTGAAAATGACATTGCTGTTTTATTTATTGAAACAAGCGGATGCCTTCCTATGTGCGGCCACGGCACCATCGGCACAATGACCATCGCCATTGAAAAAAAACTATTCATCCCAAAAATTCCGGGCATTGTAAGAATGGAAACGCCTGCCGGCCTGGTGATGATTGAATACAGGCTTGAAGGCGAAAAAGTAAAAAGCGTTCAACTCACCAATGTGGCGTCTTACCTGCATGCAACTGAATTAACCACCCATTGTTCAGGCCTGGGAGAACTACAGGTAGATGTGGCTTATGGAGGAAATTTTTATGCAATTGTTGATGTACAGAAAAACTTTACCGGGTTAGAAAATTATACAGCAGACAAGCTGATTGCCTTTGCCCGTGAGCTAAGAAAAAACGTCAATGAACAATATGAATTTGTACATCCGGAAAATGATACCATCAGGGGCTGCAGCCATATTTTATGGACCGGCGCCGTACTGGATAAAACATCTACAGCACGCAATGCAGTATTCTACGGCGAGAAAGCAATTGACAGAAGCCCCTGTGGTACCGGCACCAGTGCAAGAATGGCGCAATGGTATGGAAAAGGCAAATTAAAGAAGGGAGATATTTTTATCCATGAAAGTATTATCGGCAGCAAGTTCACGGGCACCATCGAAGCAGAAACCACTGTAAACGGAATTGCCGCAATAAGGCCGGGTATTGAAGGCTGGGCAAAAATTTACGGCGAAAATATCATCACCATTGATACAGACGATGACCCTTACGCATACGGATTCCAGGTAATTTAAAACGCTCAATTCTTTATGCCAATCAACAAATAAAACCAACATTCACATCATACCTGTAATTAATAAAAATGAAAGCAATCGTTATTGGCAGTGGCATCATAGGGCTTTGTTCTGCATATTATCTTTTACAGGAGGGTTATGAAGTAACCATCATTGATAAAGAAACCGGCTCGGCCAATTGTTCATCAGGAAATTTAGGCATGATCGTGCCCAGTCATTTTGTGCCATTGGCTTCGCCCGGTATTATTTCCAAAGGATTCAAGTGGTTGTTGAATTCAAAAAGCCCGTTCTACATCAGGCCATCTTTTAATAAACAATTAATAAACTGGGGATGGCAGTTTATTAAAAATGCAACGGCAGAAAACTGTCGTAAAGCGGCAGCACCATTGGCTGCTTTGAATGTGTTGAGCAGGAACCTGTATCAATCACTTCAACAGGAAATTTCATTTGATTTTAGCTATGAGCAAAAAGGGCTCATCATGTATTATAACACAGACGAAACTGCAGAAGAAGAAATTCACATGGCGGAACAGGCCAATGCGATGGGACTGGATGCAGCCGTACTTACCAAAGATGAATTACAGTTGCTGGAACCCAATGTAGAACTAAATGTAAAAGGAGGTATCCACTACCGTAGTGATGCCCATTTAAATCCAAATCAACTGGTACAACAGTTAAAGCATTACCTGCAGGAGCAAGGTGTTACCATGCAGTACAATAGCATGATCAGTAAATTTAATACAGGCAACGGTACTGCAACCGGCGTTGTAGTAAATGGTACAGCAATTGCCGCCAATGTTATTGTGATAGCTGCAGGTGCATGGTTGCCATCCGTTACAAATCAACTGGGCATTAGCACGCCGATGATTGCAGGTAAAGGTTATACTTTTAATACAACCAATCATCCACAGTTAAATACGCCCTGCATATTGTGCGAAGCAAGGGTTGCCATTACGCCATTTGGTAATTCGATCCGCTATGGCGGCACCATGGAAATTGGCACCATGAATAACAAGGTAAATATGAACCGGGTTGATGGCATTGTTTCCTCTGCCAATACCTACTTTAAAAACATTAACCTGGCAATGCCAGCGGTTGAAGATGTGTGGTACGGATACCGCCCCTGTTCGCCGGACGGACTGCCTTACATCGGCAGGCTAAATAAATTTTCAAATATTATTATTGCCGGCGGCCATTCCATGATGGGCCTGAGCCTTGGTGCTGCCACCGGAAAAATAGTTTCGGAATTGGCTTCCCGGACAAAGACCTCTACAGATGTGTCTGTTTTTAATCCGGATCGATTTAATTAGTTGTTTGTTGCAGGAATAGTAATACAGTTATAACACGAATTTTAATACACTTATTACAGGAATTTGGTTGCACTTATAACACGAATTTTAAGGCACGAATTACACGAATTTTATTGCACGAATTGTACGAATTTGAGTAAAGCAGTTGTATTCATTAGCGTCCGCCGCCGGGGCAATGCTCATTTAAATAAGTAGTAAATAATTTTGCCAAATGAGCTGATGTACCCGGGCCTTCATTGATACTATGCGTACGGTTTGGATAACTCATCATCTGAAATTGCTTGCCGTCTTTTACTAATTCATTGATCAGTTGTTCCGTGCCCTGGTAATGTACATTATCATCGCCGGTGCCATGAATCACCAATAAATTTCCTTTCAGATTTTTTGCATGCGTAGTGGGTGAGCCTTGTGTAAATGGCTCCGAATTTTCCTGTGGCAGGCCCATGTATCGTTCCTGGTAAATATTATCATACAATAATTGATTGGCAACCGGTGCAATGGCAATCCCTGTTTGATAAAATTGAGGATACTGAAATAATAAATTAAGTGTGGTAGAACCTCCACCACTCCATCCCTGCACTGCAATGCGATTACTATCTACATAAGGCCATTGGCGTATTATTTTTGCAGCCATGGCCTGGTCACGAATGTTTATGATGCCAATATTTTGATAAATCGCTTTGCGCCAGGCAGCTCCTTTTGGCGCAGGTGTACCCCGCCCATCCACACTTATCTGTATGTAGCCATCTGCAGCCATATCGCCTGCGTACAACCTGTTATTACCAATGCCTGCAACATCCTTTACAGTTGTGGCAGCGGGTTCTGAATAAACAGAAAATAATACCGGGTATTTTTTTGTACTGTCAAAATTTGCCGGCTTTACCATCCAGCCATCCATAGTAACGCCATCTTCGTTTGTAAGCTGAAACATCTCAACCGGGTTTCTTCCGGCAGCCAATGGCTGAACAGCCATCTGATCGCTATTTACCTTTATGGCAACATGCTTTGGCAAACTAACCCACTCCGATAAACGCTGATTGAAATGATTGGAAAAATCGTGGCTTGCATACAGCCCGGTGGGAGAAATATTATAACGATGTGTTCCCATTTCATTTGTTGGCGACATCAATTCCAATTTCCCTTTTCCTTTTAAAGCAATGCGGTAAAGGTATAGCTGGGTGGCGTTATCCGGCGAAGCCATAAAATAGATGTAGCCACTGTTTTCATCGATGGCTTCTATCCGGGTGATATCATAATTGCCATTTGTTAGCAGTGTTTGTTTTTTGCCATCCCTGCTTATCAAAAATATATGGCGCCAGCTATCCTTTTCAGATACCCATAAAAAGTCTTTTCCATTATTCAGCCACTCCCAGCCCACCGGCTCATTGCTCCATCTTTCTTTTGTATCTATCCAGGCTTTATCATTTTCGGTATAAACTAAATTAGCTGCGCCGGTTAAAGCATTGCAGATAAAAACACCCGCTTCATTTTGCTTGCGGTTCAATTGTTCTAAAATAATTTCAGTACTGTTATCGGCCCATTCCATCCTTGGAATATAGTGCTGTTTCTGATCGCCGGGTACATTCATCCAGGTAGTTTGTGCAGTTGCAACAGACACTACACCAACTTTACAAGCTGAAGGATCTTGTCCAACTTTTGGATATTCAACAGGCACTACAAATGAATAAATAGAATCTGTATTATTGATCATCAGGAAATTCCTTATATCCCTTGCATCTATTTGCCAGTAGGCAATACTTTTACTATCGGGGCTCCACCTGAATCCATCACGGCAACCAAATTCTTCTTCGTATGCCCAATCGAAAGTTCCGTTGATGATGCGATCTGTGCCATCTTTCGTTAATTGAGTAACCACACCTGAAACAATATCTTCTGTATAAATATTATGTCCGCTAACATAGGCAACCTGTTTGGCATCAGGTGAAATTTTTGCAAACATCAGGGAAGATTCCGGCATGTTTTTTCCAACCTGGTGCAGCGTTAAATCTGCCTTATTCAAAATCCAGTAATCTCCCCTGGTTTCTCTTCTCCATACTTTTTTACTATTGGTATAAATTAAAATTTTATTGCCATCATCACTAAATGAAAAATCCCTTACCGGCAAGGGCGCAGTTTTTCCTGCAGGTGTTAACTGTGCCGCCTGCACCAGCTCTTTTCTTTCAAAAGAGGGTAATGTATATTTTACCAATACACCTTTTTCATTTGCGTAATAAGCATTGCCATCTGCAGACCATTTTATATTGCCCTGTGCCAGCAAATCATCCGCATTTAAAAGCAACAAGGCAACGACAAAAACTTTAAGAAATAATTTCATCCGTATATTTTTTTTCAGCATTTATTTTAAAATTTTATTTAATGATCAGCGGTATTTATGCCATCCCGACTCCCCAATTGAAAACAACAAATTGTTTGATGTAAAACAGTACCCAAATATTTTCACGTTTACTTTAATGTTAATTTAACCATTACCGGAAAATGGTCGGAAGGGTAATTTCCATGATAGGTATCAGTAAGTATTCCCCATTTGCCAATACTAAACTGGCCGGATACAAACACATGGTCGATGACAGCTTCACCAGTTGCTGCCTTTCCAAAACTATTAAACGAACCATTGTTTTCATAAGGGTCAACGGCATGCGTATAGCTGTCTGTCAGTAACTGAGATGTAGCCAATTCCTTATACCATTCGCTGCTGCGGTCGCCATTTAAATCACCTGTAAACAACACCGGACTTTTGCCTGCTATCTCCTTAATTTTTGTAAGAATTAATTTGGCACTTTCTTTACGTGCTATCATTCCCTGGTGATCAAAGTGTGCATTAAACAAATAAAACTTTTTATTTGTTTTAAGGTCCTGGAAATACACCCAGGAGCAAATGCGGTTGCAGCAGGTGGCATCCCAACCAAGTGAAGGTTTCTCCGGTGTTGCAGATAACCAGAAATTCCCCTGCTTCAATACTTTAAAGCGACTTGCTTTATACAGAATTGCGGAAAACTCTCCCTCTGTTTTTCCATTATCACGGCCAACACCTGCATAGCGATAACCGGGTAACCAGTTTGTAAGATCACTTAATTGATGCAGCAGGCATTCCTGCGTTCCAATAATTTCCATTTCATGAAAACGGATCATGGCTGCAACCACGGGGCCACGTTGCCGCCAGTCTTCTCCTCTCAGGGAATCGTTTACATGGTTATTCTCAATACTGTACCTCATGTTAAACGTTGCAACGGTAATGGATTGTGCAGACAAATAACTATTAAATAAAACAACCAGGAAAAGTATGGACAACACTTTTTTCATAATAAATATTTGAGGAGTGATAACAAATCTTGCATTGGCGATTTTAAAAAATAAAAATAGTTTTGAGAAAGAGACAGTCATGCACCGGTTTTCGCATTGTATAATTCAATTTTACCCGACCGGTTAATGAACGCTCAATTTAAATCTACATACAAATAACAAGCTACTTTACACAATAAGTATTTTGTAAAATATTACAATGAAACTCGCTGCAGACAATACTAACCGGCAGAACGCACACACCTGAAACCTGTATGTTCCAATCCTGTATCCGGACTACTCTTCATCCTGCGGGCCACACGGTAGCCGGTGCAATAACTATCATTGCATAAAAAACTGCCGCCCCGCAAACTTCGTTTAGGTGTAAAGGTTTCATCAGGATCAAAACTTTTTGCAGGTCCCGTTGGATTAACAGTGGTTTTACCTTCCAGTGATTTATAATAATTATAATCGTACCAATCGTTGCACCATTCCCATACATTGCCGGCCATGTCGTACAAATTATATCCATTGGCTGCATAGGTGCGTACAGGTGCCAACGTAACATATCCATCTTTTTGTTCATTGTAATAAGGAAACTTTCCTTCCCAACTATTTGCCTTTGGTTTACCGGCGTTTATATGTTCATTTCCCCATGGATAAATATTATTGGTTAGCCCTCCTCTTGCAGCAAATTCCCATTCAGCTTCAGTGGGTAATCGTTTACCCGCCCATTTGCAATAAGCCATTGCATCGTCCCAGCTTACCTGTACTACAGGATAATATTCTTTACCGGTAAGATTGCTTGCAGGCCCTTCAGGATGTTTCCAGTCGGCGCCTTTTACCCAACTCCACCATTGTGCATAATTGCCTAAATCTACCGGACCTTTGCTGGGTTTAAATACAAGCGAGGCGGCAACCAGCAGGCTATCTGCCGGTTTAGGTGTACCCGGCGGAACAGATTTTTTTAATTCCTCCCAGTCAGGTTTTCTTTCAGATGTTGTTATGTAACCCGTAGCATCCACAAATTTTTTGAACTGAGCATTGGTCACTTCATTTGCATCAATATAAAATGCATCCAGGCTTACTTTGTGTTTGGGATATTCATCTGCACTGGCCTGTTTACTATCTCCGCCCATATCAAACTCACCAGCTTTAATTAACACCATTCCTGCAACTGATGTATCTCCTGAAGCAATGATCGCTGATGCGGAACTATCGCCGGGCCCAAAACGCGGAGGGACTGCCATACAGGAATGAACGCTGTCTTTTACCTCCGCAACCTTGTCGCTTGCTGCATTACCACTGCAGCCAAAAAATATAACGGATAACAACACCCACCAACCGCTGTTCATGTTAATAAAATTCATATTCAACAATTCGTTTAGAAATATAATGCTGCAAAATATATGAGCTGATCATTCAAAAATATCGCATATTATCCGTTCACAGATACCATTTAAAATTTAAAAGGCAGTCCCAAACAGGAACTGCCTTTTACTATTTGTAAGACATGTACTATTTCACAAATTGTACAGTTCTTTTTTCACCATCACTTTCTGCTACCAGTAAATACATACCCTTCGCTATTTTTTCAATTGGCAATGTTACCTGGCCATTAACGGCAGCTATTGAATTGGAATAAATTCTTTTGCCCGACATATCCAAAATGGAAAGTTGCACACTTGCTTTAACTCCTGAGAGTATTAACCGAATATTTCCCGGTATGGGATTGGCGGCTAATTTTATTGTAAAGGACCCGGTATTTCTTAATCTTAAAGTAATGACAGGGCTAACGGCTGCTTTACCATCCATATCGGTTGAAAGCAACCGGTAATAAATTACAGAAACGCCACTTTGAATGATACCCACATCTGTAAACGAGTAGGCACGGCTGCTAGCAGAAGTTCCTGCCGCTACCACCGTTCCTGCATTTTCAAAATGAATGCCATCAAAACTTCTTTGAATGGTAAAATCCCTGCTGTTCAATTCCTGCAGCGTGTGCCATTGTAAAATAGCATCCGGTGATTTTTGCGTAACTGTAAAGTCTGCCAGGGAAATAGGCAATGGCGTAAACACTCCATCAACAGCATATAAATCAGTTTCAAAAAGATCGTCCCCATTATCGGCTTCAAACACTATCTTATTATTTACCAGTAAAAAATTTACATTTGGTTTTGATCCCGGCATACCGGTTATGATATCTGCAACAATATTTGTTCCGCCTGAAGTACCATCACTTTTCCAAAGCTCAAGCCCCTGCGTACCGTTGTTTGCCGGAAAATACAATGCACTGGTAGTATAAATGTAAGATACATTGGAAGGGTCTATGCCATCATCCACACCCGGGCTAATATCCTTAACAATATGAGTATGCACTGCAGTTCCATCCACACCATCTGAAATCCATAATTCGTTTCCCTCAGCCGCCGTACTGGCGGTAAAGAAAAATTTATTTCCCTGGAACAAAAGCTGGCTAAAAGTTGGAGAAGCAATATCGTAACCCAAAAATATTTCAGGTACGTGTGTACCATCAAAATCTTTGAATAGTTGCGTACCACCGGGTGTTCCGTCAGATTGCCAAAGCTGGTAGCGGCCAAGGAGATTGGTAGAGGGGAAAATAAATTTATTACCCACAATTACTGCGTCTGGAAGTATATCAAAAGAACTTGCATTCAACGGTTCAATGTTTTTCAACAAACTTGTATTGAGCGTCGTTCCGTCGGTGTACCAGATTTCATTTCCGTTTGTACCATCATCAGCACTAAAATATGCGTGATTGTTGAAAACAAAATAATATGGGAAACTAAATAAGGAAGAGCTACTTGCCGTTCCGGGATTAATATCTTTTAGGATGGTTGTTCCACCCGTTGTGCCATCTGTTTTCCAGGGTTCGGTGCCCCCGCCAAAAGTAGTTGCCTGAAAAAGTACCAGGTTATTGAAGCGATAAAACAATTGAACCGCAGATGAATCATTGTTGTGCGTATTAATATCTTTCAATAAAAATGTGCCGGCATCGGTTCCGTCTGAACGCCAAAGCTCAACACCGGAGGAAGGTGTTCTTGCCATTAACAATAAATAGGAGCCGTTTGAAAAAAGATGGTATTTACCGGGGTAATTGCTGCTATTGGGCCCGGTTACAATGTCTTTTACCAGGGTTGTTCCACCAGGCGTTCCGTCAGTTCTCCAAAGTTCCCTGCCTTCCGCCGGCCTTTCGGCTGTAAAATATAAATAACCGTTCAGCACGGCAGACTCATAATTAGGCGAAGAGCTCGCCACACCGGGATTGATATCTTTCAACAGCTTCGTTCCACCCGGCGTGCCATCTGTAATGAAGAGTTCATTTCCTTCGGCTGCGGTGTTACCCGCAAAAATTAATTTACCATCGAAGAAAGCGATGCTACCTACATCATCGATAAATTTAATGGTGGTTGATAATTGAATGGTTCCGCCCAAACTGCCATCCGTTACCCATAAAGTTTGGTCGGTTGCTGACACATAAGTATGCTTAGAATTACTAAGCGGATAATCGGCCTGTAAACTTCTATTGGAATTGATTTGGGTGACCTGTGCTTTGAGGCCGCAAATGCCAATCATCACCAAACCAGCGAATAGTAGTGTTTTTTTCATAATTTATTTTTTATCTGATTGCAAAATAAAAGGCGATACAAATTCAGCTTTATCACATAAATATGTAGTAAAGGACGAGTGAATAGAATAAAGGATCAATGGTAATTAATCATTCAAAAGAAACCTGTTGCTAAGTTGCAGAGAAGTTGATTTCATAGAATATGAACTGTTCACTTTGCGTTTGCCGTAATAATACATATTGGAAGAAAATAAATATACTTCATTTTATTTATTTTTAAAAGCCTTTACAAATTATTCATATCATGATAAAATAGCAAGGAAATTATTTGCAGGATTCAGCAAGTGAGTTTCAACTTTTCTGCATCATGTATATAAAATCCTTTCCCTTTACTGGCGTATTTTTTCAATCAAATTCCATTTTACAGTGCGCCTGGTTTAACGCTTAATTTTATCATTTTTTTCAACAGGATAATCTACATTAAATTCGCTGTCACTATCAATCATTCAATGGATAAATACAGTCACCGGTACTTTATGCTCAACAAACCATTTAATATGGTTTCTCAATTCATTAGTCCCGATAAGGTAAACTTACTGGGTAATGTAGATTTCAGCTTTCCTGAGGGAACCCATGCCGTAGGCCGATTAGACAATCATTCTGAAGGGTTGCTTTTATTAACTACCAATAAAAAAGTAACCCGTTTATTATTTTCAAGCGAAAAGCCTCATAAACGAACCTACCTGGTGCAGGTAAATAATATACTAAGTCCGCAAAGTTTGCTTCAACTTCAAACAGGCATTTCAATAAAAATAAAAGGAGGCATCGCTTATACCACTCCCCCTTGCGAGGTAATGATTGTGGCAAACCCCGAAAATTTATACAGAACTGCAGTAACCTTGCCCGAATTTGGCCTGCATACCTGGCTTATTATTACATTAACGGAAGGTAAATATCACCAGGTAAGAAAGATGATTGGTGCAGTGCGGCACCGATGCAAGCGACTTATCAGGATTTCTATTGAATCGCTTGAACTGGGCGATCTGGCTCCGGGATGCATTGAAGAAATACCAGAAAAAGTATTCTTTGAAAAACTGAATATTGAATATGCACCTGAATAAGTAAGGCGGCACCTGCCAGACTATTTCACTACATTCTGCTACATTCTAAAAGAATACACCGTTTTCACATCAATTGAACATATTGATTTGTGTAATTATTCACAGAGTACCAATAGGCGAAACCGTGTAATATTATCAACAGAAAACCAATTCCCCACTTGAACCATATTTAATTTGTTACGTATTTAACCCCAAAAAAATGCGGCACAATTTTTTGACGTGACAGGTAAAAATTAAAAAATTATGAAAAATTACCTCGCATTTTTAATGCTGGTTATTGTATCCACCAGTTGTGTTTCGAAAAAGCTGTTTACACAATCTGAATTACAAGTAGCCAACTTAAGACAAGACAGCACAAGGCTTGCAAATGAAATTTCGTCACTAAAGGATAACATGGCATCACTTAATGAAAAAATAGCCGGGCTTACTGATAATATAGCAACATTGAATAATAAAAACGCAAACCTTAGCAATCAAAATTCTCAATTAGGCCAACAAACAGCAAGCCAGCAAAATGCTTTAACAAAAACGGAAAAGGAATTGCAAATGCAACAGCAAAGATTGCAACAATTGCAGGCGCTATTAGAACAGCAAAAAAGCAGATCAGCCGATTTGAAAAACAAAATGGCTGAGGCGTTGAAAGGATTTAATTCCAATGAACTTTCAGTGATTCAAAAAAACGGAAAAGTATATGTAAGCCTTTCTGAAAATTTGTTATTTCCATCGGGAAGTGCTGTTGTAAATCCAAAAGGTGTTGATGCATTGTCAAAACTGGCGGCTGTCCTTAACCTTAATGCAGATGTTGCAGTAAATATTGAGGGCCATACAGATAGTATTCCTATCCGTGGAAAATATAAAGACAATTGGGATTTAAGTACCGCACGTGCCAACGCCATTGTAAGAATACTGGTAGATAATTATAAAGTAGATCCGGTGAGAGTAATTGCATCGGGCCATAGTTTTTACGATCCACTTGAATCTAATTCCACTGCAGAAGGAAGAGCAAAAAATCGCAGAACAGAAATAATTCTATCTCCAAAACTTGATGAAATGTACAAGTTATTGGAATCGCAATAAAAGGCTATCAATATTACCAAAAGCTCACTTTAAAGTGAGCTTTTGTTGTTTTAAGGATCCAGGTAAAAGCAACGCTGAATAATTAATAAAAAATTAATTATCACAAACGGGCGAAACATTCAGGTGCAGATACCCTCAAAAAAGTTATCTTAGCCTGAGTAGAAAAGCCAACTGACAGGCAAGAATTATACTGATAAAAAATGGATGAATGATCGTAACCGCCTCACATTATTTTTTAACCCTTTAATTACATAACATGAAAACTGCAATAATTGTAGGAGCAGGTGGATTGGTAGGTAGAAGCCTGGTTAAATTTTTACTGGCAGACAGCCGCTATGGTAAGGTTGTGGTTTTGGTAAGAAAAAAAATAGATCTTATCCATGTAAAACTTCAACAGCATATTCTTGATTTTGATAACCCTGATAAAAATTTATTGGTAGCAGACGAAATTTTTTGTTGCCTGGGCACTACCATAAAATCTGCCGGAAGCAAGGCTGCATTTTACAAGGTAGATCATGATTACATCATCAATATTGCAGCACTGGCATTTTTAAATGGAATAAAAAAGTTTGCCTTAGTATCTTCAATGGGGGCAAATGAAAACTCGGGTGTATTTTATAATAAAACAAAAGGTAAAACTGAAAGTGATTTAAAAAAAATAGGGTTTGAACAACTTTTTATTTTAAGGCCATCTTTGCTATTGGGCAACCGATCCGAATTTCGCTTAGGTGAATCCATTGCAAAGTTGCTAATGGTAAATATATCTTTTGTGATTCCTAAAAAATACAAACCGATAGAAGGTAGCCAGGTAGCACAGGCATTGATATCCTCGATGAATTCTAACAACAACGGTGTTCATGTAATTGAGTCCGACATTGTTGCTACCCTATAGCGGTGATTATTGAAAGCGAACAAAATAACCAGAACACTTTTTTTAAAAAGTAACAACTATTATGAGATTTAATGTATCCAGTGTGTTAACCTACGAGGTGTACGCTCCCAGTGCTTTCATTTTTAATATTCATGTAGCTAAAAATGCCAGCCAGTTTGTTGTTGAAGAATTTATTCAAACCAATCCCCCCTTGCATTTTGAAATTTTTTCGCTGGATGATGCCGGCGCCAGGTTTACCAGGTTGGCCATTGAGGAGCCCATGACTTTTACAATCAGCTATAATGCTGTAGTAGATGTGTTTGTTAAAACCGTAGATGAACATCAGTTGAACAAACCGATACCGGTTATGCAACTTGATTATGCGATCATTCCATTTCTTTTTCCAAGCAGGCATTGTCAATCCGATAAAATGACCAAGCTGGCATTGAAGGAATTTGGTAATGCAGGAAATACGTACGCACAGGTGCATGCTATCAATGAATGGATATTTCAGCACATTGAATATTTGGGTGGCTCTACCAATTCAGGAACTTCAGCTTATGACACGCTGACCCAGCGGGAAGGCGTATGCAAAGATTTTGCCCACCTTGGTATTGCCTTGTGCCGGGCCCTGGATATACCCGCCAGGTATTTTACAGGATATGCTTTTGATCTTAATCCCCCCGATTTTCATGCATGCTTTGAAGCATATATTGGTGGTGAGTGGATATTTTTTGATCCAACTAAACTTGTTCCTGTAAACGGTTTGGTAAAAATTGCCAACGGAAAAGATGCCGCTGAAGTTGCAGTAGCCAATGTTTTCGGTAATGCATATTGCAGTTTTATGAACATTCAATGTACCCCTACCGGGCAAAACTTTGTTGGGTATAAAAGCCCCAACTATGTAGAAGGTATCTCCTACACTTAAATTGAAAAAAGACTGAAATTTTCCTGCTCATGTTCAAATAAATGAAATAAAAAAACCTTCATCGCTGAAGGTTTTTCATGGAGAATTCTCAAGGGTTTCATGTCATGGAATTCACTTGGTTATTTAGGGTTTCACAGGTAATGTTAGTCTTGCATAGGTTCGAATTACTAACAGTGCAAAGATGCAATGTTCTTGCTTTACGGAAAATAGATGATTCACTTTAGTTGCTGTAACTAATCTTCTACAAGAAATTAATGACGGGAATTTTAAAGCAGACTAAACCGTTCTAATGTAAAAAAAAACCTTCATGTTTGAAGGTTCACTAAAAATATGATGAACTTAAATTGGAAAAATTCAAAGAGACAGAAAACTTTCTAATGAGAAGGTAAGGTTGGCTTTGAACAGGATTGAAATATTGATAGCGCAAAGGTGCAACAATTTTAACTGCTGGTAAATAGAAGAAACGCCTTATCTGTTGTAGTAACATTACTACAATAATGGCTAAACGAAAAATTAATAAGATGACAGGATTAAAAGAAAAAGATACTAATTGTTCAAGCTTATTCATAGCTATTAATAGATTTATTGCAACCCCTGGTATTTAGCAGCATCGGGTTATTAGCATGGAAAGATTTGAGATTTGGGAGGGTAAATAGACGCATTACAAGTTGACAACAAACCATGCTCACACATTAGCAACTTTAATAAAGAAAGAATTTGCAGAAAGGAAATGCCGCAAAATAAAAAAACCTCCATTACTGAAGGTTTTTCATAGAAGATGTTCATGACTGAACATCGCTTCATCAGAAAAGATGAAAAAAGGTGGTTTCAGAGATATTGGTTTGGACTTAATCAGGCTTCCCTGTTGTAAGTTGTACAATATAAAGAATATTCATGATGAACACAGCATCATTTATGATTAAATAATATTTTTTTCTTTTGAAAAAATACCCTTGTGTTTAAAAGCAGCTCATTCAAACAGGTAGTTTTATAAAACAACAAATTTCTATTCCTCTTGTTCGTCATCATCGTCATCCTGAAAAAATTCATCATCCATGTCGTTTTCATATATGGCGTTGTCATTTAAAATGACCAATAAAATAACTTCTCCATCTACTTCCACTTCCTTTAAAAAATCCCAATCCTCAATTTCCCACCCAAGTGCAAGCCATTCATTCAAACTTTCTACTTCATTTATCGTAAAAGGGCCTTCCGTATTTTTTGTAATTTGGTTGGTATCAATACTGATAGTGATTAATTTTTGCATCGTATTTATTTTATACTCTAAGATCGGTTTATATTATAGTTTTACAAAGAATAAGATATCACCATTTTTATGGCCCGTTGCGGAAATTACTGATCGCTATTTTTTAAACCAATGGCTCACAATTTTGTTGCTAGCAATGATGGATGCTAAACTTAATTAATAATCACTTTTTTAAAATCTACTGTACATAGCATACCAGGCCTAAAATTTTATTTTAATTATTTTAGCCTAACCTGCTACCGTATTCGCTTATGTTGGTATCACTCACTATAATTCGCTATCCAAAAGCCTATATATTTTTTGCCTTGGTTGCTATGGCTGTGCATCGGTTACCTTGCTGGTTAAATAAAAATATTTCTTTCTATAAATTGATGGGTAGCGGAAAAAACGGCACTTTCGATATTAACCCCGATTGGCAGCAATGGGCAATTATGGCTGTGCATAAAGCACCCATTGCAACAGGCAGAACCGGCGAACTTCCAAAACTGCTTTATGGTACTTTTATAAGCAAGTGGCTACGTTTTTTTAATTGCGAAACCTATACCATGCTACTGGAACCCATCGAAGGCCATGGTTACTGGGATGGTAAAAAAGTATTTGGAAATTTACCCAAACAATCTGGCTATGATGGAACCATTGCCATACTAACAAGGGCTACCATACGTTTATCAAAGTTGAAGGCTTTCTGGCAAAACGTAGAGGGTGTTGCTACACAAATGGCTGCCGCACCGGGATTAAAGGGTTCATTTGGTATTGGAGAAATACCATTTGTAAAACAAGCTACGTTTAGTATTTGGGATAGTAAAGAAAGTATGAAGGCATTTGCTTACAAAATGCATGAACACAGTGAGGTAATAAAAAAAACAAGAAAAGAAAACTGGTATAGTGAAGATATGTTTGTACGATTTAAACTATTAACTTCATCGGGTACCATTCATGGCCTCGATCCATTGGAAGGAAAGTTATAATTTCAATGATTGCTTACCTGGAAAAAGGCGTTCCTGATTTACACAGTAAGTTCTACCTAAATATAATAATGATTTGCGCTAAAAGAAATTTATGAAAAATATCAAACTGATAGAGGTTCCCAGCGAAATTGGTGCTGGTACCCGTGGTGCCAGTCTTGGCGTGGAAGCAATAAAAATTGCCGCCATGGATTTTATGAGTAATTTCTTTATTCATTTTCCCTCTGAAAAAATTGAAGTAGAAAATAAGCTATTATTTGAGCCCATTCAATCTCCCTACGCAAAAAGAATTCAAGGTGTGGTTACCATGTACGAACGGGTAAGTAAAGCCGTACAGGATGCCATGAAGAATCACTTTTTTCCTGTGGTACTCAGTGGCGATCACAGTACCTCAGGTGGTACGGTGGCTGGTATAAAGATGGCAAAACCCAATAGTAAATTGGGCGCCATTTGGATTGATGCACACGCTGACATGCACACACCATATACCACGCCTACCGGAAACATGCACGGGATGCCGCTTGCAGCTACCATTGGTGAAGACAATGAACCTTGCAAAGTGCATGACTTGGATGAAAAAACGATTGAAGCCTGGGAAAAATTAAAAAACATTGGCAATATCAGTCCTAAAATATTACCCGAGGACATCGTGTTTATTTCCCTAAGGGATTATGAAAAGGAAGAGCGGGCAATCATCGAAGCCTACGGCATAAAAGTATTTACCACCAATGAAGTAAGGCGTCAGGGTGCTGAAAGTATTAGCAAGAAGGCTTTGCGCTACTTATCTGACTGTACAGATATTTATGTAAGTTTTGATGTAGATAGCCTGGATGCATCTATTTCAAAAGGAACCGGCACACCAGTAAGCAATGGACTGAAAGAAAGAGAAGCCGAAGATCTCATCAGCAAATTTATGCAGAGCAGAAAAATATGTTGCTTCGAAATAACCGAAGTTAACCCTACCCTCGATAAAGAAAACCTAATGGCTGAAATAGCTTTTAATATTCTGCAACGCAGTGTAAATATTTTAATGATGAATTAAATTTCCTCGTTTACCCATTTTTTTGAAAACTCCCCGCCTGAATTTGATATAGCCAGAATATTCAAACGGCATTATAAGTGAAATTCCTTTTAGAAAAATGACACCCGAACCGGAATTTTTCTGATAAGCCTCCCTTTCAACTCAGCAATTAAAATTACATAACCAATTGAAAGGCAAAGCCCCGGAATAATTTTTCCTTTGTTCAATATTTTTATATGATCAGTAGCACCTGCAATCAAACTGTTGCTTAACCTTTTACGCCAATAAATCACCCTTAATTTCGTTATGGTAGTAATTCTTCTATCAAACTGTGTAAAATCAAATGGCAAACCAATCCGTGAGCGCAAGCAATTCAAAAATATCTAAGTTGGCTGCAATGCTAAAAGGAAGTAATAAAGATTATGCCATATCACAAATTGTTACTGTAATATTCTTCGCAGGCTTTGCTATTGCAGACGCTTTAATATCAATTAGCCATCATTTATACGGCGATGCCATTGTAATTTTGATGATCTGTTTGATACAATCATCTACCATCCTGGTATTTAGAAGTAAAAACATTAAATACCTCAATCCTCCGAGCATCTTTTTTATAACCTGTGCATTGCTTTTTTGCATGTGCCGTTTCAGTGGTTTTTCGGCTGGTAGTTTCCTCTATTATTTCCCGGCTTGTATGGTATTTTTTGCGAGTACCGTCTTTACCAACTCACAAAAAAGATTCAGAAATTTTATTGGGGTAACGCTGGCATTCACTGCTGCTTTGATTATAAATTACTTTTTTCTACACCAGCAAAATCAGTTGCCTTATTTAAATAATTTAAAAGCTTTCCGGTTTTTTAGTGCCATCATACTTACAGCCATACTTGTAAAAAACCTGTTTGTATTGCAAAGCTACCTGCAAAAAACAGACAGCCGCAACGAATACCATGAAGCCTTATTTCAATCTTACCTGGATGCTTATATTGTATTTAACCAGGAAACCAAAGAGATTACCGATTACAATAAAAGAGCACTTAGTTTATTTGATTTACCTAAGGAAGTAGAGTTAAAGGATTTATACATCAACCAGCTAATGATGCGCTACCTGGCAAGTGATAGCGCCAATATGGAATTGATGATGGACAATGTGCCTGATTACTGGCATGGCGAAGCATCATTTAATACCCATCAAAAAGTAAAATTTTACAGCTATGTAAAAAGTGTGGTTTTTTTCAGGGATGGAATTAAATACCAGATACTGAGCATCCGCGATATTACAAGCATGAAAGATGCTGAAAAGGAATTAAAAATTTATAAAGAAAGTGTTGAAAAAGCAGGGCGTGCAAAAGCAAGATTTTTAAGCAGTATGAGTCATGAACTACGCACGCCACTGAACGGAATTATTGGCACTTCTAACCTCATAAAATCGGAGCCCAACCTACCTGAAGCTATTGAACAGCATGTGGACATACTGTTGTATTCTTCAGAGCACATGTTGGGAATAATCAATGAAATTCTCGATTTCAGTAAAATTGATGCAGGTAAACTTGAACTTAAAAAGCAGCCCTTCAATATCCAGGAATGCATCAATAAACTGGTTTGCACATTCACTTCGCAGTTTAAAAATAAAAATATTGATTTGATCATAGATCAAAGTGCTGACCTGGAAAATATCAATGTAAGCAGCGATGAAACAAAACTAACACAGGTGTTGGCCAACCTGTTATCAAATGCGTTGAAATTTACGCTACATGGCAACGTGAAGCTTAGTGTGAAACTGACTGAAAACACTGAAAAAAATATTACCATTCAATTTGAGGTGAAGGATACAGGCATTGGTATTCCGCCGGAAAAACAGGCGGAAATTTTCCAGGGATTTGCACAGGTACACGATACTGATTTAAGCAGAAGATTTGGAGGAACGGGCCTTGGGCTTACCATCAGCGAAAAACTGGTGGCCCTGTTTGGCGGCAAACTACAGGTTGAAAGCGAACAAGGTGTAGGATCACGTTTTTACTTTACAGTACACTTTGATACGGCTATAAAAATGCAACCAGCTTTTGCCCCATTAACCGCACCTGAAGTAAATGTCGATATCAGGGGCATTAAAATACTGGTGGTTGAAGACAATGAAATCAATGCCAAAATACTTAAAAGCTTTTTGAAGAAATGGGAAGTACAAATTAAGGAAGCCGGTAATGGTGTACATGCCTTAGAAATACTTAAATACCATAATTTTGATCTAATACTGATGGATCTTGAAATGCCCGAAATGGATGGTTATACAGCCATTAAAATAATAAGACAAACTGATCCCACTACCCCGATACTTGCCTTTACTGCATCCCTGCTGGAAAACATGGATTCGTTCCTGGCTGAAGCTGGGTTTAACGGCTATGTATTAAAACCTTACCGCCCCGCAGAACTAAGGGCTAAAATTGAAATGTTTGCACCGCATCGCAAAATTGAATATTCATCTTAATTGTACATGCTTTCATCTTCATTTCAACTACCAGGATTTATTAAAACTGAAAATTAAGCTAACCGGCAGGTTTGTATTAGTTTTGCCGCATGAAAATGCTTACCACTTCAGTTCTTGTTGCCCTGCTGTTTACAAGCCAGCTTTTTTGCCAGGCTAATTATAAAAAAGATTTAAGGGCCTTTCGTACAATGTATATGTACAAACATGAAGTGGTGAAAGGAAAAGACATACAATATTTCCGTTTCTTTACCATTGATAGCAATTACCATGTAACCGGAAATTTTGAACGAATAATTGATACGGTTGGCTTTACGATGAAGACTTCTGCCGGCACCACACAGGCTTATTTTAAATATGGTAAAATTAATTTCCGGTTAAAAAATGTGGACCTGCAGTTATTCGTTTATCAATCAAAGGCATTGATACAAACTTCTTACAGAGATTACCTGTTTATTCCATTTACCGACAGCACAACCGGCGATAAGTCCTATGGCAGCGGTCGTTATATTGATCTGTTATCGTCGGATATTAAGGGCAACCAATTGACAATTGATTTTAATAAAGCCTACAATCCATACTGCGCCTATGCCAACGGCTATCATTGCCCGTTGCCTCCAAGAGAAAACTTTGTGCCATTTGCCATTAAAGCCGGTGAAATGGCATTTGGAAAACCACATCATTATGGTTCAAAATAAAAAGTGCCGGTTAAATGAATTCATCTAACCGGCACTTAATTTTATAAAGATTTTAATTACAATCCCATCGACTGATTTTTTTGACGTTTACTTGCCAGGGAAGGATCCATTTCAATTGCTTTATCGCACATGCCCTGTCCCTTATCTTTTTGACCTTTCTTTTGAAAACAAAGTCCGGCCTGGTACAATGCCTGGGCATCCTTCATATCCAGTTCCATTAATTTCTGACAAAAATCCAGTGATTTATCATACAGTTTATTGCCATAATAAGCTTGGGCAATGTCACGCAAAATATCTTTGTTACCCGGCTTTTTTGCAAGAATGCCTAACAATAATTTTTCGCCGTTTTCAAATTCTCCGCTGTAGATATAAGCATAACCCAGGTTTTCTGAAAAATCGTTGCTCTGCGGATAACCTGCCGCTGCGGCTTTATTAAAAGCAATGGCTGCATTTTTATAATCATTGATATTGTAATACAGCAATCCAAGTTCGTAAGCCCAAACATTTTTTGTAGCATCCAGTTCAACCGACTTTACATAATAGGGAACGGCTTGTTTATACTGTTCCATATCCAGGTAACTTCTACCCATTGCATACGTTGCTTCAGCATCTGCGGGATTTTTTGAAAGTACATTTTGTAAACCTTTTACTGCCGCTCCATAATCTTCAAGTTGATAATTACTCATGGCAATGATCTTTTCTGCATTTTCGCAGCCATTGCATTTTGTTGCAAATTCTTTTGCTTTTTCAAATTGACGATAATCGTAGTAAAGCGCAGTCAGCTCCTTGATTGCAACAGTATTTGAAGGATCCATTTCATATACTTTCGTAAAATGACCCATCGCAATATTTGTCTTACGCATTTCAAGATTTACATAGCCGTTTTCAAGCAATGCTTCTTTCATTTGAGGATCGAATTGATTTGCTTTATCAAAAAGCTTTGATGCCGGTAAATAATGCCGGGCAGTTTTTTCTTCAATTCCTTTTTTAAAATAAAAAGCAGCACTGTCGCTATTTTGGGAAAAGCTGGTACCAAATAAAAAGGTACTAAAGCACATAATTAATGTCTTTTTCATAGTAGGATTTTGAGGCAAATATTATTCCATTTTTAGTGGCATTTAACGGTTGATAACGTTAAACTGTGGATGTTTATTATCTATTTATAGGAGAATTATCCACAGGTATTACAGTGTATCCGCAATGATGGAAAATTCGGACCAGTGTAAAGTTAAGTCTAATACACCTCAATATAGTAACACGAAATTGATAGCGATCGGATCGCCTTTTATAAATTCGTGTAACTCGCCTTTTATAAATTCGTGTAACTCGCCTTTTGTAATTCGTGCTAGTCGCCTTTCATAATTCGTGTAATTCGCCTTTTATAATTCGTGCAATTCGCCTTTCATAATTCGTGTAATAAAATAAATACGGCGCCCATTCATCGCTAACCCAGCATTAATTAAAAAGAACATGTAAGTCAGGTAATGATTTTTACCGTTTGATGCTGCGTATAACCCTTGGTGTAATTTAATATTGAAGTGCTATTTCGAAGTTGAATATTTGTTTAACTAAATTTTATGAGTTCATAAAGCTGATTAATAATACATTTTAAAGACTTTTAATATTACTACCAAACCCCTTGATGATGCAAAAATTGCAAACACTACTGCTTTTAGTTTTCTTTTTACTTTCCGGTTTACTTATTAAAGCCCAATCTATTACCGGAAAAGCAGTTGATACTTCCGGCAAAAAAGATATTAGTAATGCAGTAATTGCATTGCTAAGCCCGAAAGATTCGATGCTTTATAAATTTGTACGCAGCAAATCTGACGGTAAATTTGAACTTACTAAAGTAACTCCCGGCAAATACATTTTACTCGTTACCCATCCATACTACGCCAATTATGTAGATGACATCACCGTTTCTGAAACAGGGCTCGACCTAAAACAAATACCATTTATTTCCAAGAGCCAGTTGTTGCAGGAAGTGATTATAAGATCTGCTTCGGCAATAAAAATTAAGGGAGATACAACTGAATTCTCTGCTGATAGTTTTAGAGTAGAAGCCAATGCCAATGTAGAGGAACTGCTGAGACGACTGCCGGGACTGGAAGTTGGAAAAGACGGAACCATCAAGGCAATGGGCGAAAAAGTAACAAAAGTATTGGTAGATGGCGAAGAGTTTTTTGGGGACGATCCCGGCGTTGCTGTAAAAAATTTACGGGCCGATGCGGTGGATAAAGTACAGGTATTTGACAAAAAAAGTGACCAGGCAACATTTACCGGAATTGATGATGGTGTAAAAGACAAGACTATCAATCTTAAATTAAAAGATGATAAAAAGAAAGGAGTTTTTGGAAAAGTTTCGGCCAGTGGCGGGCTCCCTTCGTACTATAATAATAGCGGGATGATCAATGCTTTTAAATCAAAGCGAAAAATTGCTGCTTACGGTATTATGAGCAATACAGGGCAAACAAACTTAGACTGGCGTGACCAAAATAACTACGGTGGCGGAATGGATAATATAACAGTTGATGATGGTAACATTTATTTTACCGGCGGTGGAGATGAGGACAATTACGACGGAGGCAGAAATGGAATACCTAAAAACTGGAATGGCGGGTTACATTACAGCGATAAATTCAATAACAATAAAATAAGCCTCAACAGCGGTTATAAATATTCAAAAGTAAACAGCCAGGGTACCACTACCGTGTATTCAAAAATATTTTTACCTGATACAAGCTGGAATAATAACAGTACCAACAATACGTACACTACAAAAACCAAACAGGCATTTAACCTTACATACGATGTAATGATTGATTCGTTCAACAGCATTAAGTGGACAGCCAAACTAAACAAAAGTGTTAGCCAAACCAGCAGTGACTATTACACCGAAGCGGTTGATAACAACGGCAATTTTATAAATAACAGTAACCGCAGTAACACTAATGGTTCAGATAATAATGCAATCAACGGCACTATGTTGTGGAAGCATAAATTTAAAAAGCCTTTCAGAACATTGTCACTCAATGCAGATATTAATTGGAGTGAATCAAAAAATGACGGCTATCTTTTTTCCTTCAATAATTATTACAAAGGAGGGCAGTTGCTGCGCAAGGATACCATTGATCAGCAAAATATCAGGAACAGTGAAAATACAGGAATAAACGCAAAACTAGCTTACACAGAGCCTTTGTTTAAAGATGCTTTTATGGAATTTAGTTATGCATTCAGCACCAACAAAAACTCCAATGACAGAATCACCAATAAGCAGGATGTAAACGGGAAATACCAGGATGTGATAGATTCCTTAACCAACCAGTTTAAATTTGACCGGCTGATAAACAGGCCCGGCATAAACTTTCGTTATAACAAAAAGAAAATAAGTTATGCAATGGGTAGTTCATTAGCCCTTAATCATTTTGTACAAAAAAATATAACGACCGACAAAAGGTATGCGTATGATTTTGTAAACTTTTACCCAACGGCGATGATTAATCTTAAAATGAGTGGTAATAAAAGTTTCAGGTTAAACTACAATGGTTCGGCCAATGCTCCCAGCCTGGAACAGTTGCAGCCCATCAGAGACAACACAGACCCATTAAATATTTATGAAGGTAATCCTGATCTTAAACAGTCTTTCCGCCATAGTGTAAACGCATCTTACAATTTTTACAATGTGCTTAAAGAAAAGGGCATGTGGACCAGTTTTAATTTTTCGCAAACCAACAATGCGTTTACACAATCAAGCAGGATAGATTCAACCGGGGCCCGCAGATACAAAACGGTGAATGTAAATGGTGTTCGTAATCTAAATTTTTATCTAGACTATAATTTTAAACTTGGTAAAACCGGTTTAAGACTTGGCCTTAATCCAAGTTTAACTCACAGTCAAAATATTGACTTTGTAAACAACCAGAAAAATACCAATAAGACAACCAGTTATGGATTTGGTTTCAGGCTAAGTAAGTATGTTGAAAACAAATATAGATTTAGCATCGATCCCAACTATTCATACAATCATTCTACTTCCGATTTAAATAAAAACGCCAATATCGACTACTGGCAATTAGGCGCCTGGCTTGAAGGAGGTATTACACTTCCGGGCAAAATAGAGCTTAGAAGTGATTTACGTGCTGAAGTAAGACAAAAGGATCCCCGTTTTCCAAGCAACAACAATTATACTTTGTGGAATGCATCCCTCAATAAAAAATTCATGAAAAACGTACTGGAAGCTTCTTTTGGAGTGAATGACCTGCTGGATCAAAACCGCGGTTTCAACCGGAATTTTAGCAGCTCCAGTTTTACAGAAACTTATTACAACACATTGCGCCGTTATTGGATGGCCACCCTTACCTGGAATTTTAACAGCAACGGTTCAAAACCTGCAGGAGATTTTTAAAAATTACTATTATGAAAAAATTATTTTTTATAGCCGCATTATTCATCACCGCTGATTGCTTTTCACAGGTTTTTATCGCTAAGGGAATGGTTGAATACGAGGTAAAAGTCAACAACCACAAAACAATGGGCGAAGGCATGTGGGCCGATATGATGAGAGATAAGACGCCCAAATTTTCTACTACTTATTATAACCTGATTTTTGACAATGACAAATCCGTTTATTTATTTAATAGAAAAGAACCGGGTACCAGGGCACCCTGGGGCAGCGATGTAGAAGAAGACATCTGGTACAATGATTATACGCACGACAATTTTGTAAAACAAAAAACAATCTTTGGAGAATCGTATTTACTTGCAGATAGCCTCCTAAATATTAAATGGAAAATAACCAATGAAAACAGGGAGATAGCCGGCTTTAACTGCCGCAAAGCGGTAGCCGTACTTTTTGACAGTGTGTATGTATTTGCATTTTACACCGATGAAATAACCGTAACCGGCGGCCCCATGAGTTTACATGGATTGCCTGGATTGATACTTGGCATTACCATTCCCCGAATGTTTACAAGTTGGGTAGCAACCAAGATAGAAGTAAATGGCGTTGACACTAAAAAAATTATTGCACCGAAAAAAGGTAAAATGAAAAAAGCCAGTGACCTTGCAGAAACAATTTTAAAGGCCACAAAAGATTGGGGCAATTATGGCGAACAAGCCGTTTGGAATACGCTTTTATAAATTATTTCTACTCCTCAACACTCCTACTCTTTTACCCATGCTGTTTTAGTTTCAATGGAAGCCCGGCTGGCTTTAGGAGACGGTACCGCTACATGGCCAATGTAAAAAAAGCCAAGCAGTTTATCTGCTTCCTGTAATCCAAAATGATATTTGGATGCTTCAAAATAAGTAGCTCCACCCGTTGTCCAGTAACCACCCAATCCATAAGCAGCCACCGACAAATAAATATTCTGTACAGCACATGCCACCGCTTCGATGTCTTCTATTTCAGGAATTTGTTTAGTGGTAGTCCGCTTCATCCCGATTGAAATGATGTGCGAAGCAAGTAAGGGCTGATGTTGTAGTTTTAGATATTTATCCTGCTTAAAACTGTCGCCTGCAAACTCCTTATATAAATCGCTTTGTATGGTTGCAAACTGCTGCAAGCCTTTACCCGTAAAAACTTTAAAGAACCAGGGTTCTGTTTGCCCATGATTGGGCGCCCAGGTAGCATTGATTAATATTTGCTCTATAATTTCATCAGGTACTTTCCTATTAGTATCAAACTGTGCCGGAAATACAGACCGTCGCTCCCTGATCAATTGGTTAAAATCTTCTATTGGTATTTGCATAATTTTTTGATTAACGCAAAGTTGTCTAAACCATTGAAAAAATTATTATGATATGCGAAAAACTAAATCATATCCCCAAAATTTCTTTCAATTTGCTATAACCGGTTTTGCTTACGGGCAATCGTACGCCAGTAGTTAACAATGCCAGTTGACTATCTTTTTCATAAGGATCAATGCGTGTAATTAACTGGGCGTTTACGATATAGGAACGATGTATCCTGATAAACTCCTGCTGCTGCAAACTATCTTCGAAATACTGCATGGTTTTTTTCTTTAGAAAAACGCCTTCAGTTGTATGAATTTTTACATAGTCATCTGCTGCTTCAAGGTATTGCAGCTTGGCCAACGGAATGATCTTTATTTGGCCATTGTCTTTTACAACAATGCGGTTGGTTTGAACCGGTGCTTCCAATGCGCTTTCTACTACTGCCTTTGTATTATTGGTAGTGTGTTGTTGCAGTTTTTGTATGGCCTTATCGAAACGTTCCTTGCTAAAAGGTTTCAACAAATAGTCGGCCGCATGTGCATCAAAGGCTTTGATAGCATACTCCTCAAAAGCTGTTGTAAATATTACCTGTGGTGGCTCGTCGATCAATTCAAGCATTTCAAAACCATTTATTTTAGGCATTTGTATATCAAGGAAAATAAGATCCGGTTGGTGATGCTGTATTGCTTTCATGCCCTCAAATCCATCATTGCATTCTTCTACCACTTCTATTTCGGGATACGATTGCAGGTATTCTTTTACCATCATTCTTGCCAATGGTTCATCATCAATTATGATTGCTTTCATGTTGATTGAGGTATTGTAATAATTGTAATAAATTTTTCTGCTTCTTTTTTAACCTGTAATAAATCCTGGCGGCCAAACAGTAAAAATAAACGCCGACGGATAGACGACAATCCAAAGCCTGTTCCTTTAACCGGCATAGATGATGACTCATCAAATGGATTTTCAACGGTTACTTCAAGCATGCCATTGTTGTTCTTTGCTGCAATTAAAATAACTACTTCTCCAATGGTATCGTACAACCCGAATTTGATGGCGTTCTCTACAACTGGTTGCAGCAGCAATGCCGGCAACTTCATTTTAAGTACTTCTTCATCGTGCTGAATATTTGTTTGTAACCGGTAACCGAACCGCACTTTTTCTATGTCAAGATACAATTGCAGGTACTGTAACTCTTCTTCAAAACTGGTGCTTTGCTGTGCTTCCTTTTTTAAAGTGCCTCTCAAAAAATCTGACAATTGCTGTATCATGTGCCTTGCCTTTTCGGGTTGCGTACCCGTAAGTGCGCTGATTGAATTAAGGCTGTTGAAAAGAAAGTGCGGCTGTAGTTGCTGACGCAATTTATTAAGCTCTGCCTCACGTGCAAGCTGCTCTGTATCCCGCTTTCTGCGATCTTCTTCTTCTTTATCATTTTGTGTAAACCAAAGCAAGCTCAGCATGGTAATAACACCCATCATTAAAAATGAAATGGCATAACGTATATAGGAAGTTTTGGATAACAATTGCATGTATTCAGCATCGTGTTTGTATAAACCCCAAAGACTCAGCCGCATCACTAACATCCAAAGCCCACTTAAAGCAAAACTGATGATCAGCACATACAAATATTTTTCGTTGCGGGGTAAATAGTAGCGCATGTTATTTATTACCAGTAAGCAAATGGCAGCCATCAAAACATTGCTCACTACGCTATCTACGGCTGCTCTTGAAATGCTGAGACCAAAATCGTTCAACACTATTATATGAACCAATATCCACAGGCTCCACCATGCTGTAAACACGGTAAAAAAAATAAACTTTCTCTTTTGCCCCGAATAGATATTAGTTGCCAACGGATAAAAAATTTAAAACGGTAAAATGCTGCAATCCTTCCTGCAGGATGGATGTTGCTTTCTTCTTAACAGTACGAATGTACGTATCAGCATCGTCTTCTTCTTTTACATTGGTATATATTTCCGCTCCATCTGTTTGTGTAGATATGAGCAATAACTCGCTTACATCTATAAATTTCCATTTAACATCAATGGACGGATCTTCATCTACACAGTTGTCTCCCTCACTATCCCCTATCAGCCTTGCTTTATGAAATGCATGCAGATAATCTTCTGCATGTATCAACCGGATTTGTTCATCAAATTGTGCAGCATGATTTCCATCTCCACAAATAATACGATAAACCAATTTTGCCAGGTACCAGTTCATGTTAGTTAGTTTTTACTTTGAAGAAAAAATTGTGATCAGGCATTTTTTATTTCAATACCTCCAAACACTACAGAGCCTCTAAGAATTAAAACCTTTGACGGGTTTAATTCGGGTGCCACACTAAACCTGCGCTTGTCATCTACACCGTGAAAGACTCCGTCAATCTCGTTTTGAACAGCCCAATGAGCAGGTACGTATAATTTTACGCCACCAAAGATCACTTCGGTCTTTATTACCACCGGCCCTGTAATATCAGCCTGGCTAAAGTTTACTTCCACTCCGCCAAAGACACTTGAAATATGTGCCCCCTGGAAATTTTTTGATATCACTGTTCTGTTTACGCCACTAAATACTGAACGGATGCGGACGAAATCGCCGTTATCTACTGATGCTGAATTTGGTGATATAGGCGGATTTTCGCCGGTACCTGTATCCTGCCATTTTATATCAGTTGCTTTTCCGTCATTATTGTAAGGTGAATCGTTTCTTGGACGCAGAATAAATACAACGCCTGCCCCCATGATCAATAATGGCCAAAAGTAAGGCTCTAACCGAAGGCCGGGAATCATCTGGTTAACCAGGAAAAAACCGCCAATGGCCAATAGTATGATCCAGGTATTGTTTCTGAAATTGTGTTTAAATCCTGAATAAACGCCTACCAATATTAATATCATTGGCCATGTAAAAAGCCATCCTGGAAATAAGGTAAATTGCATGGCACGTAATAATAATACGCCGCCTACGCCTAAAAGGATTAAACCTGCCACGATGCGGCCGCTTTCTGTGTTTTTTGAATATCTGTTTCTCATTGTTTTAATTTTTATAACACAAATCTATCACGGGAAATGCAAGTGTAAAAGCTGCTTTAGGCAATCATATAAGAAACGTCGGTAAGCGCATTAATTTTGTCGGTGAAAATTCCATGCTGTTTTTTACCGACTTTAAAATGAGTTCTATTTTGGCTAGTGACAACTATCATCGAGAATATTTAGAAATAATTTTTTGTTCATCGTCATTCGTATTTCATTGCATCTTCAGTGGCGTCGCACCGTTCAAATTCATATTTTCATGGCATCATTTTCCACCATTATCTATTTACAACATTAAATTCAGACAGCTTCGCGGCGCTAATTAAAATGTAATTAAATTACAAGATGAAAAAGTTTGTCATCATTATTACCGCGGTGGTTTTTACCTCATTGCTTTGCGGCTGCAACCACACAGCATATAAAAACCCGCACATCCTCATTGTTACCAGCGACGGCGATATTGAAGCAGAACTTTATCCTGGTAAGGCGCCTAAAACAGTGGCGGCATTTTTATCTTATATTGATTCGGGCTATTATACCAACAGTTCGTTTTACCGCGTGGTGTTTACCGAAGGGCTTACCACTGCCTTAAATACAGGCCTTATACAAGGTGGCATTTACGGAACCAATGAAAAAGATCATCCCAATGTGGCAGGTATTGAACATGAAAGCACCCGGCAAACAGGGCTTTCGCATGTGAATGGCACATTGTCTTTAGCCAGAACGGATCCGGGTACTGCCAGCACCGAATTTTTTATTTGCATTGGTGATCAAACACAATTTGATTATGGCAATAGCGGCCGTGCGGACAGCCTGGGCTTTGCTGCTTTTGGTGAAGTATTAAGCGGCATGGATGTAGTAAGAAAAATACAATTGAGTAAAAAAAATGGAGAAAGCATTACCGATAAAGTAACCATCAAAAAAATAAAGCGGTTGTGATATTTGGGCGTATTTAAAAAATGGTTTAAACATTTTCAGTCAGCTTGTTTTATTGATCATTTTTTTGATTGAAAACATTAATGAAAATCCCTCACAAGTAAATTCGCAAGTTGTTTAATTGCCGAATTTATTGGTATTATGAGCTTGCGCTTCTACAACATTTTTAGAAATAGTTTATTTGGTAACAAATTATTTGTTGGGAATATTTACCAACGATGAAAGGCAGGGCGATAGCAGTGGAAAACACGGTGAAGCCTGTGGCCAGGCCTGTGCCGGATTTGGAACGGATAGCGCCAACAAAAGTTCAGGTAAGTTTCCTTGTTGATTGCCTACAATTGATTTTTTTTCCATAATAAACTCACCTATATTTCTATCACAAATAATCATGACGAGGGAGGTAAGATTTATTATTATTAATTGTTGATTTACCAGTTATGATTGTGAACTTTACCTTATGGAAATAAGCGGACAGCATATACGCTATTTTTTATTTAGCCAATACCTTGCGGACGGTGTACGTACCACGTTGGAAATTGTTATTCCGGTAATGGTTTGCACCTGGCTGGGCTATACTCAAATGGGCTATTCCATTGCCATTGGGGCGCTTTGTGTAAGCATTAGTGATGCACCCGGGCCGGTGGAACATAAACGCAATGGCATGATGTACGCTTTGATCTTTACAACACTGATGGCATTACTAACGGGCTTCGCTAACCACAATGTAATTTTGATTGGTTTGCTAATTGCAGCCAGTAGTTTTTTCTTTTCCATGTTCACTGTTTATGGCAATCGTGCGGCGGCCCTGGGTACCGCCGCATTGCTTGTAATGATTCTTCGGCTTACCAATGTGGTGCCGCCTGTTGAAGTGCTGAAAGACAGTTTGCTGATATTAACCGGCGGCATCTGGTACATGGGGATTGCGTTACTTTTTTTCAGCATTACGCCTTACCGTCCCGGGCAAAGGGCGTTGGGAGATTGCATACATGAAATGAGTAAGTTCCTGCGCATTAAGGCTGACTTTTACCAGGCTAAATCATCTTTTGATGATGAATACCACCGGATGGTAGCGCAGCAAATAGTGGTGAATGAAAAACAGGACGCACTGCGTGAATTGCTGTTTAAGAACCGGCAAATGATTTCAGAATCAAGCCTGCAGGGAAAACTGCTGATACTAACTTTTACAGATGTAATGGAAATGTATGAGCAAATGACCGCAACCTGGTACGACTATGAATCGCTACAGGAAAAATTCGGGCATACCGGTATATTGGAAGATGTGCGTAAAGCAATCCTTATAATTGCGGAGGAACTGGATGATATTGGGCTGGGCATACAATCGAACCAGTCAGTAAAAAATAAATCGACTACGTTAAAAAATCTCATCAATATTAAAGCATCCATTGATGCCCTGGGCGAAAAACATCCGGGCAGCCTGGTGCTTAAAAAGATACTGGTAAACCTGATCAACATCAATAAAAGGGTGCATGATTTATATCGCTATTTTGAGGCCCGCAACTATGATAAAATACCACTGGAAAACCAAAGCTACTACGCAAAATTTGTATCGCATCAGCAGATAGATCTTTCGTTGTTTGTAAATAATCTTCATCTTGAATCTGCAGTTTTCCGCCATTCGTTGCGCATGCTCATTACCTGCATGACAGGATTTATTGTTGCAAAAATGATTGCTTTTGGGCACCACAGCTACTGGATATTACTAACTGTTATCATTATTTTAAAACCTGGTTTCGGCTTATCGAAAGAAAGAAATATCCAACGAATTACCGGAACAATTGTAGGCGCATTGATTGGCCTGAGCCTGCTGGCATTTATAACGGACAGGAATATACTATTTGGGTTGATTGTGTTTTTTATGATTGGCACCTACACGTACCAGCGAATTAATTATATAGCCATGGTGATATTTTTAACTCCGTATATCCTCATTTTATTTAACCTGCTTGGCCTGCCTTTTTGGGATGTTGCCAGGGAGCGTTTGTTAGATACCGCTATTGGTTCTTTACTGGCATTTTTAGCCAGCTACCTGCTGTTTCCCCATTGGGAATCGGCCCAGTTAAATACACACATGATGAATGTGTTAAAAGCAAACATAGATTACCTGAATAAATTAAAGGACAAGATGTGCGGAAAACAGGTATCCATGCTGGATTATAAACTGGTGCGGAAAGAACTGTATTTAAGCATTGCCAACCTGTCGGCTGCATTTCACCGCATGTTGAATGATCCAAAACATAAGCAACAGTTTAGAAAACAAACTGACCAGTTTGTGGTGCTGAATCATATTTTATCGTCGAATGTTGCCAGTTTAACCTCAGGTATTAAAGAAGGAGAAAGGGCTGTGTATCCAAAAGAAACCATTCAAAAACTGAAGCGTACCATCCGCACAATGGAAGAGTCTTTACAGGCAATTGACCCAACCTATAAACCCGATATAATAACCATCGACTACCCCAAAACCTCTATTGAAAATATTGACACTTCGGGACAGTTAAATACCCAGTTGGATTTTATTAATAAAATAGCGACAGACATCAACAAAACCGCAAAGGTTTTTGCTGCTTAATATTTACCAAGGAGAATAATGTTTAAGAGAATTTTTTTGTTTACCGGTCCCGATAGCGATCGGGATTATTTCATGGCATCGGCAGTGGCTCCATTCAAATTCAGATTTTCACGGCCCATTTTTTATCAGGAATTACAAATCATATCTACCGACTCCTCCTCTACTTTAAGCCTGGCTGCTTTGTAGCGGATAAACTTACCGCCAATATTTAAAATACAAAAACTGGTGATGGCACAAGCCGCCATTACTCCCGACATAGGCAGCGCTGTTCCATTACTCATAAGGCTAACCATTGCAGAGGTTAAAGCGCCGATACCCATTTGTATAGCTCCCATTAAAGCAGATGCACTGCCTGCATTTTTTGTAAAGGGCGCCATAGAAAGCGCAGAAGAATTGGGGAAGGTAAAACCCTGGCAACTGAGGAATACCAGTATTAATAATATAGTACCAACAATGCCAATCCAGCCGGTTAAGAATCCTACAAAAAGTGATATGCCCGCCAGGCTTTGAAAAAACAAGGCCACCGGCACAATCTGTTCGCTTTTATATTTCCTGAGCAGTAAACTATTGATTTGGGTTGCCAATATAAGCCCGGCGGCAACCAACGCAAATATCCATCCATACTGCTTTTCAGACACTTTAAAAATTTCAAGAAATACACCCGGCGAACCTGCGATGTAAGCATACAAACCAGCCGCAGCTACTGCCCCCGTAAATGCATAGGTGTAAAACTGTGGCTCATTTAAAACCATCCAAAAGTTACCGGCAATGGCTTTGGGTTTTAATGAATAAGATGGATCGGGCATCCGGCTTTCGGGTAGTAAGAACCGCACCATCAATAAAATTACCATCGCCATTACAGTTAGTATCACGAATATATAGTGCCACCCAAATTCAGCAGTAATATAGCCACCAAGCGTAGGTGCTATAATCGGTGAAACACCCACTACCAGCATCAACATCGAAAACACTTTTGCATTATCTTCTACCGAAAATAAATCTCTTACCATTGCCCTTGCAGCTACCATGCCGGCACAACCGCCCAGTGCCTGTAAAAACCGGAGTGCTATCAGCATATCTGCAGTTTGTGCCAGCGCACACATTGCAGAAGCAATGAGGTAAAGGCTTAAGCCTAAATAAAGCGGCCTTTTTCTACCAAACCTGTCAAGCAAAGGACCGTAAAGAAACTGGCCGATGGAAATGCCGATAAAAAAACTTGAAAGTGACAGCGATACATGTGCAATGGTGGTATGCAGATCAGTTGCAATGGCAGCAAATGAAGGCAGGTACATATCAATAGAAAACGGCCCGATAGCCGTATTCATGCCTAGTATTAAAATTAATATGAACTTCTTCTTTTTTGTCATAAATATTTGTCTGTAAAGCTAAGGGGCATTTTTTAATAATATACAATCACTGAATGTGGAAGGCCTGATTTAATGAATGCCCTGCTTAATAGAGTTGCTCATCATAAGGCAATGACACTTTTACGGGTCTTTTGTTTACCAGGAATTTATTTTGCCAGGCGGCAGTGGCAGCAAGTAGTGCCATTAAAATTAATAGTGAAAGCGCTTGTGAAAGATTTGTTTTTTCAGATATAAATCCGATGATGGATGGGCCGGTTAAAAACCCTACAAGGCCGCCGGTTGTCACCATCGCAAAACCTTCTACCGTACTAACCCCCGGTATATTTGCCGAAGTGCGAAACAATACCGGTACGATGCAACAACTACCAAAACCTATCAGCACATATCCGGCAATTGCCACCGGAACCAATGGCGCAAGTACCACCACCAGGAATCCAAATGCCGATAAACAACTGCCGCCGATTACAATATTTTTACTACCATATCTTTCAATCAACGTATCTCCATTTAACCTGCCCAGGGTCATTGCCAATGAAAAGCCGGCATATCCCAGGCTTAAAAATTGTTTGGGGGCGTGTAATATTTCTTTCATGTAGATAGCGCTCCAGTCTGCAACACAGCCCTCTGCCATAAAACTTACCATACAGATAAATGAAATGCCGAGGATGGTTAAGGAAGGCAATTTAATCCCCGACCTTGCATGTATGACTTCTACATTGGCAAGTAAATGCCTGCTGTTAGCGATAATGATGGATATGATGATGGCCGCAACCAATACAATCTGGATGCGTGAAGGAATATGAACTGAAAAGCATAAGGCTGCAAAACCAGCACTAACGGCACCGCCCAAACTATACATGCCATGGCAGGTACTCATCAATAATTTATGGTGCTTTTTTTCAAGCAGGTTTACCGTTGCATTGGAGGAAACGCCATTTAAAAAACTGATCATTCCAAAAAAATATAGGCAAATCCAGAACATCAACCGGTTAACAGAATTAATCTGCATGATCATAATAAAGGAGAGCAAAATATATCCAAACATCATCCACTTACCTACTTGTATTTTGCTAAATATCCTTGTAGATAATAACATTCCGGTGATGGCACCTAATGGAGAAAGTAGCAATGATAACCCCAGGCTTCCATCTGTAAAGCCCATCCTTTCTTTAATGCCCGGTATAGAAGCTACCCAGGTTCCAAATAATAAACTTGAAGATGAAAATAGAAACCCCACAGCCAATGCAGGTTTATTCTTAATAAAAAGGGAGATATTTTTAACCATTGAGATTAGTCAAAATTACAATATCTCCTTTAAGAAAAATCAATTTTGCAAAACGTCCGAACATTTTAGCACGGGCATTTTGGAAATGGTAATGACAGGCTGGTGATTACAGAATTGCCAGTACGCTTACAACAGGCATAACATTTTAATGCTATTTTCATTGATGACAAAAACCAATTTCAGAACCAATGCATCATGACCATGATTACCATTTTATGATGGCAAAATATCAGCGCATAGCGGGAAGGCATTGCTGCATGTGGGATATTTTACAACATCCCGCCCCATTTGCAGCAATAACAATGGCAGCATGGGCTTTGTCAGAAGTGTATCACACAATTAGGAAGCAGTCTTTTTATTTTCTGTTTTTCTGTTTCGGTCAATACATTCCGTTCAATGTGTAACTCTTGAAGATTTGTCAAATACTTAATTTCTTCCGGCAAACTTTTCAACTTATTGTTTCCAATCTCTAAGTATAACAAATTTGTTAACTCGCCAATTTCATTTGGCAATTCAACAAGTTGGTTGTTATTCATTATTAAAATTCGCAAATTTTTTAAGTGGCGTATTTCTTTACTTACGCTCGTCAGATTATTGGAACTTAATGATATTTCCTCTAAGGTTGTCAGTTTACAAAGAATAGTCGGAAAAGAAATAAATTCATTACCGAGTAAATTTATAGATACAATGTTATTCAGGTTTCTGAGCTGTTTTGGCAATTCACTTAAATTCTGGCTTGCTGCATCAATGCTTAAAACTTTGCCACTTTCCTTTATGGCTAATTCCAGATTTGAATATTCATGAAGGCTTCTGTTCTTTTTTATGTAATCCCAGTATGATTTCCCTTCTTCTCTGTTCAACTGGAAAGTGAAAAGTTTATCCCTGGTTGGAGAAGTCCACTGACCCGATACGGATTTTTTATCCGTTGCCAAATTCCCCTGAAAAAAACCTGTAACGCTGTCTTTTTCGTTTCGTTCTGTTAGCGTAAAGGAATTGTCAATTCTCAACTGTCCAACGACTTTTAAAGAACCATTTGAAGGCTTGTAAAAATATGAACCAACAATAGTAGAATCAAGCAGAACTAAAAAGTTCATGTTGATTTTCAGCTCTTGTCCTTTGTCTGTCTTAATTGAACCGTCAAAAACATAGGTCTGCCTAAAATAATTGGCCTGCCCAAAAAGAGAGACTGAAACAAATAGAAAAGGTAAAAAAGTCAAAGTTTGTTTCATAAACGGAATGTCAATTAACCTTGCTGAAAATAATCACTACGCCCTGCGATGTGGATGCGGAGGTAATGGCGGATGTTTAGGATGGCGTGGGTGAACACGGTGACGAGGATGAGGACGTGCATGGAATTTGGGATGAGGCCTGTGCTTTGGATGTTTAAGATGCCGATGATATTTCTTTTTCTGAAAACTGGCAATATTTTCCGGAGAGTATGCAACGGCGTAAGTTGTACCGAAGCTAAATGCAAATAGCAACAGGCAAATGATTAATTTTTTCTTCATGGTTTAGAGCTTTTAAATAAGTGAAGCAATTGTTTTATAAATATACACTTGTTTTTTATTGAATGCAGCATCAGACTTACGCTGTGTGCAATTTAAAATTGTCGCCGGTTGGTGGAACACCAACCGGGGCAGTAGCCGTGGGCGGTGTCTCCACCGCCCACAAGCAGCAAAGCAACGCGACAATTATAAACGCACCCCTTACGCTTCGCTTAAAATATCAAAGAGCAATTAACAAAAAATTGATTTTGCATTATACGCCGAATGAGAAAATCCCATTAAAAAAAGCTGTAAATAACGTACCTTTAATGAAATTGAGGGTTAAAAATATACGGACTAACCCGAAGTTTTGAAATTTCTTCATTAAACCCAATCAAAACATTTATGGCTAAATCGCAGGAAACCTGGAATAAAAAAGATAGAGAAAAGAAAAAACAAATCAGTAAAAAAGACAAGGCTGCAAGAAAACTGGAGCGCCAGGAAAATGCAAAAGAGGGAAAAAGTTTTGACGACATGCTTGCCTACATTGATGAAAATGGCAACCTTTCTTCAACACCACCCGATCCAAGTAAAAAAGTAAAAATTAATGCAGAAGACATCGAAATAGGTGTACCGAAGCAAAAAGAAATTGATCCTGCCGACCTGATCAGAAAAGGAACTGTTAGTTTCTTCAACGAAGCAAAAGGATATGGTTTCATTAAAGACCTGCAAACCCAGGAAAGCATATTTGTACATGCCAATGGCTTACTGGATCAGATTAAAGAAAACAGCAAAGTTGTTTTTGAAGTTGAAATGGGACAAAAAGGCCCCAACGCCGTTAGAGTTAAACTGGCTGTTTAATACATACTAAAAGAACTGCAGACTCCTGAAGAAAGAAGACAAACCGTTCCTGTTTTTTTTCTTCATTGATAACCTCCTCCCTATACTGCAGTACTTACCACAAGAAATCATTTTACTTAGTCGTCATCATTTATACTACACAACCGGCATTGCTGGTGTTTGTTGTTATTGAATGAATGAATGTATCGCCAAATTTAGTTGTTGGTTATATTTCCTGCGATACTTACTGTATTGCTGTAATTGCAAAACCCGCATTTATACCTTTTAAAGATTAACTCAATGCTGTGAGTGAATACACTACCTTGCGCCGATTGAAACCACACCATGCAAAACAAATTTGACCTGCTGATTGATAGCTATCTTGAAAACAAAGTGGGTATAGATACCGGTTTTTTAAATGCGGCCCTTTCACTTGGATTACAACAAAACATTTTACAACTACAAAGAGATAACATGCTGACTGCTGCCGGCGTAGGCAATGAGGTGGTAATGGATGCACAACAAAAAATGCGGGGCGATAAAATTTATTGGATGGATAAAAGCCACGACAATATTTTTGAACAGGAATTCTTAAGCCTGGTAGAAAATTTTATTGAGCGCCTCAACAGCACCTGCTATGCAGGCATCAATGGATACGAGTTTCACTATGCCATCTACGAAACAGGCAGTGCTTATAAACGACACAAGGACCAGTTTAGAAATGATGGCAACAGGAAATATTCCCTGATCAATTACCTGAATGAAAACTGGCTGGAGGCAGATGGAGGACAATTAACCGTTTACCAGGATGCAGGGTCACAAAACATTTCCCCAAAATCGCAAACTGCGGTATTTTTTAAAAGCGATGAAATGGATCATGAAGTAACCATCGCCAATCGCCCAAGAATGAGCATTACCGGCTGGTTAAAACGATCCTGAATTTATACTACCGCCAACTTTTTCGAACATTTAGATATTCATCTTCTTCAACTCCTTCACTGCATAGTCGCAGGCCCTGGCGGTAATTGCCATAAAAGTCAATGAAGGATTTACACAGGAGATGGAAGTCATGCAGGAACCATCGGTAACAAATACATTTGGCACTTCATGCATTTGATTAAACCCGTTTAATACAGAAGTTCTTGCATCTCTTCCCATACGAACAGTTCCCATTTCATGATTGGCATTGCCCGGAAATGATATGCTGCTATTGTCCCTGATATTTTTATAACCGGCAGCCTCCAGCATTTCTTTTGCAGTATTTACCATATCGCTATGCATTGCTATTTCATTCTCTCTAAAGTTGCAATCGATTGACACGACAGGCCGTCCCCATTTATCTGTTTTATTTTTATTCAAAGTAATCCTGTTGTCCTGGTAAGGCAAACATTCGCCATATCCATACAATCCAATTTGCCAGCTTCCTGCTTCTGTAAGTGACTCCTTAAAACTTGCACCGATACTGTTATTGTCTATACCCCTGCTCCTGGATGCACCGCCTGCCTGGTGATACCCACGCAGAAAGTCGTTATTTTTTTCATGCACATTTCTAAACCGGGGAATATAAATGTTGGTTGGCCTGCGGCCGGAATAATACATGTCCTCAAATCCATCCACACTGGCGTTTACCGATATCCCCTTGTGGTGATCCATCAGGTTACGCCCAACCTGGTCGCTGCCATTTCCAAGTCCGTTCGGGAAACGGGATGATACGGAATTCAGCAATATAAAAGCAGTTGCCACCGTAGCTGCATTTAAAAAGATAATGCTGGCATAAAACTCCTCTACCTGGTTGGTTTGTACATCTACAATCTCTACACCCCTGGCCTTTTGTTTTTGTTCGTCATACAACACTTTATTCACCAATGAATATGGCCTTACTGTTAAGTTACCTGTTGCATAAGCCGCAGGCATGGTGCTGGCATTGGTACTAAAATAAGCACCATAAGGACAACCGCGATGACAAAGGTCTCTTGCCTGGCACTGCCCCCTGCCCTTTACAGGTTTTGTGAGATTGGCTGTTCTGCCAATGATCACTTTTCTATCGTTGTAACTGGTTTCAGTCTTTCCCTTAAAATCCTTTTCAACCACATTCATTTCAAACGGAGGTTGAAATACGCTATCGGGTAACTGCGGAATATTTTCAACCGATCCGCTAACACCAATAAATGATTCTACATACGAATACCAGGGCTCAATATCCTTATAACGCATCGGCCAATCTACACCATGTCCGTCTTTAAGATTGGCTTCAAAATCGAGATCGCTCCAACGGTAACATGCCCTTGCCCACAACAAAGACCTGCCTCCCACAATATCGCCCCGTACCCAATCAAACCGCTTTATTTCTTCATAAGGATTTTCCAGGTCATTGATATAAAAATGCTTGTTGTCTTCCCTATAAGAATAGTGACGGCTTTGTATTGGGTGTGATTTTTTTTCATCAACAGATAAATGAAAGCGATGTGGAAAATCCCAGGGCTCTTTGGTGGCAGTCGGATAATTTGGATGGGTAACATTTGATCCACGCTCAAGTAATAAAACTTTTAATCCTTTTTCGCACAATTCTTTTGCGGCCCATCCCCCGGTAATACCAGATCCTACAATGATGGCATCATAAGTATTTTTCTGTTTGGCTTTGTTATTTATATTGGTTGAATCTCCCGGCATAGTAGTTCTTCAGTTTATATAGATTAGCAGATTTTTATTTTACAAAATAACTTTTTAAGAAGATAATATTGCCCGCATTACTGCAGCATAATTTGAGATGGCTGGTTCAGGTTCTTCAATTTCCGGGTGCCACATTTTCTCCCATTCGAAGCTGTAGAAGCCTTCATAATTGTCTTGTTTTAATATATTGATTGCATTAATAACCGGCACGTCACCTCTGCCCAAAAACACATATTGCAGTTTGCCGTCATTCAGTTTTGCATCTTTAATATGTGTATGCTTAATATACTTTTTTAATTTTTCGTACATCATTGCCGGTTGTTCTTTCGTAATGGTCCACATATTGCTAATGTCCCAAACCAACCCAACATTTTCATTGTTGGCGGCTTGCATTACTGCTTCAATGTCGGCAGTATAAACCAGGTCGCCATGCGTTTCCATCAATACCATCACTCCACTATCTTTTGCATGATTGCCCAACTCCTGCAGCCCACTGGCAATTAAATCCATCGTAGCTTTTTTCTCCATGTCTTTAGGTAAATCATTAGGGAAAACACGTATATAAGGACAGTTGATTTCATGCGCCAGGTCAATAAATTTTCTTCCCTCGTCCAGGTTCTTTTTTCTTTCAGCATCGCCTGCAAAATGCAGGGCTGCCGATGAGCCAAGGTTTACAAAAGATAACCTGCTTTTCTTCATCAACTGTATGGTAGCGGCCCTGTTTGCAGCCGTACTAAATTCGGGGCATTGGGTAAGATCCACCTGGCGAAGGATGCCTCTCATCTCTAAACCGTCGAACTGGTTCTTTTGAGCGAACTCCACTATTTTTTTAAAGGGCCAGTCGGGACATCCCAGCGTAGAAAAAGATAAATTAAGCGGTTTTTTTTTAACAGTTTCAAATGAGGAACCCAACATTACTGAACCGGCTAATATGGTTGCTGATTGTAAAAACTCCCTTCGGTTTGTTTGCTTCATATAGTGATGGTGGTTTGTATGCTCAAATGTAACAAAAACATTTTTAGGAAGCACCGGGCTTCCATCACCAACAATAAGTTGAAGCATTTTATTAACAAAAAAAATTTGATGGAGCTACGAGAAAAAACTGAGCGCTTTCTCAGCTATGCCTGGCGCCAGACGAAATCCGGAACCGGCGCCAGCACCGGCAATTATATAATTTTCATGATCACCTGCCTGCATAATCAC
>JBKJUP010000062.1:0-24810 GCA_046590675.1 Ferruginibacter sp. | reverse complement strand
GGAACACATTGTATCATTCCTGCCGCCTGTTTCTATTGTTCCATTCATTTTGGCAAGCCAATGGGAGAGGCCATTAGTAGTTTTTTTGGTGGCACTTTGTTGGGCATTGTTGCTTTTAACACTGGCAGTATTTGGGGTGGTTTATGGGTACACCTTAGTATTGCGTGGCTGATGGAAATTGGTGGCTTTGCCGGTCATTTTTTTTCTAAACCCAAATAGCAGTGCACAACTTCAATGGTTGAAGCTTTTTGTTTTTAACCGCAATAGCCTTATTTTTAATATGACTATGAGGCAACTTTTACCAATGCTACTGATGTTTGTACTCGCTGTTTTATTATGCGGCTGTCCGTATGATTCCCCTTACAATTTAGATGAAGCACCACAGGAAAATATAGATGAAAGCCTGGTGGGTGAATGGCAGGCCATCGTTGCTAAACCATCAGACGACACCCATACTATAGAAGAGCCGGTAACGGTAATCTTTGCGAAAAGATCTGATAAGGAATATGATTTTGCCATCACAGATAATATCAGCGAATTAAAACCATACCAGGTTATTGTAAATGATTCCATCAAAGGATCTGCCTATATTACTTCCCTTGCAGGTAAACGGTTTCTCAATGCATTTGTAAGAGGAAGGGTTTACCTGGCAGAACTGGTGATCGAAAACCACAGCATTTCCATTTATCCCCTGGCAGAATATTTTACTTCTAAATTCATAAAAAACAGCCGTGAACTTCGCACTGCTGTTGAGTTTCATTATAAAATGCGGCTCAATCCGGGTTACGATCAATCCTTTGCCCTAAAGAATTTACACAAAACCAGGTAAGCGATCATTTTTGGTTGTAAATGTAACAGTTGCAAATCCTGTACATTTTTGTAAATTGCTGATTCATATAAAAACGAATGCATGCTTAAAAGTAGAATAGCCGGAATAGGAATGTATGTGCCTGAAAATGTTTTCACCAATGATGACTTGAAGCAGTACATGGATACGAGTGATGCATGGATACAGGAACGTACCGGAATAAAAGAAAGAAGGTACGCACATCGTACCGAAGAAACCACCACCACAATGGGTGTTGAAGCGGCTAAAATCGCCATTGAAAGAGCGGGGACAACCGCACAGGATATCGACTTCATCATATTTGCCACACTTTCTCCCGATTATTATTTTCCCGGCTGTGGCGTGCTGGTGCAACGTGCTATGAAAATGAAAGAAATTGGGGCGCTCGATATTCGCAATCAATGCAGCGGTTTCGTTTATGCCATATCAGTAGCAGACCAGTTTATTAAAACCGGTATGTATAAAAACATCCTGGTAATTGGCAGCGAAAAACATTCATTTGGATTAGACTTTACCACCCGTGGCAGAAATATATCCGTAATATTTGGTGATGGAGCCGGTGCCATTGTTTTACAGCCAGCCGAAAAAGAGGGCCAGGGAATTTTAAGTACACATTTACACAGCGATGGAGAAAATGCTGAGTTATTGGCCATGTACAATCCTGGTACGCATGCCAACCATTGGGTAAAACAAAAAGTGGCCGATTTTAATGAGGCGCCCATTTCTGATATGTTTATGAGTAAGGATATGATTGACCACGCTCAAAACTTTCCTTATATGGATGGCCCATCCGTATTCAAAAAAGCAATCGTAAAGTTTCCGGAAGTTGTGAGAGAAGCATTGCAAAAGAATGGCCTTGCTACCACCGATATTAGTATGCTCATTCCTCACCAGGCCAACTTACGCATCAGCCAGTTTGTGCAGCAAACGCTTGGATTAAGTGACGCACAGGTACACAATAATATACAGAAATATGGCAATACCACCGCTGCCTCTGTGCCAATTGCCCTTTGCGAAGCATGGGAAACCGGAAAAATTAAAGAAGGTGACCTGGTATGCCTGGCAGCTTTTGGAAGTGGTTATACCTGGGCAAGTGCGCTTATACGCTGGTAATGACCATTGATTTTATTTGCTGATTACCATTTTACTTTTAATAAGTTAAGTTTTCCTGTTTTGGATGCTTCACAAACATACACCTAATGTTAGTGACTATATTTGCGGTCATTCATATTTACCTGGCATATATGCCGGCATTTTAAAAGACGGAATTATATCAATGAATCGCAAAATAATTTATTTCGTTAATCCCATTTCGGGCACAAGAGGAAAGGATGAGCTGCTAAAAAAAATTGCAGCGCTTACCGAACTGCAAAATATTCCTTATGAAATAATAAATACCAATGCCGAGGGCAATTATTACTTTTTAAAAGAAAAGATCAATAATGAACAAATAACGGATATCGTTATTTGTGGCGGCGATGGTACCGTTAGCCAGGTTGCAGGCAATCTCATCGACGAAGATATAAGCATTGGAATTATTCCCATGGGTTCGGGAAACGGGCTTGCACTTGCCGCAAAAATTCCAAAAAATATTGACAAGGCAATTGATCTTATTTTCACCGGCAAGGCGTCGTATATAGATTCTTTTTTCATCAATGCTACTTTTAGTTGTATGCTTTGTGGCCTGGGTTTCGACGCACAGGTTGCACATGATTTTGCCAAACAGGAAAGCCGTGGACTGTTGACTTATATTAAGCAAACCCTTACAAATTTTATTCACGCAGCACCCACGTCATTTGAACTGATCAACAAAGGAAAGTCTTTTACCGCATCAGCCTATTTCATCAGTATTGCAAACAGCAATCAATTTGGCAACCAGTTTACTATTGCACCAAAGGCCAGTTTAAATGATGGGCTGCTCGATATAATTGTAGTTAAAAAAATGAGCAAACTCCGCATGATATGGGCCATCATAAAACAAGTGCGAAACGGGCAAATAAAAGATTATGATGAAAAGACCTATCATAAAAAAGATGTGCTTTATTTCCAGACAGAAAAACTAATCATTCACAATTTGGAAAATGCCCCGCTTCACATTGATGGCGACCCTGCAAACACAGCCAAAAAATTTATGATTGAAATAATTCCAAATGCGTTTAAATTGATTCAACCTAAATAAATTTTTTATATAAAAATTGGTAACTTAGAGCGTAACTATTTAATTAGAAAAAAACGATAACCAACTATGAGAAGTGTTGCCAACATATTACAAAACAAACAAAATTCAGTCAATTTTATTGAGCCTGATGCCAAGGTAATTGAAGGATTACAATTGATGAATGCAGTTAACCTTAGCTATTTGATCGTTAAACACAACGACACCTTTCATGGTATTTTTTCAGAAAGGGATTATAGCAGAAATGTTATTTTAAAGGGTTTGCACAGTGATACCTGCACTATCAAAGAGGTTATGAGTACCACACTTCCCATAGTTGCTATGCAGGATACTGCGGAGAAATGTATGGAAATGTTTAATTCGCATAAAACGCGTTACCTGGTTGTATTCGACGACTCCACATTTAAAGGTGTTATTACCATCAATGATATTTTGAGAGAGGCCATCGACAATAAAGAAATGGTGTTTGACAAACTCGCCCTTAGCATGGCAGAAATGCAGGATAAAATTTATTAATAATTTTATCAGCGCATGAGTGTGAGCAATTGCTGTAACACCTCCTGGTTATGACCTGAATAAAAGGAGGCGATCACGTCTTTTTTCTCCGACGCTGTCAGGTGAAAGTTGAGTGCCGCCCCCTGTTCTTCTTTCTTAGGTGCGTACACAAAAGTTAACCGATGTAAATTTTTAATGGATGCATCTTTCAGATAGCTATATTGATCTCCCTGGAAGTAATCCTGCAATTTATACCAGTTGTGCTGCAACATGGTGGCTGGTTTAACCAGTATATCGGTAATAGAACCGGTTTCCAACGGATGATTCCAGTTATCACTTATGCGGTCCCTTATCTGTAGCACAATTACTCCGGAAGTATTTTCAACAATCCAGTCTTTAAAATTATCTACAAAACGCAAGGTGCTTTCCTGACCGAAATTGTCTCTGATACCTGCGTCCATTACATCAATTACCGGTTCGCTTGGTAGCCAAACATTCGGCAGTACATAGGGGAAAGTTGCATTCATCCTTAATGCAGTAAGTAGCCGTAGGTTGGCAGGATGCTGTTTTGCAAACAACCCATTAAAATCTACCGCATCGGGACTGGCAGATGTATCATTGGCAAGTATCAATGGCTTCATCATAAAGCTGAGTGGCTGTGTTCCAATCATCATTTTACGACCATCCCTGGTTATTACTGAATTATAGATGATCATCGGGATATTGGCAGCCCGCTCATCACCGGCATAATCTTTAATTTGTTTGTTTAATATATTACCTGAATTTTCATTCAGTTTTTGTTCAAAGGCGTAACCCCTGTCTTTAATATACTGGTAAGCACCAATTGTAAATTTTTGTGCAGGTGAAAAAATATCCCGGCTAATCATTGAAGAAAAAATCGGGTTTAGCAGATCCTGCGTTATCCGGTCTGTATATTTTTTTTCATGCAGATGGATGGAAGGGTCTTTTAACGATTCCGCATATAACTCACGGTAATAGGTAGCAGACAACATGCCGCCACTTGCACCATTTATCAAAAACGTCTGTTTCATAATCCTGCCTGAAGTAATACTATCCAGTTGTTGCAACGTGTTCATTGTAAAAGTTGCACTCCGCAAGCCACCACCACTTACATTGATGAAGATCATCACCGGCTTTTCATCTGCTTGCTTCCGCTTCCAGTTATTTAAAATACCAATCATATTGGCCCTGTCTTTCTCCATTATTTCCGGCGTACACAGCGCCTGTAAAGACTCTTTTGAATAATCGGGCCGCTCATCTTTATTGTTATAGTCAATGCCATAAGCCTTATTTCGGGGATCAATAATTTCATGTTGGTACAGTATGTTCAGAATAAAGCCCAGTCCCAATACAAACAGTACGCTCCAGCTTTGCAAAAAATAGGTGAGTGCCCCAATAACAGCAACCAATATTGCAAAGAAAATAAATATGCTGGCAGCAGCCGGAGCCTGGAAAAATTTTACATCCAAAAAAAATCCGCCTGTTATCAAAAAAATGAAAGCCAGTATTATTCCGATAATGGCAGCAAAATGGTGTCGCTTGAATATGGTGTCTAAAAACTCTTCGCTATAATGTGTAACCGGTCTTGCTTTTTTGTATCGGAATCTTCCCGTAATAAAATAAGTAACCTTCATACCAAAACCATCTGGTTGTGAGTTTTTAGCAGGGTCATAAGTTTTTTTAAAATGACCGGGGTTGGCAATTACCGGTGCAATGGTGCGAAGTATGGTTCTGTCGGCACCAAAGAAATAAGCAAATGAAAAACTAATCAACAAAAAAAGACCACCTAAAAAGCCAAACAAAATCATCAATAATTCAGGAATTGAAAGCAACTCTTTCCCCAGGTTGTACTGAATATTTTTTATAATATAAAAGACCAGGAAGGCCAGTGGCAGCGCCGCATTATTAATGCAATATTTAAGAAATGGCTTGGACGCTGCAGCTAAAAACTTAAATCGTTTGGTATGTAAAATAAAAGTGGTGATGTTCCAGCTCATAAAAAAAACGCCCATAGAAATGCCCACCAGCATAGCGCTGAGTGCATTTACCTGTCCCATGTATTCCGGCACAAAAAAAAGCGAATCTGCGCCATAGCTTTTCATAAAGCCACTATTGACCACGCTGGTTAAAATAAGCCAGCAAATCAATAATATCTGGTACTTACGAAAATGTAAAATGAGCAATTGTACAGGAAAGGAATAAAAGATATTCTTAAGTAAAGGCCGCATTAACATCGTTTTGTCTAAATGTACAACGATAAAACAGAGCAAATAATATGTTTTACACAATTTTAGCTATCGAAATATAGTAATAAAAACGATGGCCGGATTTATAAGTCCTTATGCGGTAGTCTTTAACCAGTTATTGTACAGGGCAATAATTAATATAGTAGAAAACAAAAGATGCAGTGGCTGAGCTATTGCCGGAATGTCAAAATAAGTCATTATGATACCCAATACAATTTCGCTGACAACGCTTATTACCATCAATGGGTTACTTAAAAGTTGAATGCCTGATTTTTTGAATTGGGAATATATGTAAATACACGATGCCGCAATTATGAGCGAAAATGAACGGTGTATATAAAATATGTAATCCAGTTTATTGATCCATAGTTCCCGGCTTTCAAAATTCAATTGATTGCTGATTTCGTCAATTTGTTCCCTTACTGCTGTGCCCATTGTTATCTGTGCTATCAACAGTACAAGTGTAATCATCGTAATATTTCTTAATTTTTTATTTTGATACTGCTGTACAGTTGATAAGAAATGGATAATGGTTAAAGCCAGTCCGGCAATAATGATCGCTACCAGCATGTGGGTGGTTATTTTTAATGTGGCAAGATTAGCGTCCACCACACGCTTGCCCAACCAGGCCTGGAAACCGGTAAGCAACAATATACCCAGGCAAAGCCAAACAATTTTGCGGTTTGTTTTCCAAAGTTTTAAACTCCAAACAAATTGCACCAGCAACAATAATCCTAACAATGCACCAAACAACCGGTTGATGTATTCTGTCCAGGTATGAAACACATTAAAACTATGATCAATATCCTGTTGCTTTAAATAGTGTTCAAAATCAGCAGGCAGTTGACTGGCATTGGTTGGTGGCACCCACATGCCAAAACATTTTGGCCAGTCGGGGCAGCCCATTCCGCTTTGTGTCATTCTTACAACTCCCCCGGCAATGATTACCATAAAAACAGCTACCAATACTACCTTTGAAAACCTATAAAACGATTTGGAAGATTTCATATTCGTGCAAAGGTATTGCAGCATTTATTTATAAAAGTAGTTTGTTGATGCATTAATTTTGGTCATCCATGTTATTACCTTTTTATCAAAATAAATTTACAGAAGCAGGGCTCGATGAAGCAGGCCGTGGCTGTTATGCCGGACCGGTTTATGCTGCCGCCGTTATATTACCCACCGGTTTTTTTCATCCGCTGCTGAATGATAGTAAACAGGTAAAGGAAAAAGACAGGGACCTGTTAAGACTGGTGATTGAAAAAGAAAGCATTGCCTACGCCGTAGCCGCAGTTGACAACGATGAAATAGATTTGATCAATATATTACAGGCATCTTACAAAGCAATGCACCTGGCGCTTGATCAACTAAATACTACACCTGAACTATTGCTGATTGATGGCAATCGTTTTAAACCGTATAATAAAATTCCACACGAATGTATCATTAAAGGCGATGGCAAATATGCTTCCATTGCTGCAGCAGCTATCCTGGCAAAAACTTACCGCGACGAATACATGCAGCAACTGCATCTTCAATATCCACACTACGGGTGGAACAACAACAAAGCGTATGGAACCGCAGTTCACCGGCAAGCCATCGAGGTGCATGGCCTTTGTAAATACCACCGCAAAAGCTTCAATATCTTCAACCCCGCCATCGCAGATCCTGCCTAAAACTTTCATTCTTTAATTGATCCGTTTTATTGGATTCACTACAATTTATTTTTCTCTTTTTAAACCTTTATCACAATCCTTCGTCTGTATAAACACAACCGGTTGAAACAAGAAAAATTACCAATAAACCAAAATCAGCAATCATGAAATTAAAATTTATCATCGCCACAGCAATCATTTTCGCAGTTGGCATCGGCAGCACAGAAGCACAAGTAAAAACAACCCCTACACAACATGCCCGTATCAGGCAAGGTGTAAGAACTGGTGAACTTACCAGATCAGAAACCGCAAATCTTGCACAGGGCCAACGTGAAATCAGGCAGGATGTAAGATCAGCAAAATCGGACGGCGTTGTTACCCGTAAAGAAAGAAAACAAATTCGTCATGAAAAACGCCAGGAAAGCCGAAAGATATTTCGCAAAAAACACAACAAAAGAGATAGAGGCTAATAATACAGCAAACCCATAAGTAAAAGGGCCGGATACAATCCGGTCCTTTTTTATACCCCCTAAAATAAATTCATTTTTGATAGCTATTTAATCAGTCTTAAAGTAAAAGGATACTTGTATAATTTTCCTTCACTACATTTCACACTGGCAAGTATTACCAATATCGCCGCAAGTAAACCAACCAGCCACAATAATAAAATACCAATGATCGTAACAAACAAAATAATGGTAATGATGGCGATAGTTATCTGAAAGTTCAACGATTCTTTGGCGTGTTCCCTGATAAATTCCGATTCATCTTTTTTGATAAGATAAATAATCAGTGGTGCTAAAAAGCTTGAAAAAAATGTAAGTGCATGAGCAAGGATGGCAATTGTTTTTTCTTCGCTGGTAGGTACAATCATTGGTTCCATATCAGCACCCAAATAGCTTTGTTCGTCCATAAATATAATTTTAGGGGTAAAATAAAATATTCCCTCCAAAATTCATAGCATTGCTTACCTTATTTATTTTAAATAAAAATGAACAAGGAATTGAAATTACCCTTCCCATTCCCCGGCTCCCTGTCTTATAATGGACCAGTCATCTGAGGTACAATCCACAATGGTAGAAGGCACCATACCACCACTGCCCCCATCAATTACAAAATCGACCAGGTGCGAAAATTTTTCATAAATAATTTCAGGATCGGTATAATCTTCCACCATTTCGCCGGGAAGCGAAGTACTTAAAATGGGATTACCGGAAGCTTCCAGAATTTCGTGGCAAATAACATTATCGGGTACACGTAATCCGATGGTGCTCTTTTTACTTTGCAAAATTTTAGGCACTTGTTTACTGGCCGGCAAAATAAAAGTGTAAGGGCCGGGCAAATAATTTTTTAGCATCCTGTAAAGCGGCGTGTCAATACTTTTTGTGTAATCGCTCAGGCGGCTCAGGTCGTTGCAAATAAAAGAAAGCTGGGCTTTCTGAGGCTCTATATTCTTTATTCTACATATTTTTTCAATGGCTTTGGGATGTAAAATATCGCAGCCCAGTCCATAAATAGTATCGGTGGGATAAATAATAACGCCACCGTCCTGCAGGCATTCCGCCACTTGCTTAATCAATCTTGGCTGTGGATTTTCCGGATGTATTCTTAAAAGCATGATGAATTTATTTTGCCCGGCCAGTTAACTATCTTCAGCTTCACAGGCGTCGCACGTTTGAAATTGGGTACTACTATTAAGCTTTTATTGACACGCTATTTTACCCTTATAACTTGTTTCACTACATTTAAACATAAAGCAAATAACTCATGTTGCATGATATAATCGCAAAGTTTCAATAAAAAAATGGTTCAAACCAGTTTTACGGGCCTGCATTGCTGTTATCATCTTACCCATAAAACTTAGTAATAGTTAGCCCTTACAAGGGTTAAACCGTTACTTTTGCAGCGGTTTTTAATTATAGCAACAGGCTTAAAGCCAATCAAAATTAAATAAAATATCATGGCATTAATTTCAGTAGGTACCATGGCGTTTGATGCCATTGAAACACCTTTCGGAAAAGTAGATCAAATTGTTGGAGGGTCCGGCACTTATGTAGCGTATGCAGCAAGTAATTTTATAACACCCATTCAGCAAATTTCCATCATTGGATACGATTTTCCACAGGAAGAATTGGACGAACTAAAAAAACGTGGTGTACAATTAGAAGGTGTAGAACTGGTGCCCGACAAAAAATCATTTTTCTGGAGCGGCAAGTATCATCTTGATATGAACACCCGTGATACGTTAGTAACCGACCTGAATGTACTGGCCGATTTTAATCCAGTAGTTCCGGACAGTTACCAGGGCGCTGAATTTTTAATGCTAGGAAATTTATCTCCCAGCATTCAGCTAAGTGTAATCAGCCAGCTTAAAGTAAGGCCGAAGTTGATAGTAATGGATACCATGAATTTTTGGATGGACATTGCACTGGAAGAATTGAAAGAAGTACTAAAAAAAGTTGATGTATTGATGATCAACGATGCAGAAGCAAGGCAGCTTAGCAGCGAAGCATCCCTTGTAAAAGCCGCCAGGAAAATATTGGAAATGGGACCAAAGTTCCTGGTAATAAAAAAAGGAGAGCATGGTGCTTTACTGTTTCACGAAAACCATGTGTTCTCTGCACCCGGCCTTCCGCTGGAAGAAGTATTTGACCCAACCGGAGCCGGCGATACCTTTGCAGGAGGATTTATTGGCTACCTGGCAAAAACAAAAGACATTAGTTTCAACAATATGAAAACTGCCATTATAGTAGGAAGTGCCTGCGCCAGTTTTTGTGTTGAAAAATTTGGTCCAAACAGAATGAAGGAAATTACAAAAGCAGACCTTGATGACAGACTGAACGAATTTGTACAACTCGTTAATTTTGACATTGACCTTGTTTAATCATCCACTATAACATTTTTACAAACCGAAGTCATCAAAACCTTCGGTTTTTTAATAAAGCCATTATTGGAGTAATTTTGCTTAAGAACAAATTGACCCAAGGCTTTATCAGCATTAAATAATAATTAAACATGTTAGAAGTAATAGCGCTTTTTTTTCTTTGTCGCATTAATGGCAGGTTAGCCATCAAAAAAGGGCTAAACCCTACCCGCTGGAAAATTTATACCGTCGGAGCATGGATAGTGGCCGAAATGATGGGTGTAATTCTGGGGATCGTTTTATTTGGGCAAAAAAATCTTGCAGGATTAATGGCCCTTGGCCTGGTAAGCGCTTTTGGCGGATACCTTTATATAAAATATATCTTAGATAATAAACCAGATTCCCTGGACGATGACATCAATAATATTGGCAGGTTTAATTAAGACAGATCAGGGAAACCAGCGGATCATTTACATACTGTCTTCTATATTTGAATAATACAATGGCCTAATAACCGGTTTGGTTTTACAATTGTAAAATCAGATCAATTTTTATAATCATTTTAGCATTCGGTAAGTGATTTAACGATGATCAATCACTTACTTTGTTTTTTTTAACAAATTACAATTCCAGGTATGTTTCAAAAGAAATTACTAAAGGTTAGCTTAAGCTTTTTATTTTTTGTTTTATCCGTAGGTTTTGTAAAGGCACAGCGCCTCGATTCGCTTGTATATGTGCTTGATGAAAATTACCCGCAGGAAAAAATGCATATACAATTCGACAAATCTGTATATAATCCCGGGGAAACCATTTGGTTTAAAGCTTACATCACCACAGATAATTTACATGGTGCCATCAGCAAAACGATGTATGCAGATTTACTTGATGATAAAGGAACCATCCTGCAAAGAAAAATGATGCCCGTGCTGCAATCGGGTGCCGCATCCAATTTCGATTTGCCCGATACCATGTACACCAACCGCTTATATGTACGGGCCTATACAAAATGGATGATGAACTTCGATTCATCATTGCTTTACTCCAAACCAATTCAAATACTGCTACCAAAATCAACTGCAAAAAAAGCTCCTGCACCTTTAACGTATAGTGTGCAATTTTTTCCTGAAGGCGGCGACCTGGTAGAAAAAGTTAATTCAAAAGTTGCCTTTAAAGCAAACGATAACCAGGGTGTTCCAATGATGATTAAGGGTGATATTGTAACCGGTAATGGAAAAAAACTCAGTTCATTTTCTTCGCTACATGATGGCATGGGATATTTTGAATTAACACCTTTACCAGGCGAAACATATAAAGCCATCTGGAAAGACAAAAAAGGTGTACAACATGAAACCTTTTTACCCGAAGCTAAAAAAGAAGCAGCCACATTAACAATTGACCAGGGCGATAATCAAATACTTTATACCATTAAAAGACCCGATACTGTAGCGCCATCTTTTACAAATTTCTATGTAATAGCACAAATGCAACAACGGCTGGTGTATAGTGCCCGAATCAATCTTGCTAAAAAAATAAGTGTTACTGCGCCTATTGAAACAGACAGTATGCCCAATGGCGTTTTGCAGTTAACCATTTTTAATGCAGATCAATTACCAGTAGCGGAAAGAATTGTATTCATCAACCACAATAATTATTACTTTATTACCGACCTCCATTCAACGGAAAAAAACCTTACAAAACGGGGTCGAAACGGCGTACAGATAGATGTAGGTGATGACTTGTTATCTAATTTGTCTATTTCGGTTACCGATGCCGACATCAATCCTGTTTCTAAAAACGAAGAAAATATTTATTCCGGGTTATTGTTAACCAGCGATTTGAAAGGCTTTGTTTACAACCCGGCATACTATTTTTCCAACACGGATGATTCTACTAAATTCAAATTAGACCTGGTAATGATGACCAATGGGTGGCGCCGGTTTAAATGGGAGGATGTGCTGGCTGGCAAATGGCCGGTATTAAGAAATGTTCCGGAAAACTATCTTTCTATCAGCGGTAAAATATTGGGACTGTCAAAAGCCCTGCTTTACAAGAAAGATATGACCATGATCTTAAAAACCAAGACTGGTGGAAATAATTTCTTTTCGCTTCCGGTAGCAGAAGATGGCTCTTTTAAACAAACGGATCTCTACTTTTTTGATACGGCTAAAATGCATTACCAACTGAATAATGATAAAGATAAAACGCTTACCACCAGTGCCACATTTGCTTTTGTAAATAGCTTGGTTACAGCTCCTAAAACACCGTTGTCGTTCCTGGCCGATTTATACCTGCCACTTAGAGAAGACAGCTCACTACTTAAAAGCAGTACCATGGCCGCTTTACAAAGGGCCCAGGTAGAAAACAACAAGGTAAAAACCCTGGCCAATGTTGAGGTAAGAAGCAGGCAAAAATCTTTAAAAGAAAAATTAAATGAAGAATATACCTCCGGCTTTTTTACCGGGGATGATGGTTATACTTTTACAACGGAAGATGACCCCTTTGCCAAATCAGCTACCAGCATATTTACTTACCTGCAAGGTAAGGTACCGGGTTTGCAGATTTCCACAACCGGAGATGGGGGAGCAACCTGGCGGGGCAGCCAAACAAGTTTTTTTCTGAATGAAATGAACACCCAGGTCGGTGCTTTACAAGGCATTAACATGAATGATGTGGCTATGATTAAAGTATTTCGTCCGCCTTTTTTTGGAGCAATAGGAGGAGGCGCCGGTGGTGCAATTGCCATTTATACTAAAAAAGGTGCGGCCGCTAATGCCAATGTAACGGGTCTTCCTTCTACAACTATCAATGGTTACTCGCCCATAAAAGAGTTTTATTCACCTGATTACGAAGACAAACCTCAACCCGATATAAAAGACTACCGTACTACGCTGTACTGGAGCCCGTATTTGTTCTTTGATAAAAATACCCGTAGAATAACCATACCATTTTACAACAGTGATAACTGTAAAAAGATTAGGGTAACTATTGAAGGCATCAATGAGGCCGGACAATTAACCCACGAAGAAAAAATTATTGAGTAATAACTATTTTCCAAATGCTTTATTAAAAGAATTCCCAGGGAAATTTATAATTACAAATACCCGAGTTGGTCGTTGGGCATCTTGAATTATTATCGATGATCACATCTTTTAAAAATAAGTGATTTTTTTCAACTGATCAAACCCGCCTACCCGGGTTAGCCTGAAAATAAGCTGACCAGTTACCTTATGACCAGGTGAATTTTCCTTTTTTATTTTTCGTTTCAAGAGATATCATTAGCAAGATTATTCACTTATCCCCTCCAGCGCCAGCAGAAACGCATATTCCCTCGCTTTGTCTTTTAAAGGTTTAAATCTGCCGGATGCACCACCGTGGCCAGCTTCCATATTGGTGAATAAAAACAATTTATTACTATCCGTTTTCATGGCACGCATTTTTGCCACCCATTTTGCAGGTTCAAAATATTGCACCTGGCTATCGTGAAGCCCGGTTGTTACCAGCATATTTGGGTAAGCCTTCTTTTCTACGTTATCATACGGCGAATAAGATTTCATGTAATCATAGCTTTCTTTATTAGCCGGATTTCCCCACTCATCATACTCGTTCGTTGTAAGAGGAATGGATGCATCGCTCATGGTAGTAATAACATCTACAAAAGGCACGGCTGCAATTACACCGTTCCAAAGTTCGGGACGCAAATTTACAACTGCACCCATCAACAAGCCACCTGCACTACCACCATTGGCATACAAATGTGCCGGGGAAGTGTATTTATTTGCAATTAAAAAATCGGCGCAGTCCACAAAATCAGTAAAGGTGTTTTTCTTTTTCATCATCTTTCCATCTTCGTACCAGTACCGACCCATTTCCTGACCACCACGAATATGCGCTATAGCAAAAGCAAACCCCCTGTTTAGTAAACTAAGTCGTACACTACTGAAATAAGCATCGGTACTAATACCATAAGATCCGTAACCATATAATAACAACGGACCTGTTCCGTCTTTTTTATAACCCTTTTTGTACACGATCGAAATAGGCACTTTAGTTCCGTCTTTTGCAGTTGCATACAATCTTTCTGTTTCATAAAGTTTCTGATCATATCCACCAACTACTTCCTGCTGCTTCTTTAGGGTTGTCTCTTTGGTTGCCATGTTGTAATCGTACACAGAATTTGGAGTTGATAAAGAGGTATAAGTAAACCGCATCATATCGGTATTGTAGTCTGGATTAGTTGAAATTTCGGCGATATAGGATCCTTCTTCAAATTTTAGATAATGCCTGCTATTGTCTTTCGTATTCATAATTTCAATCTGCGTTAGCCCATCTTTTCTTTCATCAATAGCCAGGAAGTTTTTAAACAAATCAAATCCTGATATCAACACACTATCATTGTGAGCCACCAGGTCCTTCCAGTTGCTGGTATCTTTTTTATCTTCTGTGCAGGTAACAATTTTAAAGTTTTTTGCATTCAGGTTGGTACGGATATAAAAGCGATCGTTGGCATGATCTACATCATACAATACTTCTTTCATCCGGGGTTGAAAAACAACAAAGGCATCTTCCGGTTTATCCGCATTAATCCAACTTACTTCAGAAGAAAGCGTAGCCTGGGATACAATCATGATGTATTTCTCTGATTTGGATTTACCCACTCCTATATAATTAGAAGGATCTTTTTCTACATAAACCACTTTGTCGGTAGTAGCGGGAGTGCCCAATACATGCTTTTGAATTTTTTCAGATAAAAGGGTAATGGGATTTTTAGCTGTGTAAAAAATAGTCTTGTTGTCGTTTGCCCAAACAGAACCGCCCTCGCTATTTGGTATTTCATCCGCATAAGTGGTGCCCGTTTCCAGGTTTTTAATATAAATTTTATATTGTCTTCTTGATAAGGTATCTACTCCAAAAGCCAACAGTTTATTATCGGGGCTGATAGAAAAACCAGTGGCTGAATAATAATTATGACCTTCAGCCATTGCATTTACATCCAACAAAATTTCTTCTGCAGCATCCAATGAACCTTTCTTGCGGCAATACACAAAATAGTCTTTGCCTTCTACCAGCCTGCTGTAATAGTAGTACCCTTTTTTAAATACCGGAACCGATTCGTCTTTTTCTTTCACACGGCCCTTCATCTCTGTGTACAATTTTTCCTGCAAGCCTTTGGTGGCCGACATCATTGTATCATAGTACTTATTTTCTGCCTGCAGGTATTCAACCACTTTTGTGCTATCGGGCCCTTTCTTAAAGTAGTCATTCATCCAGTAATAGTTGTCTATCCTGTTATCACCGTGTGCAGCTAATGTATCTGCTTTAATTTCAGCTACCGGTGGCTGGGTGTTTTCGGGCCATATATAGGCAGTTCTTTTCACTTCGGTTTGATTATTACATGATAAAATGGTAATAGCTAAAACGGCTATCCCTGATATTTTTTTTAACAGCATCTGGATAAAATATTAAAGAGTGAATAATATTTAATGTTGGCAACCCTGGGTTATTAATTTATGAGCACTAGCAATTACCCGTTACTTACTGCTTAATTTGCTTAAGTTATTATCTATAAAATGTTAACGGGCCTAGTTTCTTCTAGCTAATACAATTGGGTTTTTAAATTGTTTTCGGTTTCCTTTTAAATTGAATACCTCTGTAAATACTACATAAACCCCTACGGCTAAGCGCTGACTTTTTTCACCCAAACCATCCCAGCGGAAACTGCCTGTGGTACCACACAGCGCATTGCGTTGCAAATATCTTACTACTCTTCCCCTGGCGTCAAAAATAGTGATATTGGCTACATAACCCGGATCAGGAAAACTATAATCAATGGTTGCAAAATCATCTTGTCCATCGTTATCCGGTGAAACAATTTCCGGAGTTAATTTCACTTCACCCTGCACGCCACTATTTATTCTATACTGAGAATTTTTATAAGTTGGTGTTCCGTTACCAACAGAACTTGCGGCAGAATGCCAGTTTTCCTGCGATTGTGTTGGCGCATCGTAATCGATTCTTTCCAGTGAAACGCCTTCTTTATTATCAATGAGTTTAAAATGCCATTTATCGCTGTATGTTAATTGGTCAACAATATTACCCTGTCCATTTAAAATAATTACCGTGCTTTTATCATCATTGAATGATGGCATTGAAGAAAGCTCTACAAATGCGTCCAGGTTTTTAGCAACATAAGCCGCTTTTACCAATGAGGCATTTTGAGTAATCACCATAAAATCTTCAGGAAATAGCAGGTTGCTTTCTGCACTTAACTGGTAAATACTGCTGATGGTTCCGGCAGTATTGCGGTTAGCAATATATGTTTGCTTAAGGTCAATGATCTTTTTGCTGCGGTTATAAATCTCCACATAATCATTGCCGGTAGGTGGCGGATTAAATAGAATTTCATTGATCACAATGTCAAAGCTGTCTGCTATTGCACTCAAACCAACCCTTGCTTTATTTTTAGTTCCGACGGCATTGCCAACGCAGTCTGTAATGGCTGAAGCTGTAATGGTATATACTTTACCCGCAGTAAGTGTAGTATTTATTTTAAGTGTTACATGGTCAAAAACAGGCCCCAAAGGAATAGCGTTTGCGGGAACACCTACACCATCACTGATTGAATAACTAGCTGCAACTGCAGACTTAGTACTATCTAACGGCTCGTCAAAAACAAGTGTAATCGTCTGACTATCGGGAGCAAAAGCTCTTAATAATTTAGGTGCTACCTGGTCAGGATTTACCGCATCCACTGCATTCCTTTTTCCCGGCGATCCACCTCTTAAATCAGTACTGGCTTTCCAGTTGCTGATACCGGAGCATGGGTTTTTTGTATCAATCATTTCCAATGTCCAGCCTCCGTCCATCTTTAACGCATTCTGATACCATTTATCAGTATAGCTTACAGAATGTATGACCATTCCCTGTGGGGAACGCAGGAATATTTGATCCGCAGCATTATCCATTGAAGGAAAACTTGTTACTGAAATAGTATTACCAAAAGCTGACATGGCAGATACAGCGCTGCTGGTACAAACAATTACAACACTATCCGGCAATAAAAGATACGAAGGCATTGCGCCGCTTTGCCCGGTAACATCACCAATTTTCCAACCCAATAAATTGATTGCAGAAGAGGAAGTATTTCTAAGTTCAATCCATTCGTTATTGGGTAAGCCCACTTGCGGTGTAGGATCGGCCATTATTTCATCAATCACTACATCGTACTGACGGGGAACATAAGGTGCAAAGTAAGTGAAGGATGTCGTGCCATTTGTTATTGCATTTCCAGCAAGGTCCTTTACACCATTTACCGTAAGTTGATTATTTGTTCCACTTGCAAAATTGTTTGCAAAAACGAGGTGTATCAACGCTGAATTGGCTGCGTCTTGCATAGCAGAAACCGGCGTTCCAAGTCCATTGTTTGCAGAAAAATTTGATACAAGCTGGCTGCTGATACTTTCCAATGGTTCATTAAAAAGTATATCCACAGCAGTAGCGGAAACAACGGTAGCCGATTGAATGGCAGGTGGAGTTACATCCGGAACAAAATCTTTTACTACGATATTATCGAAATAATGACGTTGAAAAAAACTGGCAGTGCTCTGCTTGATAAAAATTCCAAAGAATGCACTGGTGGTAAAAGTAGCATCCGTTACTGACCCTTCAGCTACATAAGCATTGCCTGTTCCAGAAATATCTCTTGATAAAATCCATTGGTTAACCGCATCCCTTACTACCTTAATTTTTAGTGTATTGTTACTGCTGTTTGTAACACCATTTACACCATCAATAATTTTAGTAATTGTGCCTCCGGAAGTTTTCCGGTAAAGCGAAATTTCATCTTCCGTATTACCTATCCGCACAAAATATCCACTGGTAGTTGTTGCAGCAAGATCGCTTGCAGAAGCAGTTAAAAAAACATCTGTATAATTGGTTGATGAAGTATTAAAAGTAAGTGTAACATCAAATTCCCATTGGGCCGTTAAAGCAAGTGTACTGGCTGTGCTCAGGTAATAGCTGCTGTTGGCAACTGTGTTATTGCTTTGCAACTGAAACGAAGTGTTTACTGTCCAATCTGCCGTTCCACCCACCCAGGTTGGATTTGCTGTAAAATCACCATCATTAAAATTATCTGTGAATTGAGCCTTACCAATTATTGAGCTGAGCAGCATAAGGAGGCAACAGAATATTTTCTTGTTCATAAATCAGTTAGCTTATTGATACTTACTTTTAAAGATTGGTAAATCTATCAAACAATTGGTAATTACACTAAGCCACTTTAAAATTATTACGTAATTAAAAGAAGCTTTTTGGTGATTTAATTCATTGTATTTACTTTTGCTCCACAAATGATGATTATTAAACATACAATTATTACTAAAAAACGTTCCGTGTCACGGGAAGGTCTATGAGTATTTTGTTTGTTGTACAATATGCAAAGCCTTCCGCAAAAAACGGAAGGCTTTTATTTTGAGCAATTTTTAAACTTCATATTTAATAACAATAAAAAACAACCTAAAAAAAATGAAAGTAGCTGTAGTTGGCGCAACAGGCTTAGTAGGCACCAAAATGTTGCAGGTATTGGCCGAAAGAAATTTTCCCGTAACTGAATTAATTCCCGTTGCCTCTGAGCGGTCAATCGGTAAGGAAGTAACCTTTAAGGGAAAGCAGTATAAGATTGTTGGTTATGCCGATGCCATCGCTGCCAAACCTGCTGTAGCAATATTTTCAGCAGGCGGAAGCACTTCGCTGGAACTTGCCCCCAAATTTGCAGAAGCTGGTATTACAGTCATTGATAATTCAAGTGCCTGGCGCATGGACCCTACCAAAAAACTGGTAGTACCGGAAGTAAATGCGGATGTACTTACAGCGGCTGATAAAATAATTGCTAATCCGAATTGCTCTACCATACAGATGGTGATTGTGTTAAAACCATTGCACGATAAATATAAAATTAAAAGAGTAGTTGTTTCCACTTACCAGAGTGTAACAGGTACCGGTGTAAAAGCAGTTGACCAGTTAAAAGCAGAAAGAGCTAAAGATGTAAAGGGTGAAAAAGCTACTTACGAAATGGCATACAAATACCCGATTGACATGAACGCCATTCCGCAGATTGATGTATTCATGGAAAACGGATACACTAAAGAGGAAATGAAGATGACCAAAGAGACAGTAAAGATCATTGGTGATGAATCAATTAAAGTAACTGCAACAACTGTACGCATACCGGTAGTTGGCGGCCATAGCGAAAGTGTAAATATTGAATTTGAAAACGACTTCGACCTGGATGAACTTAGGCAAGTGTTGAGCCAGGCACCGGGTGTTGTAGTTCAGGATGACATTGCCAATTTCATTTATCCAATGCCATTAACTGCACACGAAAAAGATGAAACATTTGTGGGTAGAATCAGAAGAGACGAAACTCAGCCGAATACATTGAACTGCTGGATAGTAAGTGACAACTTGCGTAAAGGTGCCGCTACAAATGCAGTGCAGATTGCCGAGTACCTGACTGAGAAAGGCTTGTTATAAAATCAACACTTTACCGGCGGCAAGCTTTGACCCGTTTTTAGTAATTCGATAAAAGTAAATACCGGCTGGTAAATGACTTGTTTTAATAACCTGGCGGGATGATTGAATAACCTGTGTAAGTACCAATCTTCCCATTTCATCTAACAATGAAATTTCTTCGCCATCTGGCAAAGAAGCCAATAAAGAAAGTTCGTTTCCAGCTTTTACAGGCATTGGAAACAATACATAATTTCCGGGAGTTGTATAAAATACAGCTTCCGGATTTGTATATATAACCTGTCCGCCATTCAATATTATTTTTATTCTGAAATAAGAAATGCCTTGCTTTAATGGACCATAATCACTGGAGTAGGTAAGTTGATTTAAAACCGGAGTTGCTTTATTAAATTGGGTATAACTGTTGCCTGTATTAACTTCAAAGTCAATTTCTGCCACGTTTGCTAATGTGCCCATCAATAAATTGAGTGTAGCGGTTGATCCATTTTGATCTACATAAAATGAATTGATATAACAGCCTGCACCCTGGTTATTATAATTGAATGCATAACTTTTTTGTGCAACGATTCCATTAACAATGGGTGCAACAGCCAGGTATGGATTACTCAATAAATTTTTAGAAATAAAAGTAAATGTGTCGGTTACTACCTGCAAAGGTTCCATATATTTTGAACCGAGTTTATAAACCTGGTAACTGTTTACGTTTTTTGCCTTATTCCAATAAATTAAAATTGAATCGCCGCAAATGACACCTGTGGTTGGCTTCAATAAAGTAGTTATTAAAAAGGTATCTGAATAGAAATAAGCATTCCCAATTTTCATTCTTAGCATCGTCTGCGATATTGTGTCCGGCACATTCCAGTAATAATGGCCTTTTTGCAAATCAGTTGTAGCATTTACCAACTGCCATAAACTGGTTCCCGGATAATTAAATTCCAGCGTTCCATTTCCTGAAAAAGTATTTTGCCAATGCAATATTTTACTTTTGCCTGCTTCAACCACACTTAACTTTAATGGATGTTCCCATTTAAAATAATCGGCGCTATCCCAACTGTAAGCAATATAAAAATTTTGCAACCCGGCAGGTAAATTATAGCCGGTTGTTTTTATCCTGTAGTTACCTGCCGCAGGATTTGTGATAGTTACCTGCTCCACATTGTTGAGGCTATCCCGTTTTCTAACCGATCCTTTATTGAGCGAATCTAGATTAGCTGAACTGTTCAATACCCAAGGCTTCCAGGTAATATTTTCTGAAGCATCAGTCAATTCAAGATCAAGATCGTTTACCAACGCTTTATTTACCAGAGGTGTTGATGCCGTATCGTTCCAGGCAAGTGTAACTTTTAGCAGTGCAACTCCTGCAGGTACGGAAATGGTAAAAGATTGCACATTACCCTGCGCAACCAGACCTGCAAAAACATGATTGTCTTTTAAATGGCTCATTGCCTTTGATGCATTCAGGTTACCAAAGCCTGTTCTAAAATCGGGACCAGGTGCATCTACGTCGTCTGCTGAATTGATAAGGATTGCCCTTGCCAATGCAGCGGGTAAGATGCTTTGCTGATGCAGTTGCTTATAATATTGCTGCAACAACAAAGCGGTGCCAGATACCAATGCGGCAGCTTCTGAAGTGCCGTTTTGTTGAAAAGCAACAAGATCAGGTTTTATTCTGCCATCATACGCCGGGCCCCGGGAGCTTAAAGGAGCCACCATTCCAAACGAATCTACTGCGCCAACTATTAAAACATTTTTGGCCATTTTAAAATTACCAGTAACATTAGCAAATCCATTTATGCCAGCATAATTTCCAATGGTGGAAGCACTGGTGCCGATATTACCTGAAGAAAAAACATGCAGTAAGCCAGGGTTTGCGCCTGCACTCTTATCATAGGCAACAGCATTTAACCCATATTCATTTTCAGAGGCGGTGCCGTATGAATGATTTTGTACCGTAATATTTTTATGCTGATACGTGCTGTCTGCATCAGGAAATAAACTTTGAAAAGAAACGGATGAAATATTTGCTGCCCAGGCAGCACCCTTTGCATAATAGACAGAATTGCCTCCACCTGCAATAATGGTTGCAATAAAGTTGGCATGATTGGAAACATTGGCTGATGCATTTGACGATGGTAAAAACCTGCCTTTCAAATCAATGTCTGCGGTATCGTAATAATCTTCCTTAATGGAAACATGTTGTCCTGCACCGTCAACAGAAGGATAATTTTTATGCACCACATTTATCTTATTTGCCGACAAATCGAAACCAGGTGTTGCCAGTTCTTCTTTGGGCTTTGCAAGATCTATGTGAATAAATAATATGTTGTCATTGTGCAAAAACCATGAATTTACCTGGCTGAAATCAGCATGTAGTGTAAGTATTTGCTGGTCATTAAAAATGACCGCTTTATTATTTACAGCCGGATGATCGACTAAAAATTTTTGGCCAAAACTCTTCTGGGCAAATAATATGTTGAAGGTGTGAATTGTATGCTGATCAAATTCAACATCATCTTTTAGCCTTTCCAACGCCGTTGATAATTTCCAATAATCATTTGCAGGCATTAATTGCTTTATATACTTACTACCAGCAATATCTTCTTTCAAAATGGAGTTATCTACAATGAAAAGATTTTCTGTAAAAACCCGTTGAGCAGCAGACTGTATTTTATTATGCAATAATTGGGGAACGTTTTCTTCCAATTGGAGTATATAAAACCTGGATTTAGTAACTGTTGTTTTAGCGGTACTGTATCTTCTTACTACATCATTAACCTGTTGAGAAAAACCTACTGAGGATATAAACAGCATCATCAGTACAATAAGAGGGAGTTTCCGTGTAAGCATTCAAAATAAAACTAAGTTAAAAAGGCTTAAGAAAAAATTTTCATAAATAACGTTTATTACAATTTTAACATTAGTTTTAACAAGTAACAATTTTAACTCAAAAAGAAAATTCACAAACCATGAGATCAATTACAAAAACATTCCTGGTCGTTTTGTGTATCGGCATGATGGCCACATCCTGTAAACGGGAGAGCGTTCAATCACCTAATGATGTTTCTTCATTGGTATTGCAAAAAATAGAAGCACAGGGATTTAGTACAGAAAATGTTAGAAAAGTTGAAGGCGGCTATTTAGTTGAAGGAGATATTGTTCTAACAGAAGAAAATCTAAATTCACAAAGCAAGTCACCCAATTTATTAATTGCAAACGACGAGCAATACAGAACCACCAATCTTGTAAAAAGTCTTCCAAGAGTAATTACTATTTCTGTAAGCGGCACGTTAAGTGGATTGGCTGTATGGTCAAATGCAACCAATGCCTTTATCAGCCGGTATAATGCACTAGGCCTTACAATCACTTTGCAACGTGTTGCAAGTGGTGGTGATGTTGATATTGTTGGGTTTGACCAGGGACCTTCAGGTGGTTATATAACGCTTGGATCATCTGGTTTTCCAACATCAGCCGGCGATCCTTACAACCAAATAAAGATGAATACCAATCCCCAGGCTTATGGTGCAAATCCAAACCAGGGGTATATTACATCAGTTTTACAACATGAGTTAGGTCATTGTATTGGATTCCGTCATACCGATTATTTTAACCGTGCTTTAAGTTGCGGCGGTCGCAGATCAAATGAAGGTACTGCTGGAATTGGAGCTATCCTTATTCCAGGTACTCCATCAAAATTTGATGCAGAGTCTTTCATGTTAGCTTGTTCTGCAGGTACGGATCGCACTTTTAATGCAAATGACGTCATTGCTTTAAGTTATCTCTATTAATTAATAACACTATTGCATAAAAAAACCGGCCATTCAGCCGGTTTTTTTATTACTTATAATTTTTTAATTGATCGTCCAGATTTCATTGCCTCTTAATAATTTATCCAGGTCACCTTTCCCTTTTTTGGCAATAACATCCTCAATCTGCATCGTCATACCATCTTCATAACATTGTCTGTCTGCTTCATAAAACACACCAAATGGCCTTGGTAAATGACCTGCCAGTTTGGGATCTTCAAACATACGAACCAATATCTGCGCTTTGTAAAAATCATGGTCATCATGAATCCAGCAATCATCTGCACTACAAACACCATTTTCCCCTATGTCAACAATTACCGGTGTAAATCCATCAAGCCTGATTCCTTTATCGCGGTTTGCTCCAAATACCAATGGTTGTCCCTGTTCCAAAAACAGTGCTTGTTCTGGTTTGCTGCTTTTTTCAGTAAATGCTTCAAAAGCACCATCATTAAAAATATTACAATTCTGATAAATTTCCAGGAATGAAGCACCTTTATGCGCCTGCGCCCTTAACAACATTGCCTGTAAATGTTTGGTATCCCTATCCATTGATCTGGCAATAAAGCTTGCATCTGCACCCATTGCCAAAGCAAGTGGATTAAACGGATGATCTATACTTCCGAATGGAGTTGATTTGGTTATTTTATTTTCTTCTGATGTAGGTGAATATTGTCCTTTGGTTAATCCATAAATCTGGTTGTTGAAGAGCAATATATTTACATCAAAATTCCTTCTCAACAGATGAATGGTATGATTTCCACCAATGCTCAATCCATCGCCATCGCCCGTAACAATCCAGATACTCAGTTCCGGCCTGGCAGCTTTTAAGCCACTCGCTACGGCAGTTGCCCTTCCGTGAATGCTATGCATGCCATACGTATTCATATAATAAGGAAACCGGCTGCTACAGCCAATACCACTTACTATCACAATATTTTCCCTGGGGATACCCAGTGTTGGCATCACTTTTTGAACCTGGGCTAAAATGGAATAATCGCCACATCCCGGACACCAGCGAACTTCCTGGTCGGTTGCAAAATCTTTTGAAGTTAGCAAGGGCGTGACTGTTGGAGTTGAACTTACTGATTGAGTCATATTATAATCGTTGAATACAAATTTACGCGGCGTAAAGTTAAGAAATCTCCAAGTTTGTTTCGAATTTACTTGTTCAAT
>JBKJUP010000039.1:0-13863 GCA_046590675.1 Ferruginibacter sp. | reverse complement strand
CCGCCACCAATTTCGCCAATCATTACAATGGCATCTGTCTCCGGATCGTTCATAAATAGTTCAACTGCTTCTTTGGTAGTGGTTCCAATAATCGGATCGCCGCCAATACCAATTGCTGTAGAAATACCCAAACCAGCTTTTGCAACCTGGTCGGCAGCTTCATAAGTAAGTGTACCACTTTTTGACACAATGCCAATTCTACCTTTAATAAAAATAAAGCCTGGCATAATACCAACTTTACATTCATCGGCAGTAATAACACCCGGACAGTTTGGTCCAATCAAACGGGTACTTTTTCCCTGTAAATAATTTTTTACTTTCACCATATCCTGCACAGGTATGCCTTCTGTAATGCACACTACCAGCGCTATTCCTGCATCCGTAGATTCCATGATGGCATCAGCCGCAAAAGCCGGTGGCACAAAAATAATACTAACGTCGGCACCTGTTTCTTTTACCGCATCTGCAACTGTATTAAAAACCGGTCTGTCTAAATGTGTGCTGCCTCCCTTACCTGGTGTAACACCACCAACCAGGTTGGTGCCATATTCAATCATCTGAGTTGCGTGAAATGTTCCTTCTGTACCGGTAAATCCCTGTACAATTATTTTGGAGCCTTTATTTACTAGAACTGACATTAGCAATTAAAAATTTGGAATGAAATAAAAAATTTTCGTAAAGATAAGACAGATGGGGTATTGTTTAAAATGGAATATTGTTTAATGCGTAATTAATACGAATACTTTCTAAAATGTCAGCGCCTGTTTAAAAAGATTTTTTTGTTCGCCGGCATCTGTATGTCATGGCATCTTCGATGGCGACGGCCTGTCCCGCATTTAAATCGGGATCCGTTCAAATTCATATTTTCATGGCATCATTTTCCACCATAATTTTTTGCAGAATTAAAGTTAACCAGCTTCCAGGTACCATTCAGTCACTCAGAGCATATATATAAAAAAATCCTGCGGTAAATTAACGCAGGATCACAATAATTTTAGCAACAAAATCTACATTAGGTTATAATGGCAACAATGATCAATATTGTTGAGGGAGAGTTATGTAATACCATTTGCCAGCATATCATCCATATCACGGTCATCTGCAATGATGCCCTTTGCTTCAAGCTGACGCATATCTTTTGCATCCTGTAAAAAGCTGGAGGCAAAGATAAATTCATTCAACTTTTCATTTTTGGAAAAAATAAGATCTTCATTGGTACCTGTCCATTCTTTACGGCCATCATCCATATACAATATATTTTCTCCAATCTCCATTACACTATTCATGTCGTGGGTGTTTATAACGGTAGTCATATTGAATTCCCTGGTAATGTCGTAAATGAGTTTGTCAATTATCATGCTCGTTTGCGGATCAAGGCCAGAGTTTGGTTCATCGCAAAACAAATATTTTGGATTTAATACAATGGCCCTTGCTATACCCACTCTTTTTTTCATCCCACCACTTATTTCAGCAGGAAATTTCTTGTTGGCTTCTTCCAGGTTCACTCTTGCCAGTACTTCATTTACTCTTTTTTGTTTTTCGGCATTCTTCATTTTCGTAAACATATCCAGCGGAAACATTACGTTACTTTCTACTGTCATACTATCAAACAAGGCAGAGCCTTGAAACAGCATCCCAATTTGCTGGCGCAGTTCTTTTCTTTCCTCATCAACCATGTCTGTAAAGCTTTTACCATCATAGATGATTTCGCCATTGTCTGGTTCCAACAATCCTACCAGGCATTTTTGCAATACTGTTTTACCACTACCGCTGGTACCAATGATGAGGTTGCATTTGCCTGTCTCCATTACATGGCTTACATCATTCAATACATGTTTTTCACCAAAGCTTTTCTTTATGTTTTTAAATTCTATCATTGGGCGGCAGGATTTAATAATAATTGTGTGAGGATATAATCGGCAAACAATAATAGAATACAACTAACTACTACACTTTTTGTGCTGCTTCTACCAATTTCCAGTGCTCCTCCTTTTACATAATATCCATAATATGCGGGAACGCTACTGATAATGAATGCAAATGTGTAGGATTTGATGAGCGCAAAAGTTACGTTATAGGGCACAAAATTCTGTACCAATCCCCTGTCAAAAGTATCTGTAGAAAGTATATTGGAAGCAGTGCCGGCAAGACGGCCTCCCCAGATACCCAACACCATCGATATGATTACAAGAAATGGGATGGTTAACATGGCGGCTGCAATTTTTGGTAAAATCAAATAAGCTTTTGTGTTAATGCCCATTATTTCTAATGCATCAATTTGCTCACTTACCCGCATATTACCAAGCTCACTGGCTATTTTACTGCCTATTACACCTGCCAGTACAATACATACAAGGGTAGGGGCAAACTCAAGAATAACGGTATCCCGTACAATTTGTGCAATGGTTGTTTTAGGGATGATGGGGCTTACCAACTGGTAGGCAGTTTGTACCGCACTTACCGCCCCGATAAAAACAGAAATGATAGAAACAATTCCCAATGAACCAATGCCGATGTCGCTGCATTGGTGCATAAATTCTTTCCAGTACATTTTGGCATTTTCTGGCCTGGTAAACATTCCTTTAATCATGATAAGGTAACGGCCGAAGTGTGTAAAAAACGTCATAAAGCAAATTTATTGAAAAAAAGGTAGCGGAGGGTTTTGATTATTTACGATCAGAAATTAAAAGCTCTTTTAGGTGCTGGTACATGAGTTGGGGCATGGTTGTGCATTTCAAAAAGGTAGGGTTATTATTGTAGTGAACCGATAATTCTTTTGATAGTTGTTGAATTTTTGCCGGAAGTGATAAAGGATCATCTGCTGCTGCAACCCTCAAATCACGTAACCGTTGCCGTTCCGATTTAATTCTCCGGATAATCTGTGATCGTTCTTCCTGCTGGTATTGCCTGATCACTTCCTTATTCAAATGCTTTTTTACCAACTCAACAAAAACAAGGTTTTCTTTAAAAAATTGTGGCAGGTACATATTTTTGCTGCCTTCGTAAGATTGCTGATCAAAATCAATGGACCTTATTTTAAATTGCACATCATCAAAGTCGGGTGTAATATCAAATATGAAATTGTAGCTACGCATATCACCCAGTAACCGGACAAAACATCGCTCATTAAATTTCACGAATTCTTTGGCTACCCTTTTTAAATTAAACTCCGGCCTTGCCAGGTATTCTTTCACAAACATATCACCGGGTACACCGGAAATATGTTCTTCTACCAGTGTATTGCCATCAATTAAAAAGTTTAAAAAATTGGGCGATAAAAGATGTTCCAGTTCCATTCCAAATATCCGGGAAGCATCTGCCACTTTTATGTAGAAGTAATCATATACTTCATTGAAGTTGTTGACAATTTTTATGCGGAATGGTTTTGAATTAGCAAAAAGGCAAAAGTCAATCCGTTCAATGTACAGATGTTCCTCGGCCTGTGTATGCCCACTTGATTTTAAGATGGAGTACATCCGTTTTAAGGAAGCATGAATTTCACTGGTAAGCGTTGGGTTATAAAAAACAGTTTCCCAAAAGGTGTCATTCCCTTCCTTATCCATTACCGGAATACTGAAGTTAAAATGTTTCAACGTGTCATAAGCAACAGGTAAGGTCATTTCTCTGCCATACCTTTTCAGGTATTTCCTAAAAGGCTTGCTAATTGCAAATGCAATTTTCTTTTTGCTGATATGATCTGCATGCTTCATTAAATGCTACAGTTCGTGTGTAGTTTTCTTAAATGGTTTCCACCATTTGCCTTTATTAAATTCCAGGTCTGTAGTTGGTTTTGTTCTCATTTGTGCATCTACAACAGCAATCAGTACCATGTTAAAGATGGAGCGGATAGAACTGCCCAATTGTAACACATGTACCGGTTTTTTCAGGCCCAGTAAAATTGGCCCGATCGAATCTGCACCGCCCACTTCCTGCAATAAATTATACGCAATATTTCCGGAGGCAAGGTTAGGGAAGATAAGGGTGTTGACTTCTCCTTTTAATAATTCGGTAAATGGATAATTGTCTTTTAAAATTTCTTTGTTAAAGGCAAGTATCCCCTGAACTTCTCCATCGCAAATAAGCGAGGGTTCTTTTAATTTCACAATTTCCCTGGCCTTACGAACCAGGTTAGCTTCCGGCGAGTCGCTGCTTCCAAAATTTGAGTAAGACAGCATTGCAATGCGTGGTACAATATTAAATTGCTTTACTTCTTTTGCAGCCAACAAAGTAATCTCTGCAAGTTCTTCGGCTGTTGGATTAAAATTGATGGTAGTATCTGCCAGGAACAAGGGGCCACGTTTGGTCAACAAAATATACATGCCTGCAATTTTGTTTACGCCATCTTCCCTGCCGATGGTTTGTAATGCCGGACGAATGGTATCGGGGTAATTGCGGGTTAATCCGCTGATCATACAATCGGCCTCGCCACTTTCTACCAACATACAGCCAAAATAATTCCGGTCCTTCATGATTTTATTTGCCTCATGCCTGTTGATACCTTTTCTTTGGCGCTTGGTGTAAAACATTTCTGCAAAACGCTTTCTCAGCTCATGTGTTTGTTCAGATTTTGGATCAATGATGGGCATGTCTTCCAGGTCAATGCTATTGTCCATCGCTATTTTCCTGATTTTCTTTTCGTCACCAACCAGTATCGGGTAACCTACGCCTTCCTCAATTACAAGCTGGGCCACTTTAAGAATTTTAATATTTTCTGCATCGGCAAACACCACTCTTCTTGGATCCTTCCTTGCCTTATTTCCTATTACACGACTCAATTGATTGTCCAGTCCCAGGCGTTGATTTAGTTCAAGCACATAAGCTTCCCAGTCCTGAATGGGGTATTTTGCCACGCCACTTTCCATAGCAGCCCGTGCTACTGCCGGTGCCACAGTTGATAACAATCTTGGATCAAGTGGTTTTGGAATAATGTAATGCGGACCGAAGGAAATTGTTTTTTCATTATAAGCAAGGTTTACCATATCGGGCACCGGCTCCCTGGTAAGTGCTGCCAATGCCTTTACAGCCGCCAGCTTCATCTCTTCATTGATAGTGGTGGCTCTAACATCAAGTGCTCCACGAAAAATATATGGAAATCCTAAAACGTTGTTAACCTGGTTAGGATAATCACTTCTGCCGGTTGCCATAATAATATCTTTCCTTGCCGCAATGGCTTTTTCGTAGGTGATTTCCGGATCAGGATTGGCCATGGCAAAAACAATTGGATTTTTAGCCATGCTTTTTACCATTTCAGTACTAACTACATCCCCTACACTAAGTCCTACAAACACATCAGCATCTTTCAATGCTTTTGCCAGGTCGTAGTCGATGTACTTTTCATCCACTGCAAATTCTTTTTTCAAATCTTCTACATCAGGTCGGCCTTTATATAATATGCCTTTGCGGTCAAACACCATAAAGTTGCTAAATTTAGCACCCAGCGATACATACAATTTCATGCAAGCCATTGCTGCTGCGCCGGCGCCATTTACAACTATGCGTACTTTATCAATTTTCTTTTTTTGTATCTCCAATGCATTTAACAAAGCGGCTGCAGAAATGATGGCAGTACCATGCTGGTCATCATGCATCACAGGTATTTGCAGTTGTTGCTTTAGCTGTTGTTCAATATAAAAACATTCAGGCGCTTTAATATCTTCCAGGTTGATACCACCAAATGTTGGTTCAAGTGCCTTTACAATCTGCACAAATTTCTCAGGATCTTTTTCGTTGATCTCAATATCAAAAACATCTATATCTGCAAATATTTTAAACAGTACAGCCTTTCCTTCCATTACTGGTTTACCTGCTTCCGGGCCTATATCCCCTAAGCCCAATACAGCGGAACCATTACTAATTACGCCAACAAGATTGCCCTTGGCGGTGTACTTATAAACATCTTCAGGATTTTCAGCAATGGCCAGGCATGGAACAGCAACGCCGGGTGAGTAAGCCAATGAAAGATCACGTTGTGTTTTAGATTCTTTGGTAGGAATAACTTCAATTTTGCCGGGTCTGCCTTTTTCATGATATTCCAGCGCCTCTTTTTTACTTAATTCTTTTGACATATATTTTTTTTAGTTCCGGAAAACGCTTTACGTTTTCCAAACAATTATTTTAAAGTATTACCGGCGTATCGTTCTTTTTACTTGTGATGAACGCTGAATAAACCTGGCTGTTTTGTTTTAAACGAATCAGCCCGGTTCCCCGGTCATTTAGCTGCTTACAGGCAATCAGGTAAATGATTTTTTTTGTTAAAAAGTGTGTGCAAGTTAATGATTCCTTTTTAATGCCGATTGGTTTCAACATTTACTGAAACACGATAAAATTGGCGCAAAAAATGTATTTTTTTGGATGTATTATCTTAATCTGCCGAGTTGGATATTTGACTATATGACTATCTATAAAATGAGCATTTTTTAATAAAATCTAAAAGGTTGGATTGGGTGGCAGGCTAAGCATCTTAACTATTATACTGTGAGCCTGATAAAATTGTGCATTGCTGAATATTGATCCAACAGTACAAGAGCCGATAGCCATCGGCTGCGACGCAACGATGCTTCATGCTTATTCTGTTGCCGGGTACATAAAAAATCATTGCACATTTTTATGCAGCGTAAAGTATAAAATTAAGGAAGATGTTCAAAAGCTTCATCAATTATAAGACACAATATTTAGATGGAATTAATTTCAAAACGCATTTGTTGCTGATGTAAAAGAAATAGGTGGACTGAGATTTTATTAACTGCAAACCCGTAGATAGGCAATGCTAAAAGCCGGTATCTGTAGCGCCAAATAATGCCATCATACCCATACCGATTTCTATTGCATTTTCATCTACATTAAAAGTGGGTGTATGGCCGCCGATGGTAATTCCTTTGGCTTCATTCCTGGTACCCAACCTAAAAAAGCAGGCTGGTATTTTATGAGAATAAAAGGCAAAATCTTCTGCGCCCATTCTTAATTCCGTTTCTTCTACATGCTCTTTGCCCAGGTACGCTGCAGCAAGTTGTTCCGCTACACTGCTTAGTTTTTCATTGTTCAAAACAAACGGGTAACCTACATCAATTTTGATATCAATTTCGGCACCCATACTTTCCACTAATTCGGTGGCCATCTTTATTATCAGCTTATGTGCCTTAAAACGCCACTCTTCATTCATGGCCCTGAAAGTGCCCATCAGCTTTACTTCTGACGGAATTACGTTGGTGGTGTTTCCACCCTGGAACGCCGTGATGGTAAGTACTGATGGATTAAAAGGATTGTTGTTCCTGCTGATGATTTGTTGTAAACTAACGATGAGGTTAGACGCAATTAAAATAGTGTCTGCGGTAAATTGAGGTGCAGCCGCATGGCCTCCTTTGCCTTTGATGGTAATGTAGATTTCATCGGCACTGGCCATCACCATTCCGCCACGAAAACTAAGTTTGCCTGTATCTAAAATAGTATGCACGTGTAATCCAAAAATACTTTTTGGGGCAGGATTTTCTAACACACCTTCTTTTATCAGCAAGCTGGCTCCGCCCGGATTTTTTTCCTCACCCGGTTGAAAAATGAGCTTTACTGTACCTTCCCATTCATCTTTTAACTCACTTAAAATTTTTGCAGCGCCCAATAAACAACTGGTATGTACATCGTGCCCACAGGCATGCATAACGCCGGGAATGGTGGACTTATAATCAACATTATTTTCCTCCATAATTGGCAGGGCGTCCATATCTGCTCTTAATGCAACCACTCTTTTATCCGGATTTTTTCCTTTCAATAATCCAATAACACCGGTGGTGGCTTTTATCTCGAAAGGGATATTATAGCTGGATAATTTTTGCTGTACAAATTTGGAAGTCTCAAACTCTTTATAACTCAGTTCCGGATGCGCATGCAAGTGCCGGCGTATTGAAATAAACTCACCGGAATAATTTTGGGCAAGTGTTTTTATTTGCTGTTGTAATGAATCACTCACAAAAGATTTTTTGTTTTCAAAGTTACGATTTGCTTTTTTAAGACAGGGGTAGTCTTAACTATTAAATCATTCAATTACAAAAATGAACGCTTATCCTTGTGTGAATTGCGAAGGCAGAATGAGTTACTGGTCCTTCGTTTTATCAGGCTTTACTTCTATATTTTCCGGCACCAGGTAAATATTTGAGGTTACCAGCTTTGCATTTAAAATGTCTTTTTTATAGTCATCCGCTTCAGATCTTTCTACAAAATTGCCAAACTTCAGTTTAATATAAGGCGGTTGAAAACTCATATACACTTTTTGGTCGGGGAATAATTGCAGCAAACTTGCCCGGAGATTCATGGCCAGGTTACGGTCGGTTGTATTTAAAACCATTAAGCGGTAACCTTTGCCTATTCGTGGAGAAGATGCCAACATCTCATTGTACTCGCCAACCTTTTTTGTCAATGTTTCCATACGGCTATCCTTAAAAACAGTCACTTTACCTGGATATTGTGTTGAATCTGGCGTAATAGAACTTTGAGCCCGGGAATTGTTGAAGGCAATAAAAAGTATAAGGGTAAAAATGATTTCTTTCATATCTAACAGGTTTACAAAAATTGTTCCATTTAATTGATAACGCCGGCTTCTTTTAATATTTGAATACTACTGCTGCAACCAAGTCTGTCGGCGCCGGCATCAACCAGTTGCTTTGCAAATACATAAGTTTTTATACTACCGCTTGCTTTTATTTTAATGTGATTCGCCAGGTGTTTACGCATCAGTTGAACCGCCTCAATGGTAGCGCCTTTTTCTGCATACCCCGTAGATGTTTTCATAAAATCTACTCCGGCAATGCCATATAAATCGCAACAGTTTATAATTTCATCATCAGTAAGAATTCCACTTTCGATGATGATTTTTATAACCTTCTCTTTGTTTTTTATGATGGGCAATATGGCATTCAGTTCGCTTGCTAAAAACTGCCAGTCATTGTTTTTTATAGCACTGATATTAATGACTACATCCAATTCATCAGCCCCATCAATAATTGCCAGTACAATTTCTGCAACCTTGGCTTCAATGGCTGAATAACCAAAAGGAAATCCAATAACCGTTGCCACTTTTACTGTGCTATCCTTTACCAACTGTTTAGCTTTTTTTACGAATAAAGGTGGAACACATACGGCTGCAAATTGATAAGCAGTTGCTTCGCTGCATAATTTTTCAATATCAGCCTGTGTAGTGGTGGGTTTTAAAATAGTATGATCTATATATGCAGCAAGGTTCATATTAGTTTTTTTTCAGCATGCAATATTACAATTACTCCTCGTAAAATTATCGATACGGTTGTTTTTGCCAAACAATGTTTTGTTATATTTATTGCTTCGTATTTTTTTAATCAAAACTAACATGAATGATAAAGACACTACGTACAGGTATTTTTTTGGTGTGTGTTTTTTTTGCTTCGCAACTGCAGGCACAAAATACCTACCCCGTAAATGATGTGGCCAATCCAAGGGAAGGCTGCTATGCATTTACGAATGCAACTATTTTTACCAATGCTGAAATAAAGATGGAGAATGCAACGCTTGTGATCAGGCAGGGGAAAATAGTGGGTGTAGGAAATAAAGTAGCCATACCAGCCGATGCGGTGATAGTGGATTGCAAAGACAAATTTATTTATCCATCTTTTATTGATGCATGGTCAGATTATGGTACCGATCCTGCAAAGGCTGCAGGCGGTGGCTTTGGCAGGTCCACACAAATGTTATCAAATACAAAAGGTGCTTATGGCTGGAACCAGGCCATTCGTTCAGAAACAGATATGTCAACCATATTTGCGGTAGATGACGCAAAAGCAAAAGAGTTAAGGGCCATTGGTTTTGGAACCGTACAAACACAGGTAATGGACGGAATTTCCAGGGGTACCGCAGCGGTAGTAACCCTTGCCAATGAAAAGGAAAATAAAGTAATGTTGAAAGAGAAAGCGTCCGCTATATATTCTTTTAGCAAGGGCAGCAGTACCCAGGATTATCCTACTTCTTTAATGGGTGCCATTACATTGCTCAGGCAAAATTTCCTGGATGCTCAATGGTACAAAGCGAAACCCGCAACTGAAGGCGTAAATCTTTCGCTGGAGGCATTTAATAATAACCAGGCATTACCGCAATTTTTTGAATCCAATGATAAGTGGAACGATTTGCGTGCAGATAAAATAGGGGATGAATTTGGTGTGCAGTATGTTATCAAAGCCGGTGTCAACGAATATCAACGTATGAATGAAGTAAAGGCTACCAACGCATCATTTATTGTTCCCCTAAATTTTCCAATTGGTATGGATGTGGAAGATCCTACAGATGCCCGCTATATTTCATTGGCAGATTTAAAAAACTGGGAGATGGCACCTGGCAACCCTGCTGCATTTGAAAAAGCAAATATCAATTTTGCACTGACTGCTTATGGATTAACAGATACAAAAAGTTTTACCGCCAATCTTCGTAAGGCCATTCAACAGGGCTTAAGCGAACAAAGAGCCATGAATGCGCTTACAAAAATACCGGCCACTTTGCTGGGCATGTATGATAAAGTTGGTAGCCTGGATGCAGGTAAACTGGCCAACTTCTTAATTGTATCCGGACCAATTTTTTCTGAGAAAACTGTACTTTACCAAAACTGGATACAAGGCAATCCATATCTTATCAAAGACGATGGATGGAAGGAAATAAGTGGCAGCTATCAACTGGTGATTAACAACGAAACTTATAAGTTGCAATTAAAAGGAGATGCAGCTAAACCAGCAGCATCTATCATTGGTAAGGATACGTTGAAAGCAGATTTTTCAACCAATGACCGCCTGGTAAAAATAAATTTTAGTTTGAAAAAAGACAGTGCGGCGATGATAAGATTAAGTGGCGTAATGGGCGACAGTAGCTGGATGGGAACTGGACAATTGGCCAATGGAGAATGGGTGAACTGGACCGCCACCAAAACCGGAAGTAACAAAAAGGGAATGGACAGTGCGTCAGGAAAAAAGCCGGCTTTAGCAGATAAAATTGAAGGGGAAATTACTTATCCTTTTAATGGTTATGGTTTTAAAGAATTACCTAAGCAACAAAATATTTTAATAAAAAATGCAACGGTATGGACCAATGAAAAAGAGGGTGTTTTAAGTAATACAGATGTGCTGATAAAAAACGGGAAGATTGCAAAAATTGGTAAGAATTTATCGGATGCTTCAGCCAAACAGGTTGACGGTACCGGTAAACATTTGTCTGCCGGTATCATTGATGAGCACTCGCATATTGCGGGAACAGGCGGCATCAATGAGTGCTCACAAAGTGTAACTGCCGAAACCAGGATTGCCGATATCATCGATCCCGAAGATGTGGACATATACAGGCAGCTAAGCGGTGGCGTTACCAGCAGCCATATACTGCATGGCAGTTGTAATACCATTGGCGGGCAAACCCAATTACTAAAACTTCGCTGGGGTGTAAATGCGGAGCAAATGAAGTTTGCAAACTGGGATCCATTTATAAAACTTGCCTTGGGCGAAAATGTAAAAAGATCTTCTTCTCAAAGCAATCCCCGTTTTCCTGATACAAGAATGGGCGTAGAAGAAGTGCTTACGGATGCATTTACCAGGGCAAGGGAATATCAACATGCAGGTTCCGGAAAAAGAAGGGACCTGGAACTGGATGCACTGGTAGAAATTTTAGAGAAAAAGAGATTCATTACCTGTCACTCTTATATTCAGAGTGAGATTAACAGCCTGATTAAAGTGGCAGATAAATTTGGATTTACCGTTAACACATTTACACATATTCTTGAAGGTTATAAAGTAGCAGATAAGCTTAAAGCACATGGAGCGGCGGCATCTACATTTAGCGACTGGTGGGCATATAAGGTAGAAGTAATTGATGCTATTCCGCAGAATGCTACCATCATGCAACAGGTTGGTATAAACGTAGCTATTAATTCAGATGATGCAGAGATGGCCCGCCGATTAAACCAGGAAGCAGCTAAAAGTATTAAGTACGGCGGCATGTCGGAAATAGATGCTTTAAAAATGGTGACTTTGAACCCGGCAACCATGTTGCATGTTGCTGACAGAACCGGTAGCGTTAAAGAAGGTAAGGATGCAGACTTAGTATTGTGGAGCGATGATCCGTTAAGCATTTATGCAAAAGCGGAGAAAACAATTGTTGATGGCATCATTTACTATGATCGTGAAAAAGACAAAGAATTAAGAGTGGGTATTGTAAAAGAAAGAGCAAGGCTGATACAAAAAATGATCGGTTCTAAAAAGTCAGGAGAAAAGACAGGGCCAGCCATTCCATCCTTCAGGGAAAGAAATTTTTGTGAAGAAGATAAGGAGCATAGTAACGGAATATGGGATAGAGTAGAGGAAAGAGTTAGTTCATTGGAAAGTCAGTAAGAGCGCTTAAAACAGGAGGGCCTGGATCGCATTTAAAATTCTATTAAAAGAAAAGATTATGAAGAAAATATTAATAATATGCTGCCTGTATATTTCCAGTACCGTTAGCGCACAGGAAAATATGCATCCCACACCGGCACAAACCAACCCGGTAATTATTCGCAACGCTACCATACATGTGGGCAATGGTAAAATAATGAATGATGGATACATCGTTTTTGAGAAAGGAAAAATTACAGCAGTTGGAGTGGGGGATTACGATGCCTTTCCTCCATCGGTGATTATTAATGCCGCTGGTAAACATATTTACCCCGGAATAATTTCATCAGGATCGAACCTGGGATTGGTGGAAGTAAGTTCTACCCGTGCAAGCGATGATGATACAGAGTTGGGCGATATTAATCCAAACATTCATTCGCTGGTTGCTTACAATACAGATAGTAAAGTGATCAATACGTTGAGAAGCAATGGCGTGTTGCTGGCACATATTGTTCCAGCTGGTGGTACCATCAGCGGAACTTCATCTGTTGTACAACTGGATGCCTGGAATTGGGAAGATGCTGCCTATAAAACAGACAACGGTGTACATTATAATATGCCCTTGCTTATTAACCGGCCCAACAGGTTTCGCCGCCGTGGCGCCACAACAGATGTGGTAAAACTTGGTTTGGAAAAGATAGAAGAAACCCGGATTTTTTTCCGGGAAGCCAAAGCATACAATAATGAAATAAATCATGTAGCAACCAACCTAAAGTTTGAAGCAGTGAAAGGTTTATTTGATCAGTCGAAGACATTTTTTGTGCATTGCGACCTGGTGAAAGAAATGATGATGGCCATTGACCTTGCAAAAGAATTTGGCTTTAAGCTGGTGATTGTAGGGGGGAACGATAGTTGGTTAATTGCGGATATTTTAAAGACCAATAATGTTGCCGTTATTTTAAGTGAACCACATAATTTACCAGCAACGGATGATGACGATGTAGATCAACCTTATAAAACAGGAGCGGCTTTGCAAAAGGCAGGGGTATTGTTTACGATATACCAGGATGGTGGTTCGGGTTACTGGCAACAGCGCAACCTGCCATTTGAAGCTGGTACAATGGCAGCCTATGGATTAACGAAGGAAGAAGCGTTAACAGCCATTACATTGAGTGCTGCAAAAATTTTGGGAATAGATAATTTAACCGGGTCAATTGAAACAGGCAAGGACGCCAATATTGTAATTTGTGAAGGGGATCTGCTGGATATGAAAAGCAGTAAGGTTACGCAAGCGTTTATTCAGGGCCGTGATATTAACCTTGACAATAAACAGAAGCAATTATATGAAAAGTATAAATATAAGTATGCTATTAAGTAGGCGCTTCACCTTAACCCACATTGCAGTTAAAACTGCTATTTTTCATCATTTTTCATGATTATTTTGGTTTTTAGATTTTTAAATCCTTACTGGTACAGGGTTTTATTGTTTAGAATGGTTTGTAGT
>JBKJUP010000071.1:0-81967 GCA_046590675.1 Ferruginibacter sp. | reverse complement strand
AAGGGATAAATGAGTGATGTTTTATTTTGTTCTGTAAACAAATAAAACAGGCGTCATTTAATTTAAAACGCAATTGAAGTTGCCCATTGATAATAAGTACAAGAGGGCGATGCAACGATGATGCCCATTGTTTTACTGCCCGGACAAAAATTCTTATTCACGTTTTTACCCCTTACGAAGTATAACTATGATTTTAATCCCGATTTTTTGATATAGTCTATACTTTTTGTAAGACTGTCAAATGGAGAACCCGGACATTTATCCTGTTCAACAAAAGAATATTTTAACCCGGCTTCTTTTTTACATTTAAATATTTCTTTGAAATCAATCACACCGTTTCCAACTTCTGTAAAAGCTTTGCTGGCAGTATTATCCATGTCTTTTAAATGCCATAACGGGAAACGTCCCGGATGTTTTTTAAAGAGTTCCACCGGGCTTTGACCAGCTTTTGAAATCCAGTAAAGATCTGCTTCCATTTTCACCAGGTCTGCATCTGTTCCCAATAAAATATCATAGGGATACACATCGCCTTGTTTCACAAATTCAAAATCGTGGTTGTGATAGCATAACTGTATGCCCGCTTTTTTGCACCGTTCACCTGCCACGTTTAGTTGATCAGCCACTTTCTTGTAATGATCCAGGTCGCCTCTTTCCACATCTGATAAATAAGCGCACACCATGTATTTTAATCCAACCGCTGCAGCATCATCCACTGCTTTATCCCATTCATGTAAAATGGTACCTTTTACAATTTCTCCCTTGTTTGTTTCTTCGCCCAGCCTGTAGTGTGCGCTTGGCATAATAAGGCCATTGCCTTTGAGCAAAGCGGCAAACTCTGCCGGTGTCATTCCATAAAATTTTTGTGTGCCTGTGTAGGTTGCTCCTTCAACAGATGTAAAACCAATTTTTGCAATTTGTGCAATTGCCTCCGCCGGATCTTTTTGCATGGCATCTCTAACCGTATATAGTTGCACCCCTATTAACGAAGATTTAAAACTAAGGTCACGTGGGGCCATTAAAAAACCTGCAGATAACAGGGAGGATGTTTTAATAAAGGAGCGTCGTGTTGTCATTTTATTTATTTTTTATTTGATTGAATTTATTTTTTATAAAATATATTAGCTGTTTAATTGGCCTGACATCTAGTAAAATCTACCGATTAATTTATTCTCAACAATCAGGGTTTTCATCTGCATTGGATTAATACCACCTTGCTTTGCATAAACAATTTTACCACCCGGTTCCACTAAAATGGTATATGGAAGTGCGCCTGTCCATTTAGGATCAACTGCCTCAATTAATTTGTACTTATCATCCGAATTAAATAAATAATTGGTGTTTGAAAGTTGTAGGTTGGTTAATGCCTTTAAAACATTTTTTTCTTTCCCTGGGTTATCGGCACTGATGGTGATAAACTCAAAATCTCTTAGCCTGTACATACGGTTAATGTTAACAAAATCGGGCAGTTCATTTACACAAGGGCCACACCAGGTAGCCCACACATTTATCAATCTTAATTTATCCGTGTTGTTTTTCAACAACTCTTTTATACCTGCTTCATCAATTTTATCAAGCGTAACCGGTTGTTTGGCCCATTCAATATTACTTTTTGCGACAAGGTCTTCCTTCTCGGCCCATTTGATAGAACAGCCAAATACCTTGGTAGTTTTCACTACTACGTCTCTGCCTGCCAGTAAGTCTTCAATGGCATTTTGAGTATCCAGGCTTTTAGGTGTTCCGGCCGGATTTTCAATATCATCAATGCGGCCCTGGTACCTGAGTTTGCGATCTTTATCAAAAATAAAAACATGTGGTGTTGCAACAGGCCCATAAGTTTTGGACATCGATTCAGTTTCGCCATCATACAAATACGGAAAATTAAAATGCTTGTTTCTTGCATGGATTTTCATCTCTTCAAAAGAGTCGCCCACATCTGCATATCCTAACTCGTTTAGCTGAACAGATTTTGGATCATTGGGCATAATGGCAACAACCGCTACACCTTGTGCCGCATATTTTCGGGTAAGATTGATTAACCTTTCTTCGTAAGCCTGTGCAGTAGGACAATGATTACATGTAAAAACCATTACCAGTATTTTGGAAGACTTGAAAGTAGCAAGTGAATAGGTTTTTCCATCTATGCCGGGCAATTTAAAATCCGGGGCTGAATTTCCAATTTCCAATGTTTTATGATCTTCAGAAAATGCACTGGTGATGCAGCAAAAATTAAAAGATGTGATTGCCAAAATAGAAATTACTAACCGTTTCATATAACTGGAAATTAAGTTGAGCATAATCGATTAAATAAAAATAATCATTTGAAATGATGGATCGCTCTCTTTACCCAAAAAATAAACGCTTAAAAATTACAAATGCCTTTTGGCAACTGATTGAATAGAAGTAATTGCAAAAATCATATCATACTATTTCAGCACTGTTCCGGTTATTATTGTGTGTTGGATTTGATTAGTTTTAAAAAACGGGGAAAGCTTTCGGGAGCATTATCATACAGTAAGAGCTTTTTATTTTTTCCATACAGGTAAACAGCCGGGTACATTTTTGGACCAAATTTTTGTATGAATTCGTTTTTTGTATCCTGTAGTATGGTTACTTTTTTATTGGATGGTAAATTCTTTGCATACTTGTTCATAAAGTACTGTATGCCTGCCTGGTCGTTCAGCGTAATTAAATAAATGGCAGTTCCTTTAAATTCGTTGATGTGCTCATTTATTTGCTTCATTTCGTGCTGGCAATGCTCGCAGGTAATGTCGAAAAAACAAAGAAATATTAGTTTATTTTTTGCAAGATCTTTATCCGTAAAAGCTGTTTTATCAAGCTTTAAAAATGAAAATGCCGGAATGGTTTGTGCCGGAGATTGAGCAAATCCACTGCCGGTTGTCAATAATAAAAATAACCCAATCACTAATTTAATTTTACCACTCCTTGTCATATCCTTATTTTATAATGTATGTACACTATTACGATGCGCTAAAATAGCAAAACTAACTTACCCGGCTTGTTTGCAATAGCAAAATAAAACATAAAACAATTTTATATCAGTTGACAATTTTGTAAATCTGCGTCAAAAATTCGGGGTAAGAAGCTGGCTTTGCTGTAGCTAAATTTAACCCCTTTATATTTTTAGCAGTAAAATTTAGTCCTTCAAAAAGATTGGCTGTATCGTTGCCTGTAACTGAAAAAGCTTCCAAACCCAATGAATAAAACAATTGATTGTTCACTTTAATAATGGTAAGCTCAATGCCACAACCTTCATTTATAAACTCATCAGCAACTGCTATTTTTTTTATTTGTACATCATACATCAACAACAGCCTGTTTTTATTTACCTGCAGCCAATAATCCTTGTAGCCAGGAAATTGATTTTCTTTAGCAAGAAAAGAATTTACAATATTTTCCAGGTTATTTTCTCCGGGTAGTAAATCAAAACTAAACTTTACCCATTGATTCATCAATCCGGGAAAATCGCCTTGCACCTTGTATTCGCCCAAATTCTTTGCAAAAACTTTCACTTCAATTTTACCGAATAGTTTGCTGCTTTCTTTATCAATTTTTGGTTCTCTTATTTTAACACTTAGGTTGCCTAACTCGGGTAGTGATAAATAATAATCCTGCCTGTCAAATTTATCATTGTTGGGAAAATGCAAATTGTATGGAGATGAAGCCATCCAGTTTTCTATGGGTTCAAATTCCTGCTCATGAGTAAAAAACCAACGGATTTCCGAACTTATTTGCATAGCTGTTATTTTAGCGACCGGGTGATTTAATGAAGTATAAAGAAAGGCCAAACGACTTAAACAAAGCTAAAAAAACAGCAGGCATTCTTTTCATACTATTAAATGGGCTCACTATTTTAAATTCTGTTGGAATGAATGTTCAGGTTTAATTCAATATGTTTTGATGGCACGAAGCAGTTGGTGGGAAATGCAGACAGCAGGATAAAAAAGCGATAAGACACGAGACCAGCTTTTGTTAGTTTTTATTTGTAAAAGCCTTAGTAAACAGAAAACTTAAGCATTATTGCGTATAGTAATAACCGCAGGAATTCATTATGTGGTCTCGCCAGGAATCGAACCTGGATCTGGAGCTTCGGAAACTCTTATACTATCCATTGTACGACGGGACCATTTTTTTTACCGGGCTGCAAAGATCAACATCATTTTCCAAATTGATGAATATTACTGCCGAAAATTTTGACTGCAATTGCCAGCAATATTACACCGAAAAATTTTCTTATCACGGTCATACCATTTGGTCCCAAAAATAACTCTATCCACTTCAACGATTTTAGTATCAGGTAAATGACCACACAGTTGATCATGATACCAAAAAATATGTTTACATCGTGGTAGTTTGCTTTTAAACTCATGATGGTGGTAAGTGTGCCCGAGCCTGCTATCAGCGGGAATGCAATAGGCACCACACTTCCGGTTTTAGAATCTCCTTCCGATTTAAAAAACTCGTGGCCCAGCACCATTTCCAACCCAATAATAAATATTACAATACTACCTGCAACGGCAAATGATTGTACATCCAGCCCCAGTACTGACAAAAATTGCTGCCCCAGAAATAAGAATAATATCATTAATGCACCTGAAGCCAATGTGGCTTGTGTGGACTTTATTTCGCCTCCCATTTTCATTCGCAGCGATGCCAAAACAGGAATATTGCCCACCATATCAATCACCGCAAATAGCGTGAATGTTACAGTAAGCACTTCTTTAATGGTTATATTGCCAAAATCCATAATGGGTCTTTTTGCGAAGATACATGCAATAACTACAATGCACTAAAAACCACTGGGTTTGTGCGTTTCCGTTTCGGTAACTACGTTTGACAATACCTGGTGCTGCCAGCCATCTTCTTTCTTTAGCAACTTTATTACGCAGCCATAACTAAGCGAAAATGTTTTAAAAGACTCTGCAAGGGGAGTGTTGGTTATAAACGACAATATGCTTCGTATTACCCCGCCATGTGCCACAATTACTGCAGGTAATTCCTGTTGTTGTATTTGTTCAAATTTCCGGTTTACCCTATGGTATAGATCGTTATAACTTTCGCCGTCAGCAATTGGCACATTTATTAAATCGTCCATCCAGGGTTGTAAGGCATTTTTGTCAATATCATCCCATGCCAGCAACTCCCATTTACCACAATTAATTTCCATTAACTCATCGTGATATTGTATGGCATCACCGGGAAATAAATGTTGAGCAAGCTTGGTACATCGTTGTAGTGGGCTGCAATAAATGGCGGCAGCATCCAGGGGCATAGACTGTTTGATTATTGCCGCTTCTTCATAAAAAGTTTCGGTGATATCAATATCGGCCTGTCCATAACAAATGCCTTTGGCCACGGCTGGTTTCGTATGTCTTACAAGATATATTTCCATTAAACCAATACAGCTTTTTCAAGTTAAAAATTACAGGTTGAATTTTAATTTAACGCCACCCACAAAATTTTCAGGCGCTGAAGGATTGTAAAAACGGTTACCGGCAGCATTCAAATCATTGCCTAAACCATAAGGCGTATTAAAAGATTTATCGTAGGTACAATAAATTTCGCCTTGCAGCAATCTGCTGAAATCTTTTTTATAACCAACCCTGGTGAAAAGTAAATTGTACTGTGTTCCATAAAATACATTGGCATCATTTAACGGAATCATATCGGTATAACTGTACGTGAAGTTAGCGTAAAAACCAGGCTTAGTTAATACATCCGCACCCAATACAAAAACATTGGGCGGAGTGCCGGTTAGTTGCTTGCCCGAATAATCATTGATGCCTTGTTTGTACGTTTTAAATTTTGCATTGATATGGGTGTAATTGCTCCAGCACTTTAATTCCTGTAAAAAGCTGTACACATTTCTTACTGCATAATAGGTTAGTGATAACTCATATCCCCGCTGTTCTGTTTTACCGGTGTTTACAAAATAGTCTGCCCCCGATGCATCCCGGCGGGTTACAATGGTATTATTTAAATTAAAATAGTATGCAGCTACATCCACAAACAATTTGTTTTTTACGGGTTCTGTTCTGAAACCAATTTCGTAGTTGGTTGCTTTCTCTGCTTCAAGCGTGCTGCTGAACACACCAGTTGAGGGAACAATTTCATCGATGGTTGGTGGTGAATACCCTTTGCTAACGGTTGCATACACACTGTACCGGTTGCTGATCTTTTTCAGTAATGAAATTCTTGGTATCAATACCGGGTCAAAGGTTTTATTGATGGATGATAAGGGAAGCGCATTCAGCCGTGTAAATCCATAATGATAATTGTTGTAACTAAGGCCTCCGTTGATGATAAAATTTTTGCCTAGATCAATATCTGTTTGCAGGAAAATATTGTATTGTGTTGCAGCTATTTCATCATCAAATTGTAATGTATCGGAAACCCCGGACCGGTTACCAAAAGTACGTGAACTTGTAAATGCATACTGGTACTCCCCGCCAAAATGAATGGTTAAATAATTGCGATGATATTGTGTAACGGAACGGCCGCCGATGCCCTGTTCTGTTTTACGCTGGTAATTTAAAATGCTTGGGTTGCGGAAGCGTGTGTGCGCTGTGTAAATGCTGGTAGTATTGCTCCAGTTTGTATTAAACTGGTAATCCTGTGCAAAACCAGCGTAGAATGTTTTTATAAATAATGCAGCCTTTTGCTGCGCTGCACTTCTAAAGGGGCCACCAGCCTGCCTTGCCTGCCGGGGGTTTGCCAGCAACTGTGCCTGCGTTAAACCTCCGGGAGTTTGGTAATATAAATCGCTGTAAAATATATTGGTGCTGATGGTTTGCTTTTTACTGACTTCGAAGGTGCCGGTATAATTGGCTACATCCCTTCGGGTGTTGGTATGATCACGCCATCCATCACTTTGCTGATGTGCGTATTGCAATGAATAATTTGCATGCTCGGTATCCCGGCGATAAGTAATATTAGATTCTGCAAGGCCGTAACTTCCGGCCAGTGTATTGATGGCAATGCTATTTTCATCCGTACCGGCCACACGGCTGTTTAATAGCAGCACACCTCCGGTTCCGGCTCCATACATACTTCCCCCAGGGCCCTTAATAATTTCCATTTTACCAACATTGGAAAATCCAACCTCATTCAGGTAGGTGGTTCCGTTGGCATCTGTAAATGGGATGCCATTCCAATAAACTTTTACATTACGAACACCAAAGGGTGAACGCAATAAATTCCCCCTGATGGATAACCGGTAACTTCCGGGACTGCGTTCATCCATCTTTACACCGGGTACAGTGTTGATGGCCGGAAGTATGGAAACATCACCATAACGTTCCAGTTCTTTCTTTCCCAGCACCGAAACTGTGACCGGAATATTTTTTATAGAAGTATTGCTTTCAAAAGCTTTAACGACTGCTTCTGCCAAAAACGCATTGGAACGATATAATACAATTACGGTATCGGATGCAGAACTGAACTTAAAGGATTGCGTTTGAAAACCAATGTGCGAAAATTGAAGCAAAGGTTGCTGGTTTGATGTATTTACCTCAAACATTCCATTTGAATCGGTGATAGAAACAGGTTTTTTATCGAATGAAATAGTTACGCCGGTTAACGGAATATTGCCTTCGCTACCAATTACTTTTCCTTTTACAATATACTGTCCAACGGACTTGAGTGACATGAACACAAAAAATAAAACTGAAACAAGCAGGCGGATTGATCGCATATTATTTTTGATTTTAGCAAAGATCAGTGTATTTATTTATTACTAAATAACAAATGCAGCTATGCTTTTTTTGGTGATATTACCAGGCTTAAAACTTGACGGCTTATTTATACCCTGTTAAAAATTTCACCAATTTATATCCCTGGTTTCTTTACTGGTGGGTGTAAAAATGAAAACATGGAAATGCAACAACCATTTTCACTTAGTATAAGTCGCAAAACCAAAAACCATACACCTGCTTTGCAGCATCCATTTCCTGGTAACAGTTGTCTGCCGTGGTTTTGGGAGCATCATATTTTTTATAAACCAGTTCACCTTTTGTAAAGGCAATGGGCGTTTTAAAAACAGGTCCGTCAAATACAAAACTGTGAAACTCGCCGTTTTCACCGCAGGGGTCAACGTTTGCCGGCAGATCATTGATAAACAGCTCATCGATGACTCTTCCGCAAAAACTTTTATCTAAATATTTTTCATTTACACAAACTACAATTGTTTTAAAACCAAGATCCAGGAATTGCTTTACCAATTCCTTTGTATCAATTTTCCAAAGGGGAAATATTGCCTCAATGCCTGCATGTTGTAATTTATCTTCCCGGTATTTTCGCAGATCTTCTAAAAAAATATCACCGAAAATACTGTACCCAAACCCGGCATTTTTGAGATGTGCTACTTTTTGCTGTAACAGGTTTTCATACTCCTCCATTGTTGGTTGTTCGGGCATTTCAAGTATGGTAAGTGGTAAACCCAGTGCAGTAATTTGTTGCTCCAGCAACGACCTTCTAACGCCGTGCATTGAAATACGATTGTGTACACTATTTACGCTGGTGAGTAACTGCTCAACGGAATATTTTCCTTCCTGTAAAATGTAATACAAGGCAAGCGCAGAATCTTTGCCGCCACTCCAGTTCATATAAGCTTTATGCATTGTTACCTCCCATTGAAAAACACTTTTAGCTGCAACGCTCTTTGAGCAATATTATATTCGGATTGCAACGCCAGCATACAGGAGACACACAAACAATCTGCATACTTTGCAGCAATAAAACGTTTCTCTGCTTCGGTAAACTTTATTCCATAACACTGGCAATGCGTAATATCACCCACCTTACATTCGAATGTTGCTTTGCAATGCGGGCAATATTTTTCCTCGTGTTTACCCATATACTTTTTCATTTAGCAGCGGTGCATATTTGTGCCGGAGATGTGCCGGCACCGTAAATATTCCAGGATGAAATAATGCAGCTAATAAACTAATTCCATCTACTAAAGTTCCGGCAGAGGGTTGTGTAAATAAATCGTAGTCTGCAATAAATACAGCGCCGTTTTTTACAGCCGCTAAATCACTCCATCCGTTAAGTTCGATGAGTAAATCAAGCTCCTGCCTGGTACGTTTAATATCGAAACCACAGGGGGCAATCACCAATATTTCAGGATCATATTTTTTTATTTTATCCCAGGATGTTACAATACTGTCTCCGCCTGGATTACCCAACATGTCTATCCCTCCTGCGTAGGCAACCTGGTGTGGTATCCAATGCCCGCAATTATAAATGGGCGCTATCCATTCCATCAACATCACTCTTTTAGGCAATGCCTTTGTGCGCCTTAATTCATCAATTATAAAATCAATCCTGTTTTGAAGTTTTGATAAATAGGTGTAAGCCGCTTCTTCCCGTCCCATTGCAGTGGCAATCGTAATGGCCGTATTGAATACATCGGTTAAATTATTGGGAGAAAGCGGCACCAACAGCGGCTGCTTATCCAGTTTTGCAACAGCGGCTGCAGTGCAGGCGGTATCAATCTGGCAAACCTCACACACATCCTGCGTAAAAATAATATCGGGTTCTATTTGCTGCAAAACCCTGTCATCAACATAATACAAACTTTTGCCCTGCGCTTTTGATGCAGAAAATATTTTATCAATTTCTAAGCTTGAGTAAGTATTGCCTTCCAATACATATCGTACGCACTTTTGCTTTTCTTCCAGGGCCTGTTTAGGACATTCAAAAGTTACGCCATGCAACAAATGCTGCAGCCCCATATCATAAATCATTTGGGTGGCAGCCGGTAGAAAAGAACAGACTTTAAGTTCCATATTTACAGCAATAAATTGTTATACTAAAATTGTAATCCTTTGCAATTGAGACAATGAATTTTTGATAAATGGGCTGCTTTTTTTACCAGCAAATAATGAATGGCTTAATAAGCCAATTTCTCATCATTTTGATGCAATTGCAAACACCCTTTAACCAATGTCATTTCGCCTGTTTATCTTCTATCATCAACAATAAAACAAAAGGATGAAACACCTGTCTCACCCTTTATCATTATTTATCCCAATTGAAATTTTAACACCGGAAACCGTTGTTGAGCCAACGAAAAGCCGCCAAACATGATGGCGCTGTAAACAAGATTTCCCATCAGGAAATTTTTCATAAAGGGAAAACCCTGTGCGTAGCATTGTATTAAACCAGCCCAATCTTTTGTTAACGGAGTCATGGTTCTTAGATCTGTACCACCTCCAATCCAAACAGTAAAGTCGGCAATCAGCCAGTGACTTAATGCCGCAACAACAGACGCCAGTACAATATTTTTTACAGACACATTTTTCAATAACCATTTACCAATCAAAACAATTAAAATAAATACGCCATAAATAATATACCAGCCACTATATAATACGCCATACTTTCCATGCATTACAACATTACTAATAATAAGATCACTCACAAATAAGGTGAGCAATGGAAATAAAAATGCTTTCCATTTGTTGGTAAAATAAGCGCCGCCAAACAACCCCATCGCACCAATTGGAGTAAAGTTTGCCCAGGGTGTAATTTGTGCAGCATTGGGTATGCGCATGGCAGCAACTGCAATCATGATAATGAGCAACACGGCAATGCGTGGATTAATTTTTTGTAAGGACATTTTTTATAATTAGGCGTTATGAAATAGGAATGATTCAATTCGGTTGTCAACTAATTTTAGAAATTTGCACTTACACCAATCGTGCAATTTGCCTTGCGGCTATTGTATCCTACAATATCAAAATATTGTTGATTGGTAATATTTCTGTAATCAACAAATGCACGAACCTGTTTGGTGAAATTGTACCCTGCATAAAAATCAACCGTGTAATATTGCGGCATTGCATTGGGGCCTGCATCATAAGTTCCCTTCAACCTGCTTCCTACAAACCTGAATGCCGGTGCCAGCGTAAGCGCTTCTATTGGATGAATGTTTAGTGTGCTATTAAAAGTAAAATTGGGCCTGCGGTAAAAATTTTTAATTTTCACATCACCGGTTACACCTTCTCCATCTATGTAGGTTACATTATTAATCCAGTTGCCCGACTTACCAATTGCAATATTACTTTCCACTTCAAAGCCATAGTCGTGTTGCTGATCGCGGTTGATGTATTTGCTATCATAAGTTGTTGGATCTGTATAAAACACAATCAACTGGCGGATATTTCTTTTAAAACCAACAAAGCGCAATGAATTTCTTTTATTGTTACTAAAACTTTGTACACCGGCTTCGTAATTATTGCTTTCTTCCGGCTTCAAATCCTTATTACCATACTCGCTGTACAACTGGTAAAGCGATGGCACTTTATAAGCCGAAGAAATATTTACGAATACCCTTGTATTTTCATCAATATTGTAGGATGGATTGAATGAATAGGTAGCGTTGTTACCGTAAATGCTATGGTTATTGTAGCGAACACCTGCTTCAGCGTTGAAACCATTTAGGTTAACGAGCAGCAAAGATGCATATACTGAATAGTTGGTTGTTTTAGCGATGTCTTTTCCCAGGCTGGTTTCAAACGGACCGTAGCTGCTGATACTTAAATAAGACTGGTCGGTATTTTGTGCAATGCGCTGTACACCTCCTACCAAAGACAATTTGTCGCTCAACCGTGTACTGCCAAATAATTCAGATACAAAAGAACTTCCCTTATACACACCTTTTGCAAATTTGGCAAAACCGCCAACGTCTGTGCTATCATCATCTAATAAACGCTTTGCTTTGATGAGGGTGTTTGTAAAACTGATGTTGCTTTTATTTGTTTTATAAACAAGGCCAATCGTGTTAATGAAACTTGTATTGGTTCCTGTAAAATCTTTATCGTCTGTAAAAGCACCTGCATCAAGATCTGTTTTGTATTTACCATAATTAGACGTGCCGGTTACAGAAAATTTGGAGGTTACTGCATAACCAAGATTTGCCTGGATGTTATTTTGTACAAAACCGTCCTTATCAAAATTTTTATTTCCGGCGCTGTCATAAGCGGATGAAAAACCTTTACTATTGGTGTGGTTATAATTTAAATTGTAGGTAAACTTATTTAGTTTGCCATTGATACCTGCGTTTGCTTTAAAAGTATTGTAGCTGCCATAGGAAATGCCAACCACGGGGCTAAGTTTTCCAACGCCTCCTTTTTTTGTAATGATGTTGATAACGCCGGCAACTGCATCGCTGCCCCAAAGTGTGCTTTGTGCACCTTTCAAAATTTCTATTCGTTCAATTTGTGCGGGGTTAATGTTATTGAGGTCGAACGAATTATTTATTTGAGAAGGATCGCCTACCGGTATGCCATCTATTAAAATCAATGTATTGCCCGAAGCTGATCCACGCAGGTAATTGTCCTGGTTGGTACCCAGTGCATTGTTGGCGCCATTTACGTACATACCAGCCTGGTAGTTCAATATTTCTGATAGTGTTCTGCCGGCACTCCGCTGTAAAATTTCCTGATCAATTACTATTACAACCTTGCCGGTTTGCGATTGTTTAATGGGAGTTTTGGTAGCTGTAAATACTACTTCATCCAATGTTTTTTGTGTACTGTCTTGCTGTGCAAATAAATGACTACTGAAAACTACAGCAGTCAACAATAAAATTTTGTTTTTCATTTTTATGAAAAAATTTTTTGTGACTGCTTCCAGGAAATTAAAAAAAGAAAGAAATATAAATGCCCTGCGGCGCTTACACTCCATGCCTTTCACCCGAAAGCCGTGAATGATTAAATGTGATACCTGGCAGGTCTTCTGGCTTGGCTATTGTTAAACACCTTCCCATTGATAATGCAACAGTGGTATGAAGATTCAACAATGTGAATATTGAATGGCTGGCTAAAAATAATATTACTTTAAAACAGCCATTCAAAATCACCTGGGCCTTTACAGCTACGGGGATAGCGCCGGAATTACACCGGCTTCCCTTTTAATCCCGGTTTTACCCGGGAACCAAATTCAGTGCAAATGTAGGGGGTTTGATATTTCCGTACCAAAATAATCAATACACAACTTGTGAAAAACTACTTTAAAGAAAAAAGTAACATGCCCCAGGTCCCTTGATTTATTGGAGGTATGTGCGTTTTCAAAATTTTCAAACATTTTTTATTCCAGCCGATCTTTGTTGATTATTTTTTAAAAGCTTTCAGTATCTTTTCGTTATGCATTCAAAACCCAAACTCAGTCTCTTTGACTTTACCATGATTGTAGTAAGCCTGGTGATTGGCATGGGCATTTTTCGTACCCCGGCAAATGTTGCAAAGGAAGTTCCCGACACATTTTTATTTTTTGCAGCCTGGATAGCCGGTGGGTTGATAGCGTTGTGCGGTGCCCTTACTTATGCAGAAATAGGAAGCCGGTTACCTGTAATGGGCGGCTATTATAAAATCTTTTCCTATGCCTATCATCCTTCAATTGCTTTTGCAATCAACTGCGTAATTCTTGTATCCAATGCCGCATCGCTTACAGCCGTGGCATTGGTGGGTGGAGAATACATTACGGCCATTTTTAACCCAGCCACCAAGGATCCTGAATTTTTGAAGATACCAGCCAACGCTGCATTTATTCAAACGATACAGATGAGTATTGCCATTGCCGCTATTGTGTTGTTTTATGGCGTAAACCTTCTTGGATTAAAAATGAGCGCTAAAACGCTGAACATATTAATGATTGCAAAAATTATCCTGGTGTTGTTGCTGATTGCGCCCATCTTTTTTGCCGGTACTGCCGTTTCAGTTTCAACGGTGGAACATGTAAGCCCGGCGTTAAGAGAATACATTAAAGCTTTTGGAATTGGATTGGTGGCGGTAAGTTTTACGTACGGCGGCTATCAGCAAACCATTAATTTCGGCTCCGAAGTTGAGCAGCCTTCTAAGAATATTCCCCGCGGTATTTTTATGGGCATAGCGCTGATTATTATTCTATACCTGGCTATTAATTATGCTTATGTTAAAGTAATTGGCTTTGAAGAGCTTAAAGGAGCTAAAAATATTGCAGCTATCATGGCCTCTAAAATTTTTGGCGTCAATGCAGAAAGGGTTTTATCCGGCTTCCTATTTTTAAGTGTGCTTGCTTATGTAAATGTTTTACTTATGAGCAATCCCCGGGTGATGTTTGCTATGAGTGAAGACAAAATACTGCCTCCCGTGTTTCAAAAAACCAATCCTAAAACGGGGGTGCTTACCGTGTCGCTATCGGTGTTTACAGCTATTTGTATATTAATTATATTTTGGTCAAAGGATTTTGATACCATTCTTAGTTTCACCATTTTTCTTGATTCGTTCGGCATGATTTTATCCGCTGCTACTATTTTTATTTTACGGGAAAAAACAAAACACCTGGATGGTACCGGCATTTACAAAATGAAAGCATATCCTTTTCTCCCTGTAATATTTATTGTAGCTTATATTTTTGTAGCTATCAGCATTGCCATGGATTATGAAAATAATAAAAATGCTGCTGTGGTTGGATTGAGCGTGCTGGCTGCATTTATTGCACTTTATTTTATCGGCAGATTATTTAAAAAAACATCTCAATAAAAATGGACATCTCTTATATCATCAATGAACTGGCAGAGGACAGGCAAAATTATTTTAATGCCGTGGCTCCCCCAATTGTTCAAAGCAGCAATTTTGCTTTTGAAACGGTTGATGAAATGCGCAAAGCATTTGCAGATGAATATTCAACTTATTTATACAGCCGTGGCTTAAACCCAACCGTAGATATTCTAAGAAAAAAGCTGGCTGCCCTGGACAATGCGGAAGATTGCCTGGTTTTTAGCAGCGGTGCTGCAGCTATTTTTGCGGCGGTACTGGCCAATGTAAAATCCGGCGATCATATTGTTTCTGTGAACAAACCTTATACATGGGCACAGAAAATGTTTAATGAAATTTTGCCCCGCTTTGGTGTAACTACTTCGTACATCGATGGCCGTGATATTGAAAATTTTGAACGGGCCATCCTTCCAAATACAACCGTGATTTACCTGGAAAGTCCTAATAGCTGGACCTATCATTTGCAGGACCTGGCTGCTGTGGCTGAACTGGCAAAGGCTGAAAATATTATTACCATCATTGACAACAGTTACTGCTCACCCATTTATCAGCGGCCCATTGAATTTGGAATTGACCTTGTGTTGCAATCGGGCTCCAAATATATTGGCGGACATAGTGATACAGTGGCAGGTGTATTGAGCGGTAGTGCTGAAATGATGACACGGATTTTCAACAGCGAGTTTATGACCATCGGCAGCGGCATTTCTCCTTTTAATGCCTGGTTGCTGATACGTGGATTGCGCACTTTACCCATGCGGTTAGAACAAATTAGTAGAACTACCCTTGAAGTGGTTGAATTTTTAAAACAGCATGAACAGGTAGAATCAGTTATTTTTCCATTTGATGAAGCGTTTCCTCAATACGAACTGGCAAAAAAGCAAATGAGCGGTGCCTGTGGCCTGTTAACTTTTATCATGAAGGCAGACACAATTAACACCATCGAAAACTTTTGTGAACAGTTAAAACACATCATGATGGCGGTAAGCTGGGGTGGCCACGAAAGCCTGATTATTCCCAAATGCTCCGGAATACAGCCTGAACATTTTGATCCGCTCAATAAAGAACATCGCATGTTAAGGCTATACGTCGGCCAGGAAACAGCAAGCTATATTATCAACGATCTGGAGCAGGCTTTTGCCGCTTTCTAATAGCAGGTACATCCTCGTTTATGTTTTCAATAAAAAGTAGATAAGACAAAACTCAGTCTGGTAAACAAAATTATTAATTTTTCATCCACTACTCCCCCGACCTCTCAGGGTAAAAAAAGTTAACATATTATTTTTAAACATAAGTATGCATCCTTCCTAATTTTAGGTTTTCTTGCCGTTTATACAATTGTTAATCATGCATTCACACCGGATGTTTTATTTTTGCGCCATGCGATATGTTAGTTGTTTTGTAATATGTTTTATTGCTGCCTTTAGTACTGTAAAAGCTCAGAAACTGTGGGACCTCCGAAGTATTGTTGACTATGCCATGGCCAATAATCTTTCAGTGAAACAAACAGAGGTACAGACCGGTATTTCTGAGTTAGTGTATAAGCAAAGCAAACTGGCTTTGTACCCCAGTGCTTCGTTTAGCGGCAACAGCAGTTATAATAGCGGCCGCAACCAGGATCCTACTTCCTTTAATCTTATTACACAGAGTTATTTAAGTGCCGGGTTGCAATTGCAAACCAGTGCTGATATATTTAACTGGTTCAGCAAAAAAAATACAATACTCGCCAATCAATGGGAGCTGGAAGCTGCCAAAGCAAGTACCGATAAATTGAAGAACGATATTGCATTGACCGTGGCCAACTCGTACCTGCAGATATTATTGGCTAAAGAGCAGGAAAATATTGCACAGGTACAATTGCACCAAACCCAGGCGCAATTAAACTACACCCGCAAACTGGTTGATGCAGAATCGCTACCGGAATTAAATGCAGTGGAACTGGAAGCACAGGAAGCGTTGGATAGTGCCAACTACATCAGTGCCAAAGGAAGTGTAGCACAAGCTAAACTGGTATTAAAGTCTTACATGAATATTGATGCTGCGGAGCCTTTTGAAGTAGCGGTGCCGCCGGTAGAGTTAATACCGGTTGAAAATATTGCCGATTTACAACCCGAAGCAGTGTACGCTTTGGCGCTTGCCAATCTTCCGCAACAGCGGGTAAATACATTTAAATTAAAGGCTGCACAAAGTACTGCCGATGCTGTAAAAGGTTATATGTACCCGACTATTTCGGCCTTTGGAAGTTTGGGAACGGGCTTTAATAGCAGGGCCAATGAAATTACCGGAACAAAACAAGTGATAGCGCCCATTGGAAGTGTAAGTGTGAGTGGTGTTGATTACAATGTATTTCCAAACCAGCCATTTACTACATATTCTTACGATAAGACTGCCCTGTTTCGCCAGTTTGATCAAAATTTTCGGCAGTCCATTGGAATAGGCATTAGTGTGCCCATTTTTAATGGAAGTAACCTGCGTACAAACTGGCAACGCAGCAAATTAAACATCAGGAGTGTAGAACTGCAGCAGGAAATAGATAATCAAACTACCAAGCAGGATATTTACCAGGCTTATAATTCAGCCCTTGTTGCTTTGGAGAAATTTAACTCCAGCAAAAAAAGTGTGGATGCCTCTCAACGTACATTGGACTTTGCTCAAAAGCGCTACAACGTTGGTATGATGGGCACATTTGAACTGATCACCAATCAGAATAATTTGTTTAGGGCAAAATTGCAATATGTATTGAACCAATATGATTTTGTATTTAAAATGAAAGTGCTGGAGTTTTACAGGGGGCAGGGTTTAAAACTGTAAGGGCGTTTGTTGCTGGCTGTTACAAACTTTGAGTGATGGCCGCTAGTTACAAATAATGTTGAAAAAAGTTGCCCAATGATATGAAGTACAAGTCCCGCTTTGAGAGCCGGGATGAGTGCAACTGCCTTTCGTTCCTCAAGGCGTTGCAGCTAACAAGTGCGACGCCACCGAAGTTGATGAATGGAAAAATGCCGGTAACCCAAAATAAAAAATTTGAATTTATTAAATAGCTAACATGAGTAAAAATGTAAAATGGATTTTGATAACACTGCTGGTAGTGGTAGTGGGCCTGGTTATATTAAAAGTAACGGGGGTAATTGGGAAAAAGGTTGGAACAAAGGTTACTGCAGAAAAGGCTCAGAAGCGCAACATTATTGAAATAGTAAATGCCAGTGGAAAAATATACCCGGAGATAGAAGTAAAGGTGAGTCCGGATGTGAGCGGTGAAATTACCGAGCTAACTGTACAGGAAGGCGACAGCGTAAAAAAGGGCCAGGTGCTGGCCCGTATTTATGCAGATATTTATAGCATACAGGCCAACCAGGCGGCCAGCGGAGTGGTACAGAGCCAGGCACAGGTGGCTAACTCACAGGCGGCATTAAACGCATTAAAGGCGCAACTTGACCAGTCGAAAAAGACCTACGACATGCAAAAGAAATTGTTTGATGATAAGGTGATCAGTGGCAATGAATTTAATGTGGCCAATGCAAATTATCAAAGTGCAGCGGCAAATTACAATGCAGCCAAACAAGGCATCAGGGGCGGACAGGCAGCCGTACAAAGTGCACAGTCAAACCTGGCCAAAGCCAATAAAGACCTTAGCCGTACAGCGGTGGTGGCACCCATGGACGGTGTGGTAAGCCTGCTGAGTGTAAAAAAGGGTGAGCGTGTGGTAGGAAGTAATTTAATGTCGGGCACCGAAATGCTGCGTATTGCAGATATGGATAAAATTGAAATTAGGGTAGATGTGAGTGAGAGCGATATTCCGAAAGTACATTTAAATGACAGCGCATTGGTAACGGTGGATGCTTACAACGATCGCAAATTTAAAGGCGTTGTAACGCAGATTTCGAGTAGTAACAATGGCGCTGCAACGCAGGCTGCACTTGCCAATACCAGTACAGATGTTACCAATTATAAAGTGTACATCCGGTTACTTCCTTCCAGCTATACGGACCTTTTGAATAGAAACTCTTTCCCCTTCAGGCCGGGCATGAGTGCCAGCGCAGATATTCAAACCCGTACCGATGTGGATGTAATCAGCGTGCCAATCAATGCTGTTACTACACGGGAAAAAACAGACAGTACAAAAGTGGGTAAAAAGAAAATGACCGGTGGAACAAGTGCATCCACTACTGATATGGATGACCTGGATGTGGTAGTTTTTTTACTGAATGCCGAAGGTGTGGTAAAAAAAGTGCCCGTTAAAACCAGCATCCAGGATATCAATTATATTGAAGTAACGGCAGGATTGAAAGCCGGCGACGAAGTGATAACCGGCCCTTATGATGTGGTAAGTAAACTACTAAAAGATAAAGACAAGGTGTTGGTAGTGGATAAAAAAGATCTCTACGACAAACCTTCCAATTAGCAGGTATAACTAATTTTTAAAAGCAACTTTCTTTAACAGGAAAGTTGTTTTTGTTTGTGGTGTTTGAAAAATACAATGGATGACTTTAAAATTGTGGCTGGATATTATAGAGGCGTCAACTTTTTTGTTGCTGTTTTATACTTTAATGCCTGTAATCAAAGGTGACACCTCTTGCGACAATTATAAATACTCCCAATACAATCAATTAAAAAAACACCTATATTTATACCACTATTATTGCTGAACCCATTTTACTTTATACCGTATTTGATAGTACACTAATCCAATTTCCCTGCATTAAGCCTAAGCCCCCACAACGTCAACTCATTTAATTTTTTGCAGGATGAAACTTTTTTATACAATACTGTATGCAGGAATCTTTTCCTGCCTGCTAACCGGGCCGGCAGCAATTGCACAAAACTCGGTACTGCTAAACTTTGGCAGCAACACCTGCTACAATAGCACTGACCCGGCGTTTTCACTCATCAATAATCCGTTGAGCGGCGCTCCTTCAATTTTAACCGGCTGCAATATGGCGGCGCAGTTGCCTGATTTTTTCAGTGTATTTATTGCATACAACCCAAAGAATAATAAAGTGTATGTTGCTGATGTACGCAGCAACGTTGACACAAAAATTTGGGTACTGGATATGGGACTGCCGCAGAATATAACATGCCCGTCAACCATACCCGTTGCACCCACTTATTCATACAGTTATGTGTCTAATAATTTTGAGTTTGATAACAATGGTGATTTGTGGTCATTTTCAAATTACGATGCTAATACCGGGCAGTGTAATATGGATAAATTTGATGTGAATACAGGTGCTGTCATCAATACCCGGAAACTACAATTTCCTGCCGGAAATTTCCCAACTGCTATATCAAGCGGCGACCTTACCATTTTGCCCAATGGCCGCATGTTTGCCACGCTGGGCAGCTCACCTTCCCGCCTGTACGAAATTATGGACTACAGCAGTACCACCGGTAATGCCACTGCTAACTACCTGCAAACTTTACCAAACAATTGCTATGGAATTGCGTACCTGAATGGCCAGCTTGAACTTACAGGAGTCGATTTCCAGGGGATCTGTTATTATTTCGATTACAATATCAGCGCCAATACACTTGGTGTACAAAAACCATTTCAAATTGGTGAAGCGCCCATTGATAATTCAAGTTTTACACCTTCAGTTGGCACCACCAAGCAATTAGTAAATGCGGTAAAAGTAAATACCAATACGGCAGACCTCACCTACGAAATTTATGTAAGGAATTTGGGTAATGTTATCATCAATAACATCAATGTTACGGATAACCTGGTGGATGTATTTGGCGCAGGTAATGTGTCGAATGTTAGTACCAGTTTTGTTGCCGGTGCCAATATTCCCGGGCTTATTTTAAACCCATTTTTTAATGGCAATACCTTCCCCAATTTATTAAATGGCGGGCAGAACCTGGTTAACCAAACCAGTGCCACCGGTGATTATTTTTTTAAAGTTTTGGTTAAATGCAGGGTCACCAATCTCACCGGTGCAGCCACTTATTTAAACAGTGCCATTGGCAAAGGCTCTATTGGAAGTGTTGCCAATACAAGCTTTATAAGCATCGCCGATTCTTCTAACAATGGAAATGAAACGGCCGTAGATCCCAACAACAATGGCAATGCCAGCGAGCTGGGTGAGAACGTTCCTACACCTTTTAATTTCGGCACTTTGCCCGTAAGATTTGTGAACGTTAATGCTTCCCTTACTTCAAGGAATGGTGCAATTGTAAAATGGACCGTAGCAACGCCAACCGTTAATGCAGAAAAATTTGAAATAGAATTTAGCAGCAATGGAACGGCGTGGACAACATTGGGAACCGTAAATATTACCAGTGCCGCAAGGGCGGGTTACCAGTTTGATCACCTGCAGATTCCGCAGGGAAATTTATATTACAGGATTAAAGAAATAGACAATGACGGATTGTACATCTACAGCCGCATTGTATTGCTGCACAATAAAACTAATGAACCGGGTTTTGTAGTTTTTCCAAACCCTGTCAATAATATTTTACAGATCAGTGCTCCTTACAATAGCAGCGGCAAAACAACCATTGAGTTATTTGATGCCACCGGCAGAAAACTTATCAGCAAACAAATGGTGAATGGCACTGAAGAAATTAATACAGCAGCACTACCCGATGGCAGCTATATTTTAAAACTAACACATAACGATGATGTAAGTACGCAGAAAGTGTTGGTGGTGCATTAGAAAGCAAGCCCGCAAGCCCCCCCGCCCCTAAAGGGGAGCTTTGGTCTCAAATACTTTGAGGATTACTTTTTCCATTGTGCATTTTTTACTTTCTATTAATTCCGAATCGCTCACCAGTTAAATGTTAAAAAAATTTGGTTCAAAATTTATGTTCTTGCAATAATGAAATTCTATTCAATCTAAGGCTAAGCCCCTTTAGGGGTTTGGGGCTTTATGGCGCTATGAAAATAATTTTTCCGCTACGGATACGCTTTCTGGTTTGCCTACATCTACCAGTTTATCCCCGGTATGATCGTATCCCATAATCGGGTATTCTGCAGCTAAATCAAGGTATGGTTCAGTGAGTGAAAATTTTCCCTGCTGACGTATCAACTCAAATATTTCGGGTTGAAAAATTACCACACAACTGTATGCTTTCTGAACCAATGGCTGCGGCGGTGGATTTTTTAAAAACGGACCTTTTTCTTCGCCGGTTAATACATTCCGCCAGCCACACAACCGGCTTTGTTCATCAAATAAAAAATAGCGGGAAGTTTTTCTATCAGTAATTCCAAACGAAACCAGCGGCTTGTGTTGCTGATGAAATTCCGTAACTTTGTTCAAATCCAGATCGGTCAATATATCTACATTCAGCGTTACAAATGGTTTTCCATTATCTAACAAATGGCGGGCCTTTAATAATCCGCCGCCGGTTTCCAACACCTCATCTCTTTCATCGCTGATCATCACGTTACTACCCCAGCCTTTATTTTTTTCAACAGCCTCCATAATCTGGTCCGCAAAATGATGCACATTCACCACCACATCCTTAATGCCATATTGCTGCAGGTATTCAATATTGCGTTGCAACAAACTTTTACCATTTACCAATGCCAATGCCTTGGGATGTTTTTCGGTCCAGGGTTTAAAGCGGCTGCCAAGGCCAGCGGCGAAGATCATGGCGTTGGTGGGGCGATAATTATTTATAGTGTCTGTTATGTTCATAGTTCATAGTTAATGGTTCATAGTAATACAGTTTTTTTCAATTTGCTGCTTAAGTGTGTGTTCATAGTTCATAGTTGATGGGTCATAGTAATACAGGCTCTTTTCAATGTGTTGCTACTTATCACATTGAATCTCTCTGTTAAGTTCATAGTTCATGGTTAACGGGTCATAGCAATACAGTTCTTTTCAATGTGTTGCTAAGTATTACATAGAATCTCTCAATTTGGTTATCATTTTACATAAAATTTCATAGGATTGATAATGCATTTTAAAAACATCGTCTTTAATATATTTTCTTGTTTGAGCAATAAACAAGCAGGCTACAACCTCAATGGCAGACCTTAATGAAATACTCAAAAATCTTTTAAATTCAGGAATAGATTGTCCTGTACTTCCTTCCGCAATATTCAGTACCACAGAATCTGCAGCTCTTTTCATTTGTGATGACAAACTATAAAGTTCCTCTTTAGGAAAACTCTTTGTCATTAAATCAATTTCATTTGAATAAGCCAACGCTTTTTGCCAAACATTTAAATTTTCAAATCTAAATGGCATAAAATAATTTTGAAAGGATGATCAAATATTGATGAATAGACTTCTTACATAAAAATCAAGAGGACTTATACACTTCAAAACTTCCATTCCGAATACTGCTGCACTTCCATGAACCATCAACTATGAACTATGAACCGTTTAAGGACTTCTTACATAAAAATCAAAAGGATTCAAACACTTTAAAATCTCCAATCCAAATACTGCTGCACTTTCATGAACCATCAACTATGAACTATGAACCGTTTAAGGACTTCTTAAATAAAAATCAAAGGGATTTATACACTTCAAAACCTCCATTCCAAATACTGCTGCACTTCCATGAACCATCAACTATGAACTATGAACCATTTAAAGTCTTTTTCCACCCCTCCCTATTCTGATGCTCCAGTTCAATTTTCACTTTAAACTTATTTCTTAAATGGCGGGCAACGGCTTCGGCGGCATATACACTTCGGTGCTGGCCGCCGGTACAACCAAAGTTTATTACCAGGCTTTCAAAGCCACGTTTGATGTAATCTTCAACTGATATATCAACCACGGTAAAAATGCTGTTTAAAAACTCCGGCATTTTTGTTTGTTGTTCCAGGTAATCTTTTACGGGTTTATCCAATCCGCTCAGGTATTTATATTCCGTAATTCTACCCGGATTTAAAATCCCCCGGCAGTCAAAAACAAAACCTCCGCCGTTTTTTGTTTCGTCTTTTGGATAACCCGTTTGGATGTATGAAAAACTTTTAATCTTCACTACCAATGGTGTTGCTTCAGTGGCTTGCAAAGGAGTAAATTCCTCTATCACTTCATCACTGATACACATGTCCAGCACTTTTTTAAATTCGGGCACCGCAATACCCATGCTTTGATTGTTGACAAACCATTTTAAATTTTGTAATGCCAATGGTATGCTTGTAAGAAATTGCGCCTTACGTTCAAACAAACCACGAAAACCGTAGGCCCCTAACACCTGCAATAATCTTATAAGCACATATCCATGATACTGGCTGCGAAACACATCCTTGTTCATTTCTTCATCAATGATCCTTTGAAACTCATCCATGTAATCTTCCAGCAATTGGTTTTTCCATTCATCCGGTAAGTTGGCCCTTGCCTGCCATAGTAAAGATGCTACGTCATATTGAGGCGCCCCTTTCATTCCACCCTGGTAATCGATGAAGTGCACGGTGTCATCTTCCTTCACATAAATATTACGGCTCTGAAAATCACGGAACATAAAATATTTATATTCGGTATGTGCCAGGTAATTACTCAGGGCTTCAAAATCATTGATGAGTTTTTGTTTATCATAAGGCCTGCGCAATGCATCTAAAAAATAATATTTAAAATAAAGCAGATCGGCCATGATGGCTGCTTTACCAAATGTAGCGTTGGTAAGGCATTTATTATAATCCATTCCCTTATGCCCTTTTATCTGTAACAAGGCAAGTTGCTCAATACTCTGTTTAAATAACTGGTACACTTCATCTGAAAAACCATGCTGCTCCAATTTATTAAGTAACGATACAGGACCGAAATCTTCCTGTATATAAACATCACCTTCATCATTTACACACAATATTTGGGGAGTAGCCAGGTTGCTTTTTTTGAAGTGCCTCGAAAAATAAATAAAGGTTTCATTTTCCTGTAAATTTGCTCCATAGGTAGCGATATAGGTTTGCTTTTCGGTATGGATTCTAAAGTAATGCCTTTCGCTACCCGACTGGGGAAACTTATCAATATCTGTAATTGGATCACTGGAATATTCGGTAAATAGTTGTGTTACTTTATCGGCGAGTATTTGCATTCGTTTAATTTAATGGTGGTAAAAATAGGATAATTTGACCCGCAGTTATTGCAGCGCAAAGGCCACAGCGGCAGATGCATGTAATACCGTAGTATCAAATACCGGCATTGAAATATCTGCTTGTTTTATCAATATTGGTATTTCAGTGCAGCCCAATATAACAGCCTGTGCGCCCTGCTGCTGCAGGTCGTTGATGATTTCTATGAAGCGTTTCTTCCTTTCTGGGAGAAAAATGCCTTTCCCCATTTCTGCATAAATAGTGGTGTTGATATATTCAATGTCCGCTTCGTTTGGAATGATTGTTTCAATATTTTTTTCGGCCAGTTTGCTTTTGTAGAAGTCAAACAACATGGTATATTTTGTACCAAGCAGGGCAACTTTTTTCAATCCCTGGCTTGCGATAGCCGTTGCTGTTACTTCAGCAATATGAATGAGCGGAACATCAATAGCAGCCTGCACTTTATCTGCAATATGATGCATGGTATTGGCCCCAAGCAAAATACAATCGGCACCCGCTTTTTCAAGTTGTTGCGCAATAGCCGACATTATTGCTGCAATACCATCCCAATCGCCGGTAATTGTTAGGATTTTAATTTCTTCAAAATTTACTGAATACATCAGCAATTTGCAAGAGCTTACTCCACCCAGTTTTTCATTGGTTAACTGGTTAAGTAAACGATAATAATCCATTGAAGAAAGCCAGGTGAGCCCACCGATAAAGCCAATTGTTTTCATGTGGCGAAGGTAAAATAATGTTTGGCTTTTGTTAACAGTAATATTCTTTGTTTTAACAAGTTATTTCAGATAAGCGTATTATGTTTGGAAAAACAAACCTACCATTATGAGAAAAATTCTAATCACCCTTGGACTTTCTGTCCCGGCACTTGCCGCTTTTTGTCAACAAGACTCCCTGTTAAAAACATTTAAATATCGAATTAACACTTATCGGGCTTTATCACTTAATAGTTTCGCCTCCGGCAATTATAACAAAACTGATTTTAAAACCAGTACCCAGGAAAACAGCTCAGGTGCTGCAAGCATCGGCGCCATCTATTTCATCACAAAAAGTACAGACCGGATATCGATGACCTCAACCAGCAGCCTGTCTGCCGCATACAGCAATGGAAAATCACATAATTTGTCGGGCAACAATCGAAATAGAAATTTTCAAATCATACCTTCCAGCACAATTTTAAACAAATGGTATGCACAAAATAATTTTTTTGAACTGGGGGCGACTGTTACCGGGAATTATTATAACTACAAGGATAAGTCATCTTATCAACCAGTTCCTTATAAAGTAAACTCCGGATATTATTCAACAGCCATCAACACCGGCATTGGTAAAGGAAGATTAGAAAATATTACAGACATGCAAAATGCGCTGTGGCTTAATAAAGCTTTAACTGAAATCAATAAACTTACAAGAACATTAACCCCGGCAGAATTGAATGAACTTGGCCAAACAATTACAAAAGGAAATAATACCCGTGTACTGGATAGCAGAAAAAGAATACAATTTATTCTCAAAACAGTTGATGACTATCTTCAGCAACAAGGGCTCATTAATAAAACTGATATCGACTATTTCAGCAACCTTAATGACATCCTGTTTTTTGCAATTAATAATCCCAGGTTGGCCGGAACAGAAAAATACATACGTTTTACTCCAGAGGTAACTTTTAGCAACTCTAATGAAACAAGCAGCAATGACATAAATAAATTCAAACAGCGTTTCAATACACAATCATTACTTTTTACTTCCGGTATTTCAAAATACGTTCCTGCTTCCCTCACGCATCAAAATAACTATGGTGCTAATATTAAGCTCTTTTACCTTCACTCAGATTCGTCACGAAAATATCTAGCCAATGATATAGTAACATTCGAGAATAAAAGCAATCCTGAAGTAAAACAAGCCGGAGTAAATGCATTTTATGAACATGCTATTTATCCAAATACCCGGACCGCGATCAATTTTAATTTGAACGCCGAATCGGGTTATCAAAATACCAAGACGAAAGAAGATATTTATGCCATTGTAAATCTAAATTTTGGTGTAAATTATTTCATCAGTTACAGAACAAGATTTTCGTGTAACCTTGGTATGCGATATAGTAAAAATGATTATCAATTTTATCAATTCTCATACCTAAGACCAGATAGAGTTGATTTATATGCAAATACAGGCATCGAAATTAACCTGTAATATTTAAGACAAAGGCCAGCGAATTATGCTGGCCTTTGTTCATTGTTAAATCATTCTCCTAACAATTCCTCTTTATCCTTCTTCTTCCAGATCTTATGACTGGCCCCATCCATCTTTACAATTTTAGGCGTAAACCTTCCGAGTACATCTACCAATGCCTTTTGAGACTGCATTACTTGCTCAATGTCTTTGTAAGCAAAAGGTGATTCATCCAGCCCGCCGCCAAGCAGTTTGATACCAAACTTTTTCAGTTCGTCTTTAAACTGTTTATCAGTTACAGATGCAATGGCTCTTGTGCGGCTCATCTTTCTGCCGGCGCCATGACTTGCAGAATTTACTGCCGCAGCTTCGCCTTTACCTTTAACAATAAAACCATCCGCAGTCATAGAACCCGGAATAATTCCAAGCACATTTTTACCTGCCGGTGTAGCACCCTTCCTGTGTACAATTACTTCACGGCCTTCCCACATTTCCTTCCATGCAAAGTTGTGATGGTTTTCCACCATTGTTACAGGCTTTCTTCCTAACTGCTTTGCAATTTTCTGGTGAATGATGTGATGACAGGCCTGTGCATAATCACCCGCAAGATTCATGGCGTTCCAATATTCAATGCCGGCTTCTTCATCCAGGGTTAGCCATGCCAAATTTTTTGCATCATGTGGCAACCGCCTTTTGCTGATGGCAATCCTTGTGTAATAATTGGCAATGTTTGCTCCCAGGGCTCTTGAACCAGAGTGGCTCAGCAAGCCAACATACTTACCAGCATCTACACCAAGTGTTGCATCTTTTTCTTTTATGTCAATCACGCCAAATTCTACAAAATGATTTCCACTTCCGGAAGACCCTAATTGCTTCCATGCCCTGCCATGCAAATTTTTCAGCAGTGGCAACTGGTAAAACAATTCGTTCTCCATCACTTCGTGATTGCTTGCCTGCTCAAACTGTCGGCCACTACCAAACAGGGTTGCCCCATTAATCTCTCTTGCAAAATAACTTTCTTTGTTTTGCAACTCTTTGGGATCAATGTCAAAAATACTCAGGCACATTCTGCAGCCAATATCAACGCCCACACCATAAGGAATTACTGCATTGTCTGTTGCCAGTACACCACCTATCGGTAAGCCATAGCCGCTATGTGCATCGGGCATTAAAGCGCCGGCAACACTGATGGGTAGTTTTGCCGCCTGGTACATTTGGTGCATGGCTACTTCTTCAATCTGCTCCTGTCCGAATACGTTGAAATAAATTCCGGCCTCCCGAAGTCCCTCCAACGGAGGGATTTCAGCATCCACTTTTGTAAGCAGTTTTTCGGCAATCAAATAAAGCGTTTCATGCGTTTTATAATTCCCTGGTGCTGCCAATACCTCTTTTAGTATAACAAAGGCTTCGTCCTTTGTGTGATGTTTATAATACTTCTCCATCACCTTCATGGCCACGCTTATTACCGGTCCTTCCGGCAAGCCGATGGCCCTTAATTCTTTTCCGATTATTTTTAACTTGCTCATTTTATTTAATTTTTTTGATACCAACTGTTGTTTTTCATGGCATCATCGTTGTGTCACAATCCGTTCATCAGTTGTACTACTATTTAGCTTTTATTAAAGTTTGTATAGCCTGCTGTATCAATATCTGTTATTCTGGTCATTGGTTTAAGTTTTAAATGGTTTAATATTTGTTTTAATTTTTTGTAAATTGCTATAAATAATTTTTATGCCTTCAACCGTAATTAAAATAAAGAAGACAGTGCGTTCCCAACGCAAGCCTAAGGCTAAACCTATGACCAAATTAGAAATGGTTCAAAAGATGTTGGCCGACCAGAAAATAATTGGCGACGCATTACAACAAGGTATTTCTTTAAAACAATTGGAAAAAACACATGGCTACCGTTTTGCACGCCTATAATTTCTACCGGTTTGATGACCTCACGTTTCTTTTTACAACCAGTGCAGGCGATGAGTATCAATGTTACTTCATTTCTTATGCTGATTATTTTGCTTCACACCCTGATATAGCACCCAATTTTTTCTCATTTAACCTGAAACTTATTTCTAATGATGGAAAGCCTATTCGCAAAGGAACCGATAAAAAAATTGCCGATACCGTCATTACAATAGTTGGCAACTTCCTTGCTTCAAAATCAAATGCTGTTGTTTATGTGTGCGACAACTCTGATGGAAAACAAGCAACGAGATCCCGGAAATTCCTTAGTTGGTTTGACTATTACGAACACCCTTCCAGTGAGATCATACAGGTAACCAGTAATTTTAACGCAGGCGGTTTATTCATTTACAGTTCTTTGCTTGTCCATAAGAAAAATAAGCACTTTACCGAAATGGTGCTTGCTTATTTAGAATTGACAAAAGATGATGACAAATAATAATAAAAGTCAGGAACGATCATAATATACCTCCCTCATTTTTAACAATTGTTCATTTATCATTTTTACATCAGGTTCGTCCATTAACCCTGAATTTTGATACAACAAGGGCAGTTCATCTTTTAAAGCCGTTGCCTTCCCTACCAATTCATCATACTCAAACTTACCTTCTTTTATTGCTAACAAAAACTTCCTGTCTTTCCTGAATACATTTACTTTCTTCTCCACTGCAATTTCCTTTGCTACCAGCAGAAGGCGAAATACATGCATCATATTTTTTGCATCATATTTCTTGCCATGCTCCATAGTTTTATTATATCGTTCATCATTCCGCTTGTCAACCCAGTCCCAGTATTCCCGATACTGCTTACAGTAAACTGAATAACCATCTTTATTAAAGTATAACATCCCAACGGCTTTCTCACCTTTTGGAATACTGCTCAGGCATACATCATTTGCATTTTCCCTTTTTATTATTCCTGCATAATGATGTACTTCCGAATAGTAGAGATTGTAACAATCTTTCAAATGATTTATAGATGCAAGTCCTACTTTCTCAAGATGTAATTCCTTTGTTGCAAAAAACTCTTTTACAGTTCTTGCGTTGCTGCCTTCGTAAACAAAACAAAAATCCAAGACAGATTTCCTATCCTTATCTATTGGCTGAACTATCTTCTTCTCCAGGCCATACGCCTTCTTTATTTGTGTAAAAGCATAGTTCGCAAAAGTTTGCTCACACATTTTTGAAACAAACATTTCCGGCTCCAGGATGTCCATTACCGGATGCCTGTACAATACTGACTTTTCCGGTGTACACAACAGTTCCAATATGTTAGGATTACTTTTGCTCAACAGTTCCATAAAACGCTTTAACTCATAATATACAATATCATTGGTTTCATTGTTTACCTGAGGTGTATATTCCAATCCGTAAAACATATCTTTTGGTAAAACAAAAACGCCTTTAATATCTGTATCGGATGTCGCTATATCTAATCCATACGCCTTGCTTCCTGCGATGGCTTCAAATATCAGCAATCCTTTGTCCTTTATCAGTTCAATTGTCAGCTTCTGCATACAGCGTTTTTAAAAAGAATTCATTTATTAATGTCATGTCGGCTTTGTTGACCAACAGGCTTCGTTTTGACGACTCCATCTTGTCGAATAAATTCAATATCCATTCATTTAGTTTCACGTCCTTTTTGTGAAGATATTTTTCTCCCACGGTTGCTTTTAAAACTATCAGCTTTCTTAATTCGTCTTTCAAATCATCACTGATGTATTTCATCAATCTTTCTATGTCCATCGGCAACACTGAATTGTCATTTATTATCCAGTTACAGGAAAGCAACGACCTTATCAAATAGAAATAACTTTTTAGCTTGAATTCATCTTTGCCTTTTAACTCTTCCCAAAAATTGTTTGCCAATGAATAATGGTGAAAGAAAACAGCAATTGGTGAATAATAACTTTCTATTAATTTCTTAAAGTCATCCTTAAACCCGGACACTGCATAATATTCAATCGGCGACTGAAACCTTTCTATTAGTGGCACATTGGATTTTTTTAATAGTGTTAAACACTTTCTCAAATCCCAGCCAGTTATATCAAGGTCACCATCCATTATTTCTATGGTATCTTTATGTTTGCTCAAACTCAAATACCAATCCCTGTTGTGCATGTATATAAAGCGTATATCATAATCACTATCCGGAGAAGGAAAGCCCCATGCCCTGCTGCCTGTTTCACAGGCATAGAGTATTTTGATTTGTTTCTTTTGCTCTATATCGCTTAATATATTGTTTATGTTTCCCATTTTTTCTAGTTCTAATTCCTTTGTAATAGTTCAATAAAGGTATACCGCCCCAGTGTGCGACGCAACGATGCTTAATAGCAGTACTAAAGCTAAGTACATAATTTTAAAACATCCGGTACCGGAATGATACCGGATGTTAGGGTTTATTTCTGTGATACAAAGATCTGTTTCAACTGATCCAGCAAGGCACCATTGCCGCTTACGCTGATCTCACCGATTTTTTCTGCGATCTTTTCTACATATTCCATCTCCTTCAATTTCCACAACATCGCATTGTCTTCCATCAGTTTGGCAGTGTTGAGCAAACTACGGGTGCTGGCAGTTTCTTCCCTCCGCATAATGGTGTTGGCCTGTGCATTTTTTTCTGCGATCAACACTTTGTTCATGATGTCTTTTACATCGCCTGGCAAAATGATATCACGGATACCAAAATCAACTACTTCAATTCCCAGGGCTGCTGCCTTGTCTTTTACCTGCTGCAATACAAACGGCGCCATGGCATCTTTCTTCTCCAGCAATTCATCAAAGCTGTAAGCGGCAATGTATTCCCGCAGTGCCAACTGAAAGGCCACGTACAATTGTTTATCGTACTCTTTGTTTTCAAGCATGGCTTTTTCAATATCGGCAACACGGTACTGTGCCTGTGCATTGATACGCAATGCTGCCTTGTCTTTGGTCAGAATTTCCTGGCCATTGATTTCAATCTGCTGCATACGGGTGTCAGCCTTTCCCACCAAAACAGTGATGCTGTTTTTCCACCAGAAGTACACGCCGCTTTGCAATACCTGCGCATACTTTCCATCTACAAACAATACCGCTTTTTCGTAGCTCTCAACTACGGACATACGCACATAAGGCGCTACCAATTTATGTTGCAAAGTAGCCCGGCTGATATTTTCAGTGATGGCTATCTTGCTGATATCGGCCCGTACAAATTCATAGTTGATGATACCTTTCCAGAAAGTATAACGGCCTGCGGTCAATACATTTTTCAGCAAACCATTTTCGTACAGCAACACTATTTCATTGTCGCCAATGTCCACTACATGCAAGGCTTCTGCCAATGCAGCATCCTGCAACATGATGTTCAACTCTAGGGGTACCAGCCATTGTTTTGACATTTCATACAACACTACATTTTCGTTCTTCCAGAACCAGTAGTTCCCTTCCCTGAGCATTTTTTTATAAACACCATTTTTAAAAACCAGTGCTACCTGGTAGGCGTTTACTTTTACATGTTTCATTGTTTTTTTATTACCTCACCCTCGTTCCCTCTCCTGGAGAGAGGGAGGCCGGGCAAGTGGTTATTAATTATGCTTTTGTTTTTTACTTATCAACTTTTGTAAGTTGATCCATGATTTTTAAAAGTTGAAATTGCCTGCCATCCTGTAATCACGGAAATAATTTGCTTACAGGTTTGATCAACGCTTTGCTTATTGTTATCCATCAACTTATTTTGACAGCGGTTAAATAACCAGCCCGTTAACGCTACCTGCTCACTTTATCATCTGCAAAGTGTTTACTGAATTTGCTTTGTTGCACCAGTTTAAAGTCTGTGCAACAGCAGGCAGGCAATTCCTTCTTTAATTGCTTCACCATTTTTTGAGAAGTGGTGTGCTTCTTCTTCTACATTAACAGTGTAGTACTCTAACCATTGAGTTATCCGATTTTGAGCCGGAACCGGATTCGAACCGGTACTTATCCGTTGCTCTAACCACCTGAGCTATCCCGGTATAACCGGGAGAAGGAATCGAACCTTCGACCCACAGATTGTGGTTGAAACTGCACATTGATACAACAGCATACAGATAGCTACAGCGTCTGCACTGCGGTGCCTGTAAAACACACGCCTGGTTTGATGTCAACATACTAATCTCAATCTTGCCGTTAAGCAAGTAGTTGCATGCTCTTTTTTTGAGAACATAATTATTTAAAGATTTTTCTTGCTATAAGTAAGGATTTATTATTAATCCTTCTTTCGTTGCCCATAGTTCCATGTGCTTCTTTGCTTCATCCGAAATAGGCTTGTTATGTCGTGCTTTTGCCTGTACCACTCTTTGTGTAACCAGGCTTACTTCAATGGTTGCAAGAATATCTAACAGGAAGCCGCCTGAATACCTGCGTAAAGAAAAAATTGCAGACCTGCCCTTTGCACAATAAAAGCTATAAGAACTTACACAATGTTTCATTGATCTTCCTTCTACCGCTAATTGCCTGGCTTCAGTTAATTCTTCCATCACAAGTACTTCAGTTTTCTTTTCAATCCTGTAACCATTTATTCCGCATGCTTTCCAAATACTCTTATTATCTACGTTTGAAAAACGATGATGCCATTCATCACTCTGTCGAAATAATGACTGCAATGTTCTTCCCTTCAAACTATAATTTTCATTAGCCCTTTTTGTTTCTCTTACATAATCAATAAGCTCAGTTAGTTTGTTTATGTTGAACATGCCCCCATTCGTCAGCAACTGAATAAAGCCTTCCCAAAAAACTTCATGACCATAAGGCTTTGAACCTAACCATGAATAAGCAATTCGCTCAGCCAGTTTATCATCACCATTTAATCCTTTTACCTGTGCCCATCGTAAGGCTTCTCCTATCTTTAATTTGGCAGGCGCTTTTAAAAAATAATGGCTCATCCTCTGCGTAAATGGAATTGGAATATTTCCCATATCTTTTACTTTTCCGCCAGTACCAATATGTATGAACCAAAACATAAACTGCTTACTACCCGATTCATAAAAGCATTGACATAAAAAATCCGGCACAGCATACTTACAAAAAAGATGAGTCGCCAATTCCTTCATTTGTATGTCAGCTTGTTTTGCTGATGGTTTCCAGCTAAACAGATCTTTCAACCAGTAAGCCCTTAACAATACCATGTTGTAAACTGCATGAATATTTTCTTCCTCTTTTAAAAGCTCCGTTTTTTCATTCAGGTATAGAAGTACTTCTTTTAGCTTCTTTCTTTCAACAACTTTCGCATTAGAAAAGAAAGTTGAGAAACATTCATTGATCTTCCATATTCTCCTGTCAGCAAAAGAAAAACTCATATCCTCCCCCTTGTATAACTGCTCTATAATCTCATCAAATTTTTTAAATCGCTTTCTTGAAAAAAGCAATGCCTGCTGAATCAAAGCTTCCTTCTCTTCATCCTTTTGCAATTCTTTTTTTCTTTCAATTTTACTTTTCGTTGCCATTAGCTTATTTATTATGTATCCACAGGAAAAATTTTCCTGCACTGAAATGAATTTCGTTTCATTGATCTTTTACTCTTTGTATTTATCCTTCGCATTTTTTTAAATTTTTATTTTACTTATTAAATCCTGCAATTATCTGCTTAACGGTTTCTTTTTTATTGCACCACTTTATTAGCACAGCTTGAGCTTGCATAAGCATCCGGCTTGGCTTTAAAGACAAAGCCCATCCCCATTATATAACCCATTGCATCTTTCAGTGCATCATTGCTTTTAAAGTTAGGGTTGGTATTAATGTCCACATGCACTTCCATATCTACACCATGCCTGCTAAAAATATTACACAGCGGGTAAGCCACTTCAATGCTCTTCGCCACTTCTACCAACATCCTTTCTTTGATGCTCATTTTTTGCAGAGTGGTTTCGTTGTGGATGTACATAAACCCACCTTTACCCTTCCGCACAAAAACGATCACCGTGGCAAATTCAGTCAGCTTTCCTTTTACCTGGCTATCGGTACCAATGCATACTTTTAGCTGGTAGCCCATAGCGCTTTCCCTGGCAATTACCGCTGCTATTTCATCGGCAATAGGCCGTTGAATTTTTTGCCCGTTCAGTTTTCTCCATTGCTGTTGCATTGCTTTAAGTTTTAATTTTTATGTTACCAACATTTGTGTTTCATGGCGGCATCGTTGGCCTGTCCCGATTTTTTCGGGAGTCACTCACTTCTACGGTTAGTTCATTGTTCATAGTTGATGGTTCATAGTCGTTGTTTGCTTTGAACATAGTTGAAAATGTACAAGTGAGTGACACAACGATGCTGATTTAAGCACATCTGCTTGCCCGATAATTATTGTATTTCTCACTATGAACTATCAACCATAAACCATTAACTTTTCGTGGACGAAACAGGATTCGAACCTGTACAGTTGCGGCTTCAACGCAATGCTCTACCATTGGAGCTATTCGTCCGTTTGTTTGATCATATTTTTGACTGGCCCTTATTTTCTCATCATCAGGTTAGCCTTTTTTCAAACAGCTTTTTGTCAACCGCCGTCAGGGTTTGCAACCGCTGACGGGGTTGGCTGCGGAGTGTAAAGGATTTGAACCTTTGCACCGAATGAACGATGTATGGCTTAGCAGGCCACCGCATTACCACTCTGCCAACACTCCAATTATTTGCGGAGAGAAAGCGATTACTCACTTCTCTTTTATTTAATTTTTGTGTTCGTGAATTCCGCTTTGCTCCATTTCGAACGCTTGAGGCTTTTACACCCAGACTGTTTTCAAGACAGCTTCCATGACCCACCGGGCTCTCTTCATTTGTGTGAGTGATTGGATTCAAACCAATTCAGTTTTACAACAACAGATTTACAGTCTGTCACGACTCTTCAACTTCGTCGCACTCACTTTTTGAGGATGAAGAAAGACTCGAACTTTCAACCTTCGGCTTAACAAGCCACCGCTCTGCCATTGAGCTATTCATCCATGTTGGCCCGGTGAGATTCGAACTCACAACCCCCGGATTAAAAGTCCGGTGCATCTAACCGTTGAGCTACGGGCCAGTTTTTTTATACTTAATTGTTGCGGCCTTCAGATTTGAACTGAAAGCATCTACCTCATGAGAGTAGTGTGTTACCATTACACCAGGCCACAATTTTGTTGGCTCAGAAAGACTCGAACTTTCATCGATGCATTCGTAGTACAGTGTTCTTATCCATTAAACTATGAGCCATCAACTGGGCGGCTTCCGGGGTCGAACCGGATACAATTAACCTATGTTTGCCTCTTAAAAAAAGAGGAAGCTGATTATGTTACCATTACACCAGGCCGCATTGGTTGTCTCCGGGAATCGAACCCTGTTCTTCACATTCACAATGTGGCGCTTTACCAAATAAGCTAAAGACAACTTGTGTTTTCAAAATCACTCTTTTCAGAGTGGGGTGTTTGCTATTGGAGCTGGAATTGAACCAACACATTCAGCCTCAAATGCCGACATGCCAAGCCTTACATCATCCAACATTTTTTATTTGCGGTTCGTATGGGAGTTGAACCCATTTCAACAGATCGACAATCTGTGATGTTAGCCGTTACACCAACGAACCTTTAAAGCAGCCCTGCTGCACTCGCAGGGCTTGCTTACTTCTCCCTCCATAAAATATTTTTAGGTCGTCTATGTTTTCTTTCCAACCAGGAAAAAAATGAGCTTATAATTACTACCGCTATTACTAATTTCATTTTACTATTTTTAAATCTTTCCCAACCACCGTCAGGGTTTACAACCGCTGACGGGTTTAGCTGGCATAAAAAAACCCGGTCATTTTTATTGACCGGGCTCTACTATCGCTGAAGACTTTTATGTCTGCGTTTGTATATACTCCGGCCACCTGTATGGATACAGCTTGCCCATGCTACTATCAAAACTTTTACTACTGTTTTGTAAGTTGCTAAACCAATCAATGGTTCTATGTTGTGACTGTATGGCTGTTATATTTTGTTGTTGCATGCTCTTTTTAAATTTTACTAATATTGTTTTTCTCCAGTAAATACCGTGTATAAAAAAAACCCCGAATTTAATTTCGGGGTCTCGCTTTTAGTATTGGTAAATTATTTTTTACGCAATCGCAAACTTGCCCCGAAACGAGTGTAGCCACAAACCGGACTAAACAGGCTTTTTGATTCGATATGTAAATTGATGCGTTGCATTATTATTTTTTTTTGCGATGCAAAGATGAATTTATTTTTTTCAATTCACCAAAATTAATTTTAATATTTTATTTTTTTAATAAAGTAAAAATCGCCAGGATGCCAGTAAAATCAATGGTTACAGCCAAATAAAAAATTTATTTTTTGGGCACATTAACCGATGTAACCTCTATGTCGCCAAATTGATTGTCGAGGATAACATATTCGATTGTCATTTCCTGGTCTTGCTTTCCAAAATTTTTGAATGTACGTATCCGCATGATGGCTGGTATATCGCGGTAGTAATAATCGTAATAATTTATATTGATTTTATAAGTACCCGGCCTTGCATTTTTTAGCTGGTATTCGCCACTGCAATAGCTGCCATTGTAGTAGTTTTGATTACCCAAAATAATGCCGCCGTTTTTTGATGATTTATTATAAACGGCTGCAGTTAAGCCAGGTTCCTTCACGCTTGCAAAGTTTACAGAACCATTGTTACAATCCAACACAATCCTTAAATCAACCGGCAATGAAGAAATGATTGAGGGCGGAATCACCGACAAATCGAGTACATCTTTTTTAATCGCAATCATCGCATTTAGTTCTCTTAGCATGGCCGTTTTTAACTCAACATAATTACTTTCGGAGCTACCCGTGTTTAACCTGATGCCTGCATACATCATGTTGATTGCTTCCTGGTATTTTCCCAATTCAAAATAATTCCATGCAAGGTTTCTTTGCAAAGCAGGATCGTTGTTAACATCATCCATCAATTGCTGATAAATTTTTATGGCTTCATCATATTGCTTCCAGGTTTCCAAAACATAAGCCATTCCTTTCAACACCTGTCGGTTGCCGCTAGCAGCTTCGGCAGCGTTGAGCAATATTTCAAAGGCATCATTTTTTAACCCGGCTTCAAAAAAATGCTGTGCCATGTCGATGTGAAAAACAGGCTGTTCACCATATTCCTGTTGCAGTTTTTGATATTCAGCTTTTTTATTTTTTGGATCTGCCGCTTTAACATCAACCAGGTAATCCATGTCTTCCATGTCTTTTAACCGGTAATGGCCCGGAGGATAATACCTGCCGTAATTTCCTTTTTTTGAGTTAATTAAAATTACACCATTAGCGCCCCGGCTTCCGTAAATTGCTCCGGCCTCCGGCCCTTTTAAAACGGTAATACTTTGTATGCTGTTTACATTTACAACATCGTTTATATTCCCGTTAATAGGCAGGCCATCCAACACAAACAAGGGTCGATTATTTCCGTTGATGCTGGCTGAACCTCTTATCATAATTGATGCATTTGAGCCAGGTACACCGCTTGCATTTGTAACCTGCAAACCAGCAACCCTGCCCTGCAAAGCCTGCTCAACAGAACCTACTTGCTGCAAATCCCTGGTTGAAATATAGCTTACAGCACCGGTAACATTTCTTCTTAGCATGGTGGCATATCCAATCACTACCACTTCTTCCAATCTTGATGTACCCGTACCTATAGCTGGCACAGACTGGCCCACTGCTAAAGATTTTCCTGCACCTGCATTTTGTGTACTTTCAACAAATGTGTTTGATACCGCCAGGTTATTGATCTCCGTTTTATCCGGTGTTAATAGTGTTGCATTTTTATCTATTTTTTCTATTCGCTTATTGTAAGCATCTACCACATTTTTTATGATTTCGAACTCATCCTTTTTACGCAGTCTTTCCCGTGTTAGCCTGCTATCTGTTTTTACATAATTTAACTGTTCACATTCAGCTTCCAATTCTTTTGGTGGTGCAATATTGTACTTAATATAATCCGAAGTTTTTTCTAATACAATGTAAGCTGTGTGCTGTGTAACTACCTGTTCCCTTATACCGAAGTCAAGGATATTTTCCCAATTGTAGAACTGGTTTAGTGTTGCATATTGTGTTAGCATCGTTATCCGATCCAGGCCATCTTTATTGATGCAGGATGCACTCTTTTGTAACACTATTTTTTCAACCTGGTTTATATGCGATGCATTCCCATAGTACAAGTACAATGTATCCGTATCCTGCTGCGTTTCGCCATTTAACAATATCTGTGATTCAAGTTTTAATGGCAGTGCCTGTTCAAGGATGGTTTTGCCGGAAGTATTGGTAATATTTATTAGCCAACTTACTTGTTTTTTAGTAAGCGCTATCGCATTGGCAATGCTACTTCTTTGCAGGTCAATTACAGCTCCGCCACTTGCGCCCACAATGTCTCTTAATGCAATGGTATCAGCACTTACAGAACTGTTGATGCAATACAGTTTTGCAGTATTTGTTTGTAGTCTTTTTCGACCGTAAGTGTTTTTACCATCTGTAAAAATGAGCACGATGGCTGACGGCTTTTCATCCATATTGATGCAACCTAACTGCGTGGCTCCAGCGTAGTTTACCTGCCTTAAATACTGCTGCCAATTCCCGTTATACCCTTCATTTATATTAAAGGTTTTATCATCCAGTATTTTATAATTAAATGTGCGAATGGTGAAATTGGTAATATGGTTGAAAGCAATAAATTCACGCAGGAATGCGATCTCTTTATTTACATCTCTTTTCTCATTGGAGGCTGAGGCATCCCAATAAACTGCCAGGTCCCTCGCTACTGTTTCCGCTTCCGGATTTAGCCGTGGCTTTACATAAATTGCAAAGTGATTAACAGTATCTTTCTTTTGCATGCAAACGGTGGTTTTGCCAGGAATTGCAATGCTATATTCGATCGATGATTTAAGCAATATATCACTTGCAATGTATTGCAGCATATAATGATCTGCGGAGGATCTAAAATTTTTGCCAGCAACAATTCCAAACCTGCTGACTGGCATTTCAGCATTATTTTCGGCACTAATGGAAAGATTAAAATTAGCAACAGTGTCAGCAACATTAAATGGAAATTGATATTGTAGCCGGTTATCTTTTACAACCATTAATTGTTGTACCGTGAATTTAATTTTCCTGCTTCCCCTGGGTGGAACCGGGTATATATGCAGGCTGTAGTGGTTGTCATAATCTTTTGTAAGCAAGGCCGGATCTACTCTTTTCCCAACAATTCTGTTGTACGCATTGGTGGCTTTCCACTTTTCTTCGATAGAGCCTTCCCGGTATTTATCATTCAGTTGCAATTGAAAACCAGTGATGACCTGGCCGGCATTTAATTGAAAACTATATAACCCTTCCAGCTCTTGTTCATTGGAATTATAAAACTCCATTTCCATAATAGTTGTGGCAGTAAACAGGTTGCTGTTTACCTGTACGTTGCAGGTTTTTAATTGCATTTGCCGGTTCCATTTTTGAACAGGCACCTGTGCTGATAACAGCGAGGATTGAAAAATTAATAATAGGAAAAGAAACTTATTCATAAGCAGGTTTTGCTTATGGATGCAGGTATTTTTTTAATTACATAATTGGAACAAAAAAAATTGTGACCGGAATACAATGTTCTGTTTTATAATTTCTGTTCAACGGCTTATGCACTAAAAACCACAATACCAGCAACGGCTGAATGTACAGTTTTCAATTTTTTTTCAGGAGTAGGAATGAATTTCCACAATGAAAGTTTTATAGGAAAATATTTTTAAATTTGTTATCCGGCCAAGAAATTAAAAGATGAAAATACTGGCTCTCTAAAAATTAAATTAAAGACTATGTATTACCAGTTAAGTAAATCAGAAAAGAAAATAGCCAAAGCGATTATTGATAAAGGAATAGACATTGAGTTTAGAAATGCACTGGCGCAAATTGCAACGATCATTGCTGAATGGCAAAATGCTACTCTTGACAATCGTACAGCCTATCACCAGGTATATAAAAAATTAGATGAAGGAGACAGCCGCATCTCCAGGCGATATGATAACCTCGGAGGATCAAGATGGCTGGAAACCGTAGGGCAGATTTTTGCCGATGGACAAATAACAGAAGAGGAGATTAAAGGCTTCTCAGAAGAAACACGTGACACTTTAAAGCACTGGGTAACATTGATAAATGGAGAATAATACATTTACTGGCTTGTTGGTATATCGTTTAGAAATTTACTCCCTCAATTTCAACTGCATTGATATACCAGTAACCGAGGTCATTGTCTTTCTCAAAAAATACCTGCCAGTTGCCGGAAAGATTGGTTGATTCATTTGCGATGATAGCAGTGAGGTTGTAATGTCCATCAACCACAGATTTACTTTCATTCACGGCGCAGCCGGTATCTTTTATTTCAATGATTTCTATACCAGAATAAGCTTCTTTAAACCTGTTGACAATTATTTTTAATTCTTCTTCGGTCAACAAGGTGTGATTGTTAAGCCGTAGATTTTCTTTATTGAAATAAGGTGTCCATTCCATCGGCCTTTTTTGAGGGATAATATTTATACAGTCATCCACTGCAGCTCTCGTGTTATCGTAATACGGATCAGGATAAAACTCATCATAAGTAAAACAGGTCATAGTACCGGGCAGGTGCATATCATTCATTTCATAATCAAATAATTCTTCTACCGTAAACCGATACAACTCTCTTACCGAAATATTCGGACTGCAAACTCCCAGGCTTATGCTATATGTTTGCAAATAGTCTGAAAGTTCTTCCCAGGCATCATCTATAGCGGCTTCGTTGATTTCTGCCACAGGTTTAAAGTGAGTTGGCCGCTGGATTTTATCATACAACTTTATGTAAACAGGGTTTGCTGACTGTTTTTCATAGGCCATCACACGCTGTAGAAATTCATTTTCAATTTCGGGTGGCATTTCTGTTTGGTTTCCACTGCCGAACATGGCGCCGTTCTCCAGCATCATTTTCATTTTGAGAAATTCATTTTCAGCTTTTAACTTTTCGTTTTTGCTAAGGCCTTCAAATTCCTGGGACATAAGAGTGCTTTTAATGGTGGTGTGATATTTCCTGAAAACAATAAATGAATTTTATTTTATAAAAAGAAATTTCTGTAAAATTATTTAGTGACTATCTATGGAGTTATAGTTGAGATTATAAATTAACCGGCAACTGCTTTTCCACCAAATACCTCCAATATCTTTTAGGCATGTGCTGAATGTGCAGCTTCATATTTTTTCGGGCTGCTATGTTTACACTGCTAAAATATTGCTGCCATAGTTGTTGATAGAGTTCTTCTTTTTCATCATACAAGGCTTTTAAATTTTCTTTGTTACTGAGGTCAACATCAAAAGTCATTTGTACTTCTTCGGTTTTCTTTCCATCGTAATACAAGCCATATTTTCGCCGGGCATCATAAATCAGCCAGGGCTGGTCAGCGTAGCGATCTTCAAAATGTTTTAAGATCAGCGGCAATACATTGTAGTCTGGTTGAATGATGGAATAATACAACTCATCTTTGGTTAACTGAAAGCGCACAAAGGCTTCCATACGATGCTTTTCCCTATCTACTTTCCGGGATATTTGCTGCACCTGCAATACATCAGGGTGACTGTAATTATTTTCCATCGCATATCGACTATCGATTACGCATTTGATATAACGAAACAAAATATTTTCTATCTCCTTTATCTCCGAAAGGAAAGCTTTGTATAATTGCCTTTGGGCATTGGGCGTTAGCTTTTCCCGCAGCTTCGTATACACACGTTCGCTCTTCTCTTTGCTGGTAATTACAGTGTGCGGCTCACTAAAAAGGCTTGCGGGTACAAAGCTTTCGGTATATATTTGAGGGTCGGTTATTTTATGCTCGTATATCTCGAACACTGCAGTGAGTAGCCCTTCAAAAGTTCCATCATACACCACTATTTTCATCTTTAAAAAATTGATAGTTGTGGTGAAAAATTTGGCCGGTATTTACTGTTGCCTTCTGCAAGTATAAGGCCCTTGATCTGGCCTGCAGTTTTATCCGACCTTTCGAAAGCACTGCCACAGGTTATAAAATATTTAGCCTTGTTAAAGCTGATGCCGATCTTTTTTAAATTTTCAACCGTTAAGCTTGCAAACTTTCTTGACTGAAAAATCTTCTTTGCGCTTTGCACACCAATGCCCGGCACTCTCAGTAATAATCTATAATCTGCTTTATTTATATCAACGGGGAAAATATCGAGATTGCGTAAAGCCCAGCTAAGTTTGGGATCTATATCAACATCCAGCAAAGGATTTTGTACATTAACAATTTCATCAACAGCAAAGCCATAAAAGCGCATGAGCCAATCGGCCTGGTATAATCGATTCTCCCTAATCATGGGCACAGGTGTGCCAATAGCAGGTAAGCGATTATCATTACTGATAGGTACATACCCGGAATAATACACCCGTTTTAAGTTCATCTTTTTATAAAAGCCATTGGCCATAAATAAGATTTCCAGGTCAGTTTCGGGTGTGGCGCCAATTACCATTTGGGTGCTTTGACCTGCAGGCGCAAACATGGGTGCATGCTTAAATAATTTCTTTTCTTCCCTGTTTTGTATAATGGCATTTTTTAAAAACTTCATGGGCTTTATCATGTCATCCCGGTTTTTATCAGGCGCCAGTAAAGCCAGGCTTTTTTCTGTGGGCATCTCTACATTGATGCTTAACCTATCGGCCCACAGGCCAGCTTCCTTCATCAATTCATCACTTGCACCGGGAATTGTTTTTAAATGAATATAGCCATTGAACTTATGTTCTGTTCTTAACTTTTTTGCAACCAGCACCAGCCTTTCCATGGTGTAATCTGCATTGGTAAAAATGCCTGAACTTAAAAACAAACCTTCAATATAATTGCGCCGGTAATAATTTATAGTGAGGTCAACAATCTCCTGCACGGTGAAGGCTGCACGCTTTATATCATTGCTTTTACGGCTTACGCAATAGGCACAATCATAAATGCACACATTGGTCATTAAAACTTTCAGCAGGGAAACACAGCGCCCATCTTCGGTATAGGCATGGCAAATTCCATTGCTTGCATTACCTAAGCCCTTGTTATGATTTTTTCTATCACTGCCACTGCTGGCGCAGCTTACATCATATTTGGCAGCATCGGCAAGTATAGATAGTTTTTCGGAGATACGATCAGCATTCATAGATATTTATTTATTTCATTGAAAAACCTGATACCAAAATGACTTAGGCTCTTTTCAATTGACATGTTGAAATTAAGTTCCATTTTATCGAGCTATGTTGCAACAAATACAAAGCTTCAACATCAAATTTTTCTTCCAAAGGTTTATGCTGATATTCTTCCCAGGCTTTTTTAAACATAGCTGGTGATAAATCTCTATATGCCACAGTGAGATGCGGTTTAAATTCAAAATCAACAGGATGTAAATACCCGGGGAAAAGACTTCGAAATCCGATGATGAGCTCCTTTTGCATTTGAAGCAGTTCTGTTGTTACAACCGGGTTGATATAAATAACCGGGCTATTTTTATTATAAAAAGCTCCAAACCCGTTTAGTTGAATACTAAATTTCGCTTGAGAAATATGCAATTCAGAAAACCAACTCAGAAGTTCTGCTTTTGCATTATCGTTACATTTAAAGGGTGCTTTTAGGGTAATGTGAGGATATACTTTTCTTGCTTTCTTACTATCAAAACGAACTTCAAAATCATCTTCAATGGCATACACTTTTTTCCTTAGCTCTTCATTAGGAATTAAAGCGATTAAAAATAAATTTTCCATAAACCGATTATTAGATGATAATACAAAGGTGCTTATTCAATAAGCAAATTAGTGATCAATAAGGTAAACTCAAAAAATGGGCCTGCCGCATGAGCTGGCTAATATGTGCATCACTCAAATAATATTCATCTCCTTCAAGCCATTCATAACTCTGTACCCAACTGGCACATTTTTTCATAAACTCTATCTCCCATGATTGACTGATGATGATCGTTTCTTCTTTGGTGTTGCTCAGCAAAAAATCTTTCAGGTCAACATCAAGGTAGGGAATGGTAACAATAAAATCGACCATCTCTTCATCCGTTGCAACAGGGTATGCATCGTTGTAATGACTATTGTGTTTCGATTGCCTGTGCAACTGAATCGAAGTGTTGATCATACGGTAAATGATATCTACCAGGTATGTTTTTGTTATAGACTGCATATAATTCGTTTTTTAAATTTTAAAACAATGACGCCTGTGCTCCCGGACGCTTAAAGATGTTGGTATTCAAACTCCATTCTTCTGCATTCATGTTGTACAGCTTTCCATACTTTTTATATTGCTGCGCTACCATTTCTGCTATATTTCCTTCGCCTCTCATGCGTACACCAAACCTGGTATCATTTACTTTTCCATCGTGGCTTTGTTCTATTAAATGCCAAACTTTATCTGCGTGGTTGGGAAAGTTTTTATACAACCAGTCGTGAAATAAAAACTTGATGGCGCCATTCAGCCGGATAAAAGTATAGGCCGTAAATGTGGCGCCGTTATCAGTAGCCGCTTTCATGATGCGTTGCATTTCATGTTCGTTCAGGCCCGGTATCATTGGCCCCATCATCACTCCCATGCGTACACCGGCACTGCTTAGTTCATTGATCACTTTTAATTTTTGCTTTGCCGTTGTTGTTCTAGGCTCCATTATTCTCCGCAGGTCTTCATTAAAAGAAGTAATGCTTACCATCGCTGATACGATGCCTTTTTTAGCCATTTCCTGCAGCACATCTTTGTCTTTTAATATCCAGGAATTTTTTGTGAGAATACCAACCGGCTGATTGAATTCATTGCATACTTCCAGCAATCCTCTTGTAAGCCTGTACTGTTGTTCGGCTGGCTGATAACAATCTGTATTGCCGCTTAGCATGATGGGTGCACATTCCCATTTTGGGTGCATCAAAAATTTTCGCAACAACTGTGGTGCATTTTTTTTGATGATGATCTTGCGCTCAAAATCAAGACCGGCGCTGTAACCCCAGTATTCATGCACATTGCGGGCATAACAATAAATACAACCATGCTCACAACCCGCATAAGGATTCATGCTGTAACTCATGCCGACGTCTTTACTTTCTACCTTGTTTACAATGGTTTTGCTTTGCTGCTCCAGGTACGATGTCGGCACATTCGATTCTTCCCAATCATCGATCGATTCGATGTGTTCCTTTGTTTCCTCATTCTTTAAAAAACGGTTCTTCGTGTTGATCTGTGCACCCCTTCCATAGATGTATGTATCCGGCCTTTGCGTTTCCTCCCCGCCGGGCAAATTATCCGGCTGCACCTCATGGCTTACCGTCTTCACCCTGTGATGGTCCTGTCTTAATTTTTCACTCATATAGTTCGTTTAGTTATCATCCATTTTTTTGACGACATGGTTTTAATTTTTTTGTAACAGGCAGTTGCTCATTGGTCAGCATCGTTGGCCTGTCCCGATTTTTCGGGAGTTATACACTTGTACTTTTCGTTCATTGTGCATCCTGACCTCAACCTCCATCTCCTTCTCCAAAAGAGAAGGAGCGGTACTTTATATCTTTAATAAACATTTGTTCTTCCATATCATCGGAATTTGTTCGTTGATCATTTTTAGAACTTTCATTCTTCTCTCATTCATGGTTGACCTCCTCCTCCATCTCCTTCTCCAAGAGAGAAGGAGCGGTACTTTATATCTTTAGTAAACATTTGTTCTTCCACATTAGCTGTTGTTCTTTTTTCAATCATTTTCAATTTCATTCAACCGCCGTCAGGGTTTACAACCGCTGACCGGGTTGGCAGACTTTACGAACAATCAATAACTCATTCAACATTCACAATCAACCATTGACCGCTCCTTTTTTGAGTTTTTACTTTTAACTTTTGACTTAGCATTCATCCTGTTCATAAAAGATCCACAGTAAGTGTGCGACGCCATCCGATAGATCGGATGAAGCTTAATAGATGCACTATGTTTGGCCAATAATAATTACCTGGTTTTTATACGCCGAATAAATCTCCCTGCACGGTTGATACCGGTAAGTTTTTGAATTCAAAGCGCCTGATGATTTCGTATTTCATTTCACCTACCGGCCGCCTGAGCAACAACAGAGCGTCCGCTATAAAGCGTCCTGTAAATTGTAGCTGGCTGAATTCCTTCCAGGCTTTTTCGTATTGCAGGGGCTGCAATTTTCTTCCTATCGTTATATGCGGATCCATTATAAAATGAGGCTTGTTATCATTATTTAATTTCATTAATCGCTGAGCATCTGACCGGATATTTCTTACTAAGTTTTCTATAGGTACTTTACTGGTAATGTTAATATAGATTGTGTGAGAAGGAAAACTGCCGTAATCTTTCAACTCTATTTTAACCGGAGGACAGCCCATTGTTATGGCATCGAGTCGATTTACCAGGCGCTCTTCCATCATTTGGTACTGTACAAAATTTACGAGTGTAATATGTGGTTTGCTATAAACCGCTGAAGCATTTTTATAAGTGTCGAAAAAATACTGCTTCACTTTGGTGATCTTCTCTCTTAAAGCCTCGTTGGGATTTAGCACAAGCAGGTATTCATAAACTGCATAGCCGGGCATTGTATTAGACATATCCCTGGTTGAGGATTTAAGCGGCGTTGTTACAGAAATTTGCGTTGTTGTTTTCATAAAATGTGCATTTATAAATTTGGAGGTGTCAACTTATTTAGCATAAATTTACTAAATATTTTAGTAAACAATAAAATAAATCTTATGGAAGTGGAAAACTTTTTAGGCAGCAATTATACCGGCAGTAAGCGTTTCAGTCAGCAGGATGTGCCCATGGCAAATGCCTCGGGCTTTGGCGCTGCGGCTGATGATTATATGGAAAGGGGCATTGATTTGAATGAGCAACTGATCCGTAATAAACCGGCTACTTTTTTTATGCGGGTAAGCGGTAATAGCATGATCAATGCAGGCATTTTTAACGGCGACATTGTGATCGTTGATAAAAGCTTAAAAGCTGCAAATGGAAAAATTGTAATTGCAGTAATTGATGGGGAAATGCTGATTCGCCGCTATGAGCAGACGATGAATAAAGTAAGGCTTGTGCCGGATACAGATAAGCTCTCAGCAATTAACATCAACGAATTCAGCGATTGGAGTATCTGGGGTGTGGTTACCTGCGTAGTACGATTGGTGGACAATAGTTTGATGGATTTTCGCAATAACAGCAGTCATAAAAGAAGGTAGCAACAACCCCGTCAGCGGTTGCAAACCCTGACGGCGGTTGTGGGTGATCGACTGAAATCTTTAAAATTATAGCTATGAATATTCAGCCAATAAAAGAAGGTAACTATTTTCATATTTATAGTCGTGGTGTAAACAAGGAAGACATTTTCAAAGAGCGTCGAAACTATTATTATTTTCTTCAGCAGTACAAAATGTATTGTGCCGATGTTTTTGATACCCTTGCTTATGCCTTACTGAAAAATCATTTTCATTTATTGGTGTATGTAAAAGAAAATGTTGAAGTACCTAAACATGATGGAAGTGGCAGGATAAGATTGAACGCATCCAGGCAAATAGCTCATTTGCTTAATTCTTATTCTCAGGCAATAAATAAGGCATGGGGAAGAACAGGTGCATTATTTGAATCGCCTTTTGAAAGAAAACTGGTTGATGAAGACCATTATATTACCAATATGGTTTTTTACTTTCATTACAATTCGCAAAAACATGGATTTGTACAAGACTTTAAAGACTGGGAGTTTACTTCTTATAATTCTATTTTGAATAATGACAATAGTATTTGCATATCACAAAAAGTGTTGGATTGGTTTGGAGGAAGGGATGCTTTCGAAAAAGCTCATGTGGGTCGATGTGATGAGGTTGCGATGACCAAATTTATATTGGAATAACTTCTCTAATCAACCGCCGACAGGGTTTAAAACCGCTGTCGGGGTTAGGCAATTTCCCTACTGATGCAAACATAGAAAAATGCCTCTGTTACCCCGTCAGCGGCTTTAGCCCTGACGGCTGTTTTAAATATAGAATCAATTTATAAATTATGAAAGCTATCGTTGATTGTAATAGTTTTTACTGTAGCTGTGAAAGATTGTTTTTGCCGCACCTGGATAAAAAGCCGGTAGTTGTTTTGAGTAATAACGATGGCTGTATTATTTCACGGAGTGATGAGGCAAAAGAATTTGGCATAGCCATGGCAGGGCCTTATTTTATGGCAAAGCCATTGATTGAAAAATACAATGTGGCCACCTTTTCTTCCAACTATAATTTGTATGGTGATCTTAGCTGGAGAGTGATGGAAACATTGCGGATAATGATGGGCAAGGAAAATGTAGAAGTGTATTCAGTTGATGAAGCTTTTTTAGACCTGGATGAATTTGAAGGAAAAGATCTGCAACAGGTGGCCCTGAATATCCGGGAAATGGTTGAACTGTGGACCGGCATTAAAGTATCTGTGGGAGTGGCGCCTACAAAAGTTTTATCCAAAGTGGCCAATCATCTTGCCAAGAAAAATAAGCAGGCAACAGCATGTGTGGTGGTACTTGACACCAAAGAAAAAATTAGTGAAGCGCTGCAAAATACACCAGTGAATGAAGTTTGGGGTGTGGGCAGGCAATACGCCGAAAAACTTAAAGATCTTAATGCCGTGTTCACTGCATTTGATCTTACAAAAAAGACGGAAGAATGGGCACGGAAAAATCTTGGCGGCGTAGTAGGCGTACGATTGATAAAAGAATTAAAAGGAGAAGCTGCGAATGAAATGGACGAGCAACTGACGGAGAAAAAAATGATTGCCACCACAAGAATGTTTGGCAGCCCGGTCAGAAATATTAGTGATATAAAAGAAGCCGTTGCTACTTATACATCAAGAGCTGCTGAAAAGCTTAGGCGGCAGCAAAGTGCTGCCAATGTTATCAGTGTGTTTGTGGTACCAAAAGAAGAAAGTCACAATACCCGCTTCCGGCATGGACCAACCATCAGTAGCTATACCAGGTTGTCGGTAGCTACCTCTGCAACCCACGAATTAATAAAGCCTGCTGTGAAACTTGTAGATGGCTTGTTTGAACAGGGAAGGTTGTATAAAAAAGCAGGCGTAATGCTGAGTGGTTTGGTGCCTGATGAAACCATCCAGGGCAATTTGTTTGTGCCTGAGCCGGAAAAAAATAAACGCCTGCTGATGAACATGGTTGACAATATCAACTTTAGTCAGCGGGATGATATTTTAAAGTTTGCAGCCAGCGGTACTACAAAAAACTGGAAGATGCGACAGGAACTCAGAAGCCCGAGATATACTTCGAGATGGGATGAGTTGTTTGAGGTGAGGTAGGTTGTTTAATACACGAATTTTGAAACACGAATTAAATCAATTTTTGAACACGAATTTTTTTGCACGAATTACACGAATTATTTGAATTACACGAATTTAATGGGCCTGCTTTTTTGCGATGCGATCAATTCTCAATCAGTATTAACTATTTGGATACTTGAAGTTTTTATTAGGTCTATCCTGATCACTTGAACAAATCTCCTTGCTCGCCATCAAAAAATTTTGGTTTGATGAGATCTAATCCCAGCTCCTTATTCATCTTATCAATCAAATAAACGGTCAGCTCTGGCGACGTGGCTTCGTCGTGCATGTGCATGAAAAAATAGAGTTCTTTCAACCCATGATCCAGCCAGTATTTCATTCTTTTAACCCAGGCATCGCATCTTGTATAATCTGATTTGTGCAGGCTGTTGCCTACGTAGCGGATAAAAACTTTTGGTATTGTAACATGCATGTGGGCACAGTCTCTTCTGCCTGCGGTGTCGGTAATTACCGCACCAATATTTAAAGATGCCAGCGTAGAAAATAATTCTTCCCGTATATCATCTTTTGCAAACCAATCGGGATGGCGCACTTCCAAAAAAAACTGCAAATCGGTTGGCAAGGTTTTTAGGTAATCAAATAATTCATCTTTTCTTTTGGGAGAAAAAGTATCACTTACCTGTACGAAGATGGGACCGAGGTGTTCTTCAAAAGAAACGATTCCCCGAAAAAATTCATTGGTGATAAATTGCTTATCCTTTAAGCCGCCACGATGGGTTACGCCCTGGTACATTTTTGGGCAAAACTTAAAATCCCTGCCTGCAGCTTTTTCTGTCCACTTTTTGATAGTGGCTTCTCCATAAACTTTATAATGAGTTGCATTGAGCTCGATGGAATTGTAATGGTCAACATAGTGCTGCAGAAAATCCTTTTCTTTTGTTTTTGGCGGGTATATCTTTCCTACCCATTCTGTGCGGCCCCATTTGGCACAGCCCACATATACCTTTGGTTTTTTTATGGCTTTGCCTTTTAATATCGTTTTATTAAACGCGGGCTCCGCAGGCAACGAAAAATCAATCTTGTTTAATTCGTTTTCGGGCACTCTTCCAAATTCCATGATGAATAAATTATAGTGAAAACTGTTTACTAATTTTTTGCTCTTAGCTTTTCAAAAATAGCTATTGTAAGCAGAACCAATGTCATGCCATAAAATATATCTTCGAAGGGAATGGTTGTAACACGTATGCCTAAATTTTCAGCATCGTTGTACAGTACAACCGGGATGGCTGTTAAAAATCCATTGACAATTAAAAAGGGAATTACAATGATGCCGTAAGCAATTACAAATAAAGAAGATGAAAACCCTTTAAAGAAATTATGCAGGGAAAGTACAAGTGCCATACAAATAGCGGTGAAGATAAAGGTGAAGCTGGTATAATACCTGTTATGAAAATAAAACCCTGTGATGAGTAGTGATACGGCAAGAATTATCATTACCATATTTCCAAATTTCAATTCAGTCGTTTTTGGGAAATAACATTTGATGCATTCATAAATAAAGACACAACAATAAGGCACCACTATAAAAAATAATACTTCTTCTATTGGAAGATTTACAATTTTAAAACCGGTGATATAATCTTCGTTGAAACTCCAGACAGCTTTGGCGGTAAAAAAAATATCCCAAATGATGTAAATGATTGCAGGCAAAATAATAGCTGGAAAAAGATATTTCCATTGTTTGTAAAAGGCAACCTTTTTATCGAAGCTGAGTGCAAGCGGACCGGCAAGTGAAGCAGCAAGAATGAGAAAATAAGTGTAGTGTGTATTCATTTGAAAGTGCCACAAAGGTATGTTGTACAAGAGTGCGACGCAACTATGCTAAATTGAAATACATAAGCTGGTTACCAAAAAAAATTATTCCCTTACAATATTGATGGATTGTTTTGTGCGCTCTTTATCTGCTTTTACCTTGTTCCAATATTTTTTTGCAACGAATAACATTCCAAAGCTCTCACCTTCATGTTTGCCTAAATGCTTGTGGTGCATTTTGTGTGCCCAGCGAATGGTGCGTACATAGGTATTATTTGACCGTGTAAAAAATTTAAACCGCTGGTGAATGATTACTTCATGCACAATAAAATAAGCAAATCCATACAAAGTAACACCCGAACCAATTGCTGCCAACCAAAACAATTTAAACTGCAATCCCAGCATAATGCTGAGCCAGCTTGGTATGGCAAAAATTAAAAAGAAGGCATCATTTTTTTCGAAGAAGCCCGGGCCTTTCTGATGATGATCTTCATGGAGGTTCCACAAAAACCCATGCATAATAAAACGGTGCGTAAGCCATGTAATGCCTTCCATAATAAAGAAGGTAACCAAAGTGATTATGATATAAAAAATTACACTCATAATGATTAAAATAAACTAGCCTGCTATTTAGTAAAGAATGTTCTTAAAATTAAGAAGAACATGGCTTGAATGAGTAACAAATTTACAGCGAATTTGTTTTCCTTTCTAAACGGAAGAAAGTGAAAAATAGTTAGTAACAATATGCTGATCATGAGCCAGCAAATATAATTATAGACGGGAATGGCTTCAGTTCCCTGCCATGTCCAGAAACCTAATTTTACGGCCACCGGCTCCATCAGCCAATCAAATAGTACTGCTAAGGTTGCACCATCTACAATTACGGATAATGCTTTTAAGGCAATGGGTGGCTTTTTGCTTTCTGTAGCCACCCGGTTAATAAACTTCATCATCATGGAATGCACGCTTATTCCACAGCAATAAATAATGATGATCCAGTTTACGCCAATCAATAAAGGAACCTGCATCCATTGAAAACCCAACACCTTGCCATAAGCATAATCGCCAAATAGTATCCCTGTATTTACTCCCACAACTTCTGCCAAAAAACCAATTGCAAAAACTGACGTTATAAAAAGCAAGAAAGCGCCATTAATGTTTTGTTGCGTCCATATCAGCAAACTCAGGGATATTAGCAAATTATATGGCGTGGCATTAACAAAAAAATGCCTGTCGAAAAACATAATTCCTATTAAACCGATAGCGTGAAAAAATACCGCTATTGCCGTGGCAATCTTGTCTTTATTTATTTGTAACTGCAATCGTATTATTTATAATCTTTTTTAATAAGCTCACTAACAATTTGGGCGCTCTTTAAACACAAAGGTATGCCGCCGCCCGGATGCACACTACCTCCACAAAAATATAAACCTTTAATTAATTTGCTAAAATTAGCATGACGAAAAAAAGCTGCCAGCCTGGAATTGGAGCTGGTACCATACAACGATCCCATATATGAACCGGTTTGTGCTTCCAGCATTACCGGATCTGTTACCTGCTCTGTTTCGATCAGCAATTCGATATCCTCACCCAGCATGCGGCTTAATTTTATCAATACATTTTTACGCAACTGATTTTTTAATTCTTCCCAATCCTGCCCCGTATTACAGGGGGCATTTACCATTACAAACCAGTTTTCTTTTCCCTGGGGCGCCATGCCGGTTTCTAATTTGGAAGTAATATTTACATAAACTGTTGGATCGTCTGTTAAACCATTTTCCTTGAAAATACTGTTGAACTCATTTTGATAATCTTTGCTAAAGAAGATATTATGCAAATGAAGTTGCTTAAATATTTTGCTGATTCCCCAATAAAAAATTACAGCACTACTGCTGCGTTCTTGTCTTAATACCTTTTTTGCATTGGTTGCATCCTTCAATAAATTCAGCCAGGTGAAATATACATCTGAATTACTTACAACAATATCTGCATGTATATTTTTTTCCGACACCACTATTCCGTTCACTTTTCCCTCCTTGTGAATGATACGGCTAACCGGTGTATTTAAATAAAACTTTACTCCTTTTGTTATTGCCAATTGATAGAGCGCATTGGTAATACTGATCATTCCGCCGGCTGGATAAAATGTGCCATTATTTAATTCAAGTGAGGGAATAAGGCTTAACATGGATGGTGCCTGGTAAGGATTGCTACCATTATACGTTGCAAAGCGGTTGAACAGTTGTACAGCTTCCGGACTGGACAATTTCTTTTTATTGAAACTATCCAAAGATTGAAACAGGTAACTCAGCTTCAATGTGGCCAGTGCTTTTATGATTCGTTTATGCAACCATGTTTTTCGTTTGTGAAGGGAATTGTTTAAAAACAGCTCGCCAATATTTTTATATAATTTCTCAGACTGTGTGAGGTAGCTGGTTATGTTTTGCTTTTCTTCATTCAATTGCAGTTTCATTTCGGCGGCAAACGTTTCGGGATCGGTATGTGCCTGAACAACTTTACCATTTTCGTAGAAATAGTTGCAGGACACATTTACTGGTTGCCATGTTATATATTTTTCGATTGGCTCACCGGCCAATTCAAATAAATCAACAATATTTTGAGGTTGTGTAAACAGAGAAGGGCCTGCATCAAAATGAAATCCGTCATTTTCAAATGCATTTAATTTGCCACCGGGAAAACTGTTTTTTTCGTACACAGTTACCTGGTAGCCTTGCAACGATAACCGGATTGCAGTTGCCATACCGGCTACACCACTTCCAATTATTACTGCTTTTGAAACATTCATCCGAAAAATTTAGGACTGGCCAATTAAATCTATGAGTATAAAGATAGGTTCAATACCACTAAGTGGTTAAAGAAAGACGGGCAAAATGAGCGGTTACTTTAGGGAATGCTATTTTAAACCATACCGTAAATTGATCAGGATTTTTTTGAATCTCGAGATTGATATTTTCCAGGGACATAAAACAAAAATCGCTTACTTCCGCAGCATTGGGTGTTATTTCACCATCGTATTTACCAATAAACACATGGTCAAATTCATGTTCCGTTAATCCATTATCAAACGGTGCCTTATAAATAAAATCAAAAGCTTTTTCAAGTATTACATTAAAACCCATTTCCTCCTCCAGTCTCCGATAGGCTGCCTTCAAAGTATCCATCCCGGGTGCAGGATGACTGCAACATGCATTTGTCCACAAACCTGCGCTATGGTATTTTAGCGTTGCTCTTTTTTGCAACAACATTTTCCCCTGTTCATTAAAAATAAAAATGCTGAAAGCCCTGTGCAGCAGGGCTTTTTGGTGAACTTCCATTTTTTCCATTGTACCAACCTGGTTGTCGGCCTCATCTACTAAAATAATATCCATACAATTACTTATAAAATATTCAACTGGCTTCTTAATCCGGCTTTTGCCAGGATAAATGCCTTACCATAATTTGGTATCCTGATCCGTTGCTCTAAAATATTTGCAGGTTTTGTTTTCTTAATTTTCGTGAACAATGACAGGTAATATTTGTAAGCAACATACACGCCAAATTTTGCCTTTATAGGTAAATGTAATATTCCTTCATAAGCTTTTTGAAAATCTGATGCAATGTCTGCCTCAATCTGTACTTTCATTGACGATGTAAAATTATTAAAATCTACCTCCGGAAAGTAAGTTCTGCTTAATTGCTCATAGTCGGCCTTTACATCTCTCAAAAAATTTACTTTTTGAAATGCAGCACCCAATGACTGAGCCGCAGGTTTTAATTTTTCGTACCGAACCTTATTACCTTCACAAAAAACGTAGAGGCACATTAAGCCAACTACTTCGGCACTCCCATAAATGTATTCTTTATAACCAACGCTGTTGTAGGTAGTATTGCTAAGATCCATTTCCATACTTTTAAAAAAAGCTTCAATAAGATCGTGCGAAATGTCGAATTTATTTACAGTGAGTTGAAAGCTATGTAAAATTGGATTGAGACTTATACCCCTGCTGATGGCAGCATAGGTTTCTGTCTTAAATTCTTTCAATAAATTTTCTTTATCGAATTGATGAAAAGTATCAACAATTTCATCGGCAAAGCGAACAAAACCATAAATATTAAAAATTGGTTGTCTCAAATCATGATGCAACAATTTGATAGCAGAACTGAAAGAAGTACTGTACTTCTCGGTAGTTGCTTTGCTACATTGCTGACTGAGTTCATGAAACAGGTTCATCATAACTTTGTTGCTTGTTTATTGCCTCCTGGCTTTTTTTATTTAGTTTGAATATCAACCAAAATTTTTAATCACTTCTTTTGAAACCACTTCTCCGCTTATCAGGCTTGGTGGCACCCCTGGCCCGGGAACTGTTAACTGACCTGTATAAAATAAATTTTTTACTTTTTTACTTCGAAGTGCTGGTTTTAAAACAGCAGTTTGCATTAAAGTGTTCGCTAAACCGTAAGCATTTCCTTTAAATGCGTTGTAATCATTTTTAAAATCGCTGATTGCATAAGATTTTTTGTAAATAATTGCATCGCTGATTGTTTCACCAATCCTTTTTTCGAAACGATTCAATATTTGCTCAAAGTACTTATTCCTTAATTCCTCCGTATCGCCTGTGAGCCCTGTGGCTACCGGTATCAAAAAAAACAGGTTTTCGCAACCTGCAGGCGCAACCGTGTCATCGGTAACTGAAGTTGCACTTACATAAAATAATGGATTGGTTGGCCATTGCGGATTGGTATAAATTTCTTTTCCATGCAAATCAAAATCAACATCAAAAAATAAACTATGATGTAATAATCCCGGCAGTTTTTTATTTACTCCAATATAGTATAAAAGGCTACTTGGCGCCATTACCCTGCTATCCCAATATTTATCTGAATAGCTTTTATATTTTTCAGGTAAAAGCTGTGTTTCTGTAAAGTGGTAATCGGCCCCGCTAATAACTACATCGGCATCGTAAACATTACCGTGTACCTGTTTGTCTAAAACATTTTCTGTAATAACTTTCTTTACCAACCCATCTTCTATTTTTATTTCCGTTACATTTTGATTCAATAAAATTTTTACGCCTAATTCTTTTGCCACAGCTTCCATGCCTTCTACAATTTTATGCATGCCGCCTTTTGGATACCAGGTTCCTAATTTTATGTCAGCATAGTTCATCAAACTATAAAGCGCCGGCGTATCCTCCGGCAAGGCTCCTAGAAATAACACCGGAAATTCAAGTAGCTGGCGCAGTTGCTGATTTTCAAAATATTTTCCAATGTGCTTTCGTATAGACGTAAATACATCCAGTTTAAACACGCCTTTTATCAGATCCCAATCAGCAAATTCACTTACAGACTGTCCCGGTTTATGCACCAGCTTATTAATACCAACTTCGTATTTATAAGCAGCCTCTTCCATAAACTGGTCTAACTTTTCTCCACTTCCTTGTTCGATTTTTTCAAATAACTTTTTTAATTCATTGTAATTTGCCGGAATATTCATTTTACTACCGTGCCAGTAAACACTGTAAGATGGATCTAATCTTTCAAGCTGGTAATAGTCTGATACTTTTTTTCCAAAGCTGTTAAAAAATCTTTCGAAAACTTCAGGCATCCAGTACCAACTTGGGCCCATATCAAAAGTAAAACCAGCATCTTTAAACTGTCTTGCTCTTCCTCCAGCCATTGAATTTTTTTCCAACAACGTTACATCCCAACCAGCTTTCGCCATGAACGAGGCTGCTGACAGTCCGGCAAAACCACTTCCTATTATCACTATTTTTTTCAACACTATAAGATAAAGGATATTTAGATTTTACTCTAATTTATTTAAAACTTCAATTGACTTTAATACTGGGAAAGTTGTTCTTTTAATAATTTTCTGGCAAAATGAATGCGGCTCTTAATAGTTCCCAGCGGCTCTATCAGCATGTCTGCTATTTCATGATATTTATATCCCTCGAAATAGAGCATAAACGGATTGCGAAAAATTTCCGGCAACTCATGCACTGCTTGCTGTATGTCCTTAATTCTTAGTGCACCTTCTGCGGCATTGCTGATGGTAACCTGGTTATAATTGAGTAAAAACTCATTGGGGGTGTTATCGAAAATGGTATTTTGCTTCGCCTTTCTGCGATAGTTATTTATGAAAATATTTCGCATGATGGTATACAGCCACGCTTTAATGTTCGTGCCAACATTATACTTCTCCTTATTTGCCAATGCTCTGTACATTGTTTCCTGTAATAAATCCTTGGCTACCTCATTGTCTCTGGTTAATGTAACAGCAAAGGGCTTTAAGAATTCTGTATTGGTAATTAAAAGCTGGTTAAAATCTATAGCGGTCATAATATCATGTTTAATTTAACATACGATAAAGTTAAACAAATAGTTTTAAAAAATCTAAACTTTTTGTTTAATTATTTATAAAGTATAATTAAACAAGAATCAAATGACTTAATTGGGAAAATGAGAAGTTCTGTAAAACAAAAATGAGGCTTTAAAGCCCCATTACAAATTCCATTACCTCGGAGTAGGATTTTTTTAAACTGATATGTGGCGGCATTTTCTTTTCAAAACTCTGGGCAATCTGGCCTGAAATAATAATAGGCGTATTAGAGAATCGTTTAATAGTAGAAGTAATAAACTTATCAATATTAAAGTTTTGACCACCGGAAGTAATATGAGAATAGAGGTAGTCGGGTTTCATTAGATTCACCACATATTCAACATCTTTTAACGGCACATTGGCGCCGAGGTATATAATATTAACGCCCTTACTTTTCAAGATGTAATACATTACCAACAAGCCTATTTCGTGATATTCGCCCTCTGGCAAAAAAAGTAAAATGGATTTATCTACTTTAAGCGTACTGGAAGCACTTTCAATTCCAACGATCAATTTCTGTCGTATTATGTTGGTAACCAGGTGTTCCTGCGCTGGGTTTATATGGTTGGTGATCCACAAAATCCCAATTTTTTCCATAAATGGAAAAATGATTTGGGTAATAGTCCTTTCAATCCCCTTCAATTGGATATAGCCATCCAGGATGTCTTCAATTTGATGTATCTTAAGATCTATCATGTGGTCAATTAACTCATTGATGATCCGTTCCTGCTGAGCCTGTGTTTGGGTAAGCGATAATATTTTTTCCTTTAATTCAACCGCACCCATTTTATTAATGTGAGAGATCTTAAAACCATATTTGTTTAGCAGCGCCACATTTAGCACCTTTTTAAGCTCATCGTTGCTGTAATACCTGATGTTGGTGTCTGTACGGGAAGGTTTTAAGAAATGATAGCGTTGTTCCCATATCCGGATGGTATGTGCTTTAATACCCGAAAGGTTTTCCAGGTCCTTTATTGTGAAGACGTTCATTTAATACATTTAGACTAATATTACAATCAGCGGCTAAGTTTTGTTTAAAATATCGTACACAAAAGTTAACCAAAACTTGCTGACTTACAATATTTAGTCAATCTATAAATTATAGCCGATTAAAATATAGATGAGAAATGTATAGTAATTATCCGGACCAGTATTAAATTATCATTTTAAATAAACCTGCTTATGCCAGATTTCCATGGTAAGCAGCATCCATAAAATTTTCGCCCGTTTTTCGGCTGGAATTTTTATTTTATCATTCAATAATCCATGAATAAACCTCTTATCAATAAACTGGGTTGATAATGCTGAACCCGAACCAACATAATCAAATACGATATCTTTTAATTCATGATTAACCCATTTCTTAAGTGGTATTTCAAACCCACGTTTTGGCTGGTTTACCAATTCTTCCGGAAGGTATTTTTTTGCCAGTTGTCTTAATAATACTTTGGTAGTGCTTCCATCTACTTTGTATTTGTCGTTCATTTGCGGTGCATATTCCAGCAACTCTTTACATAAAAACGGGCTTCGTCCTTCAAGCGAATGAGCCATATTGGCGATATCCATTTTTACCAATAGCTGGCTGAATAAAGTTGTATTAAAATCCATATTCATCAGCTTTTTTAACCCGCTGATATCTCCGTTTATAATGCAATTAAAATCGTCCCGCACAGGTTTCAGGTAGTCGTGCGTGGGAGCATAAATGAATTGTTCAAAGTCTTCCATTATATCAACACCTGCTGACAAATAAATCTCAAGATTTTCTTTTGATGCAAGCGAAGCCAACCGGAACAGATAATTATAGACAGATTTTTTATTTGTTGACGGCGGCATTATTTTCTTTAAAATACCAGCAGTATTTTTCAGGGCTTTATTCGATTTAAAAAAATCATATTTGGCAAAGGGTACATAACGGCGATATCCGCCAAATAACTCATCTGCTCCATCACCATTCAATATTACTGTCAGATACTCTTTAGCTGCTGCACTTACATAGTAACTCGGTATGGCAGAGCTGTCAAAAAATGGCTCGCCATAATTACTAATGATCTTTTCCAAATCATTGTGCAGGTGATCAAAATTTATTGCAATTTCTGTATGATGGGTTTGATATTTATCTGCAACAAGCTTTGCCAGCGGAGCTTCATCGTACTCGCCATCAAATGATACAGTAAAGGTTTTGATTGACCGGTTGTATTGGCTTGCGATGGCTGTTGCCAGGCCGCTGTCAATACCTCCACTTAAAAAACTACCTACTTCCAGGTCGGACGATTCAACTCTTCTTTTAATGCCTGTGTGTAAATAGGCATCAACCTTTTGCAGGCTTTCTTCAAATGTATCGTTATTAGTTTGCTTATAAAACTGGTTGATATTCCACCAGCGATTTTCTTTAATTTCCAGCGTGTTACAGTTAATCAACAAAGAACTGCCCGCACTTAATTCGAGCACATTTTTATAAGGTGTAAGCGCTTTATAAAAAGACCCCAACCTTAAATAATGATAAAAATTATTACTGTCCATTTGCAGCGGCAGCAAAGCTTTTAAACAATTTAACTCGCTTGCAAACACAATTTTTTGCCCATCGGAATAATAATACAATGGCTTTTTACCGGCACGATCCCGGGCCACGAACATTGTTTTTTCTACATTATCATAAATGGCCAATACAAACATCCCATCAAGGTATTGAAGAAACTGAGCGCCATATTTTCTATATAGTAATAAAAGGGTTTCCGTATCGGAAGAGGTATGACCAACCAAACTATGTTCGGCTCTTATTTCATGGTGATTATAGATTTCGCCATTGAAAATTATTGTATAACGGCCATCAAGGTGCATGGGTTGCTTGCCACCTGAAATATCAACAATGGATAAGCGCAGATGATAAAAATCTACGTTATCAGATGACCATCCATTTTGTTCATCCGGACCTCTGTGAAAAAGCTCCCGGCTAACCGCTTCGTAAGGCAATTTAAAATTAACGGCCCCGGCTATACCACACATACGCTGCTATATTTGGTTTGAGCAAAATAACAGTATATAATTGAATAGCAATTGATATTTTAGGATAAATTTGCGGACGCAGTCCTTCACTCACTAAAATTTTCTGATAAGCAACCAGGATGGGATTTACTGATCTGATATTATTTCCTTTTTATGTTTTGTTATTGCATGTTTTCTTTTCGTGGCGAAGAAAATATATTAAGGATCCTATTCTAAAAAAATATCACCGGCATGGATTCTGGATTAAAGTTTTTGGGGCGATTGCGTTTACCGTTTTTCACACTTATGTTTCACCGGGAAATGATTCAACGGATTTATTTTATACAGAAGGTATTAATATTACAAGGTTAATTGGCGCAGACATATCCAACATAAAATGGATCTTTATGTCGGGTAAGGATTTTGATCAAACTTTACTTGCTAATCCTTACAACCATGGATACTTTTTAAGTGAGAGTAACTTTTTTGTTACCCGGCTCGTCACCATTCTTTCATTTATTAGTTTTAAAAGTTACCTGGTAATAAATCTCTTTTTTTCGCTGATATCATTCAGTGGTGTGTGGAAGCTATACCGCTTTTTTTATGAACAATATCCCGGCATACATAAGAAGCTTGCCATCGCAATCATTTATCTTCCCACGTTTGTTTTCTGGAGTTCAGGAATATTGAAAGACCCCTTATGCAGTGGTGCTTTGGGTTGGATGACTTACGCTATTTACAATGTATTGTATAAAAAAAGAAAAATTATTACAAACACCCTGATTGCAATTTTAGCCGGCTATGTTATTGTAATTGTAAAATCATATATCCTGGTTTCATACCTGCCGTTTTTTATCCTTTACCTGGTTTTTTCAAATTTCAGTTTAATAAAAAGAGCATCATTTAAAATTGCTGCTTTGTTAGCATTGTTGTTATTTGGGTTGGGGGGATTTTATGTGGTGTACGATAAACTACAGGAAGAACTGGGCAATATGGCACTGGATAAGCTTGCAGAGACTGTAAAGACACAGCAAACTGCTTTTATTAACATTTCACATAAGGCAGAATCATCCTTTACCTTGGGAGTTGAATTTGACGGTAGCAATAGCAGTCTGCTAAAATTAGCGCCCGCAGCAATTATTGCAACTTTGTACCGGCCTTTTCTTTGGGAATCGAAAAAGGTATCTACGCTTTTATCTTCTATTGAAAGCCTTACTTTAATGTTGTATACGCTCTTTGTATTTTTTCGTGTTGGGCCGTTTAATTTCTTTAGGAGCATTTTTGGAAATGCGATGGTTATGTTCTGTTTCTTTTTTTCAATGCTCTTTGCATTGTTTGTAGGTGCCACCACGCTAAATTTTGGCACGCTGGTTCGTTACAAAATACCCTGCATGCCATTTTATATTATTGCAATTGTTTTAATTTTTGAAATATATAAAAAGAGAAAAGCAGTCCTTCAATTAAAAAAGGCTGCTTTATAAATAGAATATGTTATTATGGTACTAGCTAAAAAGGCTTAAGAAGTGTTGCTCGTTTGATCGAAGACTGTATTGCTGAACCACTTTTTCACGACCCGATTTACCCATCGTTTTTCTTAAATTTACATCAAGTAATAATTGCTCAATACCGTCGTACCACTCCTCATCTGTGGTGGCAAATAACCCATTTACACCTTCTTCAATTATGATATTGTTTACACCGATGGGTGAAGAAACGGATGGTATTTCCAGTGACATATACTGAATTAATTTGAACCCGCATTTCCCTTCGCTCCACTCTTCTTTATAAAGAGGCATTAAGCCTATCTGGCAGGTAGCAAGTTCGCTTACTTCATTTTCTTCAGTCCATTCTACATACTGCACATTCTGAAGTTTTAAATTGGGTGCCTCACTGCAAATAATTTTTATATCAAAATCATATTTTATCTGCAATTGCTGTAAAGCAGGTTCAACAATGTTCAAATAAAACAGGGTGGAAAAACTACCTGTCCAACCGATTGTGATTCTATCCACATCATGATTGGCTAAAATATTATGTTTATTATCTGTATCAACACAAGTTGGATTTAAAATAACGTTGGGGTTATACTGCCTTGCATAATTACATAAATACTCATTACCACAACTTACCTTGTACGACCATTTACAAATCTTTTTTACTTTGTCGGCATTTTCAAATATTTCAGCAAGACTGTTTTGTTTTGATACAAACGTTATCCATATAGCATCATCAAAATCAAATATTACTTTCTTTCTTAAAATTTTTATGTAAATCCATTCAAATATTGGAGGACCAAGTGGTGCAACCTCTCTTTGCAAAAAGACATACTTATACTTGTTGATGCTGAAAATTAATAAAAACCGCTGCAGATAACCTTTTGAAGTGGCTGCTATCTTTTTAAACAGGTATCCGTACTTATGAATCACGTCCAACGCCTGTTTATCAAGAAAGGGCTTTGACGTAACATTAAAACCATTTCTCATCAGTAAATCCTTGTACAACTCAAATCGAAAACGCTGATTGGGAGAAATATTCTCAGGAAACTGAGCGATCATTAAAATTTCATTGTTGCTATTTTTCATGGGGATAGGATTGTACTTTTTAAAAGCTTTGCAGGGAGTACGGTATTTTACCAATAATTAATGATGATATAAAGGCTTCAGTACCTAAAGTGCAGGTTGCTTCATTTAATAGCAGTCGGTTATTGTTTACAATCAGGATGGTGCTTTTTTCCATAGAATTGGTTTTACATAAGTAGGAAACTAACAGGTATTGTTATAACGTTTCTGAAATATCGTTATTGCTAATTGCCTGTAACTATTTTATTGTGTTAAGCGGCAACTATTTATTCACAAATTATTTAGCTGAAAAAACTGGTTATCCTCAATAGCAGTAAGATTAGTGACGACTTGTTAAGAGGCAATTACGATTTGTAAAAACTGTAAATACAAAGGAAGCGTGAAGGGTAGAAAATTGCCAACAAGCTATTTTTAAAATTGGCTGGCAGATGTGACGATAAAAAAGAAAGAAGACTGATCGTGTAGCTGACAACGTTAATTCGGCCATTAATTGAAGGTGTTAACTATGATGCAAGATGCTGCTACCGGGTTACCTAACGTTGGTATATTTTGTTACTGAAATATTTGCTTATAAACATTTGCGTAAGACTGTACAGCTTTTCTTAAAGAATAAAATTCTTCTGCTCCTTTTCTGATGGCTGCTTTACTAAATGAATTGCCCATTGCTATCTTGTCGATGACTGCATTAAATTGATTGTCTGTAAATTGATCAATAACATATCCTGCATTGTATTTTTCAACGATTTCCTTTACATCCCCAACCCCGCTGTTTATAATAACCGGAATACCCATGGCCATTATTTCTCCCTGCTTGGTAGGTGAAGATGCTTTTTTTGAAAAACATGGTTTTATAAAAAATATAGAATACTGACCCAGTGATAATAACATTGGAACTTCTTTTCGCTTGCCCGATTTTATAATTAGTTTATCAGCAGCTATAGCATGTTTTGCCGCAACGTTTTTTATTTCTTCATGCATGTGTGGAGCAATAAATAAAAATTTGGCTGCCGGCATTTTATCGCTGAGCAATTTGCAAAACCGCATTATTTCATCGGTTAAATACCAACCCCCAATGGAGCCTAAGTATGTTATTACAACGTCATCTTCTTTAATGCCTAATTGATTTTTTAAAAGTTCTTTGTCAGATTCAACTATTTTTCCAGGATCGAAAAGATCCATATCCACACTGCAGGGAATAACCTGAAGCGGAACTGGTTGATGGGGAATTCTTACCCAGGAATGAATTTCCTTTTGGCCTGCATAAGTAAGGCACACATTGTAATCTGAACTCGTTAAAAATTCATCTTCTTTCTTTTTAAAATACTTATAGATAAAGTTATAAAGTGGATTTTTAATATTCCATATTCCACCATCCACTCTTTCATCGGCCCAAAATCCACGGATATCGTACAAAAATTTAATGCCCAAATTCTTTTTTAACCAATGTCCCACTAATGCTGGTGTTCCCACACGGGTATGTACCAGGTCGAACTTTTCCGTTTTATGAAGTTGTACAGCGTTTTTGCGCAACATACGTGAATCGTACCACGATGATATGACTGGTGGAAACTTATGGTAGGGTATTGAAACCCATTTAATGGGATGATCAGCCAACACATTGATGATATCTGATTTGTAAAGCTCATACTTACCTGGCTTATCACAGCTTAATATCGTAAATGTATAGCCAAACTTAGTAAGCCCAACCAGGTAGGGTATTACCTGGCTTTGGCCCAACGGATCTGTCATGCCATCATAAGATATAAAGAGGATATTTTTTTTCATTTTCAGCTTTCTACTATTTAATAAATGCAATTGCTGCTATACATATTGCTTTAATCTTAACCAGCTTTTCCAAAAAGGTTCATTGTATAATTCAATGCGGGGTATTTCAAATTTATCGCCGGTATTTAAATTAAATTTTTTCTGTTTTACCGCAAGACCATAACTGTATCCTGCTTTAACGGCGGCTGATTTTACGAGCTCATTATAGCTCCCAACGGGATATGAAATTACCGGGGAATTGACACCAGTATATTTAAGAAATTCGTTCCTTGACAGTTGCAACTCCCTATCCATTTGATCCTCAGTTAAAGTGGCCAACGGTGGGTGTGTTACGGTGTGGGAGCCAACTTCCACTCCTGCTGTAATAATTTCATTTACTTCCTTCCAATTCATCATTAACCCTTTTGGAACTACCACATCATCAAAAGAATTAAACAAATCCCGAATCAAATCCAATCGTTTTTGTTCAGCTATTTTTTTTACAAATTGTTTAAACTGAAAACAAAACCTTATCATTTCCTGTTTATTTACAAATTTACTTTTACGCAATTCAACAGGTAAAATACTGGTATCCGTGTTCCAGTTTATTTGTAATTTTTTTGTATTAAAAAAAAGATAATCCACTTCAAAAGTCCAGGTTGGCCTGTCATTGGTAATACAGTCTGTAACAACATATATGGAAGAAGGTATTTTTAACCGATCCATTATTGGCATACTGTACTCTATAAAATCCCTGTAGCCATCGTCGAAAGTAATTGCGGCCAGTGGCTTTTTTTTTGGTTTGATATTGGAATCCAGTATTTCGAGCAATGGTAATATGGTGTAGTTTTTTTTGACAAACTTCAATATAAATTCAAAACGTTTTGGGTCCATCGGATCCCACATTATATCCCGGTTGGGATGTACCCTATGAAATAATAGTATAGATGCTTTATCCATTTTCAACATGTTTTTTATACCAAAGTTGAAAAACTATCAGGCTCCATACTTTTTTACCCATGTATTCATTTCCTTTTCTAAATTCATTCACAACGTTTTCGATGAATGAATAATTAAATATACCCTGTTGCGCTATTTTGCTTTTATTTAGTAAATGATCTTCCACCAGGTAAGATAAATTACCTGAAAGCCATCTGCTAACCGGTGCCGGAAAGCCCCATTTTTTTCTATAAATAAGGTGATGAGGCAGATACTTTTCTAAATCTTTCTTCATTAAGAATTTATGCATGTTGCCATTTATTTTTAAGTTGGTGGGCAGATTCAAACTAAACTCAACCAGCCGGTAATCTAAAAAAGGCAACCGCACTTCAAGGCTGTTTGCCATAGAAGCAATATCCATTTTATACATCAGGTTATTGGCCAGGTAATTATTTATATCAAAAAGTGAAATCTTCTCCATATTGTTAATGGGCATTGCATCAATTTTTTCCCAATCAGGCAGCAAGGTTTGGTGTTGATATTCACTGTTAAATAATTCGCCGACCTGCTTTTCTGAAAACATTCCCTGTTCCTGCGAAATAAGGTGCAGCAGTAGTTTTTTTTCATTTTCACTTTCAAGCAAAGCGGATCCCTTATCATATTTCTGACCCATCTTTTTCATGACAGATGCTGCTGCAGAGCGGATCGGCGTATTGCTGTATTTATAAATATACTTCAACTGGTTATACCTTTTGTACCAGGTGTAACCAAGAAATAATTCATCGCCACCATCGCCGCTAAGTGCTACCGTTACCAGTTGCCGGGCCTTTTCACAAACGATTAAAGTAGGTATGGTAGAAGGGCCAACAAAAGGCTCATCATAAGCATTTACCACAGCCTCTAACTGTGAAAGGCAATAGGCTTCATCCACATCGAACTGATGATGTGATGTCTTTAAAATTTCAGCAACCTGCCTGGCATAATGCGTTTCATCATATTCCTTTACGTCAAACCCGATGGTAAATGTTTCAACAGGTATTGTTGAATTCTGTTGAAATTTAGCAGCTATCAAAGACGAGTCTGTACCACCACTTAAAAAAGACCCAACTTTTACATCACTTAACATCCGCAACTTTACAGAACTGCTGAGTAGTTCATCAAATTGTTCAGTGGCATCAGCTACAGTTATTGCCTTCTTTTCCAACTGATATTGCTGAGATAAATCATACCAACAGCTTATTTTCATTCCGTCCGCCGGCGTATATTCCATGTAATGGCCATTGGGTAGTTTTTGAATTTCTTTAAAAACAGATTGAGTTTTCGGAATATAATCTAAAAAAAAATAATCCTGTATGGCGGGAATATTGAGTGTTCTTGGTATAGGTAATCTTTCAAAGGCCTTTAATTCAGAAGCAAAAATCAACGCATCTTTATCATAAAAATAGACAACAGGTTTTACCCCAAACCGATCTCTTACTATGGTAAGTTTTTGCTTTTCAATCTCCCAAAAACTTATGGCAAACATGCCATTAAACCAATTAAAACAGTCGGTTCCATATTTTGCAAAGCATTCCAGTATTACTTCGCTGTCGCTGTGCGTCTTTAACTCTATGCCTGCAAGTTTGTCTTTATATAGTTCCTGAAAATTGAATACTTCTCCGTTAAAAATCATTACAATTCGCCCATCATGACTAATCATCGGTTGATTGGCCGTGGTGCTTAAATCTAAAATACTCAGTCTTCGGTGAGCCAGGCCAATGGTGCAACCCGGTGTATTTTTATAGTAAAATCCCTCTGCATCCGGACCGCGGTGGGCCATATCGTCTGCCATAAATTTGAGGTGATGCTGTTCAAGTCTTTCAGTTAAAGAAACGAATCCAGCAATACCACACATAAGACTTAAGTTTTGAATGAAAATGTAAAGTTTTAATTCCGTGACCGCTGATACTAACAGGCAGGCCAGTTCAAAAATTGTTGTGATTACCGGTTGCCTTTACCAGGCATGCATCAAGCGTCACAGGATCCTGTTGATAACGTTATTTTTTAATAAATATTTTTGTCCGCTTTCTTTACACAATGCAATATCATTTTCATCAAAAATCAATTTGTGCCCAAACTCACTAACCCAGCCTTTTTGTTTACCCGGATTCCCAACTATCAAGGCATAGGGAGGCACATCTTTTGTAACCACAGCGCCTGCTCCTATCAACGCATATTCGCCAATTGTATTACCACATATTATGGTTGCATTGGCTCCAATACTTGCGCCTTTTTTTACCAGTGTTGTTTTATATTCATGTTTCCTTACTATGGCGCTTCTTGGATTTATTACATTGGTAAATACCATAGAAGGGCCTAAAAAAACATCATCTTCGCAAATAACACCTTCATAAACAGACACGTTGTTTTGCACTTTTACATTATTTCCCAGGATGACGTTGGCAGCTATCAATACATTTTGCCCGATGTTACAATGTTTGCCAATTTTAGCAGTTGGCATAATATGCGAAAAATGCCAAATACTGGTATCTTCCCCTATTTCGGAGCCTTCGTCTGCGTAAGCGCTTTCGTGAACAAAATATTTATTGGTTAAACTCATTGTCTTTTATCAAATCACTTTTGCATTTGCATTTATAAAATACTCAAACTTACAATTAAAGTATATCAATGTATTGCTTTACAATATTTCCGATGCGATACTGCTGACTTGTTTGTTTTATAATATCAGGATCAAACGGAGCAACAATTGCATTTGAAATAGCAGTTGCCATTTCTCCCGGATTTTTTACCGGGCATAAGTATCCAAATTCACCCTTATTCAAAATTTCTTCCGGACCTGCAATACAATTGGTACTTACTACAGTTTTTCCCAACGCCATCGCTTCTACCAACACATTTCCAAAACCTTCATACTGCGATGATAAAATAAAGACATCACATTTGTCCATCCACTTGTAGGGGTTAGCTTCAAAGCCAATCAAAAATACACTTGAATTAAGCTTGTGCTCAGTTATAAAATTTTCAAGCAACAATTGTAATGGCCCCATCCCCAATATAAACAAAACGACATGTGGATGGGCCTTCCTTACAATTAAAAATGCCTTTAATAATGTTAGCTGATCTTTTTGCTCTGCCAGTCTCCCTACATTCAGCAGCACAATCTTGTCTTGTATCGAAACCGGAAAATTTACAGTTTCTTTTGCAAGGCTATAAATGGTATCATCAAAAATAGGATTATAAATAAACGATCCCTGTGGCAACTTTCGGTGACTGAATTTGCGAACCCACTGCAAGGCACCGTTGCTTACTGCAATTATTTTATCGGCATAAGGGATAATAAAAAAATGGAGCAACTTCAAAATGGTATCGCCTTTCAAATGTTTTAGTCCACGTGATGAGGGTTGGGCATAATGATGTGTGTGATAAATTTTTGCTGTGATACCGGTAATTTTTTTTGCGACAATGGCAGCAGTGGCCGGATAATGACTGGCGGTAAAAATATGTGTGTACTTATTTTCCTTAAATATTTTCGGGAAACTTCTCAAATACTTTAACAGGCTTGTTCCGCCAACTTCTCTAACAGGTATTGATGGATCTAAAATCTGCAGGTAAACACCGGTTTTATTTCCTAATAAAAATTCCACTTCAATATTGTTTGCAGCAAACACGTTGGCAATATTTACAAATACCCTTTCTGCACCACCCCCGCTTAAATCCTCTAAGATTAGTAAAACTTTCTTCATTGTATCTATGTGCTTTTCACCCGGAAATTTTAACCACTATTGATCATTTCCCTGATCGGAATATTTGCTGTCTGCAATTATATCAGCATAAAAAATAACGCAAATTTTATGCTTTTAAATGCGCTTTTGCATTCACAAAATAATTGAGTTTCTTATCATAAAAAAGAATCAGCAAAAATGCTATTACATTGGTAATAACCTGCCCCCAGGCCAATGCGGTTACATCATAATATTTTGAACAAAAATAATTTACACTAGCCGCTACAATAATACTTAGTACAGAAAGCTGAAAAATGATTTTTTTATTTTTATTAAATACAATGAATTGTAAAAACACATTCGAAATAGTCCATACAAATGAACTGATACTTAAGATATAAAAATAATGTAAATATTCTTTGTAAGTTTCCTTCAATAAATAATTGTAAACGACATAGGCAAATACAACCACCGCAATTAAAGTAGCAAACATTGCAACGGCATATTTTGCATAAAGGCCTTTTACCTGCTGCCAGGTTTGCAATTGAGTATATCGCTTATATAACACCGGCTGCAAGTACTGAAGCAGAGATGCACAAACTAAAAATTGTACGGTAGCAAAGGTAGATGCTACAGCATAATAACCTGCCTGTTCTTTTCCAAAATTTGCAATCACAAAAAACTTGTCGGATGAATTCATGAAAAATATCGCTGTCTGCAATATCATTCCCGACAAACCAAAATATAATTCATTTTTAAGTATCTTATAGTCGAGCGATTTTACGAGGAAGCCCTGCTTTTTTACATGATAAAAAAACAGCCAACCTACCGCAATGCCCGAAATTAAAAACCCGAGTGCACGGCCATACCAGCTCTTATAAAAAAAGAGGATAAAAATGATGGACAAGCCAATTTCAACAACCACTTTTAATATATATGCTTTTGTAAAAAGTACCACCTTATTCTGGTTGCGGATGATAACAATAAAAGCTTCAAAACAGAAATTGAGAAACAGGCAAACAGGAATGAGCCAGAAAAAATTATATTGAAACTGAAACTGATTTTCTAAAGGGATTCTAAACACATATAAAACCGGCATCAGTATTATACAAAAAACCAGGGGTATAATTAAACTGGTAGAAAAAACCACAGCATACTTTTCCTTCGGTAACTTAAAATAGTCGATGGACATTGTGTACAAAACGCCCATGGAGACGATGGGAGTTAAAAAAACTACTGAATTACTAAATATATTCAATATGCCAATGTCGCCCTCACTCAACATATTTACAAAAAAAGGCAGCGCAGCAAAAGATATCGCCTTACAGACAGAGCCGGTAATTGTGTAAGCACCCACCTGCTTCAGGGAATCCTTTGACAATATGGAATTCAATTTTTGTAACAAGGCTGAAATAACGCTTTTATCAACCTTTTTCGTATAATACTTTCTCTGTTACAAATCATAAAATGGACCTATTGGTATGTTAATGAATTGGCGCAAAATTTATTTTTACTACACGAATTACAAAAGGCGAATTACACGAATTCGTGCTATTATATTGAGTTGTATTACACTTAACACTATTTAAACATTACTGAACAATCCTTTTTAGGTATTCTCCATAGCCACTTTTGCTAAGCCCTTCTGCAAGTTTTAGTAACTGATCTTTATTGATAAAACCCATCCTCCAGGCTATTTCTTCGGGGCATCCTATTTTTAGCCCCTGGCGTTTTTCAATAACTCTAACATATTCACTGGCATCATTTAATGATTCAAAAGTGCCTGTATCCAACCATGCAAAACCGCGGTCTAACACCCCGACTTTTAATTTTTTGCTTTCAAGATATATCCTGTTTACATCCGTAATCTCATATTCGCCCCTGGGGCTTGGCGGAATATTTTTAGCAATTTCTACCACTGTATTATCGTAAAAATATAATCCTGGTACTGCGAAATTACTCTTTGGATTTGCAGGCTTTTCTTCAATACTCAATGCATTTAAACCGGCATCAAAATCTACTACACCATACCTTTCCGGATCGCTGACTGCATAAGCAAATATGACCGCACCATCCGGATCTGCTGAACTTTGCAACAGTTTACTAAAACCGCTGCCGTAAAATATATTATCGCCTAAAACCAGGGCCACACTATCTTTTCCAATAAATTTTTCGCCAATTACAAAAGCCTGTGCCAACCCGTTTGGTATTTCCTGCACTGCATATCCAATGGTACATCCCCACTGTGTCCCATCTCCTAATAACCGCTTAAACTGTGCCTGGTCTTCCGGCGTTGTAATAATCAACACCTCTTTAATTCCCGCCAGCATTAATGTACTGAGTGGATAATAAATCATTGGCTTATCGTATATAGGCATTAGTTGTTTGCTGATACCCATCGTAATGGGATAAAGCCTTGTGCCAGATCCTCCGGCAAGAATAATTCCTTTCATTTTTTTAAACCCCAACAGGGAAATTTTTAGCGTTTATGATACTGTTGCTGGTAATACTGTTGATAATTACCGGAGGTAACGTGATTTAACCATTCGGTATTATTCAGGTACCAATCAATTGTTTTAGATATACCTTCTTCAAACTGCAATGATGGCATCCAGCCTAATTCATCTTTTAATTTGCTTGCGTCAATTGCGTAACGCAGGTCGTGCCCTGCTCTATCTTTTACATAAGTTATCAGCTTTTCAGATTCACCAACGGGCCTGCCCAGTTTTTCATCCATTTGTTTGCATAATTCCTTTACCAATGCAATATTGGTCCATTCGTTGTGGCCGCCAATATTATAGGTTTCCACAGGTTTTCCTTTGTGAAAGATAAGATCAATTGCGCTAACATGGTCTTCTACAAAAAGCCAGTCCCTGATATTTTCACCTTTGCCATAAATTGGCAGTGGCTTATTATGGATGATATTATGTATGCAAAGCGGTATTAGTTTTTCCGGGAAATGATAGGGCCCGTAATTATTACTACAATTTGAAATTTTTACGGGCAGGTTGTAGGTATGGTAAAATGCTCTTACTATATGATCTGATGATGCCTTTGATGCAGAATACGGACTGCGTGGATCGTAAGGCGTGTCTTCAGTAAAAAAACCTTCTGCACCCAATGAACCATATACTTCGTCTGTAGAAATGTGATAAAATACTTTATCTGAAAAATCATTCTTCCAAAATTCCTTGGCTGCCAGCAATAAAGAAGCTGTACCCATTACATTGGTTGTAACAAAGGCAAGTGGGTCAGTAATGGATCTGTCAACGTGACTTTCAGCGGCACAATGCAAAACTCCTGTAAACTGGTGTTCTGCAAACAACTGCTTTAAAAGATCCATATCAGTAATATCTCCCTTTACAAAATGATAGTTGGGCCTGTCTTCAATATCTTTTAAATTTTCGAGATTACCTGCGTAGGTTAACTTATCAAGATTTACAATTTTATAACCCGGGTATTTGGTAACAAAAAGCCTGGTTAAATGAGAGCCGATAAAGCCGGCACCACCGGTGATGAGGATACTTGTTGACATGAGTTGTTTACTATTATTTTGAAGGCAAAAATAAGCCGAATTATTAAAGTAAATAATCATGGGCCGAATGTGTACATAAATATGCCCTTTATTTAATACTGAAGGAAAATAAACTGATATAAAATTTGAAGTATAATTATTTTCTATTGTTTACTCTTATCTTCAAAGTTTTAAAAAAAATTCTACAACTGGCGTTAAATTACATGCTGTAAAATAGACAACGAGACTTAAACCACATTAGTAATGAGTATTGGAAAATTTGTGATATCACTTGATTTAGAATTAATGTGGGGCGTAAATGATGTAATAACGATTAGCAAATATGGTATGCATATAAAGGGGGTTCACCAGGTAATACCCAGGCTATTGAAAACTTTTGATCAATATGGAGTAAATGCAACATTTTCAACTGTAGGCTTACTTTTTTTTGAAACAAAAGACCAGATGCTACAGAACCTTCCATCCCGCATACCCAATTATGACAACAAAAACTTGTCGCCCTATTCCTATATTGAAACAATTGGAAAAGATTACCTGGAAGACCCTTATCATTTTGCGCCAGGCTTAATTAAGTTAATAAAGCAATATCCACAGCAGGAAATTGGATCACACACTTTTTCTCATTATTACTGCCTCGAAGAAGGGCAAACCAAAGAGGATTTCAGGGCCGATATTCTACAGGCACAAAAAGTTGCTGCAGAATATGGCGTAACCATTCAGTCATTGGTTTTTCCAAGAAATCAGTCAAACGAAGATTATCTACAGGTTTGCAACGAGTTGGGAATATTATGTATCAGGGGCAATGAATCTTCGTGGCTATACGAAGCCAGGAGCGGACAAAAAGAAAATATAATACGCAGAGGAGTAAGACTGGCCGATTCATTTATCAATATTTCGGGCCATAATTGTTATAGAGAAGAAACGCTTGAAAAAAAATTACCAATAAATGTCCCCGCCAGTAGATTTTTAAGGCCCTTTTCCCCGATTTTGAAAAGCCTGGATAAAATGAGATTAAATAGAATAAAAAATAGCATGTCTTATGCAGCTAAGAATGGATTAATCTATCATTTATGGTGGCACCCGCATAATTTTGGCGTAAATCAGGATGAAAATTTTTCCTTTTTGGAAAAAATTCTACTGCATTTTAAACAGTTGCAAGAGCAATATAAATTCGAAAGTCACACGATGACTTCAGTTGCAAAAAAAATATTAGAGCTGTAATTTAACCATTCAGGCATGCCTGACTTTTTTATAAAACCAGTTGGTTAAACTGTATCCGAATCTGCATAGCTGATATACCAGTTTTTTAAATCTTCAATAATTGCACCATTGCTCTGAAACGACCTGACTCCAAAGTACAGATCCTGTGGTTTTATTTTATCAGGCAAAATAAAATAACCTGCACCTTTATACGCATTAAAATTATAGGAGGCAGGCAGGCACCAGGCAAGTATAAGATCGGCTTTATTTTTCCGTAAAACATTAGATACAATTTTCAATAATGATTTTCCAATTGACGGGTTAGCCGGGTCATATATCAGTTCCATCAGGTAACCAATTACGCCGTCATGCTTGTTTTTCAAAGCAAAAACAACAATGCCCTGCAACAGGTTTTCATTGCTGTAAATTCCGTACCGGTAATACACTTCGTCTGGCTTATCTACATACCGCCAGTTCATATACTTACTATCTCTTTCAATTGCCACTCCCATCGTTTGGGCAGCCTTTTCCCACAATACATCATACTCCTGGTTAAATTTATCAATGGGTTTTAATTGCATCCCATTTATTGAACCCAGTTTATCCAGCCCTGTTACAGGCTTGTTCGATTCAGCAATATTTGTGTCTTTCTTTTTCTTAAGTAATTTTTTAATGAAATAAGAAAGCCGAAATGGTTTGATGAGATAAGGCACCTGGTCAAAGGATTTCCAGTTAAGTTTTTTAAAGAAGCCTGGCGCAGAGTTAGCGTTGGGAAAGCCATAAACCAATTCAAATTTATTTTCAATTGCTTTACTATAAAGCTGCTTTGCTAATTTAATAAAAAGACCCTTTCCCCTATGATTGATGTCTGTAAGTGTATCTATAGATTGCAAACAAGGCACTACTTTATTTTGAAGGCGAAGTAAATTTGGTAATACGGTATATATTCCTGCTATTTCGCCACCCTGATCAGTAACCGCATAATAGATTAAATTAGTATTGGCCAGGTTTTGCTGGTGCAACCATTTTAAATTATCAATAGACCTATCAGTTCCATTCTTCTCAAAACACAAACGATATTTTTCCAGTTCCAAATCAGTTGCATCTATCTGTATTAATTCATAAGAAACGGTGCTTTCACTCATATTTTATATAGCATTTTTTTAGCAGCCGCAATTTAGGTATTGTGAGCAAAGAATTAAATAAATTAAAGTAGCTGAACAGATTAAAAAATTTCATAGCAGTGAAGCGATGAAAATATTTTGTCCCAATTTTCAATAATTATTTCTTTTGAGTGATACATTTCCAGGTATTTTGCTGCTTTCTTCATTTCGTCAATTTTACAATCTTCGCTGGAATTTATAAAACCCAATATCTTTTTTAGCCAGTCTTCTTTTGTTTTGCAATAAAAGGGCAATCCTGCTTTATCCATTACACGTTTATACGCAGGGCTTTCAGAAGTTAAAACGGGGATACCAATTTGCCAGAATAACAAAAGTTTATTCTCGGGCTTATTCATGGTAATGGTGCCATACTTTTTATTGTTAAGTGGAATAATGGCCATATCCATGTCTGCAATTATTTTTGAAAAAGTTGCTTTGTTCCAATCGTGTAAATAATATTCGCATTGAAGCGCAGACAGCATCGTTGCCGTTTTTTTATTGAATATTTTAAAAGGGAATTTAATAACTGGGTCGGTAATTATGTGCAATTCAACTTTATCGGATATACTTTTAAGTACATCATTTAAATATAAGAGATTATGTGCTGTATAGGTTTGACCTTCCCAAACCAATTTTAGTTTTTTGCCTATGGAATAGTTTACTTTTTTATGGGTGATGTCGGCTTCAAAAAAATCGAGCGACACATGCACATTCTTATTATAGTGTAACAAGAAATCTTTCTGAATGGGTGTTGAACATATAATGGCATCAGCAATTTGCAGCATCTTTTTTATTGCTATGCGGTAATCGATGTACAACTTTGATTCTTTGCCCATCAAAAACTTGGTAATCCCTCTTGCTGCAGTAAAAAAATTGAGTCCCTCAAGAAAATAAGAATCAACTATTTCAAAAACCATTTTTACATTGGGGTACTTCTTCTTGTATTTTATCCATTCATAAATATTACAGCCCACGGTTAAGTAAACCAAATCGTATTCCTTATTGGTACAGGCCATTTCATATTTTATATTTTTTTCTTTTGCATAAAATACAAAACGCCTTCTATCCCCGGGTCCACTGCATTCAGCAGAATAAGGCCAATAAGCTATGCGTAAGTCAGTAAATTTCATTTTGGTAATAATGCAATTATTTAATTTTCCTGGCAATTAAAAAAGAGCCAAACAATAATTTATATCCTTTTAAGATATCTTTCACCTCATTAAATTTTAAGGTCAATACCGAAAAAACGATTCTTGACAAAGGCTCAAAAAATAGTGTACTTATCCAAACCAGCCAATAGCCACCCAATCCAAAATGTTTTTTAGCATATTGAAGCCGGCTTCTTAAATTAAGAAATAACCGAAACCCTTTTACATCTCTGGTAGTACCGGCACCACTATGAATTATTTTGATTCCGGTATAATAGTAAGACTTCTCCCCCATTTTAGATACCCTTTCAGAAAAATCAAGTTCTTCATAATAAACAAAGAAACGCTCGTCAAAATAGTTGGCCTTCTTTAGTATTGAATTTCTCATAAACATAAAGGCGCCCATTACCTGGTCCACAAACCGGCTTTCTTTATGATCCCAATCTGTCATTCGGGTGGCAGGCCTGAAAACCATGGGAGCAATTTTTGATAAACCCGTGGCATCATAAAACATTTGTAATGGCGTTGGGAACCTGGCACAACTCTTAGCAATTTCACCATCATCGCCTATCAATTGGCATCCCAAAATACCCACATCCTGCCTCGTTTCCATAAACTGCAGGCATTCCTTAAGCGTTGAATCTTGTATTTGTGTATCTGGATTGAGCAGCAGTACATATTGAGATGTGCAAAGCCTGAAGCCCTGGTTACATGCCCTGGCAAATCCAACATTTTCAGAATTTTTGATCAGCAGAATCTTTTCAGTGGAAGGCGCTTTATAAAGGGATTCGTCTGTAGAATTATTGTCAATAATATAAATATGATCAATTAATACTTCATTTTCCTTAGTAAGAACAGAGTTAAGGCATTTTGATAAAAAATCACCACTATTCCAGTTTACGAGAACAATATCTATCATTAAAACAGTCGTTGATGATTAATTTTCGAAATGAGACATTGCAGAAAGTGGCATTTATGCGTTGTAACTCATGCAGTTTCTACAAGTACACAATTTATGTGCATTTTTTTAAATCTGGATTTTTCAAATCTTATAAAAAATATTCCAATTATACCTGGATTTTCAGAAAAGACCGATATGAAGAATTTCGGAATTTTATAAAACCCAACAGATTATAACCGTGAGACACTCTGGATAGGAAAAATTAATTTATTAATCTCCATTATCTTTACAATCTTAGAATATTCAGTTCGGTTGGTGCGATAAGGAAGGCAGATAATACATTTTGCTAAATATTATATTTGTTAGAGTAAATCTTTGAATCATAATAAAAATCCGGATAGAAAAACTTGCATGTGTGTTATTTTATAAAAGAAAAAAAAAGCAAAGAAATGAAATGCAGAATTTGTACGAATGAGATTAGTGAAAACACTTTGCAGATAAAAGAAATGATGTTCGGAACTGGCAGGTTTTATTCATATTCTAAATGTTCCTTATGCGGTTGTGTTCAGATTGAACAGCCAGAAAAAAATATGGAGAATATGTATCCTTCGAGTTACTATAGCTTTAATACATACAATATTTCCAGCATCACTAAAAAAATAAAGCGATTTGTGGTGCGATGCTCAGTTGCAAATGCTTTGGGGTATAATTCAATTAATAATTTTTTATTCTCGCAAAAGAATAGAGATGGCGGGGCACATGCCCTAAAAGATAAGATTTCAAAGACTTCTAAAATTCTGGATGTAGGATGTGGAGACGGAAGCCTGATTGATGCATTAAATTGGTGTGGTCATAGAAATTTAACAGGTATTGATCCTTTTATGAATGATAGTATTTCGGTCGGTAATTATCAACTCATTAAAAAAAATATTGAAGAGCTAGATGGAAATGAAATCTTTGATATTATAATGTTGCATCATAGTTTTGAACATGTTGATAATCCTTTTGAAGTAATTAAAAATATAAAAAGGCTACTTAAAAAAGATGGCTTATGCATAATAAGAATTCCTGTTTCAGATAGTTATGCGTTTGATCTGTATAAAGAGAATTGGGTACAGCTAGATGCTCCCAGACATGTTTTTTTGCATACCAACAAGAGCATGGAAATCTTAACTTCAAAATATAATTTAACAATTGAATCAATTGTGAATGACTCGATGGAATTTCAATTTATTGGCAGCGAGCAATATAAAAAAGGTATTGGCCTGAACGATGCCCGATCATATTATTTGCCTCCGTACAAAAAGTTATTTTTCAACAAAAAACATTTGTTCTCCAAAAGTAACATACAGCAATTCAAGCAACACGCCAATGTACTCAATAAAGAAGGGAAAGGTGATCAGCGAATATACTATATAAGAAATATTAAAGAATAAAATGCTTTATAGTAAACAACGTCCAAACGTCATTATTTGTAATTCAATTTAGAAATAAAAAAGTACCAAGAAAACTTAATATAGGCGATAAAAAAATTTAACTATTTAAGAATTGATAATTCTATTCTAATTCGAAGTATTTATTATTCAGGATAAGTATTAATACTTTTGAGGTTCGATGTTATTACAAACTTCAAAATCAAACTTGGTGGATAACAGCTGATCCTAAAATATTTTGGTCTGAATTCGTGTCGTTTTATAATAAAGCCATCAAAAATCTTTTATCAATAAACGTTTAGCCAAATCATCCCACATTGCAAGTGATCATTAGATTATAAAAGTTAAAGTGGCTTGATTTTTTTAACCTTATAATTCAATTTTTGGTAAAAGTTTATCTGCCGCAACTACCAAATTTTTGAAAAGGTGTGTAAGTCATAAAATCAACATCTGCTCTGCTAATATGTTATACCATTTACGCATACAGGATATTATCCATTTTTTAATCCTCTTAAAAAATACGGCCTAAAAAAGATACGCCATTACTTAAAATACCCCGAAACAATGAAAATGAAACAATAAAAAGGTAAACAAAAGCCGCCAATAAATAACCTAATGGATATAATAAAGGACTTGCTGTTTCATGAAAAAACCAATAAAAAATAAGTTGCGCACTCAAAGCTGTAATTACTGTGCCCAATAGAAAAAGACTCATCTTCCTAAGCTCGTACCGCTTATGAACAACCATCGCAATTTGTAAAATAAAAGTTGCCGTTATTACAATAAATCCAATTATTTTATAGGTAAAAGTATTTGGTACCTTTAATATCATAAATAACAGGTTAGCGCCAAATAACCAATATAAAATTGCCGCGATTACAAACCCAGCCAATTCAAATAAAATAATTTTTTTTAATAAGTGTTTAATTTCCCTGGTTTCACCTTTTTCATAAGCAAATGTAAGCAAGGGGAGCAAGGAAATAAGTATAGGAGATATAAGCATTGTAATTCCTTTTGACAATAAATCGAAAATAGCTTGGTAATTACCTTGTTCTTCAGCCCCTATGTTTTGTAACATTAGAATTTTATCAACATACGAAAGTAAATAAGCAAACACAAACCACATGGAAAGTGGTGCACCATAATTAAAAAATTGCTTTACCAGTTTCTTGATCGTCAGATCATTAGCTTCCTTATCTTCGCTCTGCCTAAAAAACTGTCCGGTTTGTCTGCGTAAATACAAAACAGAGAAGGTAAATGAAACTATTACCGCAAAGAATAATATATACAAATAATTTTGCGGCGCAAATAACAAAAAAACTGCTGCTACTAAAATATAAGAAACTGCCCGAATGGTTTCCGAATAAATTGTTTTCCTGGACAAAAAACTTGATTGCGCAATGGCCATGTATGAAAATTGCATGGATGTGATAAAAAGTGCCAAACAAACAAGTAGTACAAACAAGATGTCATTTTTGACCCACCAAGCAAAAATAAGACAGGGTAAAAAACAACTCAATTGTGTTAATACTGCGATCCTTATTGAAAGTTTTGCAAATAAAATTTTATGATTACTTGCGGGATAAAAGCGAATGATGCTTTGCGTAATCCAACCTGAACTAATAGCGGTACAAATAAGTACAGCATTATAATAAATAGAAAATTTTCCATACCCCTTGGTACCAAGTAAATACTTAAAGACTGGTACAGAAATTCCAGTAATAAAAGCGGGTAAAATAATACTAACGAGATAATTAAAATAGTCTTTTTTGAACTTTAAAAATAAACTCATTATAAAAATTCAGATCAGTTAACTTAACGGATATTACCATTTGTAATAAGCGGATAATAGTAATTGTTGACTTGCTGTACATCATTCATCGACCCGCAAAAAAAGCTTTGTGTCAAAAAAATAAGTACTGTAGATAAAACAAAAAATATTGAAAAAAGCATGCCTGTTTTTTTCAATATTTAATTTTTTTGATCGGATGGTCAGTGGCATCTGTTCCCTACATACCATGACAAAACGATAATTTTCTGGTTTTTTGAAAAGTCACCCCTATTCCAATGGACAAGAACAATACCTATCATCAAAATATCAATTCTATCTATCCCAAAAACATACAAACAACGCACTTATATTTTATAAATATAAAAGCAGTAGCATTTGCAATTTAGGATGATTATTTGAAAGTGTGGAATTTCCTTAATTTTCTGAAAATGCTGCACGGCGTTTTTTGCAGATAAGGATAAAGTAGTAAGAACTACAACCTACTAATTTTTGTGACGAAAAGATTGCACTTAACCCACATTGCAGTTAAAACTGCTATTTTTCATCATTTTTCATGATTATTTTGGTTTTTAGATTTTTAAATCCTTACTGGTACAGGGTTTTATTGTTTAGAATGGTTTGTAGT
>JBKJUP010000050.1:0-80380 GCA_046590675.1 Ferruginibacter sp. | reverse complement strand
ATGTGATCAAACGATATATTGAAGGCCAAGGAAGAGGCACCGAATATAAAAAAGTTCACTCAAGTCAATTGAAACTGTTCTAAGATACCCAGTGGGCTTGCCCCTGGGTAGTTCATTGTGAAAAGAAAATTCTTACACAAAGTGTATATGCGAGTATGCGGTACTGTAAGGGAGATTTTGCGTATTCTGCAAGTTTTGAAGAGGAAATAACAGAAATAAAAAAGGAGTTATAGAACTCCTTCGAATGAAAATGAATAAAAGCCCTCGGTAGTGATGATGAAATAGTCAGCGACTTTTATGTCAAGTAACGATCCTGCCGATACTAATTTCTCAGAAAGCTCAAGATCAGAAGGTCCCGGCTTTAAGTTACCTGCAAGTCGGTTGTGAGTGACAATAATTTCCGATGCATACGCCTTAAGCGCAATTGCAAATAGCAATTTCGGTTCAATCATTGTTTTGACACATGAACCCCTTGGTACGGTGACTATGCCGAGCACCCGATGATCACTGTTTAAAAGCATGACCCTACATTCCTGAATAAACTCAAATCTTTTCTTATCCCATGTGTCTATAAAAAGCCGATAGGCATCTTTTGATTTCGTTACCCTAGGACAATCTGAAGGATTAACGTGTGGTTTGTAACTGATTTCAATTTCTGAAATGACCATTGGTATTGCCTCGAATACATCATTCATACTTTTATGTTGTAGGTGAACAATTTCTTTTCAGTGTACCGGGGTATCTGATGATTCATAAGGGAGGAAAATATGCGTATATGGCAAACTGTTGAAAGGGGCTTGAAATAAAAAAGGAGTTATAAAACTCATGCTACAGCAAACGAATAAAAATCGTCTGGAGAAATAATCATGTGATCAACAACACTTAGATCGAGATAATCTCCACCAGTTTTCAACTTGTACGTAATGGCATGATCTGCTTTGCTCGGCTTCACATTCCCGGACGGATGATTATGAGCAGTAATAATTTTCGCAGCATTTGCCTTTAGGGCAACGGCAAATACCATCCTCGGATCAACCACCGTTGCCATACTAGAGCCAGTCGTGAGCGTGCAAATGCCAAGAACTCTATTGCTTGCATTTAACAGCATGACTTTAAATTGCTCAACAAACTCGATCTTGCCTTTATCCCAGGTTTCTAAGAAAAGTTTGTATGCATCTTTCGATTTGGTTATCCTGGGACAATCTGAAGTCTTTACCAACGGCTTATAACTGATTTCGATTTCTGCAACAATTATATTTGCCGCATTGATTACTTCTTCCATATTTCTCTTTTTTGGGTGAACAATTTTCTTCAGTGTACTGAAATCTATGTTGGTATATAAGAGAGGGGAATTTGCCAGAATTCCAAGTATAAAGAAAACAACAAGGACGGGAGCCATCCCATCCTTGTTGCGAACTCTTTTCATTGATGCAGCGTAGCCGCTGCAACCGCTTCAAAGAGTTTGATATAATACTTGTTTTTGTTTCGAAGCTCTTTGCGGTAACAGAATGAGAGGTGTGGATACAATAGCGTCAGAGCTTGCATAAGCGCTTTTTTAGTTTTCTTTTCTCCCGGCGGGTATAATGAATGGAGTGCCTCCGCTGTCTCCGTGTAGATCGGGATCTGTCGTGCTTCAAAATAGCGCCTAATGCAGGAAATGACGTGTTTGAAGGCTTCCGTTTGATGGTGCTCATAGGGGATTGACAAAACAACTCTTTTAATACAGTATTGCCGGACACACGGCTCCAGGCTGGTAACTATCAGGTTTGCTTTCGACGGCGACCAGGATGATTTATGTAGGTGAATTGAGTAATCCACTAAACCCTCCCGATTGATAAGTGCTAACCCAAGGAGCCGTGTGTTCGTACTAATGCCCAGCGTCACCATATTTCGAACTCTGGTTGATAAGGAAGGTGTACAGTGCAGCCCGGTTTTTCCTGATTTTACTCTCATCCAACGACATAACTTTCGCCAATATCTTTCGGAGAAACTCCTCTTTATACTTCCTCACATACTGCAGGTGTAACGCTATGGAATCTCTGTCTTTGAGCGTTTCCGCAATCTCATGGGCAAGCTTGATTTCATACGGATCATAATCTTGGTACATACTAAATTTTTGTTACTGGTAATACTCCTTAGTGGTATCGGTACAGGAACGATCGTTCTTTTTATCTTTCGTTATCGTTCGTTTATATACGGTTAGAATTTTCAAACAATCAATACCAAGACACTAAGAAGAGGAGAAACTTAAAGGGCATCCGATGTCCTTTAAAATGATGTTGCATTACAACATCTGGCAAAGGTTATGGACTCATAAAGAATGGTTTTGATGAGGATTAAAAGGCTCAGGTGCCTGAGTCAACAAGTTAGTATCTCCCTCAACATGGTTCCACAGTTCATCAAATAATTCATGAGGCTCAGTAAAATAGATTCGGGCAAGACGAAACAACTGTATCGTACTGGGTAGGGAAAGACCGTGCTCCCATCGTGACAGGGTACTGGTGTCGGCAAGACCAAGGAGGCGTGCCACCTTCTTTTGCGAATACCCGTTGCTTCGCCTGAACATTCTTAACTTGTTAGGAAACCGACTTATCTCCATACCTGAATTGTATGGTGAAAATTAAAATGAAATAAGGGAGGGGAATTTGTGGAGTATACAAATTCTGTGGATAACTGGATTTCAAACAATTCAACATTTCTGTATTTTTAGATATTCTTCTAAACGTACCCTCAAAAAATAGTGAGGATAATACGTGAGCTTGCATTAAATGGAAAGTTCTATTACATTTGACTTTATGGCAACAACAATACCCAACTCATTTTTAAAGTTTAAGCAGAATCTTGAAATCACTGGTCTCCAAGTTGAAGCTGTTTCTACAAGACAAAAAAATGTAAGATCGGTTGTTGAAGCTGGATTGGTTGTTTTGGATTCATTTCTAACTGGCTCATATTCTCGAAGTACCATGATTTCGCCTTTAAATGAAGCAGACGTGGATATTTTTGTGGTTCTAGATGCTAAATATTTTCATAATTACAATAATGGACAAAATGGTGGACAAGGAGGGCTTCTTGATTTACTGAAAAAAACATTAAAAAAAACTTACACTTCAACTCCGGACATCAGTAGAAATGGTCACGCTGTAACCATACGTTTTACAGATTTTATTGTAGATGTAGTACCCGCATTTAACCGACAAGGAGGGGGATATCTTATTCCTGATTCTATAAGCAGGAAATGGATATCTACCGATCCTAAAAAACATGTTGAATTAGTCACTGCTTCAAATAAGACTCATAATGGTGATTTTGTTCCTTTAGTAAAGATGATCAAAGCTTGGAATAGAAATAACAATAGACATTTCGGCTCATTTCATCTTGAAGTATTGGCCTTAGAAATCTTCAACAATGTAACTATATCAAATTATTCATCTGGGGTACGATACTTTTTTGATAAAGCTCGAACTCTTGTCAGGCAAGCAAATCTTGATCCTGCAGGTTATGGCGGTGATGTAGGGAGTTATATTAATACAGAAGAAAAAATAGTAGAAGCTGTCAATAAATTTCAAGTAGCATATGAAAAGGCGATAAGGGCTGAGAATGTGGCTGTCATGGGAGGTGAAAAAGAAGCTATAGAAATATGGATTAAAGTATTTGGTAATTATTTCCCAGTATATGGCTAAACAAATAACAACAGCAGAGTTACCGGTCTCAAAAACTAAAGAAGAGGTTATAAAGGAATCTCAACGCATGGAAGAGGCTTTACAGTTAACTTCAAAAGGGCATTTTGCTACCTCTCATTTTTGGAATAATTTTCATCTTTGGATAGGGATACCAATGGTTGTACTTTCAGCAATCGCTGGAGCATCAGCATTTGCTGAATTCGACACACATAAAATTGTGGCCGGAATTATTTCTATTATTGTTGTTGCACTTTCCAGCATAATTACTTTTCTTAACCCTAATCAAAAATCAAGTGCACACTTAAACGCCGGTAATAATTATGATTCTTTACTGAATAAAATAAGAATATTTTGGTCTATTGATTGTTGGAGAGATGAATCTGAACAAGTATTGACAGAAAGATTAAAGTACTTTTCTGAGCAGAAAGATAAGTTAAACCAAAGCTGTCCACAAGTTCCACATTGGGCGTATAAGAAAGCAAAAAGAGGTATTGCTGACGGTGAGGCAAGTTACAAAGTGGATCAAAAGCTTCTTCCATAAACAGCTTAAATTTTATTAGCTAAAAGCAATTTCTAATGGATGTTTTTTTATCTGAGACCTTAAATGTTCGGCACTAGCTGCAAGGTAAATTGTTGTGGTTCTAATATCACTATGGCCCATCATCTTAGATAAGCTGTAAATATCACATCCTCCTTCAAGCATCAAGGTTGCAAAGGTGTGGCGAAGTTTATGGATAGTGAAAGGGAAAGTTGTGGCATCCCGGATTTTCTGAACTAGCCTTGTGAGACTTATTTCTGTAAGGCCGCCAGTTCGTGCTGAAGAAGCAAAGAATTCCGGACAAATTTTATTCAACATTTTTCTCTCTTCAAGATATCTTTTTAAACTCTGGGCTAGAGTGGAGGAGATAGGTATGATTCTGTCTTTGCTACCTTTTCCCTGGTGAATAAATATTGTTAAATTTTCTATGTCAACATCAGTATATTTTAGGTTCAATAATTCTTTTTTACGAAGCCCTGCAAATATAAACGTTGAAAAAATTGCATGATTTCTGTTTCGAGCAAACTTTGTTTGGAAAGAATAGTTATAAACTATTTCCAATAACTTTAGTGCATCCTGCTGTGTAAGTTTTGAAGGTAGTTTTCGATTGAGTTTTGGCACTTCAAGATCTTCAATTGGATTCACTGAAATGAACTTCCTTTCTTTACACCAGTCGAAAAATACTGCAAGTGATTTATGGTAGCTGAGGAATGTATTGGCTTCCCAATTTCTTTGCCTTCTTCCGTGAAAGAAGAATGCCTGAATGTTTTGGCTTGTTACTTGATCAATACTCTCTATCTGAGCAAATTTGCAGTAAAACTGTATTGCTTGACGATATCTTCGAATGGTTGGTTTTGCATACCCTCTAAAACAATATGAATATTCGTAAAATTCACTCGCTAGTATTTCTATGTTCATTTTTTTTGTACTCTAAACCATGCACTACCTAAATTTCCATACAACACATACCTGCTACACTATTTGATGACATGTTTCCAGATGACATGTTCCTGTGCAATAGTGCTCCAACTTTAGTTTATTTTCCTAATTGACCCTTATAAATAAAGGCTTTTTTAAAATTCAGGTATGACCTGTTTCCTGAAGAGGGAGATGTCACCAGTTCAAGTCTGGTCCTGAGCACAAAATCGTTATGTGATAAGGGTGAAACAGAAAATAGTGGTTGTAGTGGGTATAGTACCGTATGACCTGTTCCCGACAGCTATCGATGATGCATGAGCGCATTTTTTAGCTATCGTGGTGGGTACATTGGTTTGTTATTGATAAGGAAGCAGGTTACGCTAAGTGTATTCTTTTTAAAAGAAAGTATCAATATTAAGTAACTCAATATCACTGCGCATTTCTTCAGGAGGCATACACCGGAGATATATTGTGGTGACCCGAATGTCTGAATGTCCGAGTAACATCTTTAATTTAAAAATATTATTGGTAGCCTTTAGGAAATTGACTGCGAAAGTGTGTCTAAATTGGTGTAGATGAAAAGGAATACCAGAATCTCTTTTAATTTTTTCGACAAGATGTCTTAATCCATCGTTAGTTAATCTATCATCGCGGTTTGCAGATACGGTAAGATAGGGAGTTGTATATGTAATGCGCTCTTTAAGATAGTCTTTCAAAAGCATACTGGTCGTAGAATGAAGGGGGATTTGCCTTGTCTTGCCTGATTTGGAATTTTCTTTTCGTATTAAAAGGAGGTTTTTCTCAAGATCAATATCTCTGACTTGCAGCAGTATTAATTCTTCTTTTCTTAAGCCACAATAAAGAAGGAGGTGAAATAATACCAGGTTTCTTTTAAAGAGAAGAATATTACCCTTATGATTCATATGGATAGCCGCTAGAATTCGTTCAACTTCCTCTTTTCCGAGATACTTCTTATCGTCATATGAAGGTGTTGGATACTTCAAAGAAGTAAATGGATTTGCTTTAATATGTCCCTTTACTGTCAACCAGGTAAAAAAAGCATTTAGCTTAGACCAATATGAAGCGGTAGTTGATTTTTTGACACCTGATTTGATTATATCTTTCCCAACAATTCTTTTTCGCTCCTCAAGTATTTTAAAAAAATTATTTACGGTGGCTGAATTTATTTGCCTTATTGTCAAATCAGGAACTAGTTTATTAAACGTCTTATACGTTTGAGAATAGCCACGTAAAGTGTCTGGTCTCAATTTTCTTACAAACTCACGTTCAATTAAAAATTCCTGAAAAAGTTGATCCAATGATTTTGTCATATCGTACTACGAGTATGCCAAACAGTTATGTGGAATGTAAGAGAGGGTAATTTGTTAAATTAACAAATTGTAATAATTGAAAATAGATACTTGAATTATTGTTCAAATTTCCCTGCCTTACAAAATCCCTCTTGCAAGCTAAAATCATAAAATGTCTGATATCACGCCCATCGGTGTTACTAATTTCCGCAATGAAAAAAAGACCTTCGGTATTAAAGATTCGGATAGACTAAACCATATCTATGTCATTGGAAAAACCGGTACCGGAAAAAGCACCTTATTAATAAATATGGCTATTTCGGACACACAACGGGGAAATGGTATCTGTGTAATTGATCCCCACGGTGACATAGCAGAAAAGATTTTAGATTATGTACCAAAAGAGAGAATCAACGATGTGATATATTTTAATCCGGGTGACGAAAACCACATTATTGGGTTTAATCCACTCCAGGATATCCAAGATGATCAGGAACACTTAGTAGTGGCTGGATTGATCGTCACCTTTAAGAAAATCTGGATGGATTCCTGGGGGCCACGTCTTGAGTATATTCTACGCTATGCACTCTTAACCTTGTGTACCTATCCTCATGCAACCCTGCTTGATGTACAACCCCTCCTGACCGACTATGGTTTCAGGAGATGGGTTTTGTCATATTGCACTGATCAATACCTGCTTTCATTCTGGTACCAGGAATTTGATAAATATACACCGCAGTTAAGAGCTGAAGCGATCAGCCCGATTCTCAATAAGACCGGCCTATTTACCGCTATAACCAAACTCCGAAATATCATTGGGCAAACAACCAAAAGCTTTCAGATTCAGGAGGTGATGGACCAGGGAAAGATATTGATATGCAATCTGTCAAAAGGAAAGCTCGGAGAAGACGCAACTACCATATTAGGCAGTGTGATTGTAAATGCCATTCAATTAGCTGCATTGAATAGGGCGTCCCAGGAAGAAGAAAATCGCAAGCCCTTTTATCTCTATGTTGATGAGATGCATTCGTTTGTCTCGCTATCAATTGCCGATATCCTGGCTGAAGCCAGAAAATACAAACTTTCCCTTTTTCTGGCACATCAATACATGGAACAAGTCCATGAAAAGATACGGTATGCGATATTTGGCAATGTAGGGACTATGATTATATTTCGTGTAGGGGCAGAGGATGCAAAGCAGTTAGTGCAAGAGGTTCAACCTGTTTTTACGGAAGAGGATTTGATCAACCTACCCAGGTACTCCATGTATCTAAAACTAATGATTGACGGCGCAACGTCAAGACCCTTTAGTGCCAGTACCAATTCTATACCTATAAAACCTTATGCGTATAAACAGGTCACAATAAGGCATTCAAGAGAACAATTCGGAAGGTTGAGGGAAGAGGTTGAAAATGAAATCAGCAATCGCTATAAAGAAACAATGAATAACGCTCATAAGGAACAGAATTCATTGTTTGGTTAAAATAGCATGGCGTGATATTTTGTAAAGATATTATATGGAAAATATAAAAACCATCTCGTACAAAGCCTTGCCGCTCGATTTAATACGAGACAACTATTTAAATATTCATTAGCGTTTACGCGTGTTTTATAAAATTAAACGTTCTTTGTACCCTCCTTAGAGTATCCTATTATTTTCGCATCAAATCAAACATTTCATTTTAATAAGAATTTCTAGTCCAAACCTTTTTTAGTCCTTCGCAAAAGTGACTCACAAAGATGGGTGAAAGCGACCTTTCAAAAAAAGGGAAAAACCCCTTTTTTTGGATCAATAATAATGTCGTTGTTTGTGAAACATCTAAAGTGATGGATATCAATAAAAAGTATTTTACTCTTAAATGAGGAACATTTTTTGAAATTAAAGCTACATGATACGTACCTGATTTCGCTTTGCCTTATTAAAGATAAAATACGATAAACATTAATTATTAGAGATGAATAATCTGTAATGATATAAGTAAAAATGATTAGTATTATTAGGGTCTAAATTTTCTAATTCTAATTAACGAGATTCTAATTTACTTAGATTTTACACAGTTGTCACTGTATTTGCACACTTAATAAATTGTTTTGCTTGTAATCTATTTTTTGTATTAATATAGTGGAGTTTTTATTGTGATGAAAGCATGTAGACCTAATGGTTAGAATATGTTGATTTTATAATGCAAATTAAAGAGAAGGTATGTGTGTACAGATTGCAATTTTATTAATAAATTGTCGTTATGAACCATATTACCGAAGAAATATAAATTAAGACAATAACAGTGTCAACAACTGTTAGAATCCATTTAAGACCTAAATCGAAACTAATCCTAATTACCCAAACCCTGATTATGAAACCTGTACTACATCTCGTACCTACCCTTCCATGTAATTTATTGTTAAATCAAAGGAAAGTCCCAATCTTAAAAGACTCCTCGGTACATTGAAAGGTTGATCTGCTAAAAATTTCTTGACAGGTCGGTTTCCCAAATAAAAGTGTGTGTAGGTAGCCCAGGCAAAATTATTGTCAAGCGGTCACTTTTGCAAAAAGTGTGCTTCTGAAATTTGCGCCCAATTTTTTATGTACAATCAAAAAACAGAAAATTAGTAAAACTATTTTAAAAAAGATTAGCTCAATTATACCAACATTATTTAAACATAAACCCTAATAAATACATGAAACGATTTTTATCGATACTGGCAATCTGTATGATTACGAATGCAGTGAAATCGCAAAATGTTTTTCCGACAACTACCGGCAGTAATGTTGGTATCGGTACTACAACTCCCGGAATACCCCTGGAAGTGAATGCAAATGATGTCAGTGATACCTTACTGGTAGCTGGCTTCTTCGGCCCAAACAACACAGGTGTTGGAGCTGCTACTATGCTGAGGTTTGGTACCCTTAAATCAAAAGGGAATTCAGCAGAATGGCGATACATCCACGGGGGTAATGATTCGCCCTCAAACAGAATGGATTTTGGTTGGAACTCTTATGCAGGCCCCGTGTTTACATATACGAGAGGTGGAAACTTTGGAATAGGAACAACAGCACCGGCATATTTACTTGATGTGAATGGAGGGTCCAGGTTAGGGGGGAATAATAATTTTATAAGTGGTATTAATATCACCAAGGGGACAGGTTCAAACTATGGGAGCATTGGTATTGGGGATGATGTATTGAAGTCCAATACATCTGGGGTTCAACTCACGGCTATTGGCGATAGTGTGTTAATAAATAACACGACCGGCGTCAATAATAACGCATTCGGTTATTTAGCAATGCAATTTAATACTACAGGTAACACAAATACAGCAAGTGGTTCTTTTACAATGAGGGAAAATACAACCGCTAATAATAATACGGCTTATGGATACAGTGCTTTAAGGTTTAATATAGCCGGCAATAACAATATTGCACTTGGGTATCAGGCGGGTCGTTATATCGCTAACGGCTCAAATTTAACAGGTACAGCCAACAGCATTTATATTGGGGCTGATTCAAAAGGTTTAAATAATTCCGATAACAACAGTATAGTGATAGGGTATAATGCGATCGGAATTGGTGCGAATTCAGTTGTATTGGGAAATAGCAGCATTGCTACTACCGTGTTAAGAGGTAATGTCGGAATTGGCACAATTGCTCCAACAGCACAACTTCACTCAACCGGCACTGTTAGGTTTGCCGGCTTAGTGCTAAATGATACAGCAACCAGGATCCTGGTAAGTGACACAAGTGGTAAAGTGGCGTATAGAAGTATTTCAGCCTTAAATGCGGGTTGGAATTTGACCGGCAACTCAGGTCTAAATGCTTCCACCAACTTTATCGGTACAATTGATAGTGTAGATCTTATTTTTAAGCGATTTAATACTCGGTCCGGTTTAATAGGTTCTACAAATACTTCTTTTGGATTTGCAGGACTTAATCCAAGTAGTACAGGAGTTAATAACACTGCCTTAGGCTCACATACTCTAGCGAGTAATACATCGGGTCAAGCCAATACTGCTGCGGGATTCTATAGTTTATTCTCCAATACTACAGGGCTAGCAAATGTTGGATTAGGTGGATACTCTTTATACTTTAACACTACAGGCAGCAATAATATGGCAATTGGTTTTTCATCCATGTATAATAATATTACTGGAGCTTCTAATACTGCAATAGGAACTAGTTCGATGGCTTCTAACACTGCCGGGGATTATAATACCGGCGTCGGAGGTGCATCTTTGTTTGCCAATACAACTGGTCAAAATAATACCGCTATTGGCTATTGGTCGATGCGCTATAGCACTACCGGTAATGATAATGTTGCTATCGGTGTGACCGCATTGCGCAATAATACTACGGGTAGCCAAAATACTTCCTTAGGAAGGCAAGCTTCTTATTTAAATACAGCTGGTAGTGGAATTGTCGCTGTTGGATATATGGCAGGGTACAGTTCGCTAACTGGAAATAACACAACGATAGGCTACAAGGCAGGTTATAGTAGCCAGGGCGGAGGAAATGTTATGTTGGGTTATCAGGCTGGTTATAATGATACAGGATCAAATAAATTATACATAGCAAATAGCAATACAGCTACTCCCTTGATATATGGAAATTTCACATCAGGGCAAGTAGGAATCGGTACCAATAAAATAAGTGATACTGCTTACAAACTTTTTGTGGAAACCGGCATCCGTACCCGTAAAGTAAAGGTAGATGCAATCACCTGGGCAGATTATGTTTTTGACGAAGATTATAAGTTACCAGCCCTTACCGAAGTATCCGAATTTATCCAGAAAAATAAACACCTTCCAGGAGTTGCTTCCGCTGCCGAAGTACAAAAGGACGGAATTGATATTGGCGAGAATCAAACAACCCTGTTAAAAAAAGTGGAAGAATTAACCCTATACATGATAGAACTTAACAAAAACATGCTGGACTTAAACAATAAAGTGAAGCAGCTATCTGCGGAAAATCAATTGTTAAAGGAAAAACTAAACAGTAGCAATCAATAAAATTTTAAAGGGAACATGCAATTGTTAAAAACAGCCAGTTGTTTTATGTGTATGTGCGTCTGTATGCAATACATATATGCCCAGGCAGTAAAGCCAGTTGTTTCCTCTTTTAATAATAAGTTATTTGATAACACACAATTTATAAAAATAGATTCCGGATTAATTAGTAACCATTATTATCGAAATGCCTGTAAAAGTTATGCAATTCAAACTAAGTTTCTCCCTGAATATGTTGTTGTACCCGTTGAACTGGTTGCAATACCGGTTCCCGTTCAGGAAGTAACGAGGCCGAAGCTCATCACTATTCATGGTAATATTTCCTATGATTTCATTTACCGGTCAAGAATAGATACGCCGATTAGACAGCAGAATTTTCAGCAACATACCGAGAGAATAAATCTAGAAGTCGTTATTAAAGAAAAATATCCCTTAAAAGTAGCATTCACAACAAGACAAAGCAATTCACCCTATTTCAGAAATTTCATAGATATGAATTTGAATTTTGATCGATATACCTACAACAAAAATCTTAAGCAGGAATTGCTTAAGAAATTGTCTGGTCAATTGGATCAATATCCGGATCTGAAATTAACGGAAGCAGAATTGAATGATAAACTCAACCAGTACAATGCGCTTAAAAACTGGTTAGGCAGTGGAGCAACCTTACAGAAAATAATTGAAGAGAAGGAGCTGCAGTACAAACAAGAACGCTTGAAAAACAATGGCACCATGAGTGGTGATCTGACAAGTGTTATGCCAGGTAAGGCAAATGAAATGCGTGATTCAGTTGATGCAAGAGTGGCTGTGCAGGGGCTTTTTGAAAACAAGAATCAATTCAAATTCAATTCCTTTAGTAGTTTAAAAAGAGTCGGTAAGCAACCTGCTTTTATAGGGAATCAAAAAGACAGCATACAACGAAGAGTAAAAGATTCACTTACAGTTAAACCCGGGTACATAGAAATGTTTCATAAGAAGCAAGCGGAATTGGTGAAACTGGCAGATTCTATTAAGGGATTACAGCGTAAAGCAGATAGTATCAGGTTTGCCGCACAAAAGCATATTGCCGAAGTAAAGCAAAAAATAAATAAGGCCACTAATGTAAATGAACTAAAGAAAATCGCAGCAGAAAATGGTATACAGCAGGAAAAAAAAGAAAAGCTGGAAAACATATTAGCTGGAATAAAGACCCTGGGGATTGGCAGGAGTATGCTCAATTATACAGAACTGACTGCACAGAATATTACGGTAACCGGAGTAAATATAGAATACAACCCCTCCTATTATGTAGCCTTTGCTGCGGGTAAAATAGATTATCGTTTTCGTGATTTTTTCAACCGCAATGTAACTCGAAATAACAGCCAGTACCTGGTATTGGGCAGACTGGGTATCGGAGATAAAGAGAATAAGGCCCTTATTTTGTCTGTATTTCAGGGTAGAAAAAGTACTTCACAATTTGGTCTTTCAGACAGCGTGATGAATCATGTAACGGTGATGGGATATTCTCTTGAAGCCATTATAAAACGGGATAAAAATACCAGTATCAGCGCAGAATTTGCTAAATCAACCAAACCATTAACCGGAACGCTGCAAAACAATAAACAGGCTGGCGCCTTATTCAGATTCTCAGATTACTCCAATATGGGAATTAATGTAAAGGCTCAGACGGTCATTTCAGAAACGGATACCAAACTAAGTGGGTTTTACAGAAGGACAGGTAAGAATTTTCAATCGTTTAGTTTATTCAGCTATAACACGGATCAGACAGCCTGGTTGTTCAGGGTCGATCAGCCTTTCTATAAAAATAGGGTAACGCTAACAGGTATGGTTCGTCAGAATGATTTTACCAATCCTTTTACTGATAAAACATTTAAGACCAGTACCACTTTTAAATCAGTGCTGGTGAATGTTCGATTTCCAAAATATCCATCATTAAGTGTTGGGTATTATCCGGGCACACAATTATATTTTATTGATAAAGACAAAATCCGGGAGAACGCCTATTACATCTTAAATGGCTCAATGGTGTACAGCTATTTTTATAAGAATACTGGTATGAATACTTCTTTGTTATATAACCGGTATTTTAACCAGGCGACTGACTCAGGCTTTATTTTGAATAAGGGTTTCAATTATTACGCAGCCCAAACAGTATTCCTCAAAAAAGCACAGGTAAAAGCTGGCTACGCCTATAGCAGGCAAGCCCTACTTTCCTATTACACATTGGAGTCTTCGGCAGAGTATGCAATAAAGAGTTTTTTAAAAATTGGCGCAGGTGTCAAAAGCAATAAAATCACCAATGGCAATAGGTACTGGGGGCAGCAAGTGTTATTGAGTGCCAATTGTAAAAAGCTGGGGGGGCTAACGCTCCAGTATGAACGAAGTTTTTTGCCCACATTAAATAACACTTTAGTCCCTATCGAAATTGGCAGGGTTTCCTGGTATAAATTATTTTAATTATGCTCAAAAAATTAATAATATTGAGTCTTGGCATCCTGCCGTTGATTCTTACAGCACAGGTAAACATCAGTGCACAATTACCCCCTGCCGGTATGGTGCAGAAAGAGCAATTGTGGAATTTAATCCTGGTCAATAACAGAGAAGATATTCTGGATGTCAGTATCAAACTCAGTTTACAGGACCTGGCAACAGGGCAGGTAGTCATGTCAGCACAGAGTGGAAGTTTATTGCTTGGAAAAGGCGCGAAGGCAATTTCAATTAATGATATCCAACCTGTTTTGTATAATTATAATGCACAGGATTTTTCCAAAACGTATTTGCCACTTGGAGCATATGTTGCATGTTATCAATTAAATCTAAATGCACCAAAGGAAGAACCATTAGCTCAGGAATGCATACAAATTAATATAGATCCGCTGAGTCCTCCATTATTAAATTCTCCGGCAGATCAATCAGAAATAGAGACGGCCTATCCACAATTCAGTTGGATGCCACCTACCCCTTTTGATATGTTTAGTAGTTTAAATTATGACCTTATTGTAACGGAGGTACTATCCGGTCAGGCGCCTGCAGATGCTATTCAAAATAATATCCCGGTATATACCAGGAATAATCTGACACAACCCAACGATCAGTATGCAACCAGTTTCACAGCTCTTGTGCCAAATAAAACATATGCGTGGCAGGTAGTTGCAAGAAATGGTTTTAGTTACGCGGTGAAAACTGAGGTGTGGACTTTTAAACTAAATAGTATGGGTGCGCCAACTGCAGCCAGGAATAACAGCTATATTCTGCTCGAAGATAATATAAGCGGTATCCAACATATTAAAACGGATCTATTGCCCATAAAGTATTACTCCTATAATAAACAGTACACAGCGTTGGTTGAATTCACGGATGAAAAAGGGAGGGTTGTACGAAAATTAAGTCAACAAATAGTACCCGGAAATAATTACCTGGATTTTGATTTACGAGGCAGTTTTAAATCCGGCAAAATATACAAACTATCTATTACCGACATGAATAAAAAGGCTCATGTATTGACCTTCAGTATTAAATAAAAAATAACCAACGAACCTCTATGATACAATCTTTAGCTGATAAATATACAAGGCATATTGCCTGGCCTTTTTTTATCATTTTCTATGTACAATTCCTAAGTCCTTTGTATGCAGCAACTGCGAACCATGATAACAGGAACATTCATTTTTCTTCGGTGAACACGATTAGTAAACCAGCAGTTCCAACAGGAACCGACGGTTTAGATGAATTTGATAAAAGCGAACATAGAGCAAGTGTAGTTGCTTCAGAAACTAAGGTCAATAACAAAAATAAAGTAAATAGCTCCCCCGAGAAATTAAACATCGGAGGACCCACTTCACCGGAGGCGAGTTCATTTAAAGCGGTAGGATCTAACAACCTGGTTAATTTATTCACCGGTGATTTTTCCTACAGCATCCCATTATTGGATGTAGGTGGCTATCCTGTTAATTTATTTTATAGCGGAGGAATCGGGATGGAACAGGAAGCAAGTTGGGTAGGTCTTGGCTGGAATATTAACCCGGGAACTGTTAACAGAAGCATGCGTGGGGTACCGGATGATTTTGATGGTACTGATCTGTTAAAAGTAAACCAGAATGTACGACCAAACAGGACATTCGGAGGAGAAATTGGGGGGGACGTTGAGTTATTTGGATTGAAAACACCAAAAATTAGCCTTAATTCAGGCGTGTCATATAACAATTATCTTGGTCCTGAAGTTACCATGGGAGCGAAACTTTCGCTTTCTTTTTCTATGATGCAAATGGTAGAGGGAGAGAAAAAGGCAATGGCAAGCCCAAAACTTGAGACCTCGTTAGGTGCTAAGTTAAGTTCGCGTTCAGGGCTTACACTATCTCCCTCCCTTAGTGCGAATATTGCCTTGGGAAATAGTAAAATAAATCAGGGGGTTGGATTAAGTACCAGCTATAATTCCCGGACGGGTATGAAAGAGCTAAATATCTCAGGTACAACCACCTATTCGACAGATAAAGACCCTGTTCAACGCAGTATAGGCAGTTCACTCAGCTTAGGCAAATCAATCAGTTTTGCAAAACCCAGTTATATACCAACCATACGAATGCCAATGGCAAATTTCAATGCGTCTGCGCAGATGGAATTTGGATTTGGTGCCTATGGCGTCCGAGGCTCTGTGAGTGGTATGGGTAATTATTCCCAGTCGATTGTTCCCGAGGAATCACAGATAGTGACAAAGCCTTTGGTTGGCTATATGTATTCTGAAAAAGCCAACACCAATGAAAATGCCGTAATGGATTTCAACCGGCTTGGAGATGCGGAAGTAACACCAAATACACCGGTAATTTCTGCACCACAGTATAATTATGATGTATTTTCCATACAGGGTGAAGGAACCGGAGGTACGATCAGAGCATACCGGGGAGATCTGGGATTTATGCGTGACAATGTAACCACTTCGAAAGATTTTAATGTGTCTGTCGGTTTAGATATTGCCTTCCCAGGTCATTATGGAGGCAACTATAACATTATTTCTACTCCGACAAGGGTGGGAGGTTGGAAGGATCATACCAATACTTTGTTAAAAACCATGTCCTTCAAATCAAAACAGGCAAATAGTTCTTTTGAGCAGGTGTATTTTAGAAACCCAGGTGAATCAACCGTAACAAATCCGGATGTAATAAGCAGGATTGGAGAAGATAATTTAGTACGTTTTCAACTAGGGGGAACCTCGAATAATGTCACCCTCCTTTCAAACCTGGAATTGAGTAATAAAAAAACAGGGAGCAAAAAGGGAATCATTTCAGTTGCAACGAATACAAACTTACCAAACAGGGAGAAACGTACCCAGGTAACCACAATGATAACTGCGGGTGATGCTGCCAGAATCGGTTTGGAAACCTATATCAGGAATTATACGGGCACATTTAACCAGGATAAAAATATTATCTACGACACAATTGCAAGAGTTGGCGGTTTTAGGAAGAAACACCATATTTCAGAAATTGATGTAGTGGAACAAAGTGGAATGCGTTATGTGTATGGCTTACCGGTTTATAATATAAAGCAAAAAGATTTTACGTTTACGGTCAAGAATAACCCGGATACGAATAACCTGGTAAGTTTTCTTCCCGATGAACCCACTATCAATTCTGATCATCTGAAGACCTTCGCTAAAATGCACGGCTATGTGCAATCCCAGGAAACTCCTGCATATGCCACATCCTTTTTAATTACAGGGTTACTATCGCCGGATTACGTCGATGTTACGTCAAATGGCATTACAGAAGATGATTTGGGTACCGCAGTAAAATTTGATTATACCAAATCCGACAGTGTTCACAGATGGAGAACACCAAGAAGTAATGGAATTACAAAAAGCGCTTCTTTTAATGAAGGCATTCGTACAGAACAGAAAGACAATAAAGCGATGATCAGCTATGGGGAAAGGGAAGTTTGGTATTTGAAGGCAATTGAATCTAAATCAATGGTCGCTATATTCAAAACTGATATTCGAAACGATGCTAAGGGTGTTATGGGAGAACTGGATGGAAGGATACATACTACAGAAAATGCCAATAAAAAGCTGACACAAATAGATTTATATACCAAGGCAGAAATTAAGGCCAAAGGCATTGACAATGCAAAGCCATTGAAGTCAGTGTTTTTTGTGTATGATTATTCATTATGTGTCGGCACACCAGATAATAATGGAGGTGGTAAGCTTACGCTCAAAGAGGTATATTTTAGTTATAATAGACAGGTAAAATCTAAAGACCGGTATGTCTTTGGCTATAACGCTGATACAAGCTCGCAAAATCCATCATATGCTTATAACGCCGCTGACCGGTGGGGTACGTATAAAAACCACGCTGCTAATCCGTCCGGATTACCAAATGTTGACTATCCATATACGCTGGCAGGATCTGATAAGAAAAATTTGAACGACCAGTTTGCCGGAGCATGGAGTTTGAAAAAAATATTGCTCCCATCCGGCGGCCAGATGGAAATGAAATACGAAGCAGACGATTACGCCTATACGCAGGATCGCCGTGCTTGTAATATGTTCAACATTTATGGATTTGGAAATACGAAAGATTATGTAAACAGTAGTAATATTTACCGTGGACTTTCTAGTGACAATGATTATGTATACATTAAACTTGCCACTGCCTTAGAAAATACAGATACCCTTAAACAAAAGGCAGAAATATATTCAAAATATTTAGAAGGGATCCATCAGCTAGCCTTTAAACTACAGATCAATATGCCTGATGGCCCTGAGCCATTAACCTGTTATGCGGAGTATGATGATTATGGACTTTGTAAGAATAGTACTGGTAGAGATTATATTTATGTCCATTTGGTTGCTGTTGATGGTAAAAGTCCATTGGCCAAAAGTGCTATTAGTTTTCTTACAAATAATATACCGGGACAAGCCTTTGACGGTTATGATGTCGATATTACCAGCCTGGCAGATTTTATTGCTGGGAGTATCGGGATGTTAACAAGCCTTACAACTGCATTTACAAATGTTGATCAGCAGATGCGTCTTAAAAGCAATGCCAAGACTGTTGTGCTGGCTAAATCGTTTATCCGGCTCAATAATCCTGAAAAAAAGAAATCTGGAGGAGGGGCAAGAATAAAGCAGGTTATTGTAAAAGATAACTGGAATAAAATGACTCGCCAATATAATTCTGTATATGGCCAGGACTACGACTACACAACTACCGAAAAAATAGATGGGAAAGATGTATCAATTAGTAGTGGCGTGGCAAGTTATGAGCCGGGTATTGGAAGTGAAGAAAATCCATTCAGGGAAATTATTCAGTTTAATAATAAACTCCCATTGGCCCCTGCTGAGTATGGAGCAGTGGAAATGCCAATTTTAGAGGGCTTGTACCCTTCACCGGTAGTGGGATATAGCAAAGTGACAGTCAGGTCCATTCATCGTAAGGGTACCCACGGTGATTCTACTTTACGCTCTGCCATAGGCAAGCAGGTAACTGAGTTTTACACCGCCAGGGAATATCCCTCTTACTCTACACAAACCGGTATGGATAGCCGGGAATATAACAAAGATCCTTTCTTTTCTTTTTTATATAAAGAGATAAAAAATCACCGTACAATATCGCAGGGGTTTTTAGTAGAAACCAATGATATGCATGGCAAAATGAAATCGCAGGCAGCCTATAGTGAAAGTGATGAAAAAACACCCTTATCAGTTTCCTATCATACGTACAAGAATACCGGCAAAAACGGATTAAATGATAAAGTGGATTTTGTATATAACAATGAAGGGGGAGCAGTTCACCAGGGGAATATGGGTGTTGATATGGAATTGATGACTGATATAAGGGAATTCAGTATCAAAAGTAAAGGGATTAATGGTCAGATACAGACTGACTTATTCTTTTTTGCTTTTGTAACTATTCCATTCCCAACCTTCCTGCCATTAATTTCGGTAGGTGAAAATCGTTACCGGGCTGTTACCTGCACCAAACTTATAAACTACCATGCAATTGAAGACAGTGTTGTTGTAATGGACAAAGGTAGTGTGGTAAGCACTAAGACAATCGCCTATGATGCCGAAACCGGCGCACCGATTGTAACAAAAACGGCCAATGAATTTAATGATCCTATTTATAATGTAAGTTACCCGGCTTACTGGGCATATAGCGGAACCGGCCTTGCTTATAAAAATATCGATATGGATTTTGTGGGTGTTAATTTTTATGATGGACAGATTACTTCCGGGGTGACAGATATGAATATTTTTGAAAGTGGCGATGAATTGTATATCTATAAAAATGGTACAACATCAGGAACTTGCCTTGGAGCTTCGGCAGATGTTTATAAGCTTTGGGCTTTTGATAAAAATAAGGATACTACAGCGCTTACTGTAACAAATAAGAAATTTATATTCCTGGACGCAGCAGGCAAGCCTTTCACCCAATATGGTGTTAGCTTCAGAATTATAAGGAGTGGTAAAAGAAATAACCTGGGACTTACCATTAGTGCAGCGACCTGTATGCAAAATCCAATTCAAAATAATCAGCTTTTAATTAGTAATTCAAAAAAAGTAATTACTGCGTCGGCCATTGAATTCAAAGAAAAATGGCAAACCGATAATGGTATTATTTTGAAAAAATCGCTGGATGCCTGTTCAGGCATCGAATATGATGATTGCCATGGATACTTGCAAACAAGTATCAATCCATATTTAAAAGGACTGATCGGGAATTTTAAACCACACCGGAGTTATACTTATTATGGAAGCAGAATTGATTCGAATGTTAACGTTGCTACCACCATACGCACTAATGGATATATCAATGGCTTTGGTAATTACTGGAATTTCAACAACGTTAATAATCTTGTACAGGATTATACAAATGTGAAATGGGTCTATAACAGCGAACTTAAAAAAGTGAACTCCAAAGGGCAGGAACTTGAAACCAAAGATGCATTAAATAGATACACCTCAGCTCAATATGGATTTAATAAAAATTTGCCCGTTGCCATTACCAATAATTCACAATATGGGGAGACAGCAAATGAAGGTTTTGAAGATTATTACTTTCAGGAAAGTATTAACACACCAGCAGTTACCTGTAATACCAGGTATATCGATCTGCTTAGTAACAATGGATTTCTTAGTCGCCCTAAGGGTCCTTCAGTTGCTACGGGTACTGTAGTTAATACGGATACTATGAATTTTAAAGCTCATTCTGGTAAGCAAATGTTGAGAATTGCTGCTGATGCAGCTTTAACACAACAGTTTGCTATAAAAAATAATAAGGATTCATTTTCATTGCTAACAATAAGGGATACGTCCAAAGTGTTGTCTCAACCTGGTGTTAACAGTCAATTAGTTGAGAACTACCCGGCAAATTCTGCCGATGTACAAGCTGCTGTTTCTGATTTTGGTGTACATCTAATTGTGAATCATCCCGATGTTTCCCAAAATTATAATCTTGGATATTCAATTACCACTTCACAGTATGCACTGATACAGCAAAATGGGTACTACCCCTTTTCAATAACAGGTCTCTACGATTATGAAGGTAATAACATACAGAATTTTTTGGGTATATATGCAATTTTAACCGTGAAAGATTCAAGTGGCAATGAAATTTATTATGGAACAACTGACTATTTGTTAAATGGACAATTTCGGGATAGTGTTGATTTATGTAAAGGAATTTATCTTTTTGAGTTGCAGGTTATCAGGACATATGATGGGCATTTTCTAGCCTTTCCAAACGGTAATACTGCAGCACATACATACTATTCAAATCAGGATGATATCGAGTTTAGGTTTACAGATGATTACCCTGTTAGCTACAGAAATCTTAATAAAGACTTTGGGTGCATATATACCAAACCTATTCCTGGAAAAGATTCCATGATGAATCCGGTTTTTGAAATGCCAACCAATAAGCGAATGTTATTTAGTGCATGGGTGCGTGAAGATTGTGGTACACCTTGTTATAAAGCAACATACAATAAAAGTCACATTGAGTTGAGTTATCCTGGATCTGTAAATACAAGTATTGTTTCAATAATTCCATCGGGACCGATTATAGAAGGATGGCAAAAAATAGAAGGAGAGTTTACCGTTCCTGGAGATGCCGGGTCCGTAAACCTAAAGTTTAGTAATGACAGTACTCAAAAAGTTTATTTTGATGATATCCGCATACACCCCTTTAATGCCAACATGAAAAGCTATGTGTACGATGCACGTTCCCTGAGACTTTCAGCCGAATTAGATGAAAACAACTATGCTTCGTTTTATGAATACGACGAGGAGGGACAATTGGTGAGAGTGAAAAAAGAAACCGTGCAGGGTATTAAAACGATTAAAGAAACCAGGAGTGCGAAACAAAAAGTAATCACAGATATACAGTAAACATTAGGCCTTTAATTGAAAATAGTTACAAACATCAGTAACAGGGAAATAAATTTTTATACCTGAAATAACACATTATGAGCTATAAAAAATATGTATTGATATTGCTGACTGCGATCGGGCAAAAAGCATACTGCCAACAGGCATCCGATACTGCTGCATTGGTAAAGGAATTTACCAAAGTAATGGCCTTTGCCGTACAGCCTTATCTATCCTATACCACTGTTACAAAAATGGATGCACAGCCACTCCTCAATGATAAGGATACGATCAGTGCAAACGGAGTTTTTTATAAAAATAACAGCACCATGTATTGCAATACAACCAAGGATGAAATGTATGTGGAGGATAGTGTGATGGTGCAAATAAATAATGTTAATAAAACAATCTGGATCAGTAAGGTGGATACGTACACCAGTGAAAAGATGAATGCGCTACCCATAACAACAAAAAAAATGCTGGATATAGTACGAAGGAATTATACGATTAGTAAATCAAAACTTGAAGATGGATTTTCTAGTATACGATTTGAAACCCGGAAATCAGCGCACAGCAATTCAACAACCAGTGCTGCGGTGGTATTGGAATATTCAGAACAAACACAATTGCCTAAAAGTATAAATATTGAGATGAGTATGAAGCAACCGGCAAATGATGAAATGATAACAGCAATAAAAAATGAAGGTGTAGATGAAAACAAGCTGTTGCAAAATATTGAAGGCGTAAATTATATAGTTACGATGCAGCGCATAAACGTGCAGTTTAGTAACATCGAAAACACCAGGGAAAAGGTTGCTCACATACCATCTTTTACAGAAAAAATAGAAAAGGATGAAACTACCGGAGAATATATTGGAAAGGGAATTTATCAGGACTATGAAATAACGAAAACATTCTAATAAAGAGCGGTTCATATTTTTTAAAGAAAAAGCGTGAGAAGTCGGCAATAGAAGTAAGTGACCACGTTAAAAAATCGGAACACATAAAATAAGTAAACTCAAAAATATCAGATATCTCCTGTAAAGGATATGCAGGAGTGGAGTGTTCCACAGGTATCGAAAAACATCATTATAATATTCCACTTTATGAGAATAACTTTTGTTTATAAACTGATTCTTTCTATTCTTCTCATTGTGACATGTCAATTTGATTTGCTGGCACAGTTCGAGGAAGGAAGAGCGCTTCCGCCGATATCTTCAAAACTAATCGGAACGTCCATTGCTCCGGACTCATCGAGGACATCTGAATACACCAATATGGGGGAAGATTCTTATAAACTCAAAAATGTAATCTCTTTCTATATCAGAGAAGTGGATGGTGCGGGTACCTATTTTGCATCAAGCTTTACGGCCACCGTTATTTTTAACCTGGAATTGACAGTCAATGGCGTTCCCGCAAGCCCCGTGTCAGATACACTCACTATAAATTATGATACAACTACAGGGTCTAAATACAATGTCCGGGCCTATATCTTATTACCAGAGCAGGCAGAAAAAGCAAAAATTACTGTTACGGGATTATCTATAACCGGCGCATCGGGTTGGAACCCAATATCTGTATTGCAATTAGATAATGATATCCGGGTATTACAGTACTACGATGCATTAGGAGGTAGTGTTTTGACGGCAGACTCCTTATCCGGGATGCCGAGCAATCCCGGTAATCCGGAATTATCGGATGAACTAAATGTGTCCTGGATGTGGGCACATGAGAAGTATAATATGTCGCAATTGGAATGGGCTTTTATTGACAGTAACATGATCGATAATTATACCTATGACTTAAATAATGCCGATAATTTATTTCAAAATAACAGCACCAGGGTAGATATTGATTTTGGCAAAGAAAACTATAAAGTACCCCTCCTCTATCCTGCCGGGAATCTTTTCTATAGGGTAAGGCCTGCATTACGGAGAAATATGGGAAATGTGATTACTGGCGCCTGGTCATCTGCAAAGATGTTTGTCATTAAAGGCCATCAGGATAGCTTGAATTGGCAAAGCAGCACCAGCTTTGCAGAGAATGGAAAATATAAAACTGTTATCCAGTACTTTGATGGAAGTTTAAGAAGCAGGCAAACAGTAACGAAAGATAACAGCACCGGAAATACCGTTGTTGCCGAAACTATTTACGACCTGCAGGGCAGGCCCAATATTCAAATATTACCAACACCAACCATAGACCAAACCATAAAATATTTTAGAGATTTCAATCATTTTGCTGGCCAGCAAATTGAAGGCGCCGGGGATCTGAGTCATTATGATGACCCTGCAAAATATTTTGATCTGAGTATTGCAGCAGTAAGCTGCAACACACCACCTCCGCTTGATACAACTTCAGGAAATGGCAGGTATTACTCAGGCAGTAATGACTGGCTTACGGGAGTGAATGCAGAAGAAAAATCAAACTTTATTCCCAATGCACAAGGCTATGCCTATACCGAAACAAGGTTTATGGATGACGCCACTGAACGGGTTCGAAGCCAGGGTGGAGTTGGAATCGATCACCAGATTGGAAGCGGGCATGAAACCAGGTACTGGTATGGGAAACCCTCACAACCGGAGATGGACGCCTTGTTTGGTACTGAAGTAGGGGATGCAAGCCATTATAGTAAAAATATGGTGGAGGATGCAAACCAACAGGTAAGTGTAAGTTATGTAGATATGCATGGACGCACTGTTGCTACCGCACTCGCTGGCGATTCTACATCCGGTATCCAGTCAATCTTTAACACTAGTGATTATCCCCAGGCAAACGGGCAAATAACGGATAGTCTGGTAACACCTGTTACCAATATAATAAAAGATAAATCGATTGAATCAATCAGTACTATCCTGGTGGCTGCCCCCAATACAAAATATGATTTTGTTTACGAGTTAAGCCCGGCCATACTTAGCCAGTTTGATTGCAACAACCAGGAAATTTGTTTTGATTGTAAATACGACCTGGAAATATCAATAAAATCAGAGAATTGCGGAGATACGACTCCTAAAATAAGGAGATATAATAATTTGAAACTGGTACCTGCAAATCTTGCCTGCGATAGCTCTATGGGATTTACCGGAGATGGATTTACAGAACTTAAACAACTGGTATTTTCTGATACCCTCAATATTGGATCGTATATCATTCGTAAAACGCTTACCGTTAACGATTCAATGTTCCAGGTAAGACGGGATATTGCTTTAAAAGCTTTTTTATGTACTACTGAGCAACATATTTATGACTCGGTTTACAGCGTTTTGTTAGGTACAACGGGTTGCGGCATTCCCGCTGCGAGTGTATGTGACAGTTGCATAGCACAACTGGGAAGTCTGGCAAGCTATAAATCAAAATATCTGGTTTCAATAGGATTAAGTCCAACCGACACATCTCTTAATAGTGAGATTCAAAATTACTATACCCAGGATTCTTTGGAATGTGCCAGTGTTTGCGGCGGATTAAATACTGCTGCAAAGACCTTGCAAAGTATCCGGACGCAAATGCTCAATGATATGATTCCTTTTACAGGGCAGTATGCTATTCCTGAAGATTCTATTAAATACCCGTCGGGCACTACTGTTCCTGATTATACCAGGGCGGAGGCTAAGTATAATATTTTTACCAACCACTATATTACGAATGGCTCCAGTACTCCTAAAACCTTGTTTTATCGAAACCCTTTAACGGAATCAGGAAAGGCTTTTTATTTAACGGATGACAACCTGGTTGATAGTAGTATTCATGGACATGATGAAATTAATCAGGTAATTTTAGATACCATTACACCCAATGCATTTGCTGATTTATTTCAATCCTCATGGACCAATAGTTTAATTAAATACCATCCCGAATACAGCAAACTGGTATTCGCTGAAACCTACCTAAAAAGTTCTTACGATTGGCTGGATAAGGTACAAAGTTGCGAAACCTATGCTGCAGCATCAAGTGCCGGATATATTAATCCTACCAACAATTCATCAATAGTTCCATATCCTACCTCAGGTGGAGACCCGTTTTTTGCTATTGCGGGAAACAGTGCATTGAAAGCCAAAATGGATTCAATAATTATCAATGCCTTCAGTGCCGGAGGGCCTTCAATCTGGCAAATAGCCAATAGCACTGTTTTATGTGCAACAAAAGATAGTCTGGAAAAGCCTACCTGCATAATGGCACAGGATAGCACGGGCATTGATCCTTCAATAACTGATCCAGTTCAAAAAAATAAAGTATGGGAACAATTCAGATCCATCTACCTGGCAAAACGTAACGATTTTGTTTTATCCTATATTAATTTGCAGCCCAATGTACTGGGAACCCTGGAAATGGATTCCCTTGTATCTCAGGGTAAGCAGCTTACATTTGCCAGCCTGCAACAAATAGCTAAGCAAAATAACTTAACGGCGTGGGCAAGTGCGATGAATGGTGATACTGCAGCGATTAGACAGTCTTTGGTTGCCAGTGATACCGCAGATAACTGTAATGCCCAGCGGCCCTTCTGGAAAGCAAAATTATTGCAGTGCGAGGTGCTGGTTAGTTTATTAAATACTGATAGCATTACTGTCAATACAATCATCGAAAATATTTTAGATAGTATGGTATTGGTATGCCATAACTCAGTGAATGCACAACAACTGTTTGGTGCTTCGAATGTTAACCCAGCATATAACGGTGCACCGAAGAATTTTGAACAGGTGATCAATGGTGTTTTATCCAGCCATGGTATTGATACCACCGGAGCTAATGGTTATTTCTGTAATCCTTATACGATAGATTTTCCAAAACCTTATGGCAAGAACCCACCGCTTTGGGTGAATAATACGAATGTCATTGACACTTGCGGCTGTAAACGTTTTTCAGAATTGAAGACCGAGGCTAAAACAATGGGGTATGATACGTTAAACCTATCTGGAACCCTGGGAATGAATCAGTTTTTGAAATTAAACTATCAGGATTCTTTGACAAACATTTTGTGGGATGGACTACAGCGTTGCAATCTTGGATTATTTAAAGACACTTGCTTTTTTACCCCAGGGGTTGATTCGAGCGCTATACCACCATGCTTCACTTGTCCTGCTGATACATCAGCCTGTGGAACTCCTGTTCTTTATGGTGCTTTTTATATTAATAATACTTCTACAAATAATGTTAAGGTTAATTTCAAAACCAGTTCTGGTACATTTAATTGTAAAATTATAGCCACCAACATTGCAACCAGTGTTATAACTTATTTTACCATCGATTCTTGCGGGTCAAATACAGACACGATTAGCCTTCCGCTTAATGAAAGATACAATATCCAAATAAGTGTAGGCTCCATTCATGGCTTGTGTTATGACACAAGTGTTGTCCATATATTATCAGCTTCTACAAATGATTGTAAAACTTTATACAACCCTATCTATCTTCCTGAAGTGGTAGTAATACCACCTTTCCTTTCCTGTGGATATCAGAAGCCATGTATCACCTGTGCTAAATTAGATTCACTTACCAGTGAGTTCAAAATAAAGTTTCCGTCATTAACCGGGGTGCCATATTCAGTAGCTGATTCTCTATCAATAGATCAGGCTAATCAAAACGAATTGTGGTCAAGGTTTTTGAACTATCGTACCGGATTTTCTAAAAATGCATTGGAATATTTAGCTGCTTATGAAGCTTGTAAAGGGGATAGTACCTGTGGCGTTAATGCCGGCGTAAGTAATTTAACGCTTACGGCAAGAGCATCCCCGTACCCATCACAGTATGTGGCACGTACAAGTATTACAATTGAGGGTGGTTTTGAGAGCAGCACCGGCGATAATTATTTAATCTATATCGATCCGGCCTTAGATACATGTACCCTTTCCTCTAATGCAATGGCGATATGTGCTTCGGTTACACCAATTAATGCGCAAACACGTATTTATACAATTGATACCATGCCCTGCAAGTATGTACAAACGCAGTCGGAATTTATTGCAAAAATGCTTTTTGAAAAAAGGAAGGATTCGTTGATTGCTAATTTTGTCAGTCTGTATATGGCAAAATGCCTTTCCGCAAAATACCAGGAAAAGTTTTATGTAAAATACACTCCTAAAGAATATCACTACACCTTGTATTATTACGACCAGGCTGGCAATTTGGTAAAAACCTTGCCACCTTCGGGAGTAAGACCAAACTTTAGACCGACCTTCCTTGATTCTGTAATAACACATAGGAATAGTGGAGCGGATTTAAAAAACTATGCTAATAATGAGTACTTAGCTACTAACTACCGATATAATACCCTCAACCAGGTAGTGTCTCAAAAAACACCCGATGCAGGAATAAGTAATTTCTGGTACGACAAGTTGGGGCGATTGGTTGTAAGTCAGAATGCCAAACAACAGGCTGCGGATCTTTACAGCTATACCTTATATGATGAATTGGGAAGGATTACAGAGGTGGGAGAAAAACCTCAAACGGTAGCGATGCATCCGGATACCAGTCGGAATCCAATTGCATTGCAAGAGTGGGTAGATGGCACCGGTACTAAAAAGCAAATTACCCGTACTATCTATGATGAAGTATATACGCCAATTTCTTCGACAGTAAATGGCATTAGTGGCCTATATCAAAAAAATCTAAGAAACAGGGTAAGCTATACCTATGTTAAAAATTTGGATAGCCAGTTAACCGATTGGGATGCTGCTACGTTTTACACCTATGATATCCATGGCAATGTAGATACCCTGTTGCAGGATTACCAAACGGGTATCGGTAGTATTTCTTGTTCGGCAGACACCAGTAGAAGAGGGAATCGGTATAAGAAGATGGTTTATGGCTATGATTTGATCAGTGGAAAAGTAAACGATGTAGCCTATCAACCAAACCAACCTGACCAATTTTATCACCGGTATAACTACGATAGCGAGAATAGACTCACGAAAGTTGAAACCAGTAAGGACAAAATATATTGGGAACAGGACGCTGTGTATGATTATTATCGCCATGGGCCCCTTGCCCGAACCATCCTTGGCCAAAACCAGGTACAGGGATTGGATTACGCCTATACCATACAAGGCTGGTTAAAAGGTGTTAATACCACCGCTTCACTTACTACTGCAACAGGAACTTCGTACGATATGGGGCAGGATGGTGTAGGCAGCTCTGCAAACAGCCTCGTAGCCAGGGACGCCTTTGGTTTTAGCCTGAATTATTTTTACGGCGACTATCATGCCATAGGTACTGCTAGGCCATTTGCAACACTTCCGGCAAGTCTGCCAGCAGGGTCAAACGCCATCATAACAGGTTCACAACTGTTCAACGGAAATATAGCTGCCATGGCAGTTAATATACCGCAGTTGGGTGATGCAAAAGTTTACGGATATAAATACGATCAGTTGAACCGGATTGTAAGAATGGATGCCTTTAATGATTTAAATAATGCTACCAATGTATTCACGCCTACATATTTAGATGATTATCATGAAGAGGTGACTTATGATCCCAACGGGAATATTAAATCCTATCTGCGCAATGGTACCACAGCCGGAGGATCTCCGTTGGCAATGGATAAGCTCACTTATCAATATGAAAAATTAGCCAACGGGCAGGTAACCAGTAATAAGCTACGATATGTACACGACCAGGTAACGGCGACTAACTACACAGAAGATATAGACTCTCAAAAGCCCGGCACTTTTACGCTCACCGATGTTGAAAATGATAAAGATCAATCTCAATCAACAGACAATTACCGCTATGATGCTATCGGGAACTTAATTGAAGACAAAGCCGAAGGTATTACCGATATCCAGTGGACGGTGTACGGTAAAATAAGCAACATCAGCAAAACACTTAACAGTGTTACTTCCAATATTGCTTACACTTATGATGTATCGGGTAACCGCATTAGTAAGGTGGTAACTACCGGCGGAATAGACAAAGCAACCTACTATGTGAGAGATGCTTCCGGTAATGTGATGAGTATTTACGAACACAGTTCAAATAGTTCTAACAATACCACTACATCAGCACTGGCACAGACTGAATTACACCTTTATGGCAGTAACCGACTGGGAGTGTATAATGTAAATGTGGGGGTAGAAAATTGTTCGGCCATTACCGACCCAATTACTATCTTTACGAGAGGAAATAAGTTCTTTGAGTTGGGTAATCACCTGGGAAATGTTTTGGTTACTGTGTCTGATAGGAAGCTACAGCACACCACAAACGGTACTACAGTTGATTATTATACAGCCGATGTAATAACAGCAAACGACTATTATCCAGGTGGTATGCTAACGCCTAGAAGGACCTATCAAGCTACTCCTACATCCAAATACAGGTTTTCAATAAATGGCCAGGACAAGGAAAGCGATCTAAGTGAAAATATTACTACTGCGAAGTATTGGGAGTATGATAGCCGAATTGTAAGAAGATGGAATGTTGACCCTAAAACCGACGTTTCTATAAGTCCTTATAATTGCTTCGGGGGAAATCCTATTTCGTTTTCAGATCCATTTGGTGACACTACAATACATGGTCAAAAAATGGAAGGTGGAAATGCAAAAAGTGCTACCACATTGACAGAAGTTGTGATTAAAAGTTCTAGTAGGTCACAAATCAAGGAAAGATTCGCCGTAGCCTTTACTGCGATAGTAACAAATAAAGAAGCGATAAGGAGTGTATCGAATTTGTTAGAAGGTACAGGCGTTAGATTAGCCAATGCGGAATTATCTGCTTTTAGATTTTTGGGGCCTGCGGCCGCAGTAGCAACATTGGTTACTTTATCCGGTGATAATGTAACTCCATACGATCGACGAAAATGGGCTGAACAATATATAAACCAAGCTTTAAAGGATGGAGATCCTTTAAAAGCTAAACAGGAGATAGAGCGTTGGAATGACGATAAAAGAAACAAGGATAATAGGATAGTTTTAAGGTACATGTCTTTAGGTGAATACAATGCTAGAATTAAACCGGACATGGGGTTACCTGTTGCACCACCATTGAGTCCTACTTTTAAACTTGCAGTTAAATGGATAACACCAGATATTTATATTTCAAGTTCAAGTGCCAAAACATTTTTAGCTTTACCTACAGCGCCAGATATTGCAATATGGACATTTGAAGCAGAAATAATGGCAACAAAGATGCCATCAGGACCCGGAGCATATCAACCAGTGAAGCCAAATAATGCTGAGCCTGGAGGCGGCCGTGAAGCCACGATTGTTCAACCCTTTCCGATTCATGGCTGGTTTCCATTAATTAAATAATAATTTATGCTTTATTCTATTTACAATTTTATTAGTTCTGAAAAAGAATTAGAGATAAGGTCTCGAATCAAAACTATTGCTCCATTACTAAATGATTATATGGCTCAACATGAGTTTTCTTTGAATACAGGTCCCCAGTCTGAGGATAGTATAGGGTTAGACTATACTTATGAAGAAAGTAGCAAAGGAGTTATGGGGAATATCGGTTTTAAATACATTGACGAAGTTCATGCCGAACATAAGGAAGAGTTTATATTCTATGTGTTGAAAGCAATTGATATGAATGGGCAAAGACTTTATAAAAGATTAAGTGTTCCTGAACACAATATTAAAATGTTTGAAATAGAAGATAATCCACTTTCCTATTTGGAGATTTGCATAGAACTTTTCAATAATTGGGGACTTGAGGATTTGGACGAAAAAATAGATTTAAAATTATAATAATGGAAAGTAAAATGTATACGTATATCGGGTAGGTAATGAGAATTGGAATCCATATGCCTTATAAGAGATAACAAATTAAAAGTAGTACCATAATGGTGCAAGATACTGTCGGGTGCTGCAAAATGTTAGACATCTACGCTAAACAGAAAATATTTTCAAAAAATCTTATCTTCAATGTTCAATCTACTTGCATTGAGTTTACAGCAATCCCATACCGACATATTGATGGTACAGGCTTTTCATCGTGGCGATGAAAAAGGGTTGAACTTTTTTTATAAAGCCTTCCATCCGGCCTTATCCCTGTATGCTTTTAAGTATGTAAACGACTATTCCATAGCGGAAGAAGTAGCATCGGAAGCATTTGTAAAAACATGGAAGATGTACTGGAAACTGGACAGCTTTGGAGCCATAAGAGCCTACCTCTATAAAATTGTTTACCGTGATAGTATGACCAGTCTTAAGTTGAAACAAAAAAGGGAAAGATCATACAGGGACTCACAGCCCCTTACAACAGACAATTATACCCCGTTTGACCATCTTGTCCGCAGCGAAGCATACCGGCTTATACATAACTCACTTAAAGACCTTCCGCCTGGGCAGCGCAAAGTAGTTATGATGCATTATTTAGAAGGAAAAACATCAGCCCAGATAGCCAGGGAACTTGGCCTCCATCCGAGTACTATTAAGACACAAAAAAAGCGGGGGTTGGAAATACTGCGAAAGAAATTACAAGAGCAGGGGATTATACGTTTTATAACTTGTAAAGCCAGTAACCTGGTAAATCAATACTCAAACTTCTGGGATGCAGTTATAACCTTTTTTTACATCAGGAAGCATAACCCTCTTTAGTTTTACATCTCTCTTTTAATAAGCATAACCCTTACCGGTTTTAGCATCCCCGATAATAACTTTTTCAAGGAAAAGAAATTTGCAGGCCAGCAATGTTTTGAATAGATTTCATTACTGTTTTACAAATAAAAATAATCCCTTTAAAATTTTCTAATCTTAGATATTGCATTAGAAAATTATTTTATATAGATTAGATTATTATTTAACCCTTAATATCTTTCTATCATGGCAGGATTATTTTTAACGATCTTGGTTATCTGCATTATAGTTTTTATAGCCTATAAGGTAGACATCGGGTCATCTTCATCAGGCCTTCTCGGTGGCGCTATCCCAGTGAGTAATGTATTATCACACTGGTCACATTTCTTTCAGTCATTTTCTTTATCCTCTGACATCTTTTACGGTGAATTAGAAAAGTCATTGAAAGAACACGAAATGCCCAATGCTGTTATTCAAAGAACAAAACATAAAGAGGGAGGGATACTCTCTGCTTCAAGGGAATACCTGCGGATCAAACATGGCGATATTGTTTTTGATGTGTGCGCTTCACCATTTGGAAGAGATTTTTTTATATCATGGTGGCTCTATGAATCTGCTGGCGGTATGCGTACGATACTAAAATCTACTAAGTTTGGAGACTTCCTCAACCAACGTGCAGCTAAACGCACTTTCTATCAATTTGATGAAGAAAATATGTTCCGCTCATGTGTTCATCAATGCATCCTGGAAACCGTTACTGCGGTATCAGAAGGCAAAGGGGTGATGGAACTCACTGATGCCGAAAAAGCTTTTAAAATGGGTGGGATGTAATGCCACTCTATGACTTCATCTGAATTTTATACCTCACTATTTTATTCCTGGGAATACAGGGGAAGGGGCTGGCATGTCTCTGAATATCCGGTGTATTTGGAACCACCGTTTATTCCATATTTCAGGCATGGGTACCCGGAGAAGCGAATTGATGATGGCAGACGTCCTACATTTCTGAGTAATTTATTTGAAAGTTTTAATTCAGCAAAAAAGCCAGTGCAGGAAGAGCGACAATTGTTAGACTATGAAACTTTGGAGCCATATTTTTATGATGAAGAAATAGATCTAAACGCCCTTCAGATAAAAGTTCCAAAAGATAGAAAAATACCAACCGAAAAAATGAAGGCACTGCTAGTAATGCTTTCATCAGTCAATGCACCAGTTTCATTTGAAATTATTGGTACTGCGTCTGAGATAATTATTCAATTTGTTTCTAACTATCTGTATAGTGACACCATTGAAATGTATCTCAATTCATTCTTCCCAAACTATGCGGTAATCAGGTCTGATACTTATGTAGCGAATATTCTTCGGGATGATCTGTCAACTGCTGTTGTTGATTTCGGGCTAAAGCATGAATTTATCAGGCCCCTTAATATCCCTAAAGGATTTTCAATGGATCCAGTTATTGGAGTCATGAGTGTATTGGAAAGATTAAATTTCAATGAACAGGCAGGAATACAGATTCTTTTTCAACCTGCCTTGAATCAGTGGAGCGAAAGTATTATCCGATCTGTCACCATGCATGATGGATCATCGTTTTTTCTCGATGCTTCAGAGGCACCCAAACTTGCGCTGGAAAAGGTACAAAGCCCCTTATACGGAGTTACAATCAGGGCTTTTGCCCAGGCAGAAGCTTTGTCTGAATCACACCGGATGCTGGAGAAACTAGCTTTTGCGATCTTACAAAATAATAGAGGCGGATCCAATGAATTGATCCATTTGTCCGACCCGGAATATGATTTTGAAACAAGGGTCGCAGATATCTACACCAGAGAATCCCATCGGTTAGGGATGTTGCTCAATATCGATGAATTGATTTCCTATTTGCATTTTCCTTCAGAAAATATTGTTTCTAAAAAACTATATACAACTAACCGGAAGACAAATGAGCTCCCGGCAATAGCGAGAGGGAAACGTTTTGTCTTAGGTATTAATTCACACAATGGTATTCAAAACGATGTCACCTTTGGTATTGAAGATCGTTTGAAACATACCTATATTGTTGGTGCCACCGGTACTGGAAAATCTACCCTCATTGCCAACCTTGTCCTTCAGGACATCCAGCAGGGCATTGGTGTCGTTCTTTTCGATCCCCATGGGGATCTAGTGGGCGATATTATTTCACGCATACCACCAGAACGTGTACCCGATATTGTATTAGTTGATCCTTCAGATATCGATTATCCCATTGGCTTAAATATTCTGCAGGCATATAGTGATATAGAAAAGGAGGTGTTATCCTCTGATTTAGTTGCGGTGTTTAAAAAGTATGCGACTTCCTGGGGAGATCAAATGAATGCCGTCGTTGCTAATGCGATTCTTGCCATACTTGAAAGCAAAGACGGTGGTTCATTACATGATCTCCGAAGGTTTTTAATTGAAAAAGACTTTCGTAACAAATTCTTAAAGACCGTCACTGATCCTGCTGTCTTATACTATTGGCAAAAGGAATACCCAATATTGAAAACAAGTTCTATTGGCCCAATTTTAACCAGGCTCAATACATTCCTTCGGCCAAAGGCAATTAGAAATATGGTGGTTCAGAAAAAGGGCCTTGATTTTACAGCACTGCTGAACTCGAATAAAATTATCCTATTAAAACTGTCACAAGGATTAATTGGTATTGAAAATAGTTTTCTCCTCGGATCGCTCATTCTTTCAAAATTACACCAGGCAATTTTGCGAAGACAGGGTCAATCCAATCGGAATCCAATATTTATGTACCTCGATGAATTTCAAAATTTCATGACACCTTCTATCAAAGAAATGATCAGTGGTATTCGAAAATACAATGTTGGTTTAACCCTGTCACACCAGGACCTTCAACAATTGCAACGGGAGGATGGTGAATTATTAAATAGTGTTTTAGGGAATATCAACACAAGGATTGTTTTTCGTGTTGGAGAACAGGATGCAAAGAAACTACAGGATGGATTTAGAACATTTGATTTTTCTGATTTACAGAACTTAGGAAGAGGGGAAGCGATCATACGGATTGAGCAACCACAATATGATTGCTCGCTTGATACAATTCAATTAAGGAATTTTGATCCAGATGAAAGCCAGGCTGTTACGCAAGCTGCTATTACACATTGCCGTGAGCACTATGCTGTTAGCAGGGAGGTAGTTGAAGCATCTTTGTATGAATCATTTGATCTTACTACTGAAGAGGCGAAAAAAAAGGAGTCAGAGCCTCAAAAGAAGCATACTCCAAAAGCCGATGAACAAACAGTCGAAAATGATCCGATTCAAAAAGACTCCTTTGAAACGAAATCGACTGAAACAAAATATATTGATGTTGAAGATATAGAATTTTTGGAGGCGGGGGAACTAATTAAAAAAGAGATAATATCCAAAGCACCAAAGCCGCAAACGGAAGAAAAAAATATTTCAACTCACCGTTATTTACAAACCCTTGTGAAGAAAATGGCTGAAGCAAGAGGGTACACCGCAACCATTGAAATGTCGCTGCCGGACGGCAGCGGACAAGTTGATGTGCTCCTTGCGAAAGAAGGCAAGACAATTGCGGTTGAAATATCTAATACCACTGATCCCGATTGGGAGATGCATAATATTTCAAAGTCTATCACTGCTGGTTATACGCATATTGTTTCACTATCCGGAGATATAAAGCAATTAGAAAAAATCAAGAAAAAATGTATTGCTGGTATAGCCGATTTTGAAAAGCACCCAGTGCTTTTTTTTACTCCTGATGCGCTCTTTTCTTTTTTAGATGAATCAGTCAAGGAGCACATGCCGGAGGAAGTCCACATGAAGGGCTATCGGGTCAATGTCTCCTATGATGCAATCACAAAGGAAGAAATGGATCGGAAACGAGCTTCGGTGGCACAGGTAATTGTAGATACCATGCGGAAACAAAAAAAGAAGTAATAAACCATATTTTTAAAAGCACGGTTACGATCAGTGTCATGACTTCAGTTACCCGTCTAATTTTCCATTGTACAACCAAATGAATTAGTCAAAGCGTATATCAAGCAGCTCCCGGGGATGCACTTCCAACCCTTCGGCTAGTTCAATAAGTGTCGTCAGTGTCAGGTTGGCTTTATTATTTTCAAGTTTACTGATCTTTCCATAATCTACATCACAGCGGGAAGATAATTCCCGCTGGCTTAAGCCTTTTTTTTCCCTCAATTTGACCAATTGGGCAGCAAATTTTTCCAACCTTTTTTTATCTTTTTCTTTCATGTGCTCTATGAAACACAATGTCAAAGATTTTTCAAAAAATAGTGTTGGTAGTTCTACCAACACTATGTATATTTGATTTGCCCAACTCTTTCTCCACTATTTGTAATTCTACAAGTCTAAAACCTTAACAGATGAAAAGAACAATTAGTATGCTTATGATTGCAACCGTTTTATTCGTTATCGAAACAAAGGCACAAGATTCGAAACCCACATTCGGGATACGTTTTGGAGGCCACCTCACTAAGATTACCGGTAAAGATTCGCAGGGAAATCCTTTGGAACAAGACCTGAAATTAGGTGCGGGTATTGGTGTCAATATCGAGTTGCCTATCGCTCCAAACTTCTATTTTCAACCAGGACTACTCTTTTCAAATAAAGGTTCTAAAATAACCGAAATCAGGAATGCCACAACGGTTACATCCACAGCGTATATTACCTACGTCGAAGTGCCGCTTAACGTCATGTATAAGCCACAACTCGGAACTGGTAATTTGCTTATTGGTATTGGTCCGTATATAGCATACGGCATAATAGGCCAAGTAAGAGAAAAGCCAGGCTCTAGTGAAAAAATAAAATTCAAGAATACCGTCGCAAGTACCGATCCGGTTGGAAATTACCTCAAACCACTGGATGTTGGCGCAAGCATGTTGATCGGCTATCAATTCAAAACCAGGTTCTTAGTACAATTAAATGCACAACGGGGATTTATTGGTATTCATCCTAAGTTCGAGGATAGACCAGACGATAAATCATCCTATAAAAATGCTGGCTTTGGCATTTCTATCGGCTACCGGTTTTATCCAAGAAAATAACCGGCAGAAATAGTATATACATGCTTTGGGAATTGCGGGTAAAATTCTTCTGGAACTTTTTAGCATACACATAAACGTAAAAATATGAGGACCAAATCCTGGTGTTCACTCTACATCATTCTCAGTGTTCTTTTTCTAAATAGCTGCAAAAAAGATGGCAGTGCGGGTGGAAGTGCAAGTGCACCCAAAGCACCAACAGTTACAACAACAGTCGGAAGTGCAATTACAAACAACTCCGCTCAAAGCGGAGGTTCTGTTACTTCAGACGGCGGTTCTCCCGTAACTGCACGAGGGGTATGTTGGAGTACCGTAACGCCCAAAATTTCAGATTCAAAAACAGTTGATGGGTCAGGAACAGGAAGCTTTGTAAGTGCGCTTTCAAACCTGGATCCATATACAGCGTATTTTGCCAGGGCATATGCAACAAATGCTATTGGTACTTCGTATGGCAGTGAAGTATTGATTTTAACACTACCAGGTGTGATACTCATTACATCAGATGTTTATGTAACGAATTATAAGCGTTTGTGCGAAATACAAATTACTCTTAAAGGATCTAACCTTCCAGGCGCACTGCCGGTAACACAGAGTGGAGTTTGTTGGGGCAAATCTCAAAACCCAACAATTGCTGATACTAAAATTAATAATGGCCCGGTGACAGTCAGTTATAGCCACTTTGAACTTCCACTCACATTCGGCATTAACAGCACCTATTATGTACGGGCTTTTGCAACAACGAGTGCAGGAACCACCTACAGCAATCAGGTGACCTACACGACAGGAATTGATATCGGGCTCAGTCATGGCGGAGGTGTCATTTATTTTATCGATAATACAAAGCAACATGGACTGATAGCTGCCACCAGTGACCAGGGAGTAGCCATTCCGTGGGCTCCGGGAAACCTATATGCGACCATAACAAATACCACCAGTTATACCGATGGCGCTGATAATACAACGAAAATCATAAGCAAGTATGGCAACTCAGGAACTTACGCAGCGAAATTATGCAGGGATTACAGAGGAGGCGGATTTACCGATTGGTTTTTACCTGCAGCGTATCAGTTAGACTATATGAAAACCTATCAGGATGCAATTGGGGGCTTCCATGGATCAGCATTTTTAAATAACTATAATTATTGGAGTTCATCGGAAAATAATTACTTCCTTGCGTGGGGATATGATTTTAATCCCCGTTACTATACCATCGGTACCGCAGAAAAAAGGAGTTTCCTGTATGTACGGGCAGCCAGGGCTTTTTAATACGTACTCAGGTAATCAAAGTGCAATGTAAATCAGCTACACTTTGTCTTGATCCTTTACCTCTCAATTTTGTTAGGTACACCGAACATAATTATTGTATTTAAAATAGCTACAAATGGTAATCCATTCCTGCTACCTTAACCTGGTAACGATCTTGGTTACCTGCAACACTAAATTACCATATTTACAGAAAATCCGGTAAAAAGGTCTCACGCCGGAAGGTTCGGCAAAGGCTTCGCCAAACCAAAAGAAGAATTGCAATTTGTTTTTCAAGGACTTTGATGGAATTGCAATACTTCTTTTGCCCTTCGGGTTGCTTTGTAAGTTTGTCATAACCTTTGCAGCTTCACCTTCCTCTGTTCAGGAGCTTCTCTGTCCTTCACAGAACTTCGTTCATTACTTCCTCCATTCCACTCCATTTCACCTCGTTCATACCTACTCAATTTGCTCCAAGGCAGGGCACATAATACCATTGCACAAAGCTCGGAAATATGTGCACCTGCCTTTCCGCAAACCTGTCCGACAATACTCACCGGGTTCCATTACGCTTCACTCCGATCATCCATTCACTTCAGTACTGTTCAGTCCAGCCGCTCCCATAATTTTGCGAGCCGGCGCTACCCACTGCGACTGCGGGATAGTGTGTAGCTTTACGTGCTCATGCTTCACACTAAGCTACTACACTCTCCCTTGCATAGTTAAGGCACAGCCTGGCACATAAACCTACGCTTGTGCCTCCTATGGAGCTATAGAGCGCCTTATGTTTTTCAATGGTATTTTGAAAAGATGACGTTCTTCAAACAAAAGGCTTTCACTATAGCCTCTGGTGGGTGCTCGCTGCCTGCTTCCGTCATGCTTCCTCCAGCAGGCTTTTGCGGCTCGCGGTGCTTGCTACAGTGCCGAAAGTTTTCGGCACGGCTTTGCTTCTTTTGGCTGAAGGCTCTTTTACCAGTTGTATTTACAGATGAATTAAACATTCATTCACTTGTAACTTATATTTTTTATTTGGGGATATTTACTTTATTACAATAGAATAAATTTTAAAAAATTGCTAAAATTTTTATCAATTCGTTTCTCCTTTTTGCTATATTCGTTATCAAAATTGATTAGTTTCAGTTAATAAAAAAGTTCCAATTACAAATACAAATGTTTAAGATTTCAGAACCGGGCATTATTGTCTCATTATTGAAAGAAGGTATAAAACCAATAATACTGCTTGGTGCTGGTGCATCAAAACAGTCAGGAATTAAGTTAGTAAGTGAAATAGTAGAAGAAGTTGCTAAATGGGCATATTGTAGAGAAAAAGGAATTGATTTTAATGATCCCAGACTTACAATGAGTGATTGGAAAAAATGGTTAACCTCTTTCTCTTGGTATTCTGAAGATTATGGAGAACTATATCCAAAAATCATTGACGAATTGTTACATCCTAGGCAAGCTCGAAAAGACTTTTTTTTGCGAATAATATCACCCGATGTTCCTGCAAGTAAAGGATATGAGGCCCTAGCACAATTACTACATTTGAATTTAATTGATACAGTGTTAACTACGAATTTTGATAACTGTTTATCTGTTGCTAAAGTTCAGGTAAGAAAACCTCCGGTAATAACAGAAATCAAAACATCATTCGATCTCTTAAAAGCTTTTTCATATTCTCCCAGAAATCCTCAATTAATTTATTTACATGGTTCCGTGGATCACTACACTGATAAGAATTTAGTGGACGAAGTTAAAAATTTAAATCAGGAATTAGTTTCAACATTAAAGCCGCTACTAAAAGATCGCCCACTTATAGTAATAGGTTACAGAGGAGCGGAACCTTCTGTAATGCAAGACCTGTTATTAAATAACTTGGATTTCACCAATAATTTTCATCAAGGTATTTATTGGTGTATTTTAAAAAGAGAGTTTGCTAATATTCAGGCTGGAAAAGAAAAGGCGACTTCATTTTTTGAGAAACTTGTTGAGGAAACAAAGAGTAATTTACATATAGTGCCGATAGATGGGTTCGATGAGTTATTAAGTACCGAGGTTTTGGGAAGACTAAATGCTGATGAGATCGATTTAAGAAATGTTTTTGCTACTATTACAACCACAACTATACCATCAACATCTCAGACTTACGACACAATATTAATTGCAGATAATACAATTGGCGCATTAGAACTTGCTTTATTACGTGAAAGAATTAAGAATTACTCAGAACGGTTAAGAATTAAAGTCTATGAAGATGAAGCATGGCTATATCAGCAAATGGAAAGATTAAGAATTGCTGAAAAAACTGAAAGAGGAAATTATGAACTAACTGCATCAGGGATCTTGTTATTCTCCTCAAGAACGCAGCAATATATTTCTTCGGCAAAGACCATACTTCGATTTATCGGAGAAAAAGAATGGTTAGAACATATTACTTCAATGGCATCTGATAGGTCAAATAATGAATCTGATTACTCAACGGGACTTGTTGAGCGAATTATTGAAGGTAATCTTTGGTATCAATTAAACGAAATTACCGATGCTTTGACTTTAATTAATCGTCCATTTAGATTGAAAGGGGAGCTATCAGAAAACGTTTATCCTTATCCTACTTTGGCCTTAAAAGAAGTAATAGTTAATTGTCTTGTACATAGAGACTATTTAATTGAAGAGCCAGTTGTAATAGAAGTAAGAGAAAAAGAGATTTTATTTTCAAATCCTGGTGGGTTAATTGAAGATGTAAAAAGGCAGTTAGATTCTTCATCAATTGAAGGTGAAATTAAAAAAGGGAGAAGGGGTGTCAAGGGCTATCGAAATCCTGTCCTCGCTGATTTATTTTATGGCTCTGGTGCAATGGATAAAGAAGGCTCTGGTCTTTCGGATGTTTATAAGCAAGTACTGGAAAACTCTTCCTATGTTACTTTTGGTCCAGAATCTGATAATAACAAATTCGTAGTTAGATTATTTAAAAGAATGGAAGAGGTTGATGATACTACAATGACCGCCGCTCCGCTGAAATTGAACGAATCTACAAAATTTGCAGCAAATATTTTAGAAGTTTTAGAGTTACCTTCAAAAATTTACTTCGCTCAAACTAGCGTTAAATTTAAAGAGGAAATATATAAAAAAATGCAAAACGGTTGGACTCCCCCATATCTATTGCATAGAGATTTAATGTGGTCATTTTATGATCTTTCAGAATTCCAAAACCCCTTAAAAATCTTCATTGATAAAGGAACACTAGAGTACATGTCTATTGAAGAGTTTATTGATTTGAATGGGGGGACAAATGAATTAGTCCGATTATTAAATGAATCTTTTTTGCAGCATCTATTTTCGATAGGACTTCGAGTAGATGGCAGAAAAAAAAGGGCTTATTTTACTAAAACTATTGACGGGGAGGCTAAGGAAATTTCATATCAAGCTAGATTAAAAAAAGCTACAAGAACGGTCGCTAGGCCAAGGATTAATTCTGTTTCTGAAAAAGTAATGTACTGGGAGCATAAGTCAATATGGTACAGTTTTGATTATATTGGAAACTCTTGGTATTTATTAATTAACCCGGCTTACGTATTTACTATTGATGGGATTAAAAAGCTTTTGAAATCTGAACGAGTCAATATTTTGTCGACAAAAAAAGCTTCAAGAGATTATAATATGGCTGTACATAATGATCTAACTTTTTGGGCCAATTATATTTCTCATGCAAATGCAACTGCTTTTTTTCTCAGGCCTAATTCAAAAGAAATCAATGATGGTGTTATTCTCGGTCCAATTATCCCAGGAATAATAATATCGGCTAAGTTACCTACTACAATCGTAAACGATATATCTGTAGCTGAAGAATATTTTGAACCGACTGATTTGGAAAGCATCGAAGAGATTGATAATCAAATTGAAGAATTAGTAAAGCAAGAGCGTATATAAGAATAGAATGGCAACAATTATAAATATATCATCAATATCTGACCCACTATTAGAATTCGGAGGAGTCGGCGAGTTTCACGATCCTAAAGAGGGACTTAAACATGCAGGGCCTTTTGATTTGCGGTTTGGTAATGCAAGGAAAAATAGTATAAATATTGGATTTATTGGTGATGAAAGAATGGTTGAGAAAGCTATAAAGTGGTTAAAGCGATGTGAACAAATTGTTCAATCCGAAATGAAAAATCAGGCTCAATATCCTTTTTTCTTAGGTTTTGAAAAAACCTTTAGAACAAGTTTGAATTTCAATCCGAAATGGAATAAAATTATTGAGGAAAAAATACTAAGTGAAAGATTATCTTTAAAAATTTCATCGGAAGTTTTTAAGGCAATACTTGAACTGTTTTCTCAAAATTTAGAAGATTTATCGAAGCTAGAATCTTTCAAACCAGATGTAATATTTTGTTGTTTATCGAAGGATATAATTGATTCCTGTTGGAGTGTAACCAACGAGAAAGTTACAAAAGAAGACAAGAAAAAAATCAAAAAATTGACAACTCAATTATCATTATTCGATAATGAATCCTCCGAATCTATTGAGGAACAGCCAGAGGATATTTTAACTCGTGATTTCCGAAGAGCACTAAAAGCGAGGGCAATGAGATTTGGTATACCAATACAAATTGGAACAGATAATTTGTTCATAGACTCTACAAAAAACCAAGATGCTTCTATCCGCGCCTGGAATAGTTGCATAGCCCTTTATTACAAGTCTGGTGGCATACCTTGGCGGTTAAGACGTGAGGGAGTTGAAACCTGTTATGTTGGGATTAGTTTTCATCACTTATATACCACCCACAACAAACATATTGTTAAATCTTGTATCGCTCAAGCTTTTTCATCGGATGGTGAGGGGTTTGCAATTAGAGGCGTAAATATACCTTGGACTGAAGAACAGGATAGAGATGTACATCTTACGGAAGAACAAGCTATTCATCTAGGCACCAGAATTTTAGAAGAATACACTTATCGCACAGGAAGTACTCCCCTAAGAATAGTCTTACATAAATCAACAGTTTTTAACGAGAATGAAAAAAGGGGACTTTATTTATCTCTTAATAATGTTCCAATGGTGGAATTAGTTAATCTTGCCCATACCGATTTTAGAATGGTAAGGTTTGGAGAATATCCCCCAAAAAGAGGTACACTTTGTACCATAAATAATGATGCTCATTATTTATTTACATCTGGATATATGGATGATTTAAAAACATATCCAGGCCCTCATATCCCTGTACCTTTTAAAATTAATGTAGATAATTCTTCTAATATTCAACAAATAGCATCGGACGTTCTTGCTCTTTCTCGAATGAATTGGAATACTGCAAGTATTACTGGTGGTAATCCTGTGACACTTCTTTTTTCAAGGAAGGTGGGTGGTATTATGGCAGAATATGGAGATGATGATCCACCCTCTTCATTTAGGTTTTACCTTTAATTTACTATTTGCTAATTCTACCAAATTTCTTTTAGTATTACTCTCGTAATTTATTTCAGTTACAGTTTTAATCAGTAAATAATATTTCCACTCTTTTAAACAAAATCTATATATGTCTAATTATCAAAATCATTACAATAGAACATCCACTGATTTATAATTTCCACTCAATCAACTTTCCTATCGCAAAGATATTGTCCTTCTTCGATCGGGTAAAGGTCTACACTTTCGCTCCGCTTCCGTTTGCCATCAGGTTTCGAAAAAAATCTCCATCCGAAAGGTAGGTGGATAGTATTTTTTTCGAAAACCTTGACCCTCCTCCGCAGTCCTAATGGCTAGTCGCTAGGGGCATATGAATGAGGTGTTTTGCCGAATTGCATACTTGATTTCAAACCATTATGCAGCAACACATCTGTTATCTGTAGCAATCAGATAAGTAACGCTTTTGTATTCAACGATTTGGCATTGGTAAAGGTGATACTATCTCCTATCATTTATCTGCAATTACTTCTATCTACATAAACTTTTGTTCCAGATGAATTGATATAATAGCATCCACCTCGTGGGCCACGTATGTAAGCAATTTTTTGCAAATGCATTTGCTTTTTACCCGATGAACTACCATTATTTTTCTTGGGGGAAGTTCCGTTTAAAGAAGATGAAGAGTAAGCAGTTGTTTGATCTGGGGTATATTCAAAATTGGGTTCGTATTTATAATAATATCTGCTTTTATATGTTTCAATATCTGCCGCTGTAGCACTTACTGATTCTAAGCTTTCGGTAACATCATTTTTATTAACATAGCCCTCAATGTCTTGTAAAGAAATTTTTAAGTATTGGGAATTTTCATTAGAGCCTAAAATTTTAATGTATGAGCCTTTATATATTTTACCTATCGTAGGGCTCTTATCTGACGGTTTCTCCTTGAGGTATGTATGTTCTTTACTTATGAAATGAAATCCCAATACTCGCTGTGTATAAGCCAAACTATCGTTGATGTATTTCTTAGTTACTGCTAAACTATCATCAGTTTTTTTTCGTCGGATTTTTGTATTTAATTCTATACTGTCTTTTCTGAACTGGTCTGTTTGTTCAAGTTTCTCTTCGTATATCTTATATTGTTTAAACTCTGCGTCATAATATTCTATGGGCCAATCTTTATCTTGACTTTTCAAAAATGCGATATCATTATTGTAGTGTGGGATTTTAATATGTTGCTGGTTATTGTATTGCTTATAGTATTGTTCTAATTGGATTTGAATTTTAATAATATAGCTTTTTGCTGGGCTTATTATTTTGTCTTCTTTTACTCGTAATATAGAAATCGTTTCCCCATTAATTGTTACCTCGGATACTGAATTTTTTATATTTTTTATTTTCTTTTTATCGTTAATGCCACCAAAAATACTTTTACCAAGTGCTGTTCCTACCCCTACTGCCGATATAGGATCTATCTGCGCAAAAGTTTTAATTGTCAGTAGGAGGATAATACATGTAATACTAAATGGTGAGTTACTTTTCATATTTGAGGCTTTCTTTAATAACAAACAATATATGCGCATTGGATTTAGGGACAACCTTTTTAAAGGTGGTAGAGAACTATTTGAAATGCTACCTAAATCCTTCAGGTTGATACAACGTGATTAAATTTTTAGCTTTTTATTTATTCTAGGTAATATGTAAATACTTATCAAAACATGATTTATTATGTCAAGAGCGTATGACAATTTATCCATTGAGAATTTTTTTATTTCATGTGCAGAAAAATTTCCTATTTCCCGAAGCTTGTCGAGGATCGGCAATTCTGTAGTGGAGATTTGACCATTCTTATGCAGCGAAATAATTTTTTCTTTTAAATTTCCCCCGGCAATGTTTTGCTGTATACACACTGCTTCAACTAGTGTTCTCAAACCGATACCTGCTAAAATGGGTGATTCAGAATTAAAGGCTTCTTTTACTTCCAAATATAGGTTTGAAATATTGTTAGGCAGTCCTGATTCATTATCAGGGGATAGAAAATTAAAAGACTCTACTCTTGATGGATAGTTCATATCATAAAAATCGAGGTCTTTATCATTTGTTCCACAAAAAAAGGTTCTTAATACAAAGGAGTATGTATTACATCCTGCACATTGCGTGACACAATACCATTCTTGTCCTTCGTCAATCTTACTTTTTGATTCATTAATTCGAACCTCTTTCTTAAACAAAACTGTATGGTTGGTTTCTTCATTACAATTTTCACAAACAGTACGGATTGGTAATGGCATTGTTGCATGTTTATATTGGCAAATTTATTAAACTTAAAGAGCAAAAAATTTTAATCTTCTTTTCCGCCCTTTTCGCCAACAAACCACTGCTCTTTATTTTTAAATAATACATTAAAAGTGGTTAGAGAGCCATAGCACCTGGTAATATATTGCTGGATATTTACCTTATCCTCGTCACTTAATTTTTTATTGCTGTTAATATTTTGTTCCAGTACCCGCAACCGGTCCCGTAGCATAACTATTTTGTGAAAAAAATCATTAACCGGAATTTCTTTCGGTTTAAGTAACTTGTCTGCAGGTTGCAAAAGAATTGTTCCACCAATCCATTTTTCACCCAGAGGTACAATTTCACTGATACCATTCCACAGCCGAAGAATTTTTAAAAGTGATTTTTCAACCTGGCTATGAGTTTCAATTTCCTCCGTCACATTTTCCGGAATAATTTCTTCCAGTTTGGAATCAGTTTTGTCGATCTCTTTTATTCCATGATGGATAAAAGAAATCAGGTAAGTCGCATACAGGATTCCAACAATAACACCGGGTCCTAGTTGCGTATGTTGAAGCCTTGTGCCTATTCCCAAAACCAAATTTTCTTCCATAACACCTTTTTTGTAAACAAATATATGGCATTGGTTAGTTATCCGTTTTGGATTAACGCCAATATCTTTTTGTAGGTTTTTGCAAGTGGTAGCCTGGAGTTACTTTCCCATTGCCAAATCACTGAAGAATTGGTATTTAAGAGTTTCCCGAATTGCATCTGTGTTAAGCCGTGCTTAAACCTGTAGGCTTTAATTTTCCCTGATAAGGTATCCGTTTCGAATACACAAGGATTGTATCCTAAAAAAGATATGATAAGCGGGTAGTGGCAAACATGCGGCTCAAATAAATCTAATTCCCAACCCCTTAAGGTTTCCCGATCAATTTTAATAAGCGTGCAAACATCTTTAATAAGGATGTTGCGTGTTAGCCTTGCCTGTTTTATATGATCTCCAACAGTTTGTAATTCATCAGGAAAGGGGCGCTTATCTGGAAGCGGAACTATAGAATTGAGTTCGGAAAAAGGGATCGCAAGAGGTATGCTGCAAACGGGTGCCAATTCCTAAATTAGTTTGATCCATATTAGCTTTTTTATAAAACCGAATTTATAAAAAGATATTTAGGGTTGGTCAGTTTTATTACGCTTAATCAATAATTCCTTTTTAAATTGATAAGAAGCATTGAGTATATATTGGTAAAAATCTACTGTGGAGGCTGTTTGGGTAAAATAGAAATCAGGTTTGTAGAGCATCATAAAATTATCGAGGTCGGCACCGTCCAGCCTTGTGATTCTTTTTACGGTGGTTTTATTAAAACGGTATTTGATGTAGTTTTCCTGTTCCTGTTCAAGCAAGCGGTCTTGCATTTTTTGTAACTGGCGATTTCTTTTGAACCTGAAAATATTGATGAATTCATCCAGGTCCATCCCAACAGTACCAGATCCCGGGTTGATGGATGTTGCTACTCCCGGCTTTTCGTAACCAAATATTTTATTATAATATTGTCTGTTTTCAATGGAATCCTGGCGGTAGTTTTTGGCATAAACCTTCACTTCCTTCATCGTCTGGAACTTTTCGGTAACCCTTATGTGCAGCGATATATCGAAATGGCTTATATCAGGAATTTGCCTGATAGCAAATTTAGCTGTGGGCTTATTATTATATATGAAAGTCAGCGAATCATTGTCTGTAACTACAATTGCAAAGCTTCCGGTAGAATCTGTAACAACATGGTTACCGTTAGACGCCCTAACCAACACATCTTTTACTGTAATTATTTTTGAAGAGTCGTACACCGTTCCTGAAACGGTAAACTGTGCCATTGCTGAGCTTGTTGCAATCATAGTGCAGCATACAATACAAAATATTTTTAACGGCTGATACAGGCAGAATGGTTTATTGCGTACAATATTACATTAACAAAAGATCTTTCTAATATTATCACGGCCTTTTAACGGCTATTTTGCATTTAGCAGGTTTTCTATTACTACCGGGTAATGTTGATGTTCCAGTAAGTGTATTTTGTTTGCCAGGCTTTCGGCATTGTCGCTTTCATCAATGTTGCAGGTAGCCTGTAAAACAACTTTTCCATGATCGTACAACTCATCAACCAGGTGAATAGTGATACCGCTCTCCTTTTCGCCAGCCGCTATAACAGCTTCGTGTACCTTATTTCCATACATACCTTTACCACCGTATTTTGGAAGTAATGCCGGGTGAATATTAACTATTTTATTGGGATATGCCTGTATAAGAGCCGCGGGAATTTTCCATAAAAAGCCCGCCAGCACTATAAAATCGATACCGTGGCTTTTTAATTCGGGTAAATAATGAGTACCTCTAAAAAATTGTTCTTTGTCAATAAGTAAACTGGGGATTCCAGCCCCGGAGGCAATTTCTAATACACCAGCCCCGGGTTTATTGCATACAATTAATGATATAACAACTTTTTCATGTTTTTTATTTTCTGCATTGGCTAAATTTCCCTGCAATTGAAAATGTTGAATTATTTTTTCAGCATTGCTTCCTGCTCCACTGGCAAAAATTGCTAGAGACACGGATTTTCTATGATCTCCGGTAAAATGACTGATTACTCTGAGCAAATATTTTTTGAAAAATGAAAATTGTCCAAAAAATATACTGATCAATAAAACACTTGCGGGCCACAATAAGGTAATTAAAAGTATATAAAGCAAAATCCATAGTGGTCCGCTTTCCAAACCAGTTAGTAACAAAATTTTTCGACCAGCGTATCCACAAAGGCTACCACCCACTGCAAAAGTGCATATAATCAAAACCAGTTTAATTCCATGTACGCCCCAACGGTGTTTCAATTTTTCTAACATTCAGCAAAAATGTGCTAAAAATTTGTGAAATGTCACGGCAAATTTAAAAAAGGATTGAGCCCCGATTTTGTTTACAAATTCATGACAATTGCAATATGAGGAAACAAGCAAAACGCTGAAAATCAAGCCCGGTATAGAAAAAATTTTTTTAAAAATGTTAGTATTATGTCAATATCCTGCCTTACTTTTGCAGGATTAGATGAATTTTTTCACACCAGACACCCGTTTACAACTGTATGAGTCTCCATAGAAAAATCTTTAACAACACCTTTGCAAGTATACTTTTCATTGTATTAGTTTCCTTTTCTAATTCGAGTTTTGCAGCAGACGGTGAAGCCTTATTTAAAGCAAATTGTTCCAATTGTCATAAACCGCTGGAAGATTATACTGGTCCGCTTTTACAAGGAGCACGAAAAAGAGAACCGAACCCGGGTTGGGCATTGAAATGGGTTAATAATGTAAACTCCATGCTTGAAACCGATACGTATGCCAAAGGTTTATTGGCAAAATATGGTGTAAGAATGACCCAGTTTAACTTAAAAGAAGAAGAAATTACTGCTATTCTCGATTATGCAGATGCTTATAAAGCTCCGGTAGTTCCTACAAGTGGCAATAAAGATGGTCCTCCTGCAGACGATAACTCACTATTATTTGGAATTTTAACCCTTATACTTGCCATCATCGCATTGATTTTACTACAGGTTAACAGTAGCCTGCGAAAACTGACCGATGAAAAAGATGGCATTCGCAGAGGTGAGCCGGTACCTTTTTACCGGAATAAAAGCTACCTCATGCTGGGAATTCTTGTTTTGTTTTGTTTTGGTGGTTATACCACCATCAATGCTGCAATGGGTCTTGGCCGAATGAAAGGATATCAACCAGAGCAACCTATTTACTACTCACATAAAGTACATGCCGGCACCAACCAGATTAGTTGTTTGTATTGCCATGGGGGTGCCCAGGATAGCAAGCATGCGAATGTACCTTCGGTAAATGTTTGTATGAATTGCCACATGGCCATAAAAGAATATAAAGGCGATCCTATTGTGAAGGAAGATGGTAAACAGGTAAATGGTACTGCAGAAATTCAAAAGCTTTACAGTTATGCCGGATGGAATCCGGATACAAAAAAATATGATAAGCCAGGCAAACCTATTGAGTGGGTTAGAATTCACAACCTGCCAGATCATGTTTACTTCAATCATAGCCAACACGTAAAAGTAGGTAAGCAACAGTGTCAAACCTGTCATGGTAATATCCAGGAAATGCCGGAAGTTGCCCAGTTTGCAGACTTAAGCATGGGTTGGTGTATCAATTGCCACCGGGAAACGAAAGTTGATTTCTACAACAAAGAAACAGGCGAAGGAAATAAATTTTATAGCATTTACGAAAAATTCCACAACGATATTAAAGCCGGTAAAATGGATAGTGTAACCGTAGAGAAAATTGGTGGAACAGAATGTCAGAAATGCCACTATTAAAATAATTTAGCACATCAGCACATTATCGAATTATCACATTATGGAAAAAAAGTATTGGCAAAATTTTGGTGAATTAAATCAATCGGAAGCGTATCAACAATCTGCTGAAAAAGAATTTAAGGAAGAATTGTTGCCGTTGGAAGACCTGGATGACAAAGGCTTATTAGATGCCAAAACTCCCCGCAGAGATTTTCTTAAATATTTAGGTTTCAGTACTGCTGCTGCAACACTTGCAGCCAGTTGCGAAATGCCTGTAAGAAATGTGGTGCCTTATTTACAAAAGCCCGACGATGTTATACCAGGTGTGGCAAATTACTTTGCATCTACTTATGTAAATGAAGGTGATGTAGTACCGGTAATTGTAAAACAAAGAGATGGCAGACCCATTAAAATAGAGGGTAACGAGTCATCTAAAATCACAAATGGTGGAACGAGTGCGCAGGTTCAGGCCTCGGTACTTGATTTGTATGATGAGACACGCTTACGTTACCCGATGCAAAAAGCTGGTGCCGAGTTTAAGGAAGTTTCAACTTTTGAAGCTTTTGATAAATTATTAGGCGATGCACTTACCGCTGTTGCATCAAAGCCGCTTGTATTACTTTCTTCAACCATAAACTCTCCTTCTTCTCTACAAATAATCAGCGAATTTTTAGCTAAATATCCCGGCAGTAAGCATGTGCAATATGATGCAGTGAGTTACAGCGGAATGATATTGGCCAATGAGGCATCTTATGGTAAGAAAACACTTCCATCCTATCGTTTTGATAATGCGAAAGTGATTGTAAGCCTTGCTGCAGATTTTCTTGGATCATGGATCAGCCCTGTTGAGTTTGCTGGTCAATATTCAGTAAATCGTAAGATTGTTGCCGGTGAAAAGCCGACAATGAGCCAGCACATTCATTTTGAAAGTATATTAAGTTTAACCGGCAGCAATGCCGATGATCGTTTTGTTCATAAAGCTTCTGAAACAAATGCAGTTGCACTTGCCTTATTAGCAAAACTTGGTGGAGCAGTTACTGCTCCTGCTATCAGCGATGCAGCTTTAAGTAAGGGAATTGATTTGGCCGCCGCCGCTTTACTGGCTAATAAAGGCGCAGGTTTGGTAGTGTGTGGAAGTAACGACATGAATTTGCAATTGATTGTAAATGCAATCAATGAAGCAATTGGTGCAAACGGTACTACAATCGACTGGGCACATGCAGCTAACCTAAGATTAGGTGTTGATGCTGATATGGTAAAACTGGTAGATGAAATGAATGCCGGTTCTATTGGCGCATTATTTATTCTTGCAGCCAACCCAGCCTATACTTATTACGATAGCAAAAAATTTACGGACGGTCTTAGTAAAGTGCCGGTATCAGTAGCTTTCAGTACTTCTTTGGATGAAACTGCTGAGTTATGTAAGTATAGCATACCTACTAATCACTGGCTGGAAAGCTGGGGCGATGCAGAACCTAAGAGCGGATATATTAGTTTAATGCAACCTACCATTAATCCACTTTTCAAAACAAGGGCCTATCAAACAACCCTGATGAAACTGGCTGGTAACGCATCGGATTACGAAACATTTTTCAAACAATACTGGATTGATAAAACAGGTGGTGTGGATGCATATAATACTGCACTACAGCTTGGTATTATAGAGCCGGAAGCCGCAGCAATTGGTGGTGGAGCATATACTGGTGCTGGTGTTGGAGAGGCTGCAACTAAGCTGGCATCTGTAAAATCTGCAGGCGAAATTGAATTGGTTATTTACCAAAAGGTTTCAATGGGCAGTGGTAACCAGGCAAATAATCCATGGTTGCAGGAAATGCCTGACCCAATTTCTAAAGTAACCTGGGATAACTACGCATTAATGAATCCTTCATTGGCTAAAACCTTGTTGGGTATTGATGTAGCCGGCAATCAACGCCAGGGCGATAGTTATGAAGTACATCCGGAAAAGCCGACAGTTAATGTCACTGTAAACGGAAAGACAATTGAATTACCTGTTTTAATCGTTCCTGGTATTCATCCAAACGTAGTTGGCGTTGCCTTAGGATACGGAAGACAGAGTGCTGATAAAGCTAAAACTGCTGAACTAATTGGAAAGTCGGCAAATGGTGCAGGTAAAAATGCTTATCCATTCGTAGGTTTTGACGGAACTGGATTTACATATACCAGTGCTGCTAAAGTAGAAAAGACCGGAAACACCTACGTACTGGCACAAACCCAGGTACACGGATCTTCTGAAAGCCGTCCGGTTCTATACGAAGGTTCATTGAAAAAATTTGTTGAAGATCCTGAGCATGTGCTGGAAGAAGCTACTGCAGAAAGAGCTGCATTAATTGCTGCCGGTGGCGGTGAAGATTATGTAAGAGATGCAACAATTTATCCTGAATATATTAAGCCAGGTGTTAAATGGGGAATGAGTATTGATTTAAATACTTGCACCGGTTGTAGCGCCTGCGTTGTAGCATGTACCGCTGAAAATAATGTGAGTGTGGTTGGTAAAATTCAGGTGGCTGCTGCGCATGAAATGCATTGGCTTCGTATTGATCGTTATTTTACCGGCGATATGAATAACCCTGATGTGGTATTTCAGCCAATGCTTTGTCAGCATTGCGATAACGCTCCTTGTGAAAACGTTTGTCCGGTAGCTGCTACAAACCATAGTTCGGAAGGTCTTAACCAGATGGTTTATAACCGTTGTATTGGTACAAGATATTGCGCTAATAACTGTCCTTTTAAAGTACGTCGTTTCAACTGGTTGGATTATACCGGAGCAGATAGTTTCGCTGATAATCAAATTCCAATGGTTGAGCAAGGTTACATGAACGAATCTGTAATGCAGATGAATGATAGTTTAACACGTATGGTGTTGAACCCGGATGTAACTGTTCGTTCAAGAGGTGTTATGGAAAAATGTTCTTTCTGTGTGCAACGTTTACAGGATGCTAAACTGGTTGCAAAAAAAGCAGGAGATCCAACATTGGTAAGAAATGTTAAGACAGCTTGTATGCAGGCTTGTCCTACACATGCCATTAGCTTTGGTAATGTGAATGATGAAGAAAGTGATGTATTTAAAATCAGGCATAAAGAACAAAAGCACAGAAATTTTTATGTACTGGAGCAATTGCACGTGTTGCCTAATGTGAGTTACCTGGCTAAAATTAAAAATACAGACAGGGAAGTAACCAATCAGAAGGAAGAAGAAATGCATGAAGGAAAAGAAGAGAAAGAAACAAAAGGAGCTGAAAAGGAACATGCATAAAAATGCTTTGGTTAAAGCTGCTTAAGGGTGTGAAGTATAAGTGTGCGACGCAACGGTGATGAATGAATGAAGATAAAATGTTGGGTTCAAAAAAATAAACAACAAAGCCAGTATCAACAACCTATTGGCTTAAAGCTGAAAAATATATGTCATTATTAAAGTACGAATCACAGATCAGGGAACCGTTGGTGGATGGTAATAAAGATTATCACCAGGTAACGGAAGACATCATACGTCCCATTGAGATGAAGCCCAGCCGCTTATGGTATGTTGGATTTTATATCAGTGTAGCCTTATTGTTATTTGGTGCGTATAGTGTATATCGTGAGGTTACTTACGGTATTGGTCAATGGAACCTGAATAAAACCATTGGATGGGGTTGGGATATTACCAACTTTGTGTGGTGGGTAGGTATTGGTCATGCCGGAACATTGATTTCTGCGATCCTTTTGTTATTCCGCCAGGGATGGAGAACGGGTGTAAACCGTGCTGCTGAGGCGATGACAATTTTTGCTGTAATGTGTGCGGGCCAGTTTCCAATATGGCACATGGGTAGAGTATGGATGGCATTTTTTGTATTGCCTTATCCAAATAGCCGAGGTCCATTGTGGGTTAACTTTAACTCACCATTGCTGTGGGATGTATTTGCGATATCAACTTACTTCACTGTTTCATTATTGTTCTGGTACTCAGGTTTAATACCCGATCTGGCAACAGTAAGGGATAGGGCAAGAACAAAATTGCGTAAATTATTATATGGTGTTGCGTCTTTTGGATGGACAGGTAGCACCAAACACTGGCAGCGTCACGAAAGTTTATCATTGGTATTGGCAGGTTTAAGTACACCACTTGTACTTTCTGTACATACAATTGTATCTTTTGACTTTGCCACTTCAGTTATTCCTGGTTGGCATACAACCATCTTCCCCCCTTACTTTGTGGCAGGTGCCATCTTTAGTGGATTTGCTATGGTGCAAACACTGATGATCATTTTAAGAAAAGTATTTTTACTGGAAGATTACATTACACTTGGCCATATTGAGGCCATGAATAAGGTAATAGTGTTGACAGGTTCTATTGTGGGTATTGCTTATATCACCGAATTATTTATTGCCTGGTACGGACAAAACCCTTACGAGTGGTACGCATTCAGCGAAAACAGGGCCAACCTGTTTAGTCCTTATGGATGGAGCTATTGGTTAATGATGTTCTGTAACGTGGTATCTCCTCAAATGTTCTGGTTTAAAAAACTTAGAAGAAATATTGCCTTCACCTTCTTTATGAGTATTATCGTAAACATTGGTATGTGGTATGAGCGTTTTGTAATCATTGTAACATCTACTTACAGAGATTACCTGCCTTCTTCATGGAGTACTTATTATAGCCCTTCTATTTGGGAGATTGGGTTTTATCTTGGAACCTTTGGATTGTTCTTCACCTGCTTCTTCCTTTTCTCTAAATACATGCCGGTTATTGCGGTGGCAGAGATTAAAGCAATTTTAAAAACTACCGGTGAGAGTTATAAACACAAAATGACTGATATAGAAAAAGCGGATTCGGATAAGTTTTACATTGAGGGAGTAGAGCATGCGCACTAGAATTAATAATTGATAATTAATAATTAACAAAATAACATGGCTGGAGGAATTAAAAAATTTGTTGTAGGATGTTTCGATGATGAAGCAGTATTATTTCCTGCGGTGAAAAATGTTCGCCGTGCAGGGTATAAGATCCATGACGTTTATACACCGTTTCCGGTGCATGGCCTGGATCATGCCATGGGCATCCGGGAAACAAGCTTGCATACTGCAGGTTTTATATATGGTATTACCGGTACAACTACTGCGCTTACCTGCATCAGTTGGATTTTTACAAAAGACTGGCCATTGAATATTGGTGGTAAGCCGCATTTTGCATTACCAGCCTGGATTCCTATTACTTTTGAACTTACAGTATTGTTTGCCGCAGTAGGAATGGTACTTACTTTTTGCTACCTGTGTCAATTATCACCATTCGTAAAAAAACATCATTTCCATCCACGTGCAACGGATGATCTTTTTGTAATGGCAATTGAGTGTACCGACAAAACAGACGATAACGAAGTGCAGGCATTTTTATCGAATGCCGGCGCAAAAGAAATAAACGTTCAGGTTGCTGAAACTGGTTGGTGGCTCGGCACATATAATAAAGAGCAGAAATTATATGCTGATGATGAAAAAGGATATTAAATAGTAACTGTGTAACCAGAAAGCAATTAATAAGCATTTAAAGAATTTACATAACAGGCATGAAGAAATATACCATCATAACCGCATTCATATTGTCCATTGCAGGAGTTGCTTTATTGACAGGCTGCGATAGCAAACGCCAACCGGGTAAAGTTTATATGCCCGATATGGGTTACAGCCGTGCAGTTGAAACCTACACTTTGTTGGATTCAACCATTTTTACATCGGATAATAGAAGTCCTGGGGCTAAAATTTATTACAATCGTAAGCCCGTAGCTGGTACCATTGAAAGAGGTGAATTGTTTGCTTATACTTTACCCAATGATTCCAACGGATACGCTATGAGTGCACAGGTAAAGAATCCTTTACCCCCATTGGTTGGTAAAGACAGCCTGGAAGCTTCCCGTTTATTTAATATTAACTGCGCAGTTTGCCATGGTGCAACTGGTGCGGCTAACGGGCCACTTTCCGCTAAAATTGGTGCGATTGCAAATCTTACATTGCCGAATTACGTGGAAATGGCAGATGGTACAATGTATCACTCCATCAATTATGGAAAAAATAATATGGGTAGTTATGCATCGCAGTTAAGCAGAAAGCAACGTTGGGAGTTGGTTCAATATATAAGAACTTTGCAGCCTAAAGCAGCAAGCGCACCTGCGGCCGCTGAAGCTGCTCCAATGTCGAAATAAATAAAAGAATTCACTATAAATACAGTTTAGATGTCTAAATCATTCGAATTACCGGGAGCTTATAAAAAATGGTCAATGGGCCTGATGGCTGCTGGTGTAGTAGCGTTGTTATACGGGTTTATTATGTTTCATCCTTTTGAACATGCTGCACATGGCGAGAACTATAACAGCACCCGTTTTTGGGCAGTGCTATTACAAAATAGTGTTTTCTGGCTATTGATAGTAAATGCGAGTATGTTTTTCATTGGTTTTACTACACTAGCCATGGGTGGTTGGCAGGTTGCATTACGCAGAGTGCCGGAAGCTATATCAAGTGTTGTTCCTATTCTTGGTATCATCACATTTGTTATATTGATGTCTATTGTATGGGGTGGAAGAACAGATATTTTTCATTGGTTGGATAAAGATGCTGTTGCCAATGATAGAATACTTAACGGTAAGAAAGGATTTTTAAATCCTGTCTTCTTCACCGTTTGGAGCACCATCACAATTTTTCTTTGGTGGTTCATTGGTCATAAATTGCGTTCGTTTAGTATTGAAAGTGATAAGACAGGTCCGATGGATTATGAAACAGGAAAAAATTGGATTAATAAAAATATTCTTTGGGCATCTTTCTTTATAGTATTCTTTGGTTTATCAGTTGGCTCTACAATTCCATGGCTTTGGATAATGAGTATAGATGCGCATTGGTATAGCACTATGTTTAGCTGGTACACTTTTGCAAGTTCGTTCGTTGCTGGCATGTCACTGATTGCTATATTCATTATATATCTGAAAAATCGTGGTCAACTGGAATATGTTACAGATGAGCATTTGCATGATATTGGAAAGTTCATGTTTGCCTTTTCTATTTTCTGGGCATATTTGTGGTTTTCTCAGTACATGCTGATCTGGTATGCCAATATTCCGGAAGAGACAGGATATTTTAAAATAAGGGTTCAAGGTCCATTCCGTGGAATTTTCTTCCTGAATCTTATTTTAAATTTCGTTTGTCCATTATTAATATTTATGAAAAAAAGCCCTAAACGTAACTGGACGTTGGTAACATTTATGGCAGTATTGATCATATTCGGACACTGGATAGATTTTTGGCAAATGGTTATGCCTGGAACATTGGGCGAACATGCAGAATTAATGCCGTTTGAATTTGGAATTGCTGCATTGTTTATTGGAATCATTATGTGGAAAGTTGGCGTGTACTTTAGCAAGTATCCATTAACGGCAAAAAATCATCCTTTCTTAAAAGAAAGTATGATACACCATACTTAATTTAATATAGTAGCAGTAGAAGTAGAGAAGGCCGAACGATAAGATTGTGTTAAACAAGCTGATTCAAATACAAAAGCCTTAAACAACATACAAGAATAATAATTATTGAAAATAATTTTGCAACATGACACAGATTTTGTTGATAGCGATAGTAGTAATGATCTTCATAGTCATCTTTCAGATTTCGAAAGCAAGTGAATATGTAAGTGTATTAAAGGGAGAAGAAAAGGCCCGTAAGCAAAATAACAAAATCAATGCTTTTCTGCTGATTGCTTTCCTTGTACTGGGTTTAGTAGGCGTTTGGTGGTGCAATGATTTGTATTACGGTAAAACACTTTTTCCGCAGGGAGCCGCTTCGGAAATGGGTGAAAAGATTGACCTGATGCTTTATATCACAATTGGTGTAACGGGTGTTGTATTTATTATTACCCAGGTGCTGTTATTCTGGTTCTCATTTAAATACCAGGAAAGAGATGACCGCAAGGCTTATTATTTCCCCCATAACACAAAACTTGAATTATTGTGGACTACTGTACCGGCCATATTTCTTACGGTATTGGTTGTTTTTGGTCTGAAATACTGGTTTAAGATGACCGGCGAAGCGCCTAAAGATTCAGTTATTGTAGAAGTAACAGGTCACCAGTTTGGTTGGGAATTTCGTTACCCGGGCCCAGATAAAATATTAGGTAAAAAGGATTATAGACTGACCAAAGGATCTAACGGTTTGGGCGTCGATTTTTCTGACCCGGCCAGTCTCGATGATATTCATGTGCCAGGTACGGTTCATTTACCAGTTGGCAGACCTGTAAAATTTGTGATCAACGCCCAGGATGTTATTCACGATGTTGGTTTATCACATTTCAGGTTAAAAATGGATGCTGTTCCCGGCATTCCAACTACCATGTGGTTTACCCCATTGTACACTACAGAGCAAATGAAGGTAAGAACTGGCAACCCAAATTTTGTTTACGAAATCAGTTGTGATCAAATGTGTGGAAAAGGTCACTTTTCAATGAGAGGGGTGATAATAGTTGAAACTGAGGAAGAATATATGGCTTATATCGCATCACAGGAACCTGAATATTACACTATATTCCCAGACAAAAATCCGAATAAAAAAGCAGGCGATAAAGCACCTGCTACAGATAGCACAAAGACATCTACTCCACTTGCAGCAATTACCTCTGCGAGTCATTAAAATAGTTATTGTAAAATAGAAAAGACAATGAGTAACACAGCAGCAGCACAAGAAGCAGACGTTCACGTAGGACATGATACCCATCATGAGCATCACCATCATGAGACGTTCGTCAGCAAATACATTTTTAGCCAGGATCATAAAATGATTGCCCGGCAGTTTTTAATAACCGGTATGATTTGGGCAATTATCGGGGGATTATTTTCTGTATTATTCCGGTTACAATTAGGATACCCAAATTCTACGTTTCCATGGTTGGAAGATATACTTGGACATTGGGCAAAAGGTGGTAAAATTCAACCTGAATTTTATTATGCCCTTGTTACCATGCACGGTACAATCCTTGTGTTTTTTGTATTGACTGCCGGTTTGAGCGGAACTTTCGCCAACTTCCTGATACCATTACAAATTGGTGCCCGTGATATGGCTTCTCCAATGTTGAATATGTTGAGCTATTGGTTTTTCTTTTTAGCTTCTATTATTATGTTTTCTTCCTTATTTGTTCAAACCGGTCCGGCAAGTGGCGGTTGGACCATTTACCCGCCATTAAGCGCATTGGGTGATGCTTCGGAAGGATCAAAAATAGGTATGGATCTTTGGTTGGTGAGTATGGCAATGTTTATTGTAAGTTCATTATTAGGGGGACTTAACTATATCTCCACTATTTTAAATATGCGTACCAAGGGTATGAGCATGACAAGATTGCCATTAACAATCTGGGCACTTTTCTTTACTGCTGTATTAGGTGTACTTTCTTTCCCGGTTTTATTATCTGGCGCTATTCTACTGTTATTCGATAGAAACCTGGGAACAAGTTTCTTTTTAAGTGATATTGTGGTTGCAGGAAAAATATTGCCAAATGAAGGCGGTAGTGCCATCTTGTTCCAGCATTTATTCTGGTTCCTGGGTCATCCGGAAGTATATATTATTTTGTTACCTGCGATGGGTATGTCGTCTGAAATTCTATCTGTAAATAGCCGTAAACCAATCTTCGGTTATATGGCAATGGTGGGTTCATTATTCGCAATTGCTATTCTTGCATTTCTTGTATGGGCGCATCACATGTTTGTAACGGGATTGAACCCATTCCTGGGTGCATTCTTTGTATTACTTACATTGTTGATTGCGGTTCCGTCTGCCATTAAGGTTTTTAACTGGTTAACTACATTATGGAGAGCAAACATCAGGTTTACTCCAGCTATGCTGTTCGCTATTGGTTTTGTTAGTCTTTTTATCAGCGGTGGGTTAACAGGTATTTTCCTGGGTAACTCTGCATTAGATATTCATTTACATGATACATATTTCGTAGTTGCGCATTTCCATATCGTAATGGGTGTGGCTTCATTCTTTGGAATGTTTGCAGGTGTATATCATTGGTTCCCAAAAATGTTTGGGCGCTTTTTAAATAACACATTGGCTTATATCCATTTTTGGGTAACGATAGTTGGTGCATATTTAATTTTCTGGCCAATGCATTACGAAGGTCTCGCTGGTATGCCACGTAGATATTATGATTTCTCCATGTGGGAATCATTTAAAATGTTTGAGGGCTTAAATGAGTTCATCAGCTTTATTGCGATGATTGTTTTTGCAGCTCAACTGTTATTCGTATTTAACTTCTTCTACAGCATATTTAAAGGAAGAAGAGTTACAACAACTAACCCATGGGGTGCAAATACATTGGAGTGGACAACACCAATTCGTCCGGGCCATGGTAACTGGGTGGGGGAAATTCCTGAAGTTCATCGTGGTGCTTATGATTATGGTAAAGACGGAAGAGAGTTTATTTTACAGACTGAACCCGTAGGTGAAAATGAAAGCCACCACTAAATAGCTGGCTTGCGGGCAACCGGTAAATGTGAACTTGATTTGAAGTGATAATAATTAAAGATTTTTGAAAAGAATGTCGCATGAAAAAACTACCATAACCAATTCAACTTCGTTTGCATTGGCTTCAAGGATCAAAGATTATTTTCAGTTAATCAAATTTACCTTGAGTTTCCTGGTAGTATTTAGTACGGTAGTGAGTTATCTTATTGCGACAGACTACCGGAATTTTTTAGATGTTATTTTACTTTTTCTGGGTGGAATGCTGATCACAGGATCAGCAAATACCATCAACCAAATAGCGGAAAAAGATACAGATGCAATGATGAAAAGGACGGCAGGCAGGCCGGTGGCAAGTGGAAGAATGTCAGTAAATCATGCCACCATCTTTGCAGTTATAACCGGGTTAACTGGTTTGCTCATTATGCTGCTTAAATTTAACTGGCAAAGTTCTTTGATTGGTTTGGCTAGTTTATTTATTTACGGGTTTATTTATACGCCTTTAAAGAAAGTAAATTCAGTAGCGGTATTGGTAGGCGGGTTGCCCGGGGCGCTACCCTGCTTAATTGGATGGGTCGCTGCTTATTATGATAGTCCCATTGTTTGGACGGGTGGCTGGATACTTTTTGCCATCCAGTTTATTTGGCAGTTCCCTCACTTTTGGGCAATTGCATGGGTAGCTCACCAGGATTATAGCAGAGCAGGTTTTAAATTGCTGCCGAGCGACAAAGGGCCTACAAAATTTACCGCAGTTCAAACCATTATGTACAGCACTTTAATGTTGCCGATTGGTGTGCTGCCGTATTATTACAATATCAGTGGAATTGTTAGTTTGTACATTCTGATGGTTTGTAACCTGGCAATGATTTTACTAAGCATCCGTTTGTATATTAAAATGGATGTTGCAAGCGCAAGAAGAGTAATGTTCAGTTCTTATTTTTACCTGGCAATTGTATTCATCGCTTTATTAGCTGATAAAGTACACACCGCTCAGTAAAAGATTTGGAATTTGAAATATTTATTAATAAAAAATAGCCTTTAACCAGGCAGAGGAATATGAGTACAGTGGTGATGCAACAACGAAAAAGAATACATCCGCATAAGTTTACACTTTGGGTAGGGCTTGCAAGTATTATTATGATGTTTGCCGGCTTAACCAGTGCTTACATTGTAAAAAGGAACCAGGCAAATTGGACCACTTTTAAGTTACCGGACATGTTCTGGTATTCTACAGCGGTCATTATCATAAGTAGTTTAACGTTGTACCTGGCACAAAATGCTTTTAAGCAACGGGAAATGTCGAAGTACCGAAGTTTGGTAGTGGTAACACTTTTGTTGGGAATATTGTTTATTGCCTTACAGGTGATCGGCTTTAACCAATTATGGGAGAACGGGATAACATTAACTAAAAATGTATCATTCTCTTTTTTGTATGTGATTGTAGGATTACATGCTTTACATGTAGTCGGCGGATTAATAGCATTGATAATTTTATTTCTGAAAGCATTCAGCAATAAAGTCAGAAATTACAATTTAGTACCTATTGAAGTGATCAGTACTTATTGGCATTTTGTTGATGTATTATGGATTTACCTGTTGATTTTTTTAATAATGATCAGGTAATATTATAGGTTTCAGGCAAATTTTGGTAACAGATAAAACATCGCTAAAAACCAATTTTTAAAACTAATTACTCAAAACTTAGAACTTTATACTTTTATATGTCTACAGCAGCAGTACAGCAGGGAACAAAATGGTGGAGTGGGGGCAGAAGCCCATTCAATGCCAGTTATGGCAAGGTTATGATGTGGTATTTTTTAATGAGTGATGCTTTTACATTCGGAGCTTTCCTCATTAGTTATGGTACCATTCGTTTCAGTGTAAATCATTGGGCAGATCCTAACCATGTGTTTAACTCATTCCCATTTGCAGGACATGCAAATCTTCCGCTTGCCTTTGTAAGTTTAATGACCTTTATATTGATAGCCAGTTCAGTTACCATGGTATTGGCTGTGCACGAAGGGCACAATATGAATCGCAAGGGGGTGGAGAAATACATGATATTTACCATTATTGGTGGGATAGCATTCCTTTCCTGCCAGGCCTGGGAGTGGACACATTTACTTACGGGTGAACACGTGGCTATGTTAAGTGATGGAACACTTTCTGTTTTACCAACTACAGTAAAAGCGAATCCCTGGGGTGCAGATGTACCACATGAAGCAATGATTGCAGCCTTGCAGAATACACCGCATGATCAACTGGCTTCTATTGCAGCAACATTACATCACGGAGGAGAAGTGCATAGTGCGGCTGCTTTATCAGATCCTGAATTGATAAAAATGATAGAAACATCCGAGCTGCATGTAACCCAAACAGGGCCTATCGCATTTGGAGGTTATTTCTTTGGCATTACCGGTTTTCATGGTTTTCACGTTTTTTCCGGTGTTGTTATCAATATAGTGATGTATCTCAAAACAAAATTGGGGCATTTTGATCAGCGTGGTCATTATGAAATGATTGAAAAAGCAGGATTATACTGGCATTTTGTGGATTTGGTTTGGGTATTTGTATTCCTTTGCTTTTATCTAATATAATCATTGCAACTAATCATTGCAACTAAAGAACGTATTAACAGATTTATCAAATAAATAGAACTATGTCAGCACAAGCTTCATCTCCGGAAATTACTTTTCATGCAGAACACTCCGGAAATACCAAAGCGATTTGGAGAACATTTTGGATATTATCGATCCTAACCATACTTGAACTTGCAATTGGATTGGTAATCTATAATATGCATAAAGGTGAGCATCCAAATGCAACATTGGTATTAGCCTTTAAAGGAATGGTTTGTATTTTAACCCTTGCCAAAGCTTATTATATTGTGTCTGTATTTATGCATTTGGGAGATGAAATAAGGAATATGATTATGACAATAGTGGTTCCTTTATGTTTATTCATTTGGTTTATAACCGCCTTTTTGTGGGATGGAAATAGCTGGAAAGTTTTGCGTAACCGATACAATGGAGTACCTGCACCTATTGAGAAAGTGACACCTGCGGCTACGGAGAAAGGGGCGAAAGATTAATTGATTTTATTAAATTATTTAAAAATAAAACCATCGCTCCTTTTAAGGTGCGGTGGTTTTTTGTTGTGAAAAAGTCTGGAGGAATATTATGAACAAAAAAGCAATTTTGGGGTTATTACTGGCGATCGTTTTGCCATTAACCGGATATTACATGGTAAAGTATTACAGTGATAAAGCGGTACACATGCCACGTCGATATTTTTATGACAGTGTTGAGGTGAAAGAAAAAAATGGCAGAACAACCACCGATACGCTCTGGCATTCAGTTAAAAATATACACTTTACAAATCAATTGGGTAAAGCAGTTGACCTGGATTCATTGCGAGGTAAAATACTTGTGATAGATTTCTTTTTTTCAAGGTGCCCATCGGTTTGCCCGGAGATGGCAAAAAGTATGAAACGATTGCAAAACTCTTTTACAAATGACAGGGATAGCATCGTACAATTTATTTCTGTCAGTATCGATCCGGAGCATGACTCTGTCCCCAGGTTGAGAACATTTGCAAACCGATATACGTCTAATCATGACAGTTGGTGGTTTGTAACCGGAGATAAAAAGGAGATATATGATTTTGCACTGAATGAATTAAAGGCAAGTGTTGCTGACAGTGATGTTGACACAGCATTCATTCATACAGAAAATTTCTTTCTATTAGATAGAGACAGGGTGGTAAGAGGTTGGTACAATGGTTTTGACTCGGTTAAACAAGCTCAGTTAGTAGGTGATATTCCATTATTAATGCTGGAGAAAAGAAAAAAGCGCAGTTTTAAAGAATTCCTGGATGAGTTATTCGGAAGAAGTTAAATGTAATATGGCTCATTAGGATTGCACAAATTTAGAACAGCACGAATTTTAGTCACGAATTACACGAATTAAGAAAGAAACGCACAGTTTTAAAGAATTCCTGGATGAACTATTCGGAAGAAGTTAAATGTGATATTGCTCAATAGGATAGCACCAATTTAGAACAGTACGAATTTTATGCACGAATTACACGAATTAAGAAAAAAGCATTGCACTGATACGTGTAATTAGCCTTTTATAATTCGTGAAATAAAGTGTACGCGTATTCATTGTTAACATAGCATCAGTTCAAAATATTTTATTCCTATTAAATAAAAAGTATGTTACAACCTTCGATGGTGAAAAATGATTCGAAAGCTAAGATGCTTATTTGGATTGTTTCAATAGTGGTTTTTGCGGCAGTGGCGTTTTTGTCAAAATTCAAGCTGAGCTTAAACCTGGGTTTTAATCCGCATGTTTTTGCACAGGCCAATGCAATCATAAATTCAATGGTTGCCATCTTGCTACTTGCCGGACTTTTTATGGTTAAGCAGCATAAGTATGAAACACATAAAAAGATAATGCTAACTGCTATTGTGTTATCTGTCTTTTTCCTTGTTTCCTATATTGGCCATCATCTATTGGCCGGCGAAACTAAGTATGGTGATATCAATCACGACGGAATTGTAAGTGAGGCCGAAAAATTACAGGCAGGTGGTATGCGGACCTTCTATTATATTTTGCTGATTACGCATATTCCACTGGCAGCGATTATACTTCCATTTATTTTATTTACAGCCTACCGTGCATTGATTGGAGAGTATGAACAACATAAAAAATTGACCAGGATTACCTGGCCAATTTGGTTTTATGTTGCAATAACTGGTGTAATTGTGTACTGTATGATTAGTCCTTACTATTCATAAATAATAAGGACTTTGTTCAATCAAAGAGAAGATTGCATTTAGCTTATCGGTTCTTTGGTTAGCTCAGTATCTACAGTTCTGAAAATTTTCAACGGATTTAAATTTTTCAATTCTTCCGGTAGTAAATTATCCGGCCAGTTTTGAAAAGATATTGGCCTTGCAAATCTTTTAATTCCATCCGAGCCAACTGAAGTAAACCTTGAATCTGTAGTGGAAGGATAAGGCCCGCCATGGTGCATACTTTGACAAATTTCCACTCCTGTAGGTACACCATTTAATATAAATCTTCCACACATATCTTTTACAGCCTCTACCAATTCGCCATTATTTAATATGTCATTTTCATTTGCCATTAGCGTGGTGGTTAACTGGCCCTCGCAATGTTTGGCAACTGTAATCATTTCCTGCATGTCTTTACAACGGATAATAATTGAATACGGGCCAAATACTTCTTTATGAAGCACAGGGTTATTCAAAAAGGCCTGTCCACTGGCAGACGCAATGGTTGGCGTACCCTGGTTTTCAACGGCATCAATCATAGATACAGCAACTGTTTCAACATCTTTTTGCGCCAAAGCATTTGCTCTTTTTTCTACATAACTTCTATAAATACCCGGATGAAGCATGGTGGCAGGCGTCAAAAGTTTTATTTCAGTACCCAGCGCTTCAATAAAATTATCCAGGGCTTCACCCGCTAAACCTATAATTAATCCTGGATTGGTACAAAACTGGCCAACACTCAATGTAATTGAACCGGCATACATTTTCGCTACTTCAACTGCTGACTCCTTTAATTTTTCAGGCAATAAAAACACCGGGTTGATGCTACCCATTTCGGCAAATACCGGAATAGGTTCTTCTCTCGTATTTGCTAAATCATATAAAGCCTTTCCTCCAACAAGCGAACCTGTAAAGCCAACAGCCTTTGTTTTTGGATGCATCACCAATGCCTGGCCGGTTTCAAAAGATGATCCGTGTATGTGGGTAAAAATTCCTTCGGGTAAATTATTTGATGCTGCCGCTTTTAAAATAGCTCCTGCAACCAATTCACTGGTGTGGGCATGTGCCGGATGCGCCTTTACAATTACGGGGCAACCGGCGGCAAAAGCGCAGGCAGTATCCCCACCTGCGGTGGAATATGCAAACGGAAAGTTACTGGCCCCAAAAACCACAACAGGCCCTAACGGTACAAGCATTTTCCTGATGTCGGGTCTTGGCGGGGTACGGTTCGGTAAGGCAGTGTCAATACTAATTTCCAGCCACGCTCCTTTTTCACAGGCATCGGCATAATTATTCAACTGAAAAATAGTTCTCGCCCTTTCATTTTTCAATCTTGGCTCAGGAAGATTTGTTTCCTGCATAGCTACGTGTATCAACTCGTCGCCGCATGCTTCCAATTCAACAGCGATTGATCTCATGAAATCTGCCCGTTGTTTCAAACTCAATTTCCTGTACAAATGAAAAGCTTCCCATGCTTTGAGCATTGCTATATCAATTTCATCTTTTGTTGCATCCTTAAAATTCATAGTTTTTTAATTTTTTATAGTTTAACCAGGTCCGGGACTTTTTTAAAATCCGGGTATATAATATACTTAAAAATATTCAATGATTATTTCGTCATTAAAGTTAAACGGTTATTTTTTATAAGGCTAATTATAAAATTTGACATCGATTTTATTTCGTTCCTGTAATAAGGATTGTTAGAAAAGCGTAGCATTGTGTGTTGAGTGAACTTTAAAAACTGCTATGCAGAACGCAATGATTTGCTTAAATATTTGCACGAAACGCCCTTTGAAAACGAAAACTCTGTAATAAATAAGTTCCTGGAGCCACCACTTTATTGTTATAATTACCAAAGAAATTTTGGAACACTTTACACAGTGAAATATGATGTTGGTACAAAAAAAGTAAATCTGTATTGGCCTGGAGATAAGAGCATGGAGCAATCATTCAGTAACTACCAGGAAGACAATATGCTGATACATTTATTAACGGGAAAACCAAGAAAGAATATTTTTAAATAGTGATGGCGTTTAAAACTTTTTATTCATTCTCACCTAATTTCATCTATACCCTGGCCACTACAATTTTTGAATCTGACAAATAAGTGATGATGATATTGATGCGGTCACCTGGTTTTAAACCAGGCGATGCAGCGTCTTCAATCCCCGCTTTTTCAATGGGTATTCTGCCTGTTATTTTGCTACCCACCACATTTACAAAAATGCCATGAGGTGTAACTTTATTGATGGCTGCATCAATAACAGTTTTTTCCTTGTAATATTTTTGGGCAGCAAGGTATTCAGGAATATAGTTGCTTCTATAAAGTGAAGCAGTGGTTTTATCTGCCTTGACTGAATGATTTAGCTTAAAAAAAACTGCTTCATTTAAATCGTCTTCAGATGGTTTTCTTTCCCAGGGAGAAAGCTTTAATGGAAAAAATATATAACTACCGGTTTCTTTTACAAAATAATCCTCATCCACTTTTTTCAAATAACCTACCAGCCTGTTTTCTACAAACGATTTATTGATCAGGCTATCCATTGCATTATTGAATTTGAATTCAATACAATCTGCAATCATTTTATCACCTCGTGGCGACCTGGTTAAAATAAAACTCACTTCATCGCCAACATGAAACTGGTGTACCGTTTTAATGATCTTTTCTTCCTTTAATTTGTGTTGTTCCTGCTCACTCACATTTCCAGTTACACTTTTCTTTTTTCCATTGATTAAATATTCTATAGTTGCAGCATTTTTATCATGGTTGATAAAACTAATCTTCCCCATCATTGCATCTGTAGCCATCTTATTTATATTAATTTGAAGCAGGTTTATTTAAAATTACCGGTAAAAATCTGGTTTGCTTTAAAAACATTCAACCATGTAAAATTTGGAAGTCGATCAGCCAGCGGTATCAAAATCCACTTACTACTTATCACAAGTTAAGTTCAATACCAGGGTCCCAGAAATGGGTTTTAAAATCAATAATTTTTTCATCTTTTACAATAATTTTTTCTTTTTGTAAAAGCTCTTCCATTAGTGTAGGTGTTGCAAAATGATGCTTACCCGAAAGCATTCCATTTCTGTTTACCACCCTATGGGCAGGCACTTTGGGTTTTGCAGTTCCGGCAGCATTCATCGCCCAGCCAACCATTCGGGCAGATAATTTAGTACCTAAATAATTTGCTATCGCACCGTAAGAAGAGACCCTGCCCCTGGGAATTTGCCTCACCACATCATATACATCCTGGAAAAAAGAATATTCTTTTGTAACGGCAGGTAATTTCTCCTTAATAGAAACTGCCTTAGTTGATTTTATTTCTACGCTCTTTTTCATCTTACCTTAAAGATAATAATTCGCTGCGTTTAGGCTCCGGTACATTTTCAAAATCATAAGGACAATGTTTACAACCATTGCCACAACAGCTTCCTTTTTTTAAATGATATTTTTCCGTTAATACCACATAACCATCTTCATTAAAATAATAATCTTCTCCTTCTACTAATTGGTTCATTGTTATTATGATTTTAGCAACCCGCTATTTTCAGTTTCTTTCAGCATTTCATATAGGGCATCATCATCGCCGCTCATTGCAACAGGTAGTTTAAACTGCAGGTAGTAAACTGTATTAGTGCCCGAAATGTCCAGGGCCTCGTAATGCGTTTTTACTTTTAATATTTCATTATCAGTTTTTGCATGTACATCATTGCAATCTTCTACTAGCATTAAACCATACATGTCAATTACCTTTTTTGTAAAAATGTATAGCGCAAGAGAATCTGTTTTTAAATGAATACATCCTTCATTGGAAAGTACCTGTTGGTAAAGCCTCAAAAAGCGGGGATGTGTTAAACGTTTTTTTGCTTTTGAAGTTCTTAATTGCGGATCAGGAAAAGTGATCCAGATTTCATCCACTTCCTGCTGACCAAAATAGTCCGGCAACATCGCAATCTGGGTACGCAAAAAAGCGGCATTCGCATGTTTTTGTTCAAGTGCTTTTTTAGCGCCGATATACATTCGGTTGCCTTTTATATCTACACCAATAAAATTTTGTTGTGGAAACATGGCAGATAACGCTACTGTATATTCACCCCTGCCGCAGGCAAGTTCCAGTACAATTGGATGTTCATTTTTAAAATAGCTGTGCCATTTGCCCTGCATCTCTTTAGGATATTCTAAAACATTTGGGAATGTTTTAATATCAGCAAAGCGTTGTAATTTTTTTTGTGCCATCAGTCGGCAAAGATAATATCATAATGAATGTGTACCGATGATTGTGCAATAGAAACTATGGGCCTGTGAGATAAGACTCAATGAAAATTCTTTAAAAGGCCGGGGATGCTATTTAGAAATGATTTTTTTTGTTCACCAGCATTGATATTTCATTGCATCTTTAGTGGCGACGCTCCGTTCAAATTTAGATTTTTATGGCATCATTTCCCAATATAAAATTTTCACATGTCTCTTAGTAATCAACATGCATACAGTTTTTTATAAATGGCAAATAAGTTCAATGGAAGTAGATTGATTATGCAATAATGCAAGGACTTTCGGCTGTAGCAACTTAAAGCTGCAATCAGGTATTTCGTGGTTCGGTTGTACGCTCCCGGTAATGATCGAGTGATAAAAATCCACCACCTTCTACAAGAAAGAATAACAATAGTATGAGAATAATTATGGAGAAAAGCAAGTCCGATTCACCTGCAAAAATACCCTGCCTGGCATTAACAAAAAATACTGCACCCAATAAAATAGGTATCTGTATCAACGCAGCCAGCCGGGTAAATAGACCAACAACTATTAGCGTACCGCCCAATAAGTGAAACCAGGGAATAACTGTTATCAGCCAACCTGCATTGCTGCCGAAATAAGATCTTTCGACAAATAATTCCAGCAAGGTACTGTTTTGAATAAACGAAAAACCTTTTACAAAAAGACATAATCCAAGTGCTACTCTTAAAACAACCAGCCACTTTGGACTGTGTTGCCTGGTCCATTCTTTAATTTGATGTAGGTAACTCATGATACATTCATTTGGTAAAATACAAGCAGTATAAAGTTACATTTTTATAATGGCCATGTCAAGCGAAAACTATCAAAAACGGATAGTGGCTGTTTACAAAATTTAACTGTGCAGTTAATTGTAAATTTGTTCTCTGCCGCATTGATACAATCTTTTAGGGTTTTATTGAATGTTATAAAATAATTGTAAGGATGCTGTTAAAATCCCGTCATACCTCAGGTCGATCATATTATTTATAAAATGCCAATTAAATTATTACTTATGCCCCACTTTAATTTGAAAAAAATACGCACTTTATTGATTGCAATCTTGTTTCTGCCTTTTTACACCATCGCACAACATACTCCGATGGGTTTACAGGTAAATGATCGTGCGCCTGCATTTGTATCAACAGATCAGCATGGAAAAAAAGTGGATCTGAGTAAGGTATTAAAACAAGGGTCTGTGGTCATTGTCTTTTATCGCGGACAATGGTGTCCATATTGCAATAAGCAATTAATGAGGTTAGAAGATTCGCTCAGTTTAATTACAGGCAAAGGGGCAACATTAATTGCAGTAACCCCGGAAAAGCCTGCCAATATTTCCAAAACAATCGAAAAAACCAAGGCAACTTACCCGGTGCTATTTGACGATGGATTAACAATTATGAAAAGCTATGATGTAGCATTTGCTTTAGATACCGCTACGATTGAAAAATATAAAAAATACGGGATAGATTTTAATGATGCCAATGGAAATAATGGAGCAACCCTGCCCGTTCCCGCCGTATATATTATTAATCAAAAAGGGGTTATTGTTTTCAGGCACTTTGATCCGGACTATACAAAACGAGTTACCGTGGCAGAAATTTTAACCTATTTGTGATGGAAGTTGAGGATGTTTAAGTTGGAATAAAAAAAGTCGCCTATTGGAATGTTGCGGAAATTAAAATGCCAAATTATCTTAAAAATAAAAAAGCCTTGAAGTAATTAAATTTTAATTACTTCAAGGCTTTTTTAGCTGTAGGGGGAGGGGTCGAACCTCCACGGAGCAGTTAGTTGTAGCACAAAGTTGAGTGGTCGACCCTGGTCGGGTAGGTATTGCTACTAACCCGGCTCTATGCTATATTTATCCTGTGATCTCCACCCCCGAGACAAGAGGGCATGTCTGCCAAAGATTTCATCACCCCACAATTTTTAAAGAGCTTAAATATAGCGCAAATCTATACAAAATGCCATTACGTTGAAAATATTTTATAATTATTTTTATATTTATAGATATTATGCAACTAAATGTCTATATATTTGAATAACTACCAAATGTAATTCGTAAAATGGCTACAAAATTAAATCTTGACAAATTGGATCTGCAGATCATACACGAAATGATGGAAACTGCTGAAATCTCTTATGCCGAACTCGGAAAAAAGCTTTTTGTCAGCGGAGGAACTATTCACGTCCGGATTAAAAAACTACACGATTTTGGAATCGTCAAAGGTACTAAACTAAATGTAGATTTAAAACAATTAGGCTATGATATTACAGCCTTTGTGGGAATTTACCTGGAGAAAAGCTCTTTGTACGACAGTGTTGCCAAGGAATTGATGGCAATTCCTGAAATTGTACGCCTCAATTACATTACAGGTAACTATAGTATGTTCCTTGAAATTGTTTGTAAGGACATTTCACAACTACGGTATGTTTTGCATGATGAATTGCAAAAAATAAAAGGTATCGAACGGACAGAAACTTTTATTTCGCTCGAAGAAGGTTTTACCAGGAATGTGCGGGTTGCGCCTTTAGCATAATCAATTACCACTATATTAATTTCCTTTTGTGATTTTAAAGTGGGGTCTTTACATCAACTGCATCTCTCAACCCGTTTCCTAATAAATTAAACGCAAGTACCAATAGCATAATTGCGAAACCCGGTACCAGTGCAAGCATGGGGTTATGTGTAATAATAAAATTATAATTTTCCTTTATCATTAGTCCCCAGCTTGGTTGAGGCGGTTGCACGCCAATTCCCAAAAAGCTTAACCCGGCTTCAATGATGATAGCTGTTGCAAAATTGCTTGCAGCAATTACCATTACCGGCCCTAAAATATTGGGTAATATGTGGCGGATTATTATCCTGCTGTCACTTAAGCCGAGTGCCGTTGCAGCCTGTATATATTCCAGTTCTTTTATTGCCATTACCTGGCCACGTATAAGGCGGGCCACACTTACCCACATGGTAAGGCCAACAGCTATAAAAATTTGCCAGAAACCTTTTCCCAGTGCCAATGTGATGGCAAAAACTAATAGCAATGTAGGAATGCTCCAGGTAATGTTGATAAGCCACATAATTACTTCATCTACCCAACCCCTGTAAAATCCCGCAAGTGCGCCTAAAAGTATGCCAAGGCTAAGCGAAATAATAACCGCAATTAAACCCACAGCCAGGCTAACCCTTGTTCCAATAATAAGCCTGCTTAAAATATCTCTGCCAAATTTATCAGTTCCTAGCCAGTAGGTTTTAGTGATAATATTTTTTGTGGCCAATGCTTCCGGATGATGATTGGTAATTTGATTGATGGAATAGTATTGCATTACCGTTGTGTCTTCATCCACATATTTATTCACCATAAGTGAATCTTCATTTCTGGTAAAACCTGCTATGGGTAAATACCTGTAAGCCGTGGGTTTGCCACCTACCAATTGCATAAACCAGCCTGTTTCAAATTTTTTCTGATCCGGAATTTTTAAAAATTGTTGCCGGTGGCCCGGTTTTTTTGCTTGTATTTCCACCGTTTGTAAATCAGCATTGGGTGATGCATCCGGCGCAATTAGATAACCAAACAGGCTAATAAAAACAGCGATGAATATGATGCCCAGGCCAAAAATGGCGCCTTTATTTTTCTTAAGGCGTTTCCAGGTTTGTTGTGGGAAAGAATAGGAAGATTGCATTGATTGATTTGTTACAATATAAAAGCGCTTCTGGTAAAAGTATTCAATAATTCTTCACCAGTTTGGAGCTTGCCTTATTTTACTTTTCTTTCCTTCCATTTGTATGTCCCGAATTTACCCAGCCATCCCGCAATGATTGTATAAACAATGTGAAAAGGTTGCATCACTGGAAATAACCAAAGCAATGATTGCTTATTAAAAAACCTGGCAACAGGAAAAAGGAAAAATAATTCAACCAACGTTTTTAACAGCAACAGGAATAGCCAAAAAGTCAACAGGGTAAAATTGAATGTTAAAAAGGAGCATGTTATGTTATTGAAAATAGCCACGATCGGTATCAGTAGCATGCAAACATTAAAAAAGTAAACTGCAATTAAAACAGGCAAAATTGTTTTGTCATCATATTTATCCGCTTTGCTGGCCCAGCGGATTCGTTGATTAATAAAATCTTTCAGGGTTTTTACGGGTTCAGTATAAACAATGGCATCGGCAGATTTTAAGAACATTACTTTTTTCGGATTCACATCATAAATTTTATGCATCAGCAGCATATCATCCCCACTTGCTATGTTATCAATTCCTTTAAACCCCCCCACTGCTTCAAAAACTTTTTTTGTATAAGCCAGGTTAGCGCCATTACACATACTATGCAAATTTTTATGAACTGCTGCACCGGTAATACCTTGTAGGGTCATAAAATCCAGCGACTGGAAAATTTCAATAAACCTGAAACTACATTGAATAGATACAGGTGCCGCAATAAAATCGGGATTATATGTTTCATAAAAATCAGCAATAGTTGTAAGCCAGTGCTTTTCCATATTACAATCGGCATCAGTGGTTATGATTAGTTCTCCGGTCGATTTGGAAATAGCTATTTCAATTGCTTTTTTCTTGTAAGAATTGATTGGGCTCGTTATATAATCCTTCAATAAAATGCAATTGATATTATTTTGTTTAAATGAATCAACAATAGAAACTGTGTCGTCAGTAGAATGGTCATCTACAACAATTACTTCAAATAAGTCAGCGGGGTATGTTTGATCACAAATAGCCTGAAGGCAATTGCCAATATTTGCTGCTTCGTTACGGGCCGGAATTATGATACTGATCCTGGTGGTTGGCTCAGGAACTGCTGCATTTTTTTTAAATAAAGGAATTGACTGCCAGCCCTGCCAGTAATATAAAATAAGGGCGGCATATACTATAAACAGCAAAAGCGAAACAAGTAATAATATGGACTCCATAATGTAATGCCGGTAATAAGATAAGCTGATTTACGCTTTTTTAAAAGCTAACTGCCTGGCATTTCAGGCCGTCTATATACTTGAAATAAATATTTACCGCAGGGCAAAAATAATTTTTATTAATTCAAATGAATCATTATCTTTATATAGTTGTCTAAACAACTATATGCCAAACAACCAATTTAAAAGAGGAGAACTCTACAGTTTTATAACGGGCAAAGCTAGTACAGCTATTGCCCGGCGCCTGCAAAAGAATTTTAAGCAGGCCAATCTTGATATTACCATTGAGCAATGGAGTGTTTTATATCATTTGTGGAAACAGGATGGGCTCAGCCAGCAACAGCTTTGTGAAGCTACTTTCAGGGACAAGCCCAGTATAACGAGATTGGTTGACAACCTGGAAAGGTTGAAACTGGTAAACCGTGTTCCAAGTAAGGACGATCGCAGGATTAACATGATCTACCTTACAAAAGAGGCGGCGCAATTGCAGGATCAAACAATGCAGCTTGCCAGCCAAACATTAAATGAAGCACTCGAAGGGGTTACGCACGGACAGATAGAAATAGCAAAAGAAGTATTGCAGAAAGTATATGATAACCTTTCAAGTCCGGTTGTTTTAGCCGAAGAGAATGGCCAGCGGCCAAGTATAAAAAAGTAACCAAAGGTTCAATTGCCCGGGGCTCAGGCAAAGGTGCTACAATAGTATTTGTTGATATTAAACATACGATTTGCTGAATTAATCTTAAATAAAATCATACTACCCGGCTAAAAAGGCCGAAAATAAACTTTACAATTATGAGTACATCCACTTCAACCGTTCCGTCAATTAAAGGTGGCGAATGGTTAATAAAAGAAAGCAACGCATTTGAAAGTTTTACTCCCGAAGATTTTAATGAGGAGCAACTGATGGTGAAAGATATGTGCTTACAGTTTTTAAAAGCTGAAGTGCATCCTGTTGCAGATCGGGTTGAAAAACAGGAACCTGGCCTTATGCCGTCATTGATGGAAAAAGCAGGTGAACAAGGTTTGTTAGGAGCTTCCATTCCGGAAGAGTTTGGTGGACTTGGAAAAGATTTTGTAACCTCTACCCTTGTGAACGAAGGCCTGGGCGGTGGTAATTCATTTAGTGTGGCAATTGCAGCGCATACAGGAATTGGAACACTGCCAATTCTTTACTTTGGAACCGAAGATCAAAAGAAAAAATATATTCCGAAACTTGCGACCGGCGAATGGAAAGGGGCTTATGGATTAACAGAACCCAATAGTGGTAGTGATGCATTGGGCGCAAAAACCACAGCCATACTTTCTGCAGATGGTAAACATTATTTATTAAACGGCCAGAAATGCTGGATCACCAATGGCGGCTTTGCAGATGTGTTCACAGTATTTGCCAAAATTGATGGCGACAAGTTTTCTACATTTATAGTTGAGCGTGGGTTTGAAGGTTTTACACAAGGGCCCGAAGAACATAAAATGGGTATCAAAGGATCTTCAACAGTACAATTGTATTTCCAGGATTGTAAAGTGCCGGTTGAAAATTTACTGGGCGAAATTGGAAAGGGACATATTATTGCATTCAATATTCTAAATATTGGAAGGCTTAAATTATGTGCAGCCGCAATAGGTGGTTCAAAAATGGCGTTGGATACTACCATTGAATATGCCAATACAAGGGAACAGTTTCAAACGGCCATTGCCAATTTTGGTGCTATAAAATACAAGCTGGCCGAAGCAGCCATCAGAATATTTGCCAGTGAAAGTGCATTATATCGCACCAGTAAATGGGTTGATGATAAGGAAACCGAATTGGCCAATGCAGGCAAACCATTTAATGAAGCCTTGTTAGGGGCAGCAGAAGAATTTGCGGTTGAATGTGCCATTTTAAAAGTGCATGGCAGTGAAGTATTGGATTATGTAGTTGATGAAGGTGTGCAGGTTTTTGGAGGAAATGGGTTTAGTGATGAATATGTAATCAGCAGAGCATACCGGGACAGCAGAATTAACCGGATATATGAGGGGACCAACGAAATAAACAGATTACTATCCGTTGATATGATTTTAAAAAGGGCTATGAAAGGAAAACTTGACCTGATGGGACCGGCCATGGCTGTTTCCAAAGAATTGGTGAGTATCCCTGATTTTGGTGAAGAGGATGAAACTGCTTTTGCTGCTGAAATGAAATCGGTGCGGAACATGAAAAAATGCATTCTGATGGTTGCGGGTGCTGCCGTACAAAAATTAATGATGAAGATTTCTGACGAGCAGGAAATATTGATGAATATAGCAGACATGGCTATTGAAACTTTTGTGGCAGAAAGTACCTTATTAAGAATTATTAAAATGGTAGACAAACAAGGTGAAGCAGCAAGCCAGGTGTACATAGATATGATGCGCTGCTACCTGAACGATGCCATTGACAAGGTAAATAAAGCAGGCAAAGAAGCGATCAATGCTTTTGCTGAAGGTGATGAGCAACGAATGATGCTACTTGGATTAAAGCGCTTTACAAAAGCTGCTCCATTTAACAGTAAAGATGCAAGAAGAAGGGTTGCAGATGTGCTTATTGCAGCCAATAAATATCCCTGGTAGTTTTTTGTTTTTTGATTGATAATAAGGACCATTTCTTTTATAGGAATGGTCTTTATGTTTAGTGTCAATTTACGTCTATAAGTTTTCATGTAAGGGGTTGATGCTATTTCATGTGAAGGACTTTCACTTTTTTTGTTACCCTTGCCCGTCTTGTCTTTGCATTGCGTGACTTTAGGAAATCACTAAATTCTTTTTCTTCTTTGACACTTAAAGACTTGTTTACGAATACAAAGTCTTTGTCGTCCATTTTTTTAAAATTTATCATAGCTTAAAAAATCCAAATAATAGTTTTCTTAATTTTCACAAATGGAATTTACGAAAAATTGTAACGCATGTTCGATTACTGGGTTTTCTCAGGCATGACCGCTTATAACGCAAATAGCCGAAATGACTTTACTTCGAAGTCCGGGAATTTTTCACAAACACGTTCGGGTTGGTTCAAGGATTGTTGTTAACCCGGTTGTAAAAGCGGTAATACCGTTGTCAATATTTTTTAACTTGCATCCATGAAATTACTGATAACACTGTTTACCTTGCTCTTATTAAATACTGCACATGGCCAGGATGCAAATACACCCTTTATCCGTTTAACAAATCCATACAAATCAAATAATGAGGTTAGGTGGTCAAGGAATTTTATTATTGGAGCCACTTGTAAAAACTGCGGGCTTAAAATAAATGGTACAACTGTAAAAGTTTACCCAACCGGCGCCTTCGCCTACGAATTAAACTTGGTGCCGGGCGATACAACCTTTACGATGATAGCAGAAGCGGCTGCTAAATCATCTTCTAAAAAAATAAATTATTCTTACACCATTCCTAAACCTGCCGAACCGGTAAAAGCGTTGGGCATTGAAAGTATTCAAACATTTCCGGAAGGTAACCTGGTGTTGAAGGCCGGAGATGTGATAAAATTCAGGGTAAAAGCTTATCCAAATTGTATTGTAAAACTGATGCAAAACGTAGTGTTAAATGAATTGCCGGTGACTCAAACCAACGGCATGCCAGGCATCTACCAGGGCGAATATGTAATAAAGGAAACGGATACTTTTAATCTTAAAAAAATAAAAGCAACCATCACTGATTCATCGGGAAATAACTTTAGCAAGGAAACTCAGGCAAATTTCTCCATACTATCGCCACTTGCTTCTGATATTGCTATAACAAAAGGAAGGTTGGCGCATCTTGAATTTGGCCTGGGGGATGACCGGTTGGGTGGAGCAAAAATAGGATACCTTGATAGCAATATAGTATTGAAAATTACCGGCAAGTTTGGTACACACTACCGGGTACAATTATCAAAAACTCACACTGCTTACATACCCGACGATTTGGTGGATTTAATGCCAAAGGGAACCTTTACGCCGGAATCCTTAACTACCAACTGGAGTGTTTACGGAGACGATAAATTCGATTATGTAAAAGTCGGACTGTTTCAAAAGTTGCCTTATCAATCATTTCAACTGGTAAATCCTTCTAAAATTGTGGTGGATGTTTTTGGGGCTACCAATAATACCAATTGGATCACGCAATTGGAAACTGCAAAGGAAATTGCCAATGTTTATTATGAACAAAAAGAAGACGATGTTTTTCGCATAACCATCGAATTAAAACATGCACAACATTGGGGCCACCAAATTTATTATGCGGGTAATACGCTGGTTATAAAAGTTAGGCAGCAACCGGAAAAGCTGGCGTTAAAAAATCTTACCATTGCCATTGATGCAGGACATGGAGGAAGCAATACAGGAGCTGCAGGCCCAACCAGCGTGTATGAAAAAGACCTTACACTTGCGGTAGCATTAAAATTGCAGAAAGCTTTTGAAAAGGAAGGAGCTAAGGTTATTATGACAAGAACCAAAGAGCAATTTTTTGATAATAAAGAAAGGATCCTTTTTTACCGGGATAGTCTGCCTGATCTTTTAATCAGTTTTCATTTAAACTCTTCTTCCGACCCAATCAGGGTAGGCGGTACTGGTGCTTTTTATCGATATGTAGGATTTAGAAACTTAAGTAGAAGCATTTACAAACGCATGCTTGAATTGGGACTTGCAGAATATGGCAATACGGGCTCATTTAATTTTATGCTCAATAGTCCCATCGAATATCCAAATGCCCTGGTGGAAGCCTTGTTTTTAAGTAATCCTGAAGAAGAAATGAAAATACTGGACGACAAATTTCAACTTCAAATGGCTGATAAAATTGTACAGGGTGTTAAGGATTTTTTAGAAGCAACAAAAAAAGAAAAGCTGCCAGAAAATTAAAAATACCTGCTGAATCAACTGAAAATAAAAAACAGCATCTCTGTTTCCTTATTTCGAATACCAGGAATAAGTGCGATTGAACTCTGGTTCTTAATAAAAAACTAAATGAACGGGTGAATTAGTGAAGTGGTTGCCGCAGCCAATAAACTATGTATCTCATTCGTTATACTTCGTATCGGGCTGAAGCCAAATATTGGAAAGAATTGGTAAAACCTGCATAAAAAGCCGTATTTTTTTGATTAATCCCCCGTGATTGAACAAGTAAATTCGAAACAAACTTGGAGATTTCTTAACTTTACGCCGCGTAAATTTGTATTCAACGATTATAATATGACTCAATCAGTAAGTTCAACTCCAACAGTCACGCCC
>JBKJUP010000068.1:0-59832 GCA_046590675.1 Ferruginibacter sp. | reverse complement strand
ATTTTTTAACGCCAGCCCTTCAAATTTTCTTAACGCATTTTTTTCGATGCCTTTAAAATGCATAACTCTTAAAATTTAAACAATAATAACTTTTGTAATTCCATGAACTGTGCATTTCAAGCCCAATAAAGATAAAATGTAATTCACCACTATGCACAACTGATCCTCAGGGAACCATGCCGGGAACGGGCTGTTATCGTTCCCGGCTGTCTTTTTTGTTTCTTTTTGGACAAGCAAAAAGAAAAATCACCAGGTAATAAATTTAAAAGAAACAACGTGTTTCGGGATACACATAAATTTCAAAATTACCCTTCAATGCAGTTGAAACTCAGAGAACATAGACGCAAGAGTGAAATAAATATAAATGTAGCAACAGATTTAATTTAACTTAGTTCCTACAACAACATCCCAAAATCACCTCATACTTTTTCCAAATGAACAACATCCCTTTTCAAACAATCGATTGGACAAACATTGAAAAAGTAGCTTAAAAAGGAGAAACCGGAACCGCTTGGTGGCAAACCATGCAATTGGGCGGACTAAGAATAAGACTGGTGGAATATTCCAATGGCTACCTCGCCGATCATTGGTGTGAGAAGGGGCACATTGTTCATTGTCTTGACGGAGAATTTGTAAGCGAATTAAAAGACGGAGCGGCATTTAAACTCATCAAAGGAATGACTTATGTGGTTTCAGATGAATTGAGTTCACACAGATCCGTTTCGGAGAATGGCGTTAAATTGCTGATCATTGATGGCGACTTTTTAAAATACAAATCTGCTTAAAATTTGCTTATCAAAGAACCATTACAAAACTGCATTTCAGCAGATCATCTTAACCAGGTTTGTGTAAAGAAAACAATTTATTAAAACGTTTATAACAGGCATTGCAGGTATGACAAGTTTATCAGCATTTAATAATTTTACGGATGATTTGCCGGTGCAGGAACAGTTAACGCCGGTGCTTTTTATTGGTCATGGTTCACCCATGAACGGTATTGAAGACAATGAATTTACAACCCGGTGGCAGGCAATGGCAAAAGAAATACCTACGCCTGCTGCAGTACTCGTTGTGTCGGCACATTGGTTCACCAACGGTACCCGCATTACTGCCATGGACTTTCCAAAAACCATTCATGATTTTGGAGGTTTTCCGCAGGAACTTTTTGATGTACAATACAAGGCTCCAGGTAATCCTGTATTAGCAAAGGAAACAGCCGAACTATTGCGAAGTGCACACATTACATTGGATCACGATTGGGGATTAGATCATGGTACATGGACCGTAATCCGGCACATGTATCCGGATGCAACGATACCGGTTTTGCAGTTGAGCATCGACTATACAAAAGGGCCGCAATATCATTATGATCTTGCTAAGGAATTATTGCAGTTAAGAAAAAAAGGCGTGTTAATTATTGGTAGTGGCAACATGGTACATAACCTTGGTATGATGGCCTGGGATAAAATTAATGAGCCAGGTTATGGATTTGACTGGGCACTGCAAATGAACGACCAGTTTAAGCATTTAATAACTTCCGGCGATTATCAGCCATTGATACAATACCAAATATTGGGCAGCGCAGCAAGGCTCGCCATTCCTACACCTGAGCACTACCTGCCATTGATGTATGTGCTGGGTTTAAAGCAATCTAACGACAACATTTCTTTCTTTAATGATAAGGCAGTTGCAGGCTCGATTACCATGACATCCGTAAAATTTGGATAAAAGAATTTCGTACAAAAATTCTTAATTGTAAAAGGCTCATCTATCTCAACTAGGTTCCTTGATGTTACTGTTTATGCAATTGTTCCCATAGATTAATCGTTATAGTTTAATTAGCATTTGTAAATTCATGTACCGGTGCCGTGTTAACTTTAAACTGACGCACAATTTAATTTATCACAGGAATTTATACATTACTTATTTCTTGATTCGTTTAATTTTGGTGCATAAAATTGTTGCATACGATGGCAATAACCCTTTTAACTAAGGTGCATGGTAAGAAGAAAAAAGCTTTCGCTTACCGCAGAAACATTGTGCGGAATGTTGGCATGCAACGCAATCATTTGCCCCTTATTCAATGCTACATTTTGTGTATCGGTTGTAAAGTTGATAAAGCCTTCAATTACCTGCACAGTAATATTTCCTTTGGCAGTATGTTTCTTCATTTCGCCACCCGGATGCATACCAATCAATATAATTGTAAGATCCGTTGATTTATAAATGCTGATGGAGTTCTGTGTGCTTGTTTCCCAGGTGGGCTCCTGTTTTAATTGTTTTATAAACTCAGGCAGATCGATGTGTACCAACGGGGCATCTAATATGCGGTCGCCTTCAGGGCGAAGTGGGGTAGCTTCGTTTGCTTTTATTTCCATGATTCTATTTTTAAAGGTGAAGGTAGAGGTATCAAAGCAATATCTTCTTCACACGGCTTAAAAATCTCAAAGAAATGATCTCCCCGTTTTACAATTACTGAGGCTCATTTGGCTGATGAATATAGAATTTTTTGAAAGTATATACCAGGCTTACGCTTCCAATAAAGTCTTTGCTTCCCGGAATATTCGAATCAATTTTTTGGTTAAAAATATAGGAAAGCGAAATCGGGAATTTCATTTTCTCCAATGAGATAGTGGCATTTCAATAGCTGCCCTTACTGCCATCCTGGAACAAATAGTAAACCTGTGGCGTTATACTGAGCAGCAGTTGTTTGATGACAGGTATTTGTGAAAAATTGCTATTGAGCTTTATGAAGTGCGTATTTTTATAGTTCCATTATCAATACTCCTTGAGTACAGGTAGTAGGCCCCGTACGAAAAATGCATCAGGATGCATTTACAATGGGGCCTATTTAAAGATGTAGCATGAGGTGTTAGTTTTTTACGGTATTGTAAATATATTTATTTTTATAAAGAGGACACTTTTAATTCAAAAAGCGAGTTTCTTAAATGCCCCCTTTACAATGTTCGTAAAGAATGAAAAATACTGATTTTTGCACTACAATCTATTTGCAATGAAAAACACGTTTTTATTTTTTTTGTTGATCATAAATTTTAGTGTGATGGCGCAAAATGTTCCGGAAGGTGTGTACCAGTTTAGCAGGCAGGAAATGGTAGCTGCATTTAATTTTTCAGCCGGTAATCAATTTGAATTTTTCTTTTCCTATGGAGCAGTAGATCGAACTGCCACTGGAAGCTTTTCAATTACAGGCGACACCATGCGCCTCAAAAGTAATAAGGAAGCAGGCAAAGATTTTACTATAAAAACTGAATCAAAATCTGGAACCGGCTACAGGATTCAGTTTGAACATCCCAACCAATATTTATTAAGTAATATCCGCTGTAGTTTTTTTACCGGCGATCAACGCCGGGATGAGTTTACAGATAAAGATGGTGTTATCAATATTGAGCTTACCCATTGCGATAAAATTTATGTATTTCATGAATTATATCCTGACATGGTAACCCTAATTAAAGATGTGGGTAATGATGATAACCGGTTTGTGCTTACATTAAATCCTTCATTGGAACAGGTAAGTTTTAAGGATTTCTTTTTTGTTATTAAAGACGATACAATCCTTCTTCCATTCAGGAATTTTTTGTTTCCCACAGACGAATCAATATTTACTAAACAGAAAAAAGAAACTGATTAAGGTTGTATTAGAATGTCGGTGATCACTTCTACCTTTATTTTATTGCACATACTGGAAACACATGGCTCCGCTTATTTCTTTTTAACAACAAAATCAAACCGAATTATTTATAGTAATAATAACCGGCAGTTTCTTTCAGGTAAAAATCCCAGGTGCCCAGCACGCCCAACTGCGGTATTAAATTAGCAAAACTAAATGCGCCACGGCCCGCTATATAACTACATGGAAAGGGTTCTGTAATAACACCTGCTTTTTTAAATAATAAGCCCGCCCTAGGCAGATGGTGGGCAGATGATATCAACAGGTAGGGCGGTTTTAGCTGATTGGCATCCAATATTTTTTTTGCATTCGTTGCATTCTCAGCCGTGTTATTCGATTGGTCTTCTATAAAAATTACGGAGTCAGGTACGCCCATGGTAACCAGTTCCTGCTTCACCCATGCACCTTCCCTGAATTCTTTTTTCTCCTTCTTTCCGTTGCCGCCACTTACCAGTATATGTGTAATTTCCCCCACCTTATACAATTTTAAAACCTGTATAAATCTGTCGGAGGTTGCGTTGAATAATCCTTCGCCATTTTTATCGGGGCTTGCAAATCCGCCGGGTACAATGCCACAACTATACGTTAATGCCGGGTTAATTGCTACGGGGGCAGGTTGCCATTTATTGGCATACCAATCAAGTAAAGGTTGATTGCCAAAAACAATGAAAATAACTAAGGCTAAAATACGGCAGCTAAGTTTTAGCGACTTTTTTCTAATAACCAAACCGGCAATAAAAAGGATGACAATCCAGTTGAGTGGCGATAAAAAAAATGAAAGAACAGCGCTGGCCACCTGGTGCATATTGGTTATTGGTTTAAATGATTTTTGAGTTTGCTATGTTTTAAAAATATGTTTTGCAAACTGATTGAAATAAAACGCCAGGCAACTTATTTTATATCCGGGTATTTTGCATTACCCTTAGCGTAGAACCAAATGATGCGGTTCATGGCGTCGTCTTCGCCACCATCCACTTCATTAAAAACTTCTTCCTGCGATTCCAATGCATATTTTCTTGCCTTGCCTTTCAAGGTATGCAACGCACCATTCATGTCATCGAGTGGTATGTTATTTGGTAACGCCGTGTACGTAAAATTATTGGGTGTTTTTTGAAAACAATCGCTCATTAATTTTGCAGTTGCATCCAATATATTCATCGGCGGCAGGCCAAGTATTTGCTCAATGGTACGCAGCATGGATGTTTGGTTGTAATTGGTTGAAACCAATTTTCCACCACTGTATGGACTGATGGTTAGGCCCACAGTTCTGTAAGCAGATATATGATCCCAGCCGCTTTGGCTGTCGTCCTGCGTAATAAAAATAACGGTAGAATCCCAGTATTTGCTTTTACTGATGCGTTCAACAATTCTTCCCACCGCAAGGTCGTTATCTGCAACCATAGCATTCGGTGTAGGAAAGCCGGGTGAAGTACCTGCGGTATGATCGCAGGGTAAAGAAAGAATTACCAGGTTGGGTAAACTGTCGCCCTGTTCATATTTGTCCCAGGCTTTAAGAAATACATCTGCCCGCTGCTGATCGCTAAAATTAATGTTGTCGCAGTCGGGGTAGGTTTCAGAAATGATGGGACGAATTCTTGCAATGGTGCTGCCGTTTTTCCAATCAGGTTGTTTGCCTGAAGTATATTGTTTGTACAGATCGGCCCATTTTAATTTAGTGTCATAATAAGTGCGGCAGGCTTCTCCGAATATTCGTACGCTCTTGCCGTTGTCCAATGCCTGGTTCCAGATAAACCCACTTTTGTTATACACCAGTGCATCTTCCTGCCGGTGAGGATAACTCCTGAACCAGGCTCTTACACTTTTTTCTACATAGTCGGAAACCATGCCTGCATCCGTCCATTGGTGTCCTTCGGCAGATGATTTTCCGGAAGCATAATAATCATCCATCCAACCAAATTTATTTGCCAGCGCATGCATATTGGGTGTTACGTTGTTCCCAAAAACACACAAGCTGCTGTCGCCTTCACCGTTTGCTATGTCGCCAAAAACCTGGTCGTAAGTCTTGTTTTCTTTGATGATATAAATCACGTGTTTAAAAACAGAAGGTTCGCCTAATCTTTCAGGAACGGGTAGGGGCAACGCATCTTTTCTTGCAGGTAATATAAGTTGTTCCGTTCTGTTCATCAGGCTTAACTGGGCTACTTTCTGGGTATATTTTCCCAAGGCCTTTTTATCCGGAATAGGAATGATGCTGACAGAAGAGAGTTGGTTATGGATAGTTCTGGCCTGTTTTTTAGCATCAATTACATTGGCTCCCTGTGCTTCAAGATTGGTTACTACCAAATGGTTATTTACCAGTTTGATACCACCCGGATAAGCTTCCGTTGGAATGTAGCCAACCACCGTTGAATTTTCTTTGCCGGTTGATGAACTTTTTTTACCGAGTTGAACAACTGCAATGGCATTGTCAAATCCGTTGGCAACATACAAAATGCTTTCATCTGCACTTAATGCAAGGGCATTGGGCGTGCTACCCTGCAAACTAAATTTGGGTTGTAGCAAACCAACGTTGATCGTTTCAATTACTTTATTTTTTTGGGGAGATATGACCGTAATGGCATCGCTCGATCCGTTTGAAACATACAGGCATTTTCCATCTGCATCAGCAATGATGGCATTGGGATGAAGCCCGGTGGCAATGTCGGTTTTCCACTGGCCGGTTGATGCATTAAAAACGCCCACACTACCCGTGGAGGTTGCGCCGGTTCGTGGATCAGTATAAGCCAGCCCCCATGGAACACCTGCCCGTTCTTTGGTACTATCTGTTGCTGTACTGCCTGCCCAGTTCGTTACATATAAATTGTTTCCTGCTTTTGCAATGCCATAAGGCGCCACACCTGTTGCGGATGTCCATACAATGCTTTTATCTTTCATCCGAATCTTTAGCAGTTCATTATTTCCATTTAATACAACGTATAAAAATGGCTCGCCATTTTCTGTGGTAACAACAAGTTCATTGGGAATGGCGTTGCTGGCCGGTGCCTTTTTTTCAATCGGTATAAAAGCTGGATTCTTAAAACCGTTGTTCCATTCCACCAACATGACGGCGGCGTTATCGCCGCGGTCTGCTGCACCCCAGGCTATCATTGTCTTTCCATTATCACTAAATGTTTTAATACCCGAATAAGTGCTCATGTAATTTTCAAAGCCTTTTGTTTCCGGAAATGTCCATTGCGTTATTACTTTTTTTGTATTGGGGTCAATGGCTGTAATGCCATACCTGTCTTCCGTTACAACAATATTGCTGGGTAAAATGGCAGCATCCAATGCATGATTTTCTAATTCCGGATCGCCAAAACGAACTACGGTACCAGCAGAACGGATAAAGCGGTTAAACGACATCAGGTGCATTGAGTCATTCTTCCTGCGCATAAAATTTGCCAGCGCTTCTATATGATCTGTATTGATATAATCCACTTTTAATTTTGCCAGTTCTTCCCAGGCATCCACGTAATCGGGACTTGCCCAAAAGCGTACCGGTTTGTTGATTGCATGTGCGTTGTTTATAAGTTTTGATAAAATGGCCTTGTCATTTTCCGGCAACAGCGCTCTTTCTTTCCATTTACTAAAAACGGCTAGGTCTTCACTCAGCAATGCAATTTTTGATAAGGCAGCATCACTGTATGTTTGTCCCAGTCTTCCATCAAACCAGATATAGGCCGGGTAATTTGTATATAATTTTTCGGCGGGGCGGTTGCCTGTAATTACCACCTGCACTTTTGTATTGTGAATGATTGCGGGGTATTCATGCAATAAGGCAATGAACGCATCCAGGGTTTTTATACTGTCTGTTTTTATATCAATCAGTAATTGTAGTTTTTGAGTGTTGTCGGGGTACGGGTTACCGTTATTGCTATGGATATGTTTAGCCAAGGGATCCAGGTACATTTTTTCCAACGTACGGGTTGATGATAGATCTGCAGAATCATGTCCTACAAGCAATTTACCGTTCATCAAAAATATATCAGCCTCTATAGAGCCGAAACCTGCGTTATAAGCCTGGCTAAATGGGTTTGCCTGGTTATAATCATTGTGTGAATGCCCGTTTGCAGTTGTAAAACTACCTTGTCCATCAACATTTGTATGGCAAAAAAATAGTATAAAAAATAATAAAATTTGAATTACTTTCATAACGCTATTTGAGTTGAAATTTCGACAATAATAAGGAACAATTTACACAGATAAATTTTATCGGTCATCTCGCCAATTAATTTACTATTAAGTTTTAGCTAACTAAATATTATCAAATCCTAATTGATAGTAACACTAAAACCGATTCCTTTCTTTTGCAAATTAATTGCTGACCATTCACCCTTAACTAAACAAAAATATGAGAAAGTTAACCCGCATGAAATTCCAATCAATGATGGTACTGCTGTTTACCATCATCGCCTTTACCGTTTCGGGCAAAGGTATTCCAACAAAACATTTAAAAAGCCCTTCCGACCTGGAAATTAAAGGTAAGATTACGGATGCTGCCACGGGTAATACACTGGAAGGCGCTTCCATAATTGTTAAAGGAACAAAAAGAAGTACTACCTCCGGGCCCGGAGGTGAATTTTCAATTACGGTACCCAACGACAGAGCTGTACTGGTTATTACCTATGTTGGTTATACTAGTCAACAGGTACTGGCCGGCGCTGGTGTCACACTTGATATTAAACTGGAAGCGCTTACCTCCGACCTGGCGCAGGTAGTGGTAGTTGGCTATGGTACGCAAAATAAAAAGGATGTAACCGGTTCGGTAAAATCCATCAAAGCTGAATCATTTAACCGCGGTATCATTAACTCGCCTGAGCAATTATTGCAAGGTAAAGTAGCGGGGGTAAATGTTACTTCTGCAAGTGGAGAACCCGGTGGCTTATTGAGCATAACGGTACGTGGGCCGGGTGGCGTGCGTACAGGAAGTACACCACTTTTTGTAGTGGATGGAATTGCACTCGATAATTCGGGTACCGGTGGTGGTAATCCGCTTAACTTTTTAAATCCGCAGGATATCGAATCCATTGATGTGTTGAAAGATGCATCAGCCACTGCTATTTATGGTTCACGTGGGGCCAATGGCGTAATATTAATTACCACTAAAAGAGGAAAAGCAGGTACACAGGCCATTACCTATTCAACCAGTTTAGGCCTTTCTACGCTTGCGCACGCCATACCTGTTTTTTCTGCTTCGGAATATAAAACACAGGTGGCAGCAGTTGGCGGAACCCTTGATGATAAAGGCGGAAACACAGACTGGCAGAAAGAAATTACAAGAACAGCCAATACCTGGAACCATAACCTTACATTAAGTGGTGGTGCTAATAAATTAACCTATTATGCATCATTTGGTTTGCAAAAGCAGGAAGGTATCATTAAGTTCAACGACTTTAACAGGTACACCGGACGTTTTAATGTAACGCAGAAATTTTGGGAAGACAGGTTAACGGTGGAGGCTAATCTCACTTCTACCAACACCACCAACAATCGTCCGCCAATTTCCGGCGTAGTGGGAGATGCTATTACCAATAACCCAACCTATCCTGCACGGGATGCAGATGGTAATCCTGCCCAATACCAAAACATCAACAATCCTTTGCAGTCATTTACCCTTGACCAGGATATTACTAAAATAAACCGGGTGCTGGGAAATATCACTTCATCCTTTACAATTGTAAAAGGGTTGGTTTATAAATTAAATTTTGGGGTAGATAATTCTACCGGTACTAGAGATTTTCAGTCATTACCAAGTGCTGTTCCTTTAAGAGAAGGCAGGCTGGAAACTTACTACACAACCAACCGCAATACGCTGATTGAAAATTACCTGACATATAATTTAAAAACAGGCGAGCACAACATATCTGCACTGGCCGGCCATTCTTATCAAAAAATATATTTGCAGGGACGCAATTATAGCATTAACCGCTTCCCCATTTCGCCGGTACAGCCGCAGTATAATCCTGGTACCGGTCAGGATCTTACATTGGCCAATAACAAACCAGGAGGGTATGCTTTGATCAATGAATTGCAATCATTCTTTGGCAGGGTAAATTATCAATACATGAATAAGTACCTGGCTACAATAAATGTAAGGGCAGATGGTTCCTCTAAATTTGGTGGCAATAATAAGTATGGTATTTTTCCATCTTTTTCTTTGGGCTGGAGAATAAATGAAGAGAAATTTATGAGCCACAGTTTCTTCTCTAATCTTAAGTTGAGAGCAGGCTGGGGCCAAACGGGCAACCAGGAAATTCCTTCAAAAATTACACAGGCCTTATATACTTCGTCTGTGTCTGCTACTACCAGTTACCCTTTATCCGGTACAGGCCCTTATCCTGCCGGAACCATCTTTTCTCGTTTAGCCAATCCTGATATTCAATGGGAAGTATCTTCTCAAACCAATATTGGATTAGACTTTGGTTTCTTAAATGGTAAACTAAATGGTTCGGTTGATGTGTTCAACAAGATTTCAAATAATATTTTGTTAGAAGTGATTCCTGCGGATCCGGTACAACCTGCCGGAACTTTCTGGACCAATGTGAAGGATATGAATATTAAGAACAGCGGCATAGAAGTAGATCTTGACTACAAGGTGAGCAATAGAACAGGATGGAGTTACAGCGTAGGTGGTAACCTCACAGTCATCAAAAATAAAGTTACCAAATCTCCTTATTCAGTCATTCCCTCAGGAAGTGCATCTGGTTCTGGATTAACTTCTGCTACCATTAACGGCTACCTGAACAATGAGCCCATTGGTACATTTTACCTGAAAGAATTCATTGGCTTCGATCAAAGTGGTTTGAGCATGTACAGGGATGTAGATGGAGATGGTATCATTTCTGATAAAGACAGGATTGCTGCGGGCACGGCGCTGCCAAACCTGCTGTATAATTTTTTTGGTAGTGTTGGTTTTAAAGGCATTGACCTGGTAGCAAATTTCAATGGCGTATCCGGCAACAAAATTTATGACAATACAGCCAATTCCAATTTTTATAAACTGAAATTATCCAAAGGAATAAATACTACCAAAGAGGCCATTGAAAGCACGGCTGAGTCTGTAAACAATGCTGCTCCGGTAAGTACCAGGTACCTGAAAAGTGGCGCTTATCTGCGTCTTAATAACCTGGCACTTGGGTACACATTCAATCCAACCACATTGGGTGTTGGCCGCTGGATGACTTCGCTTCGTTTGTCCATAACCGGTCAAAATCTTTTTGTGGTTACAAAATATGACGGGTACGATCCGGAAGTAAATACTGACAGAACCATCAATGGTATTTCTTCTTACGGCATCGACTACCTGAGCTATCCGAAAGCACGTTCTATCATCTTTGGTTTAAACGTATCATTCTAAAAACTAACTAATATGAAAAAACAATTAATCAATATAATGCTGCTGACTGCAATCATTGCAGTTGCCGGCAGTTGCACAAAACTTAATGAGGAAGTGCTGGATGAATCATCCGTAACCGGGCTTACACAAAAGCAAATAGCTGATGGATTGATAGCCCCGGTATATGCACGCCTCCCGGACATCTACCGACATACAACCTATTTTGCGCTGCAGGAAATTTCAACCGACGAAGCCATCCTGCCTTATCGTGGCGGAACAGATTGGGGCGATAATGGCATCTACCTTTCTTTGCACAAACATGAAACGGCCACCACCGATCCCAATGTAAAAGATACCTGGAACTTAATTGTACAGGAACTTTCAAGGGCCATCACCGCCATTAGTTCGCTTAAAACCAATACGGATCCAAATGTAAATGTGTACGTAGCTGAGGCACGGGGTATGAGGGCATTTTACAACTGGATGAGCCTCGACCTGTTTGGTGTTGCCTTTGTAAAAGATGATCCCGGAGCAACGTCAAAAATCATTCGTGGTACGGAAGCCGTTGAGTATATTAAAAGTGAATTACTGGCAGTAGAGCCCTTGCTTGATAATACCAGCGGTCCGGGTAGATTGACCAAGGCCGGTGTGTGGGGATTGCTGGCAAGATTGAATTTAAATGCTGCTGTTTACCGGGATAGATACGCAGGTGCTTTTCAGTTTAAGACCGAAGACCTGGATGCGGTGATTAGTTATTGTGATAAGATTATTGCAACGCCGCAATACGCATTGTCTGCAGATTACTTTGCCATTTTTGGTAACGATAATCATGATAATAAAGAACTGGTTTTTGCAGTAGATCAAAGAGCAGATTTGAATGGCCATAACAGGTTGGCTTATTTTTCTCTGTCAGGCGATCAGTTTCCACTCCCTGCCTATCCTGCTGCCAACGGTACAGATGGCCCGGCCATCACATCCGATTTTTACGAGACATGGGTTGCAGCGAATGCACCACTTGATCCGGCGAAAGGCGATCCCCGTTTTTACAAACAAAATGTTTCTATTTATACCAATCCAGGAGATTCCTGTGTAACCGACTTTAATGTAGATCGTGGTATTTTGCGTGGACAACAATATGGGTTGATCCGAAAAAATGGTGTGTTTGAAAAATGTCCGGATGGTAAATATAAAGTTGGTAAGCTTTTTAATGCATCCCGCAGTAACCCAAACCTGCCGGTAAATTTTACTGAGATTGTGGATTTTTCAACTGCGGGCAGCGACTACTCAACCGGCTTTCGTGTAGAAAAATACGAGTTTAGCAGAAAGTCTACCAGTGGCAGAAACTTTGGTGAAGCAGACATTTCTATCATTCGATTGGCCGACGTTTACTTTATGCGTGCCGAAGCTAAATTGCGTAAAGGCGATGCAGCAGGGGCAATGGCAGATGTAAACACGGTACGTATGTCGAGAACAGCGTATGCCGTGCAACCTTCACCTATTAGTTCATTAACCATGGATCAGTTATTAAAGGAACGGGGCTTTGAATTCTACTGGGAGATGTTGCGTAGAACAGATATGATCCGTTTTGGAAAATACGAAGGTTCGTGGACTGAAAAATCTAATACAGATAAAAATAAAAGATTATTCCCTATACCTCAAACCGCCATTGACGGTGCATCCAACCTGCCCGATTACCTGGTGCAAAACGCCGGTTATTAAAACATGCAATTACCTGTTACAGCGATGGAACCTGCCTGGGTCCATCGCTTTTTTAATTTTTAAAAAAATGATTAGCCGGTGCTGATGATCATTGTTATACTGATAAACCTGCTGTCAATAAAAGGAGTGACAAAATTCATGAATTGACGTGAGCAGCGTCATAATTCAGGTTGCTGATTTGTTGTTTATTTGTATAAACCAGGTAAAACCAAACTATGGAAAAATTAATAGCAACACTTCACAAGGATCACGAAGAGTGGATAAATAAATTAAATTTTTATAAAGATGATATAGCAGTGTTCAGCAACCGCCTTCAAGAAGTTGCAGGTAAAAATAATTCCAAAGAATTTTCTGCCGAACTTGAACATTTTCAAAATCAGTTGATCCTTCAAAAAGAGCAGATAGACACGTTGAAACATGCTATTCACGCCCATGAACATGATCTTGAAACATCAGTAGCATTAAACCCTATTGCCAGCGATCATCGCAGGTTACCCGACCACAATGGCCGGCAGGAAGATTTAAAAAGGTTTGAAGAATTGTTTGCTTCTCTACGTAAGGAGCTCTTAGCTTTTTTAACTGTCTGGATGTAATAATATCTGTGTTTCATTAGTAGTTCAAGCGACTGCGTTATAAGTTATTTTGCACTAAATATTTGGTGTAACAATGATGCTTAAAATTTTATATCTCATCCGGCAAATGTATAAAAATCCATCGCCCAATAATCATGCGCCTTCAAAATGAATCTTGTGTAGGTACTTGATAGAAAGGTGCCATACTGTGGGTTATTTGCTGCCTGTCTTGTATCCCTTTATTTAATTGAACCATTAACCAGGCAAGCATTAATTTTGGATGGGCGGACTACTCTAAAAAAGTCCGGATTTACTGAATGCGAAAAATTATTACCCTGTTACTTTTATTTATATATGGGATAAATGGCATAGCCCAAATCCGTATGCGGAGTGCGGAGGAACTCATTAACCGGATTGACCCTGGTTGGCCTTTTGTACAACAAATGATTGATTCTGCTACTAACCAGGTAGAAGTGCTGCCCTGCGATACAGCTAAAATAAATGAAGCAATATATAAAACGCAGGTGACCACTCATTCACTAATGGGAGCAGTTATTTATAATACCGGCGGCATTTTAGTTGATAAAGGATGGATAAGAATTTTAGGCTCAGGTAATAAAAAACTCAATCGTAGTTTGCCGGACTGGAACAAAGGAAAATCATTTAAAGAGTTTGGAGAAAGGTCAACCTATGTGCTGATTGCAGACGATGCTGTAGGCGGTTTTTTTGCAGTAAATGGTGGTGAGTTTGGGAAAGATGCAGGCAATGTTTATTATCTTTCTCCGGATAGATTAATATGGGAACCATTGTTTTTATCCTATACTGAATTTTTAAACTTTTGTTTTTCAGGCGACCTTGGTCTTTTTTATGAAAGCCTTCGCTGGGATCATTGGGAGAAGGATGTAGCTAAATTGGATGGTAATAAAGTTTATAATTTTCAGCCCTTTTTATGGTCGAAGGAAGGGAAGGACATTAATAAAAATAAACGAAAAGCCATTCCGGTGGCAGAACAATACGACTTCAATATCAGCGCCCGTTCCCGATTGGGGCTTGATAAAAAACTTATTCAATAAGGATGTTATAAATGCGGGATCATTCAGTTTACATTTTTTCTTTCTCAGCATTTCCTATGTTTCAGTTTAATGCTAAAAAAAATATGGTGGAAAATGATGCCATGAAAATATGAATTTGAATAGTGCACTTCGTTCCTCAGTGTAAACTCTGCCACCGAAGATGCCATGAAAAACTCTCGATAGCTATCGGGACCGGTGAACAAAAATTGTTTCTAAAGCGTTTCTATCCTGACAACGGCATACGCTGTTTAATTAGATAACTTACTTCATTTTAAAATTATATAGTATGAAATTTACCTTTTACGGGCACGCTTGCTTTTCAGTAATGATCAATGGAAAAAATATTTTGTTTGATCCCTTTATAACGCCCAATGAGCTGGCTGCCAACATCAATGTAGATGAAGTGCCGGCTGATTTTATTTTTGTTTCTCACGGGCATGGCGACCATGTTGCGGACGCCGTGAGCATTGCCAAACGTACAGGCGCAAAGCTGGTGTCGAATGCTGAAGTGGTTGGCTGGTTCAACAAGCAGGGTATTGAAAATACGCATCCAATGAACACAGGTGGCGTTTGGGATTTTGATTCATTCCAGGTAAAAATGGTAGTAGCCCAACATTCCAGCAGTATGCCTGATGGAAGTTATGGAGGTTCGCCGGTGGGTTTTGTGTTTGTATCGGATGAGGGTAATTTTTATTATAGCGGCGACACTTCGCTTACGATGGATATGCAATTAATTCCACGGTTTACAGCCCTTGACTTTGCCGTTCTTCCCATTGGAGATAATTTTACCATGGGAGCAGATGATGCCATTGAGGCTGCGAAGTGGGTTAATGCAAAAAACGTGGTAGGTGTGCATTACGACACCTTTGGTTATATTAAAATTGATCATGATAAAACGATGAAAAAGTTTGTTGACGCAGGTATTCAATTACAACTGGTAGCCATCGGCAGCACAATTGACGTGTAGTAATTCTATAAAAAAATATTTTATAGGCATTAAGTTTTGAGCACAGCGCTTAACTTAATGCCTTTTTTATTTTAGTTTTTTTGAGATGATTTACCATGCTTGATTTAACAGCGGAATAGGTTGTTGGAATGTGAAAAGAGTCACCAATAATTCGTGCATGTTTCAATCTGCAATAAGCTTTAAATCCACGCCTGATACAAGGGCTTCGATTTGATAAACAACTGGCTCTTCAAAAAATTTTTGACAACGTCCGTAAAGCAATCTGAAAATTAAAAAGGATACCCAATAGCAAGATTTAAAATAAGATTTTCTTTCACCCACTTGCTGTCTCTAAAATTGATCTGGTCAAAAACCCATTTTGGCCCGCCAGGTAAATAAGGCTTCCGGATGGGAATGGCAGCATCCACACGTAATACAAGAAAACTAATATCAAAGCGTAAGCCTGCACCGGCGCCAACTGCCAGTTGTTTAATAAAGTCTTTACTGAATTCTGAGCCTGGCCTTGCAGGATCGGTACGTGTGGTAAATATATTGCCGGCATCCACAAATAAGGCGCCTCTTACAATCGAAAATAATTTCATTCTTAACTCGGTATTCAATTCAATTTTTACATCACCTGGCTGATCGGGTAGGTAAACATTTACGCCGGTAGTGGTGGCGGCATTGCCTGCATAGTACGTTCCCGGACCCAGGCTACGTGCCCTGTATGCCCTTATACTGTTAGTGCCTCCAATAAAAAATTGTTTTATAAATGGCATGCTGGTACTGTTGCCATATCCATATCCACCCCCTAAAATTATCCTGCTTACCAACTGGTTAATAGGGTTCCTGGTTTTTTTACCAAGCGTCATATAGTGGCGGAAATCTACCTCGCCACGAACGTATTGGGAGAAGGCTGTATTAAATATTTTTTTCTCTTTTCCGGCGCTGATGTTGGCGCCAGTAATCAATCCCAGTAAATTACCTGAAACATCCACATTGCCGTTAAAATAAAAATTATGTCTTTTATTATTTGGCTTTGCCTGCGAGTTATAATTGTAATTATAGTTAGATCCAATGATGAATTGTCTTTCGATACTGCGGCGCAATGTAACACTTGTATCCAATCCTTTTTGAAAGCCAGGTGTAATACCCGAAGGCAACACATAATTGATTGAAATTGGATTAAACTGATGCTCCGTAGTGATGGATGATTTCCATACCCAGCCAAAACTTGTTTTAAGCGAATTGAGTGTGTATTGATCTGATCGGCGGAAATACTCGTACCCCAGGTTAATTTTAGTGTTGGGAACAAAATCACTGTTTCTGCCAAATGGAATGCGTGGAATGATCCTTGGAATTAACAGGTCAATATTTCCTCCAAACCTCTTGGTAGCATAGTTTTGCTGGCTCGAAATCTGCGTTTCAAGTCCAACAAAACCACTTAAAATCAGTTGCTCCGCACTGTGAAAAGTATTGCGGTTTTTAAAACTAACGGTAAGGTCAGTACCGGTGGAATTATTAGATTTTGTTAGTGCAGATACCTGCGCCTTTAGCGAATATTTATTGGCAGGCGACAGGTAATAGTAAGCATTCAACCGGCGGTCGGGTAGGGTATCCACTTCTTCGAAGCGGGCCTTTACAAATTTGTAAACATCCAGGCTTACCAACCTGCTAAGCGTAAGGTTATGATCATTTCGGTTATATAAATCGCCTGGGTGGAAACGAAGGTTGCGGCGGAACATACGTGGGTTAAATTTTTTATAAGGGTCAACTACATAAAAGCTGTCATAAAATGTGGCTTCTTCTTTATAAAAAATACTATCTGTTGCTATGTTATAATCTGCATAAATAATTACATCATTGATGCGATAAGGATACCGGGCCTGGAGGGGTGCTGTGGGTTTCACAGTCATGTACATGTTTACTTTATTATCGCCAATGGTACTGTCGGCCTTGAGGAGCAGGTCGTTTTCGTTAAAAAAGAAAAACCCTTTTTGTTTTAACCGGCTATCGATCCTTGTTCTTTCTTCTTTTATTACATCCAGGTCGTAAGCGTTGCCGCTCTTGAGTCTCGATCTGCGAGTTACACTTCTTATAGCAGTGTTTAGCGCACTGGTACCGGGTGGAAAATTTACACTATCAATGATATATTGCAAACCTGGCCTTGCTGTAAATACTGCAGATGTTCGTTTGTTCTTAGTAGTTGTATCAAAGGAAACGGCTGCTTTGAAATAGCCCCTGTTTTCAAGCCGGTTGATTAAAATATTATTATTTCTTTCAAAATTTACTGAACTGGTGTAAATCGGCGGTTCGCCCAGTTTGTTTCTTATCAGGTAGCGTAACCCTTTACCAGTAGGCGTTCCCGCAATATTGTAAAACCAGAGTTGTACACGCAGTCCCAAAATAGTTCTGTTGGGTTTAGGTAGTATCAGCGCACTCAACTCATCTTTCAAAACAGCTTTTTGAGATTTGGCGCTGCTGTCTTTTGATTCGTATTTTATTTTTGAACCTACATACAGTGTTGTTCCCTTTGGCAGGTATTTGGTATTGCTGCAGGATGATGCAAGCAGGCAAACCATTAGTACACAAACAATAAAGCCTGTACCTTTTTGAGTTGTTGAACCATTACTATTTAAAAAAATCCAATCCATTATTATATCTGCGTGTTTGTGTGTACAAATTTTTCTCAGCCTACGGCTGATGATTCATCATTAATTATTGCCGTTCTTTTTTTTGTCTAATGCAGCTTTTTCTTTTGCAGCTTTATCAATAGCCTCCTGTTTTTGTTTTTCAGCTTTATCTATTGCCTCCTGCTTATCTTTTGCTGCTTTCTTGTCTGCATCTTTTTTCTCCTGGTCGGCTTTTTTAATGGCTTGTTGTTTTGTTTTTTCGGCGGCCTGCTTATCCCTGGTTGCTTTATCAATCGCATCCTTCTTGTCTTTAGCTATTTCTTTATCCCCGCTGTTATTGTCCCGGTTAGCTTTTTCAATTGTTTTTTCTTTTTCAACATCCGCATCTTTTTTCTCCTTGTCTGCTTTTTCTATTGCATCCTTTTTGTCTTTTGCTGCTTTTTCGCCTGCATCTTTTTTATCCTGTTCAGCTTTGTCAAATGCTTTTTGTTTTTCTTTTTCCAGCTTTTCCAACATTTTTTGCTCTTCAGTTTTACGATAAAAAATTTCTTTAAACTCGTTAAAATTAAGTGTGAAAATAAACGCAACTCCGGATTCAACTACCTGCCCTTCCAGTACACCTTCGTATTGATTGCGGCGATAGGCACGCAATAAATAGCGACCATCTTTACTTAACAGGTAATCAATTGCCACATCGCCTGCAATATTGCTGGCATTTTGATTCGTATTGGCCGGTCCTTCCAGTTCAAAATTACTACCTACGCTAACGCGTAGCCGATCATTTAGCAGATTTTTGGAAACACCCACTGTAAGGTCTGTCCGGCTGGTACGTGCCCCACTGGAATAATCGTCTTCGGAATTAACACCAAAGTTGAGGTCAACACCTTTTACCAGGCTACCTGCAAGGTTGTTTAACTGTTCGGTTAACAACCGGCTTACACTGCTTTTTGCGGTAGATGCAAGCGAAGTGCCGTCGGCAGAATTTTGTAACGGATTTTCCTGTACAAATCTTCCCAGCAACAATAAAGCAAACACCTGCTTGTTTAATTCCGCATCATCACGCCTCACCTGCTGTAATTTGGCTTCTACATTTGCCCACTTCGATTTTTGATCATTGGGTAGTTCAATATCGAATGTAATGACAGGTTTTAATAGTTCGCCTTTCATTTTCAACAAAACATTAAAAGGAATTTTTGCTTTATATTTATTAATGTCCGAAGCTGAAAGCGTAGAAATTTCGCTCTGCAATAAATTAACCGGTTGGGTATTGGCTATATAAACGGCGGTAATATCTACCGTGGCACTCGTTGGGTCGCCTGTCCAGGTAAGCGCACTTCCCTGCTGTATAATAAATTCTCTTTTTAATAAACTAAGGCTTAACTGGTAAGATCCACTTTGCAACTGATAATTACCGGTAAGGCTTATTTTACCACTTTTGTCAATGCCACCGGCAAGATCTGCCTTACCCCTTATTTTTAGTGCGTCTCCACTTCGTTCATCTATTACAAGTGTAATTTGTGCAGCCGTATCAGACTGCAATGTGCCGGTAATATCCATGCCAGCCAACGCTGGGTAGTGTGTTAATGTATCAAGTGCTGCATAAAATGAACTATCGGTTTTACCTCCTCCATCTACATCTATAAATTCCACCACACCTTCACGGCTTTGTAGTTCGGGGTTTACACTTGGCAGTACAAAAGTGATATCGGTCTTTTTATTTATTTTAAGATCGGCATTAATGCTCGGAGCTGTTAACGTACCTTTTACACTCACATCCATATCCATATTTAAGTCGCCGTAGTACAAGGCATTTTGCCTGGGCGGAGCTGTAAGTACACGGAAATTATCTGCAAATAATCTTAACCCAAATGAATATGTTTTGTAATCATTGGTAAAAATTTTACCGTCTATAACGGCCTTGTTACCTGCTGAGTCAAGTATTGTAAATCGATTAAATGAAATATCTTTAGAAGAGATGGTTATGGCCTCATCCGGTAAAAACAATTTTTCACCTGTGGCTTCCGGTGTTATATGCGCCTTGTCAAAATGAAGGCTGCCATTCAGGTCCGGTTTGTCGGTAGTACCCTTAATCACCATATTACCTTTCAGGCTTCCATCAGCCTCTCTCAATGCACCAAAACTAAAAGTGCGGATGCTCGACATATTGAGGTTGTTGATATCGAGGTTCATATCCATGCGGCCCTCACCGGTATAATATTTACCCCCCAATTTTATATCATTACCCTTACCCGTTATTGCCAGGGCAGCAGTAAATGCATTGGCAGTTTCATTATCAACTTTTACTGTAATGTTGCCTACAGTGTCTTTATTATACGATAAGTTTTCAATGATTAAGTCGCTGGTAAAAACAGGGTTGGTGATGGCATCTTTTACCACCACATTACCATTGATCAGTCCGTCCATTGCAAGATCATGCTGTTCAGCCAGGTTGGTCAGCGTTTTTATCCTGAAGTCTTTTAATATAACATCGATGGGCGCCTGTATATTTTCAGATTTAGAATTAATGCTTAGTGATTGCCCGCTGTGATTGATCGTAAAATTGTGTACAATGATACCAGCACTATCATACTGAATGTAGTTGGTTTTATCTACCGCCCATTTATCGTAATCGAGCATCAGGCTATCGGTTAAGTTGGTAACGATGGCGGTATTTTTTTGCATGATCCTTGCACCCAACTGGTATTTATCTTTTCCATCAATATCCTTAATATTTAATTTGGTGTTGATGATGTCATCTTTTATCGATCCATCAAGTTGCGTTTTTTGCAATTGAAAACCTTTAGATCCTGCGGTACTGATGGTGGCTATATAATTAAACTGATCTGGAGTGTTTCCGGCAACAATGGTTAAACTGTCCAGTATTTGTGTGCCCACTTGTATTTTAGGTGCATTGACCAGCAGGTCGATTTTTTGTGCGCTACCGTCAAAATTGGCATTTAAATGTATGGTATCTGTACCAGCCAATGTTGGCACAAATGCAAACAATAAACTATCAGGAATAATGGCTGCTGTTAAATTCCATTTGTCTTTTGTAATGGCACTGTCTTTTATGCCAAGGTTATAATATTTGTTGATTACCTGCATAGCACCAGTGCCGATGGTGGCAAGATTGTAATCGCCTTTTAAAGTGGCAGTAGCAATCTGCGAATTGAGGGTAATTATTTTCCCGGTATCTGTAATCGCAGCAACTACAGTAATGGTATCTGCACGATAGATTTTACCTTCGTTAAAAACTACCAGGTCATTTATTTGTATTTTTCCTTCCGGGGCATTCATATCAATAGATGGCATGTCGGCAATGATATTTCCATGTATGCGTTGGTCGGTAGTTGCTAAACCCAGCGGCTTTAATAAAATGCTGTCCAACATCAGGCGCAGTTTTACATTGGTGGCAAATTTATCGTCAATCAATGCTTCGCCGTTCATGTGCAGCGCTACGCTTTTGTCTGCAACGGATGCATCCAGTACTGTATATCCTCTACGTACAGACGCAACCATTGCTATGTTTTTATAATCATATCCTTTTATAAATGCCGATTGCACACGGGCATTGGCATTGGTGTTCATCGTAGTTGGTTTAAATCCCTTTCCTTTGGCTGCAAAATCCATCGTTACTTTTCCTACCAGTGTATCCTGTTTGGTGAGGTAGCCAACATCTACATTCTTTAAGGAGCCTTTCAGGTTGTAGGTTTCATTGTTGCTGTTTAAAAATCCGGTAAGCTTTGCATCGCCTTTATTGGTTTGCAGGAGTATGTCTGTGGTAAAATTGGTTGCAAGCCCTTTAAAGCTGCCGCTCATTTTCATTACATCCGGTATCCTTATATTGGGAGGTATGGTGCCTGTCGGCAGAAAATTGTCAAGATCTTTTTTGGTTGTTTGAAAGGATGCTATATCAAAATCGTAGCGTGTTTTATTTACATCCGGCAGGCCCTTAATATTGCCCGACATGCTTAAACTGGTACTGCCGATGCCACTCACTTCAAAGCCCGGTATTGTTAAGTCATTGATATATCCTTTAACCCTTGCATCAATATGTACAATGGCATTTTCGTTGCCTTTTAAATTGGCTTTTAATTGTGGCGCAAAAATCAGAACGTCTTTGGCTGCAAGATTGGTTTTTACAAAATTGGCGTCCAGGTACAATTGCCCCATGTCTTTTGTTACTGCATCCAGCGAAGGATATTTCACCGTGATGTTATCACGAATCAGAGTTTTATCAGTCTCAACATACAAATGATTCAATGCTGCGCCGGTATCACTGTACGTAAATTCCGTTTTTAATTGCTTCAAATTAAACCCGCTTTGTTCTGTAAAGTGGCCATCTGTAATGGTACCGGTATAAGCTGTTGGCGTAATGACAAGACTATTGCCTTTAACTGTGAGGCTGTCAATTTTTAAATGGCCGTAATCCATGCCACTTGCTATGCGTGGTTGATTTTCGTCATTGAAGGACAGGTTATTATTTGCAAGATCTATATTGCTGATGAGCACCTTCCACGGATTGTTGGCCTGGGCTGCAACATTTTTATTGATTTCGTTTTTTACTATTTTGGTTTGCTCCGATTTACCCAGGTCAATGGCGGCGGTTGTATTGTGCAATTTTACATTGTCAAGTTTAATATCAAGCTTGGCAAGGTCAATGGATTTTACTTTACCGGAAAGTTCACCCAAATCAAGTTTTGCTTCCATTATCGAAACATCATTTTTATAATCAAAATGGATGTTTTTTATGATTATGTTTTCCAGTACAAGATCAAGGTTAAATGGCTCGTTACTTTTCGCTTCTATTTCTGCGGTAGGCTTAGGTGTCAGTAACGGCTTATTTTGATACATGTGCCCAACCACATTTTCCAGGTCAATTTCGGGCAGCGAAAAGTTCATCTTATCAAGGTTAAACTTTTTAAAGGCTGTTTGAAATTTACCCAGTCGCACTTTAAAATCAATGCCTGTTTGATCATCTATAAAAGAGCCCCCCACATTATTAAGTAAAATTCTGTCCATACTAATGGCCATTCCTGCGGTAGTGTCAACCGGCTTGTTGGGGTCAGTAGGAGAAACAAATGCATCCAGGATGTATTGATAATTAAAAGTGGTGTCTTTGCCCGTTCTGGAAATGTTGGCAGTAAGGTCTTTTAATTCCACATAATTAATTTCAACCTTGCTGCTTATTAGTTTAAGCAATGCAATATCAACGGCTATTTTGCCACCGGAAAAAAGCGTGTCTTTATGTTGATCTTCAAAATAAACGCCTTCCAACACTATTTTTTTGGGGAAATCAAGCGACAGTTTTGTTATTTGAACCTTTGTATGCAGTTTGTTCTCAAGGTAAGAAACCACTTTTTTTCGGGCAAAATTTTGCACACCCGGCACCTGGATGAGTATATATATCAACAGAATTAAAAAAAGAATGCTGCCAATGATCCATGCTAAAACCTTTAAAGTCTTTCTTATTATTTTATTCGCAGTCAGGGGGATGTATTTTTAAGTGTTATGAGTTATAATTAATACTATAATGTCATTGATAAAATTATAAATTCAAAAAATATTCCAAAATCTTACTAGCAGTAATATAACCTGTTCTGAATTGTAAAGCGTTAAATAATTAACAATTTGTATATTTCTAAAATTCCCTTTAAATGATGTACCACAGGATGCAATATTGCACATAAGTAAAATGTACACCGAATGATTGGTCGGATTTTAAACTGTGGCAAGAGGTGTCACCTTTCATTGGGGTATTTGATGTATAACGAAGCTATAAAAAAGGTGACAGCTCTACCAGGTTTTAGCACTAATAAAAATTTCAATTTAGAATTAACATCGACATATATGGGGCTTAAAATGCCTGTAAAGCAATTTTGGATGATGGGGAATTTAATAATAACTTTTAAAATATTTTGCCGGCCAAGAAAATAAATTTCTTTTCAAATATGCTCAATTAAGTCTTCTTAAAATTGAATGAACAGACGGTCAGGTAATATTACTACATTAATTTTTTCGTGTAATTCGATTGGTACTTTTAATAATTCGTTGTTTTATAAATTCGGAGGCTTCATTACTTCATTAATTATTATGTAGAAGCAATGTCACTATTACGGATGTACTAAGATATTATTTGTGATAGCAATAAAATAAATAATAAATTTATGATATAAATCTACATGGAATCTTATTGATTTCCTGGCTTAAGGTGCAAAGAGAAAGCACAATAATGTGCCTGACTTAATTTGCTTTTACCAGGAATAGTCGCCCTGATTTTATTTAATCTCTAAAAGTTACTTATGAATATTTTCATTAGCCATGCGCATGAAGACAAGCCACTGGCAAAGGCCTGGCAGGAATTATTGAGATGGATTTCCAACGGTGAAATTGATCCCTGGTATTCAAGCGACGATCGGGTAGAGGGAGGAGTTGGTACAGGCGAATGGAGGACTAAAGTTCAGGCCAAAATAGAAAACGCCGAAATTCTGTTAATCATTTTTACGCCTGGTTCAAATGAAAGGCCATGGTTATTGTGGGAAAGCGGGTTTGCTGCTGGCAAATCGAAAGTGATCATTCCCATCAGATTTTTTATCAGCGACGAAGCTGTGCATTCCGTTTTTGAATCTTTAGAAAAATTTGATGGAGAAACCGAAGAAAATGTCCTCAATTTATGTGAGCGCATTCTTAACATGGCCACGGGCGCTGTAATTCCCAATGAAACAAAAGAAATGTGGAAAATTTTGTCTGCGAAATATTTGAAACTTGTGCAAAATGAAAAAACAGTCAGCTTTTCAAAACGTTTATTTCATAAACATTTTCACCAAACGAAAATAGCAGAAGATTTAACAGGAGAATGGTACGCCAGATGGACCAAATTAAATGACGACAATTCCGAAGTTATTTGGGAAACTGATAAACTACATATATGGTCAGCAGAAAACCGCATAAGAATGGTTGGTTTTAGTTCCAAAAAAGGGGTAAAAGAAATTGAAAATTCTCAATTTTATCCTATGGAAGGCGTTGTTTCAAAAACAGGTTGGATTGCCATGTCTTACTGGAGTGGGGGAACAATTCCTATATGCGGAACATGTTTATTAAAACCCCGTGGATTAACTGGTGATGTGTTGGTTGGAAACTGGCAGGGATACACGTCATTGGATCTGTCAGAAGAAGCCACCTACACACGAGGACGGGTTATATTTTCAAGACGTTTGGAGGTTGTCGAAAATTATCTTGTTGGAGATCCTACATAAATAACTGAATGACATAAATTAAACTGGTAGTAGTTTAGAAATCTAAATAAAAGTTCCATTAAACAACCTTACAATTTCGAAAAAAGGTAAACCAGTCAAAAAATCGACTGGTTTTCTTTTATATTTTAATAGAAAGCCGCCTGGCTGCTAATGCTTAATGGTTTCTGCGCTTACCAATTGCGCTATCAAGCGAAGATTTTAACTTGTCCAAGGCGCCAGTTACAGCGGCATCACGTGTTGCGGCATGATTGGTAACAGCTATGGGTTGCATGCCTTCAAGGCGTGCTTCCAGTACACAACGTTTATCATTAGGGCCTTCCTTGTGACTGTTCTCATCAGTAAGATGAACTTCAACCCTTGTAATATATTCGCTGAAACGTTTCAGATCATCTGCAATTACCGCACTTAAAGGATCCGTTACTGCTGTGCTGCCATTTACATGGTGGCCGGTGTTAAATTGAATCGTCATATTATTTTTGTTTGTTGATAAGTTACGATTTTTTAATGAAAATATCATGCCATTTCAGTGATAGTTTTGAATGTTTACTTGTTGCTGTCGGAGTATATTTTATTGTATAAATTTTGTTCATTGAAAAAGGTAATTCAGAAACGCTTGGACATAAAGTTGCTACACTTTGTTTTAGATGTGTTAGTTTTTTGATTACCTATTTGTTTATAAACTTAGTTCTACTCCTGTGCTTAAATTATAAGTTGATTGTTGTACCTGGTCAGCCGGCGTACTGTCAAACTGGTAGCTCCAGTTAATGGTAACCGCAATTTTTTTATTGGCTTTAATTTTAAATGAGCTTTCATTTAGCAATCTGTAATCTTTAAATCGCACAAAAACCGGTTGGTAATAGGTGGTAGTAATAAATACCGTTTGTTCATTGGGAAAAAATGTAAATGAACAATAATTACTGCTGCGCCAGTCGTTTATTTTCTGCATTTTACCTTGCTCTTTTTCAGTTTCGTACATAGCCAGTGAAGCGGCATATAAGCGAACTTTTTTAGTTGATACAATTTTAAATCTAAAGCCGGCACCCGTTAAAAATCTGGATTCAATTTTGGTAATCTTGTTTTCCTGCAATTGTGTAAATGCCTCCAGCCTTACCACATTACCCAATTTATGGTTAAAGCGAAAATGTACAAATGCATTATCGATAAACGACTGGGATTCACTTTTTAAAAAGCCATAACTGCCCAGCAACAAATACAGGTTTTTTTTTGCCTGGTATTGCGCATGTGTATTTACGTTGGCAGCAAAAACATTTTGTCCCGAATTGGTTAATGAAAGATTGCCGCTCAATGTGCCACTCCAGCCCGTAGTATCCGTTTGGTATCGCTGCGATTCCATATTTACAATTTGTGCGTTGCTGCTTTGAAAACCTATTATTCCCAATAAACACATTGAAATCATTTTGGCAAGATGACCATTGTTGAAGGGTTTTAATTTCATGGTGATAGTTTTAAATTCATATATGCTGTTCTTCACCTGCAAAAGTTTTGCTGCAATTCGGCTGCTGCAGATCCATTCAAAGTATCGCTTCCAACGCCGGGTTCTGCTACCGGTGGGTATCTCACAGTTTTCTTTCCTCAGGAGAAGGGGGCTTGTCTTATCAGTTTTCCTTCTGCCAATGCCAGCGAAACCAACAACAACAAGCCAATAATAAAAAAGCCATCCAGCACCAGCGCAGAGTCACGCATTTCGTGAGTAAGCGATTCTACAAAGCCAAATATAAACAGCCCAACAACAATGCTGAGTTTTTCGGTTACATCATAGAAACTAAAGTAAGAGGCTGTATCAGGAATATTCTGCGGAATAAATTTTGAAAAAGTTGATCGGGATAAAGACATCACTCCACCCATTACAATGCCCACCAAAACAGCAGCCACATAAAACTGCGCAGCATTGGTAACAAAGTAAACGCCTGCGCAAATCAATGCCCAGATAAATACAATACCCGCCAATACTTTTACATTGCCATACACAGCAGAAAGCTTTGCAGTAAACCAGGACCCGATAATGGCTACCAGTTGAATGATCAGGATGATACTGATCAGGCTTTCTTCCGGCATTTTTAATTCTTTGGCGCCAAAATTAGCCGCTACCAGCATAATGGTTTGTACCCCGACTGAATAAAAAAAGAAGGCCGGTAAAAAACGTTTCAACAAGGGTAAGCGCTTAACGTTGTGCCACACTTTAACCAGTTCTTTAAACCCACCCGTAAAAACATTGTAGTTGTGCGAACCGGCATTGGGCAAGCCTTTTGGCAACAGGTAAAATGGAATCAGCGAAAAGCCGATCCACCAGATACCTACTACCAGGAATGAAATACGGGCAGGCAATGCATCATCCGTAATGCCAAAAGTAGCGGGCGATAAAACAAAAATAAAACAGATAACCTGCACTACGATGCTGCCGGCGAATCCGTAAATAAATCCTTTGGCGCTTACTGCATCCTGTTTGTCGAGCGTGGCAATTTGTGGCAGGTAAGAATTATAAAAAACAAAGCCGCCGCAATAACCAATGGAGGCCAGCCCAAAAAAAATCATGCTGTACTCAAAAGTATCCATCGTAAAAAAGTAAAGGCCTGCACAGGCAAGGCTACCCATCCAGGTAAAAAACTGCAGGTATAATTTTTTATGCCCTTTATAGTCGGCAATGGAAGTTAGTATGGGCAACATTACTACAATGATGAGGTAGGAGAGTGCCAGTATATAATTGGAAAGTACAGTGTTGATATACTCGTGTCCAAAAAAACTTACCATATCGCCTTTTTCTTTATTGGCAGTAATGGCTACATAATAAGCCGGAAAAATGGTAGAGATAATTACCATGTTGTACGATTGGTTGGCCCAGTCAAACATGGCCCACGCCCAGATTGTTTTTTTATCGTTCTTTTTTATTAGCTCCATAATTTATTGGACTGGTAGTATGCAGCGATGATGCTCATCCATGCATTACCATCCTTTATTTTATTAAAAGTTTAAAGAGATGAGTATTGGTACCTTATTATTTTATACCGTAATGATCGTTCATTAATTTTTCAAAAAGAGAGCCGGGTAAAATGCTTTTTAAAGTAGGAGCAATGGTTTGTCCAAGCGCACCCACAAGGTAACTATGACCGGGGTTTTTGCTGTCAATGATCTTGATCAATTTATTGGCAATCATAACAGGACTTTGTCCTACGCTTTCATCTTTTTCCATGCTATCTACGGCCGACTTATATTCAGCAGCCAATGCATCATTGGTAATATTGAAAGCAATTTTTTCCCTGCTATCTGTAAAGCCTGTTTTAAAATCGCCGGGATTTAATACCACTACTTTTATTCCTGTATTACGCAGTTCCATCCGCAAACTCTGGGAATAACCTTCCACCGCATATTTGGATGCGCTGTACATACTTTGATAGGGCAGGCCAAACAGGCCGGCAAGCGAGCTCATGTTTACAATTAAACCCGCTTTGTTTTTAATCATGCCCGGCAACACGGCACCGCACATACGCACCACACCAAAAAAGTTGACTTCAAATTGTTTTTTAGCAATATCAACCGGCATTGCGTAAGCTGGCCCGGCAATACCATTGCCGGCATTATTGATCAATGCATCTATTTTTCCTTCGGCTTGTAAAATGGTATCAATGGCCGTCTTTGCCGATTCGTCGCTGGTAACATCTAACTGAATGGGTGTAAAGGAAACGGCCTGCAGCCGGTTTACATCCCTTGCAGAACCATATACTTTATGTCCTGCAGCCTGTAGTGCAGTAGCACAGGCAAGCCCAATTCCTGATGAAGCACCAGTTACAAGTATTACTTTTTTCATTGTATTATTTCTATTGATTAAAAGGGTTTTTATAAGTGTTACCATCTAAAATGATGGTACTAAAGGTAATGGTAAATGATGATTGATAAAATATAAATAGCATTGCAGGCATAAGGATTTTTGCAACCATATTGCCGGGCTAAAATAGAGGCAACGTTGAACTATATAAAACAAAAAAATAACCGTACTGTAACCGGTCATTTAAAAAGATTAGTAATTGAGAAATGTTGAAAAGGGTATGCTGAATCAATCAGTACTTATTCTTAAGCCACCGTATTGATTGAATGCAGTAAAAAGATTATGGTGGAAAACGATGCCATAAAAATATTAACCTGAACGGAGTTCCAATTAAAATGCGGAGTGTTACACAGCCTGGTTTTATACCAATGATTCAGGGGAGGTCATTCTAAAGAAGGGATCAATATAAAAAACAACAACGAATAATCATACCATGCATTTGCTCCCCTTTGGGGCCGGGGGCCTTTAAGCCTTGTTGATGGTAGCTATGCAGGTTAATTGGTATTTGCCACAGCAAGTTTATCAGAAATAAGAAATTTACGAAGCGATACCAGCCTGTTGGTGTTGATAAGATCAACATTGCATTTAAGTAATTCGGCCCACACCATCTTTTTTTCAGGCGAGCCCCAAAGGCGAACTTTGCGCCCGTTTTTATGTGCTTCGTCCACGTAGTATTTCAACCGGGTAAGATCTTGTGCCTTTATTGTGCCCTTGCCTTTCCATTTAAGCAGGCTTGAATATTTGCAACTGGCCACCTGGTATATATTTACCGTAGAATCAAGACCTGCATTTTTCAGATTTTCATCCATAAAAACAAAACGGTCGCTGCTGTCATTATTGATCTCTGTGGGTTTATGGCCCGTTATTACAATGGTAACTTTGCCGGGTATAAACTTACCATCTTTAAATGCAGACAGCAGGTGCTCGTATTTATTAAGCAACAGCTTTAGTGCCGCATAAGTTTCGTTTCCCCTCGATTTAATATCAATCATCAGGGTAATAGGGTGAGTGTTTGCCAGGTTGTTTTTATCCGAACCTGCTACCCAACCAGCCAGGGGTTTTAAGTAGGTATCTTCCAGGTTCCTGTTTTTGCTTAAAAAAGGGAGTATATGTGCTACTATCAGCTTACCACGCCACAGGTACACATCGGCTTCCACATAAGTAAAGCCATTATCAAGCGCATCAAATAGCGGACGCTTGTGCCAGTAATCGTTGTGGGCATAGGCATTGGGCAAAATAAAGGATTGTGCTGCAGCATCGCCACCCAGGGAAATCAAAAAGATGACAGGCAATATTTTTTTCAGGATAGAAAAAGGCATTTTGCAATGTTAGGTTAAAAGGGTTTTTTAAAATATAAGCTGTAAGCGAACTTTATTATAACGGCAAACGATACTCAACATAAACTGCATCAATAACCGGCATAGCAATCGTATTAGATACCAGTCTTCAAATTATCAAACGCACCGTTTTTTTTTAAATTGTTTATTACTGGTAAATTCCTGCTTAAATATAGGAGAAGTTTTTAAGTAAAAATTATTTGCTGAGTATCAACAGGGAATAATAATCGTTGAATGAGCAAAAATAATAGCCGGGAAGGAGTAAAAAAGCAACTAGTTTGGTATCAGGCAGGGCTTTTACAGTCACAATACATAAAATAATTTTGAACCCGGCAACTGTATTTCAATGAAGCTTCATAGGCGTCGCACTTGTTAGCTGCAACGCCTTGGGGAACGAAAGGCAGCTGCACTTCATCCCGGCTCTCAAAGCGGGACTTGTACATTAAATCGTTATTGAGCAATTTAACATCGCAGTTTACCATCCATGTGTCCAGGTTGTGATGGGTGTAAAAGGTAGCATAGGTGAGAGCGACAGATTGCAATGTTTGCTAAAACTTCAACAGGCAAATAAACCCAATAATAAGGAGCGGTAACATTTAACCTTAAATATTTTCTACTACTATTTTCCGGAGCTCGCTTTTTGTTTTATAGGTTGATTGCTTCGGCTCTTTATATTCCAAAGCCCGCTTCTCTATAAGTGCTGCTTTATCTTTTTCAATAGCGATGGGATCTCCAAATAGGTAAAACATTTTTTTACGCAGTCCCTTTGCCCGGCGCATATCTTTCCAGATATCTATAAACTCATGAAAATTTATATAAAAAGGATTACCCTTGTTAGGTATTGAATGTGTAAGGCCATACTTCACCTTTTCATCTTCTACCTGGTAGGTACCAAACATACGGTCCCAGAAAATAAATGTGGCTCCAAAATTTTTGTTGATAAACTTATCCTGCGAGCCATGATGAACCCGGTGATTGGAAGGGGTAGCAAATATATATTCAAAAAAGCGAGGCAGTCTTTTAATGTATTCTGTATGCACCCAAAACTGAAACAAGATGGCAATTTGATTGGCAACAAAAAATACAATGGGATGAAAGCCACACAAGGCAACCGGCAGGAAAAAAATGATTTTAATATGTTGCACCCAACTAAGCCGGAAAGATATGGTGAGGTTATATTCTTCACCGCTATGATGTACCACATGGGTAGCCCACCAAAATCTTTGGTGATGAGATATGCGATGTGCCCAATAGCTGCAAAAGTCAAGCACAATGTAGCAGGGGATCAGGGTCCACCAATTTAAATAAAGCCGCCAGGGCACCAGGTTATACACCAGTATAACAACATAAAATATGGCGAACTTAAGCAGGAATGAAATAAAAACATTACCAATACCCACACAAATAGATGCAAAAGTCTCTTTCTTATCGTACAATTTTTTGTTGTGTACGGTTGAATAAATCCATTCAATTAAAACAAATAGAAACATAGCCGGCGCTGCCCATACAATAATCTCAGGCGCTTCGGTACTCAGGCTTTTAATGTGGCGTAGGTTAATAAGGGGGGCTCCAAAAATATCGATCATATTTCAATTTATAAAAGTGTTTGTCAAGTTGTTATAACCAATATACCATACCTGCATAACGGCATTTATTATTAAGCCAACTGTACTTAATTCAGTTCTTTTTGTTGTAAAAATGAGATTAGAAACTATGAGCAGGAATATTATATAAACGTGCTATATAAAGCACGCTGTTAAATAGACAAGGCTGGATTACTCTTTTATTAAAACCATGGAAAATCTTTTATTACAGTAAGAACGATTGAAACAGAACAAAGATGTTGCCAAGCTGCGCAATAAAAATAATACACCCAGGATAGTACATCCAGATTGAAAATTACAGAAAGTTATCAGGGGGATCATTGGGCTATACTTCACGTAGTTACACATATCGAATGTTTCTCATTTAATTTTTAGTGCAACCGTATGCGTTATTAATATACAATATATAAAAGCAGATGCGTACTACTATCGCCTGAAGTTATGGGTATCTGTTTCTACAAACAAAAGAATAAGAAAAATTTAGCATTGCTTTAAATTACGATTTGTCAAGTATGTGAATGGATGATCGGGCGTTTTGCTGTTGCCGTTATGGTTGTGAATGTAGCAAGTTAAGTCTTAAAACTTTGGCTGATCTACATATAAAATTTGCAGATGATAAAAGCGGTAACAGAACCCTGCCGCTTTGATAAATTCTATTTCGAATAACAAAGAATTGGTCAGCAATGCTAAATCCTCTTTTACAAAATATTTTCTGCTGAAATATTTTAGTAATGACTGATCGCCGACAACATTGATTTTTTATTGACCTGCCTCCGGTAAAATCTTCAATACATTCAACTATTCGGCGGTTTGTTTTATGATAGGCTTGCATGGAATAAGCTTTGCCTGATATCTTTCGGCTAAACCCAACATTGCTGGCAACAAAATGATATCCTTCCTAACACGCAATAAAAACGGGCTAATACTGTTTTATATCCGGAATACGATCAGAATACTTTTGTCGGCAATTTTGGGTTTTAAACATCCCTTCTGTACAAAAAATTAAAATGAAAAGCCTCATTCAATTGATCGATAGCAGTAAATCAACAAAATTTTGATGGCTATTTTAGCCAGCCCGGTATAAAAATATCTTTCCGCTTTTTATAACTTTCGGATCATAGCTTTAGCCCAAATTATTTTAATTGAATTTCAATATCCATTTTAAATGAAAATAACCCTTGTATTCTTCGGAGCCTTACTATCGCTGTCTGCATCTGCCCAGCAAAGGCCAACTGGCATGATATACGATCCGCTCAGTTTACGCACCATACCATATAAAGCAAAACTAACAGCAGAAAGTTATCAAGGCATGCCCTCTTCTACATCTTTAGAAAAGTATTGCCCCATTCCCGGCGACCAGGGCCAATATGGTACTTGTGTAGCTTTTGCCACAGCTTACCATTTACGTAGTATTTTAAATACAAAATTACAAAGTGAAATAAATGGTCCCGGAACGATAGCCGTAAACCCAAATACGCTGATTTTTTCTCCTAGTTTTATTTACGAACAAATAAAAGATGCAACAGATAAAAATTGCCAGGAAGGCAGCAATCCGGTGGATGCATTTGAGCTGATGAAAAAGACAGGCGTTTCCAGCTTGTCAACTCAACCTTATTCATGCGGGGTTTCTGTAAAAAAAACTGCCTTACTGGAAGGAGGAAATTTTCGTATTGTGGATTACCAGATATTGTACACACCTAATGAAACGGACGAACTGTTAAAAATAAATGCCACTAAAAAAGCATTGTCTGAAGGCTATCCATGTATGCTCGGTTTTATTGTAGCTGAAAGTTTCTATAAGGTAAAAACTGATGTGTGGCGGGAACAGAAAACAGATGACGGGCCCACCGGAAAGCATGGCCGTCATGCTATGTGTGTAATTGGGTATGATAACAATAAGTATGGCGGTTCTTTTCGGGTAATGAATTCCTGGGGAGCCGGATGGGCCGATAAAGGATTTGTATGGATACCCTATGCGGATTTTGCCAAATATTCCATCATAGCAATACAGGCTTATGGTCCTTCAAAACCTGCACCTGCACCTGCAAAGCCTGTGGACAACCTTATTGATGTTTCTTTGAAGGGCAGTGTTCGCTTTCAAATCAATACAGGCCAGGCAATGGAGGCACGCAGGGTACTTACCCGCAACCTGGAAGTGGCCGATAACGACCCGGGCTACAAGGAGGAACTGGTAGCCTATAGAATGGACAAATCTTATAGCAGTGGCACCCGCTTTCGTTTTTTTATTACCACCAATACCGAGTCGTTTATTTATGCTTTTGCAACGGACCTCAGTGGCAAAGTGAATAAGATTTTACCCTTTGCCGACAACATGTCGCCGCACATAGGCAGTAATAGTACCGTGGCTTTTCCATCCGAGGCCAAAGTGGTAAAAATGGACAATAACCCGGGTACTGATTATTTGTTAATTCTTTACGCAAAGGAAAGATTGGATGCCGGAGAATTGTTGATTAAAATGAATTCAGTACAAGGTGGATTGTCCCGGAAAATCAACGCAGCATTGGGCGATAAGATTACCCTGCCTTCCGACATTACTTATCATTTGAATGAGATCGGTTTTGATGTAAAACCAAAACATAAAGGAACCGTTGTTCCGGTGATGATAGAGATTTCACATCTTTAAAAGAGCTTTTTATTGCTTACCTTTTATGTACTGTTACCCACCTTGAAATGGAAGACAAGAACAAGTATCAAAAGATTTCTACCTAATACAAACGCTATGAGAATTATTTTCTTTATCACCGGATTATTCATTTATTCCTCGGCCGTATTTGCACAGGCAGACCTGATGCAAAAGAATGGGCACCAGGCAAACCTTGAATCACTGGCAATTTCTCCTGACGGTAAATACTTCGTATCGGTGGATCACAATGGGAAATGCATCATCTGGGATATAGCATCGGGCCAGCAGTTCAGGGCCATACAAAATGTGTTGGCAGCAGCTTTTGGTGAGGAAAGTGAAATAGTATTCATTAGCATGAGGGATTACACTTTTAAAACTGTTGACCTGGCCGGAAATCCCATAAAATCATTGTCGGTACTCGCCTATAAAACCAAGTACGATACCAGGCCCAGTTTTCCTCATTTTTACCCGCTTGCAAAAACATTTCTCATGAAGGGGATGGTCTTTGACATCAATACCGGGAAATATAAACAGATGAAAGTGAAAGACGGCAATTGGGGGGTGTTCCAGGATTATTCACCAGCAAGAAATGAAGTGGCCATTGCAAGCTACCAGGAAAATGGGTTGGTTAGCACTTACGATGCGGAGAGTGGCGAACAGTTACAAATTTACCAAATGGAAACAAAGAGCAAGGGCGACAAATGCATTAAATATTCATCAGATGGCAATCTGCTTGCCGTGTGTGATGGTTCAATATTGCAGGTAATTGACCTGCAAACGGGTAAACTCATCCGGTCCTTTAAAACAGAGCGCTCTTTTAAACAGTTCGCTTTTAGCCCGGATGGCAGAAAAATTGCTTGGATTACCTACGATGACATCGTGATTGCAGACGTGAAAACGGGTGTGAAATCATTTACAAAAAAACATAGCCTGGTTGATTTGTCATTATTTATGGACGGTGATTTGATGGTATTTCAGGCTGATGGAAAAAAGTTGCTGGCGGGTAACCAGGATAATTTGATATTATTTGATGCCCAATCGGGTCAAAAAGGAAAAGAATTTAAGGGAGCTTATAATACCACAGCAACAGGAGCCTATATCCTGGGTAACGGACAATACCTGTCAACCTATACCAACGATGATCACGCCGTTCTTTGGAACCTGCAGACCGGTGCCATGGACAGAACAATTGCCATGAATGAAAAGGAAAAAACGTGGCTCAGGTCCGATGAGAATAATACAGCCTATTACCTGGCTGTTAATGACTCTATCAGGGAATACGGAACTAATGGAATATTGAAGTATAAATATCCTGCCATCAATAAACAAAGCGGGGCCGGGGTGGTGCAGGTTTCTTATACCGGTGAATATATTTTTAGCATGGCCAGGCCTGCACTTAAACAGTGCGATGAAGGCTCCGGCATTGATGTAATTAATACACGTACAAAGAAAAGTATATGGAGGAAGAGCTGCAAAATTTATTCCGCTGCATTTGCACACAGCAGCAATATGTTGGCCATAAAAGAAGGCTGGGATAGCAAGAAGATCGATTTTTATGAAATGCCAGGTGGTAAACTATTGTATTCAATACAAATCCCTGAACTGGGAAGGAATGAGGAATTCATTAGTTTTTCTTCCACCGATAAATATCTCCAGGTAGGTGAAAAGGCTTATGATGGCGGTATCAGCCTTATTGAATTGGCGTCAAAAAAAGTGCAACGAGTAAGCGGCAGGGTTATGGATGACATAAAAGAGACCTCTAATTACATTCGTTCAAGCTGCTTTTCACCCGATGAGCGGTGGCTGGTAATAGGCGTTCACAAAGGATCGGTGTTTTCCTATAATATTGCATCCGGCAAATTTGATGAAACTAAAACTTTCAGCGCACATGAAAGTATGGTAACAGGTGTTGGCTTTTATAAGTCTGGTAAATTCTTATTTACTAGTTCCTCTGAAGGAGCTACCCTGAAACTCTGGGATTGGGATAAAAAGCAATTGGCTGCAACGCTTTACCCCAACCCTAAAGCAGGCGATTGGGCGGTTATTTCTGCCACCAGCGGCCGGTTTGATGCAAACAAAGGCGCCCAGTCAAATATGTTTCATGTGTCGGGTAGCCAAATTGTTCCATTAAGTGCCATGTTCGAAAAGTTTTATACGCCAAGGATATTAGCCAGGATTTTGGAAGGAGAAGAGTTTGACCCCGTTCCCGATGCAAAAAAACTGAAAAAAATACCGGTTGTAAAAATTCAATTTAAGGAAGGCAGCCGCAACCTGGAGGTAGATGATGATGATGCCATTCCCACTATTGAAACAAAGTTTGGTAATGCATCTGTAGCCGTCACAGCCGAATGTAGCCTTGATGCAGTCACTGAAATAAGGTTGTACCAAAATGGCAAACTGGTAGCAACCACCCGCAACCTTTCCGTAGAAGACGAAAATCAGGCAGATAAAATATTGGCAAAAACTTTCCAGGTAACACTTTTGGAAGGTGCAAATCTTTTCCGGGCCATTGCCTTTAATACCGAAAGATCTGAAAGCCGCCCGATAGAATTAAATGTATTGTTTAAACCGGAACGAATTAGCCCGGCTGCTAATGCTGCAACAGGTGGAATGCAGTTGCATGTGGTGGTAGTGGGCATCAACATTTATAAAAATCCGAAGTACAACCTGAACTATGCCGAGGCGGATGCACTGGCTTTTAAACTGGCAATTGAAAAAGGCTCAACGGGCATTTTTAGTAAAGTAAATACCTACTACATTAAGGATGACAAGGCAAGCAAGGCCGGTATAGTTGCCGAATTGGAGAAAGTAAAAGCCACCGCCAAAGCGGAAGATGTTTTTATATTTTACTATGCGGGACATGGCGTGGTAAACGATCAAAAAGAATTTTTCCTGGTGCCTTATGACGTAACACAATTGTATGGCAGTGACGAAGCATTGGGACAAAAAGGATTGAGTGCAGCCAGCCTGCAGCAGTTTTCTAAAGATATCAAAGCACAAAAGCAGTTGTACATACTGGATGCCTGTCAATCGGCCGGGGCATTGGATAATATTGTGGCGGCAAGGGGTGCTGCAGAAGAAAAGGCCATTGCCCAGTTGGCAAGGTCAACCGGTACACATTGGCTTACAGCTTCAGGCAGTAACCAGTTTGCCGCCGAATTTTCTAAATTGGGGCATGGAGCTTTCACCTATTGTTTGCTGGAAGCATTTAAAGGAATAACAGACAATGGCGATAAAAAAATCACTGTTAAAGAACTGGACGCCTACCTGCAAAATAAAGTGCCCGAAATAACCCAACAATACCAGGGAGCAGCACAATATCCGGCCAGTTATGGATACGGGAACGATTTCCCGGTAATACTTTTAAAGTAACCGAATTGTTCATCAAAACAGGTCTGCAACGTAGGCAGGCAAAAGATAAAAAATTACAATTCATTATGAAATTATATTTGGGGGGAAGCTGTTTTTAAACAAGCTTTCTTTGCCGGGGCAGGCAATTAGGTAACCTTGGGTCCGCTTGTCGCTTTGCTTAAAACAACGGGTGGGTTATGCAGGAGTTTTTTTGTGACAGGTATTGCGTGCATTTAAAAATGTCGTAAGAGGTGTCACCTTTTTTTCAGTGTTGTAGTTAAATTCTATTTGTTTAAAGGTTACACCTCTAATTTAGAGAGCGACATCCGATGGCGATCGGATTTTAAATGCACTCCAGGTATTAATTGTGCAAATGAATTGATTGCTCTTTTTACCGGCCACGATATTTAAGGTTCGCATACATAAAAACGTTGAAAATTTTTATTAAAAAATCATAAATGAAAAAGCTGTTTTCACTTTTTGCATTAGGCATATGTTTGTTACTGCAAGTGTCCGTACAAGCACAATCCAAACAAAATGCAACCCGTAAATTTTTAAAACAGTTGAATGAAATAGTAACAAAATCATCTGAACCCTGGCCATGGGAATATGCTGGCAAATACACTGTTGACTCTTTTTTTTCCGTTAGCAAAACGGGGGTTTTATCTATCACATTTCGTTATACTACTAATACTGCTTTTACAAGGATAAGGATGACGGCACCGGTTAGTAAAATTCAAGATGTTTTCTACGACTATTACCTGGGCTTTCAATTTGCGGACGACTGGGTTACAGTTTACCAATCTGTGCCAGGCAACAAAAAGCTGGCAGAAACACATAAAGATCATTTATTTCATATTGGACTTCCATCATTTGACGGGTATCAGCAACAGGAAAATTTGCAAAAGGCATTAGTTGAGTTACAGAAATTTTACAAAGAATAGGGACTACTCAATTTGAGACAGGAATCAGTCCGGTGTATAAAAATTACTGAAGCACAATTTTTTTGTAGCTACAAATGGATATTGTATTTTGCCGGAGTTAAAAATTTCACCATCAAGCCTAAAACAATAACAACTAATCTTTAATTGACAAATGAAGCACTATAATCCTGCCACTACCTGCATATAAATATTGATGTGTTTTTAATGTTGGAAATTACTACCAAAAAGAGAATTATCATAAACGCCTCCACAGCCTTGGTCCGGTATCACCGACTACTTCTTGCAAAAGCATATATTGCCTGACTCTTGAAGTCTTCTGCTTTCATCTTTTTACGGAATACTAATTCATTTTGTTACAGGTGGATGACACCGACCCTGGAGTTATGGGTTTACCAACTAAGGGAGGAAAGAGTACCAGGCCAGATGGACGTTAAAAAGGCCGGCTCAAAGCACACTATTTACTACTACTTTTTTCACATCTTTTTACTGGATGAATATGCATAACCTTACTTATTATTTCAGCCGGCACTTTAAAATAAGTATATGAGAAAATTTCTAATAATTGCTACAGTACTGATCAGTGTATTTAGTAAGCAGGCTAAGGCACAATGGTTGCCTTCTGGTCCTGAAGGTGGGATGGTTTTAAAAATTGTTTCTTATAATAATGTGTTACTCAGCCTCACAAACGGTGGGCTGTATCGCTCAATTGATAATGGTGCAACCTGGATAATGCTTCCACCAAATTTACCGGACGAAGTAAAGTCAATTGTTGTTCATAATAACAAATTCGTAGCATCTACCTTTAGCGGTATTTATACCTCTTTAGATGGGCTTGTATGGACAATGAATTCTGCTGCCGGCGGATATTATTTATTTTCTTCAATTGGAACCAGTTTGTTTGCCGTATTAAATGGTAAGGTATATCGCTCAATAAATGATGGGGTATCCTTTACAGTTAGCGCAGGTGCTTATTCAGTTTCGACGCTCAACGCAACAATTGCGGTACTTGGTACAGACCTTTATTTGGCAACTGATGGAGGTGTTTGGTATTCTACCAGTGCAGGAGCAGGTTTTAAATCCAGGATATCTGGAATTGGCGCTGTTTCAGATATTAAATCTACAGGATCCGGTTTACTTATAACCACCTCAACTGGTATATACACAAGCTATGGCTTATCTCCCACCTTGTCTAATACCGGCATACCGGCAACCTATTTGGCAAAAAAGATTTTAAACGTTAGTAACAAATATTTTGTAACAGTAAATAGTGTAACCAACAACGGTAGTTCCCTTTATCCACAACTATATAGTTCTAAAGATGGCGCAGTGTGGGTTTTAGATAATGCTAATAATCCTAAGGCAGGTATCGCTTACATGACCTATATCAATACAACCGCATTTATTTGTAATTCACTTGGCCTGTTTGCAAGTGCAGATAATGGTGTGTCCTGGGCACCGTCATATTCAGGAATAAGGGCACAACTGATTGCGGATATGGAGACTGGTAATAATAAAATATTTGCGGGTATAAGCAATCGATCGAAGGGTGTTTACAGCGGGGGGCTATTTTCTTCGGCAGATAATGGAACTACCTGGCAAAAGCTCTCATTGCCTGATACACTTGCTGTTGAAAAAATTATAACTCAAAATAATTCAATTATTGCATTTGTGTACGAAGCAAACTCAGGAAACACCATTCCGGCCTTATACAGATCAACAGATGGTGGCATTACCTGGAATAAACTATCAGGATATACAAATCCGCTGTTTGACATTTCCTATGCAAACAATACCTTGTTTATTACTACAACCGGTATTAACAGGCTCATCATTGACCGGTCCACAGATTTTGGAACTACATGGCAACAAATCAACGCTTCAGGATATCCATTGACCTCTGAAGCGCTTGAAATAAATACTTCAATCGGCACTACCATATTTGCCAATATAAGAATTAATGTAAACGCAGGAGGTGGCATTTATAAATCAACAGATAATGGCATTACATGGGTGGCAGTAAACAATGGCCTGGCTGGTCCCTTCACTTTTACGACTTCCGTTGGCAATACGCTGTTTGCTTTTTTTAATGGCTTCGGAAATGGATCAGCGCTATACCGCTCTACCGATATGGGCGCAAATTGGAATGTCATTACAGGCCCGCTGGAGGCTTACCAGTTAATGGATATACAGGCTGCTTCCGGTATTATCTATGCTTCCACCAGTTACATTAATTACGGCGTTGATAGTGGTTATGTATTTAAAAGCATCGATAATGGCACTACATGGACCAACATTTCAGCAGGATTGCCTTTTGCGGGTATGGGAAAAATGAAGAGCACGGGTACCAATTTATTTGTAGCACCTCCCGGTTATTCTGCCTGGACTAATATTATTTCACTACCTGTAAATTTTATCAGTTTAAATGCCAACAAAACTTCCTCCGGTGTACAGGTAAACTGGAAGGTGTCAGAAGAATTCAATATTGATCACTACGAGGTAGAAAGATCAATTGATGGCCGCACATTTTCACCGGTAAGTATTGTGGCTGCAAAAGGAAATACCGCATTGCAACAGGACTATAGTTGGGCAGATATGAATGCGCCTGTAGCTACATTATTTTACCGCATAAAAAGTGTTGGGAGATCCGGTGAAGAGAAATATACCGGCATCGTGAAACTGGATATGGATAAAGGGGATAAGCAATTTGTTATTGCTCCCAATCCTGTTGATGGGAGCATCATCAACCTGCAATTTAAAAACAAGGAAAAGGGAAAATATAACATACGATTGGTAAATAACCAGGGGCAGGCATTATTTGTAAAGCTAATAAACCATAATGGTGGCAATAGTTTACAGTCCCTTCAATTACCTGCCTCCATTGCCAACGGAAGTTACATAGTAGAAATCGAAAGCCCGGGTAAAACAACCGTAAGTATGCGGATAATAATCAACGGCCATTAAGTAGTTGTCGTTAATTAATTTGGGTGTATTATGAGGCGTGTTTGTAAGAATTGCTGTATAAAAAATAAATGATTATGCAGCCGCATGGGTATTTCAAGTCGCTTTCATCTGATCGCTATCGGATGGCGTTGCACACTTTTACATTGTGTTTCTATTGAGCAAAATACATTCGTTATACGCCAACTAACATTACACATAACGCCGATCAATACACGAAACAATGGAAATGTCTTCCTGCACTACAAATGCCAGTAGCGAAAAGAACGGGAATACTTTTATTGTTCTGTTAGCTTACCAGAAAGATTGATTATATAGGTACCGTTTGAAAAAGGCACACTACAAAAACTGGTAGACAATTTTCCATTTACATGACTCACAAAAACATCTTTATCAGGGTGACTGTGATAAAACTGACCTCCATATACGAAGCTTAAAGAGATCCATACATAGGGATCGGTCTGGCCGAAAATAATTTGCCTGGTTGTAGTGTAAATACCATCTACAGGTTCTGTGTTACCGTTGTTAGAATTGAACAATACCCTAAAATCGGTAGGATACCCAGAAGTTGCTCTACCATACAATGCCTTCCCATTAAATGTAGGATCAAAATTTTTCTTTACGCTATAAAAATTGGTGGTGGGTATAGAGCTACCGCTCAGTGAATTATTGGTAAGTGTACAGGGCGCTGTGCCTTGCCTCAATTTCAGGTCAATAAAAATACTGTCAATAATGGTGTGCCCACACTCCGTATTGCTTTTGCTACAGTAGTACCAGCCACGGTCCAAATAGCCTGGGTTATCGACAGTAAGCGTATTACCAAACAAGCTACTATAATTGCCTGGGCCAGACCAATGAAAAAGATCATTATCAGAAGACTTTGTTGCAGTTATTGTAAAAGATTCGCCAACAGGGGGTGTGGTGCTGGTAGAAGTAAGCTGAAGATTAGTAGAACATTTGCTTCCTTCTTTCTTGCAGCCTGTAAAAATAAATACAAGGCAAATAGCCATTAACAGGTGGGACTTCATAAATACAGATTAGGTAACTAAATGTAATGGAGTTTTGTTAACAAAAACTTTTCTAACCAAATATTACTCTTTAGGCATAGGGCTTGGTACTGCGTCTGAAAGTTACTAAAACACTGATTTTGTTCTGGCGGGATAAATATAATATATCCTGTAATTCACCGGTTAACCATCAGGCGTAAAACAATAACTACTAATCTTTAATTGGCAAATGCACAACTTACTGGTGTGACTACCGGCATATAAATATTGATGGCTTTTAATCATGCAGCTCAGTAGCAATCATTTCCACGTAAACATCGATGAGAAAATACTCAGAGAGCAAGCAGATTTTATGAAGTCCTCAGGCTTGTATGAAGCAGGTTATCGTTTCATCAATATAGATGACGGCTACTTTGGAGGCAGGGATGCTAACGGGAAGTTGTTTGCTAACACAAAGAAATTTCCTTCAGGCATGAAAGATTCCTAACTAATTTACTTCAAATTGTAAAATTTACAAATATTAGATTCAGGGCATTTCGAATAAAAATTGATTTAACTTTATTTGATGATAAAGAGATTGGCTATCGAAAACTTTAAGTCCATTAAGCACATAGATATTCCTTGTAAAAAGCTGAATGTGTTCATAGGAGAACCAAACAGTGGAAAAAGTAATATTATTGAGGCGCTAGCTCTTAGAAGCCAAAACGCTTTCGGACAAGATCTCAATCATGATATTTTTCGTTATAAAACTATTGGAGATCTATACTACGATTTTGCCATAAATCATCCAATAAAAATCACCACTGATGATTTAGTAAGTAGTCTTGTATATGCAATTGACGGAAAACATGTTCCAGAAAATCAGTTTCATTTTTTGCTTGATAATTTAATCGATCCTCAAAATCCGATTAAGTTATCTCATGATGGTGAGGTAACTAACCATGGTCGCCTGGGAGTAACGAAGGTCCACTATTATTCGTATAAAAGGCTAGAGTCTTTTGCAAACGGTTATACGCCTCATTTATCAGTGCCTTTTGGTGACAATTTGCCTGGCTTGTTACTTGCAAATTCAGAATATAAAAAATGGGTCTCAGATTTTTTTAAAACTAAAGGGTTAACACTTACTTTGAAGCCAACTGAGAATGACTTGGCTGTTAGTAAGTTTACAGAAGGGGAAATTTATAGCTATCCGTATTTCTCTATTTCTGAAACTTTGCAGCGAGTAATATTTTATGAAATAGCAATAAGAAGTAATTCTAATTCAGTGCTTTTATTCGATGAACCAGAAAGCAATACATTTCCTTTTTACACAAAATTTATTGGCGAAAGAATGGCTTTAGATGAAAATAATCAATTTTTTATTACAACTCATAATCCATATCTATTACTTAGTTTAATTGAAAAGTCGGAGTTCGACACTTTAAACGTTTGCATAGTTGAAATGAAAGATTACAAAACTAGAGTAAGAGTTTTGAATAAAAAGCAAATTGAAAAAGTACTAGATTTCAATTCTGACGTATTTTTCAATTTCAACCAAATACTTGGGTAATGGTGAAAGTTCATGTCGAATGTCTCCCCGATGAAACTTTAATTAGATCGCTTGGGATTTCAAAAAGAATGGTCGAGCATCATGCTGGTAAAGCCAGGGTTTTTCACAGGCTAAAAACCACGGATGGTAATATCGGAATGGTTGATGAAGATCCAAATAGTGTTAAACATCCTGATGAAAATAAACTCATTTTGAAAGACGAAAGATTTGGGATTAAGAGGTACAAAGACCAGCGGGGAAATTCCATTTTAATATTAAAGGTGAAATTAGAAGACTGGATAATAGCAGTTTGTAAGGTGGCTAAAATAGACATTGGCAAATTTGGACTATCCTCGAATCCCAGCGAATTACATGGAATGTTAAATAGTCGGTTACCTGCATTTAAAAGATTAATTAATCATTTAGTTAAGCAAGGTAATGAGCATATAATTCAATTAAAGAACTGGTTAAGTGAATAGATAACTCTTCTTTATAATATTGAATAAAAAAATGGCAGTAGGGTTTGCCGCATACCTCATAAAGTTGATGTTTGCAAACCATCCTAATTCCCAGTAACGTCTGCCAATGAGCAATAAACCAAGCGAACAACGTAGCATCAACGCATAAGGCATCACCGAAATAGCAACCTTTATTTATCGTCGTAAAGCGTACTACATAATATAGCGGCGGAATGCTTGTATGCCCTTACCGATTTAAGCAAATAAAAGATATGGCGCTTAATGGTAGGAAATATTAAGTACGGCAGGAACACCCCCCCACTAATTCACCGTTATCAGCAAAGGTTTAAATAAATTTTTCTTTAGCCTTGCCCGGCCAATAAACTGGTTACCATTGATGCGGTCAAAATCGGCAGGAAAGATCATAATGTCTTCGTCCCTTGTATTGAACAAAAGCTCTTTAGTTAATACACCCTTCTTATCTAATTTAGATACTACCACCTGTCCACCAAATCCATCCCGGTGGTATTTTGGCACTTCGTCTTCAGCCAGGTTCATGTTCTTCAAATTGTCGAGGTAAAGGAAATAATAACCGGAGGCATCACTGATCAGCTTAAAACTCATGGTACCCCTGCCATAACCACCGCGTTGCAGTTTGGGTATTTTTCGCAACCATTCAAATTCTCCTGCTGCATTTATTTTTGCAGCCAGCATATCATCGTAATAGGAAGTATAGATGGTCGTTATGCCATTATTACCATTCGTAGTAGTATATGCTGTCAGCCGGTATTCTTCACAGGCAATAAAAACACCTCCATCCGGTTCAATTAAAACATTTCTGACTTTTAAATTCGGTACTTCATAATCATCTTTTTTCTCCATCCTTCTTTTATCACGGGCCGATTCAAATTTCTGTAGTTCTTCCAGCGGAAATTCATAATAACCATTCTTAAATTTTGCCACCTTGCCATTTTGATCAAGTGTAGCTAAAAACACACCATCAGTACCATTGTCTTTCGACTTTTTACTATAGGTACAGGCAATGATCATATCATGCAATGAATTTTCTATCAGCGAAGCTTCCCTGATAAAATAATCACCCAGGTCAATTTTTGCAATAGCAATTTTCTTACTATCCTTTGTAAATTTAAATACTTCGTAATGGTAAGCCGGGGCACCCGTGCTTTTATCTCTTTCCTTCCTTGAGTCGGAATCATATACTTTCGCCAGCAGGTAGGCGTTGCCATTCGCATCTACAGAAAAATCGGAATTGTCCATGATGGCTTCCGTATAAGGCATCGTAAATTCATTGCCCCATAACTTATTCATGTTTTCATCAAACACATGCAAACCAATTTTATCATAGTTCTTTTTATCATTTCTTAGTTCCGGAACCAGGCGATAGCTTACCAATAATTTTTTTTGCTCAGCATCATAGTTAAAGTTGTACTTGTCTGACTTATTAGTTGCAAAAGGCTTGACTGCCCAGGTACCTGACATTTTAGTAGCCTCCAGCATCTTTTGGCCGGATGCTGTTATCTTTCCCGATTGCACATCTATTTTATCATAATACAGGTATTCCCTTTCTGCACTTTTATCCCAGTCGCTGTGCAACCAGTAATAATTGTTGCCAAGTTCGGCTACCATTTCACTATTGAAATTCCTGGTTGCTTCCGGAAGTGCTATTATTTTTTCACCAGTTTGGTTAAGTGTTTTAGGGTCGAAGCGGATAATGTTCAGCTCCTCTTTTTTTAAGGAAAGATTTACAATGCCATCTTTATCGTTGCCCACAAAAGCAAGGTCCTCTGTTCTGCGGGGAAGGGTATATTCGTCCCCCAATTTAAAAGTGAATTTTTTGCTTTGTGCTAAAGATGCTGCTGTACAAAAGCAGGCAAAAATCAGGAGTAGGTTTTTCATAAATGTTACGGATAAATAATTATTTAGGGTTGCAAGTTAGAGAAATTATTGCCTCCACCAACTGAAGAATCGATATTTGAAAAGCAAGCTGTTTAATTGCATTTGGAATGTTTATGATATGCAGTTTAATGGTCGTAAAACTCCCCCTTTAGGGGCCGGGGGCTTCCGGGGCGTCTTCCTGTCTTTTCACCAACTCCAACAATTCCTTCTTCCCCAAATTTTTCAGCACACCCACATCCGTCTTTATCAAATCGCTCACCAGTTCTTTTTTAGCAGCCTGTAATTTCAATATTTTTTCCTCCACTGTATCCGGACAAATCAACCGAACCGCTACCACATGCTTTTCCTGGCCAATGCGGTAACAGCGGTCGATGGCCTGGTTCTCTACTGCAGGGTTCCACCAGGGATCAACCAGGTACACATAATCGGCTTCCGTTAAATTAAGCCCGGTGCCACCCGCTTTCAGGCTAATCAGGAACACCCTTACTTCAGCATTGGTTTGAAAATTGTTCACCGCTGCGGCACGATCCTTTGTTTGGCCGGTCAGGTATTCATAAGCGATGTATTTGGCCGAGAGTTCTTTCTTAATCAAATCCAGCATACCCACAAATTGTGAGAACACCAATATTTTATGATGGCGGTGTTTGCTTTCAATCTGTTCAACCAGCACATCAATTTTTGCAGCGGCATCACCATAAAAAGCATCATCATTCAGCAGGGCGGGGGAGTTGCAGATCTGCCGCATTTTGGTAAGGCCCTGCAAGATGTTCATGCTCTCCCTGCGCAGGTCTTCTTCTGGTTTGCCCAGCAGGTAGTTTTGAAATTCCTTTTCGTAAGCATCATAAACCTTACGTTGCTCCACGCCCATTTCGCAGTAAATCACCATTTCGGTCTTTTCCGGCAACTCGGTGGCCACCTGCTTTTTGGTGCGGCGCAAAATAAAAGGATTTACTTTTTGTTGTAATTCAATCGCACGTTTGGTGTCGCCAAATTTATCAATGGGTTGAGAATAGATGTCTTTAAAATATTGCTGATTGCCCAACAGTCCGGGACAGGCAAAACTCAACTGGCCATACAGATCAAAACTATTGTTCTCGATGGGCGTGCCCGTTAGTACAATTTTATTTTTCGATTGTAATAATCTGCACGCTTTATAACGCTGCGAATCCGGGTTTTTAATGGCCTGCGATTCATCCAGGAAAATATATCCAAAGCGAAAGGTCTTCATAAAATGAATATTCGACCGCAGCATACCATAGCTCGTCAGCACCACATCGTATTCATTAAAATGATGATTGTTTCGCACCCGGTTAGCACCATGAATAGTAAGTACTTTCAGCGACGGTGCAAACTTTTCCAGTTCCTCCTGCCAGTTAAAAATCAGCGAGGTAGGTACTACTACCAGTTGGGTTTGCGGGCCATGTTTTTTGCGCAGCAATAATATAAATGCAATCACCTGCACCGTTTTTCCAAGTCCCATATCATCCGCCAGGCAACCACCAAAACCAAAATCATCCAAAAAGTTGAGCCAGTTTAATCCCTGTTGCTGATAATGTCTCAGTTCAGCGTTTAACCCTTCCGGTGATGGCACGGTTTCAATGCTTTCAAACCCTTCCAGTTTGGTACTGTAGTTTTCAATCTGCTCCTGCACTTCATCGCTCAGCATTTCCTTTTCATACAAGAGTTGCACTGCAGAAAAATTTATTTTCGGTATCCGCAGTTCATCTTCTACCAGTTCGCCTGCTTCAAAATATACCGTCATTTTGTTGATCCATTCCGCAGGCAACATGCCCAGCGTGCCATCATCCAGCGTTACATATTTGCTTCGGTTCTTCAGCGATTTGTGCAACTGGCGCAAGCTCGCTTTCTGTTTGCCATAGCGAACTTCCAGGTCGGTATTAAACCAATCCAGTCCGCTGGTAACTTTAATGGAAATCGCTGCCTTGTTGGCGTTCAGCCGTTTTGTATCAATTTCATTAAAGCCCAGTATTTTAATTTGCTGCGCTTCCCAGGCTTCAAACGCATCCAGGAACCAACCGGTTTCCAGGAACTGTTTTTTGGTAAGATAAAAAGCCTGCTGGTGAATCTGCGCCGCAAAATCGGGATGCTGTTGCTGCATCAGCGCCGTAAAATTATTCTCCAGCACTTCATCCCGATCTACAATAAAGGCAGTGTCTTTTTCATCCCTTGCATACAGTTGTCTTTTGCTCAGCACGCTCACTTCCACCTCGCCATAGCGCACCACGGGACTAATTAAAATATGCGGACCTTCCTCCGATAAATAAATGAGTTGCTGTGGCGGTTCGTCAAAACCATGATGCTCCAGTTGTTCTTTGGTGGCCGTAACCAGCCACGCATAATGAATGCGGATGGTATCTTCCAGCGGCACCAGTATATTTTTTCTAAACTCTTCAAACTTGCTCTCATGCACCACTGCAATATTGTTTAGCTTTTTAAAATAAGCCATCACCCGCAGCAGGTCGAGGCTGTCCACCAGGTGCAGGGTATTTTCTGCCAAAATAAAATACCCGTATTTCATAGGCAGGTTATTCAGCGGAAATACTTTGTCGCCAATGGCCAGTTGCCCGCTGATTTCGTAGCAATTATTTTTTAAATAAACATGCAGTTCCAGCCCTTTCTGCAGCAGGCCCAGTTGCACCGGAACCAGGCTGGAGGCGCCCATGTTTTCACTCACAACCGCACTATGGTAATAAGCCTGCAACGCAAGCGGGTTTTGCACAATGGCCCGCAATGCCTGCAGATCTGCCGCCACGGGAGTTTTGTTGTGGTTGTTGGCAAAGGCCGCCACACCGGTATAAAATTTCAGTTCGTTCACTTCGCTGCTTTGCCATGCCAGCTCCTGCGGATCAAGCGCCTTCAGCGGATTCTTTAGTTTGCCGCCGGAACCAACGGCCGCTGCGTATAACCCTACCTGTAAATGTTTGTAATATTTGTGTTCGCTCAGCACCAGCACGGTCAAAGTATGGGCGGCAGTTTTCGGCAGGCCAATTGCCTTTGCAGGCGGCAACAGTTCTGCAGCCAGTTGTTGCAGGGCAATGGCACTTACCGGTTGCAGTGTTTTAATCCGTGGGGTAATGCTTACCGAACCATTGGCCCAGGCTAGTTCAAAATGTGCATCGGGGTTCAGTTCATTTTCCAGTCCGTAATGTTGGGCAATTGTTGAAATGTGTTGGTGTCGCAGGCGGTCATCAAAAAAAATACGCAGGTCGGGTCGCTCCATAATATTGTATAGCGCCTGCGCCTGGTGATCGCAGAGTTTTTGCCGGCCATAATTGCAACTACAACCCAGTGCCAGTGAGTCTTTGCTGTGCCGCACCCATACCGGCGGAAAAACCAGTCCGCCCCCGGGATTGCTAAATGTACCTGCATTCAGTTCAATCATTTCCGGTTGCACCGAAAAAAAGCGGTCGGCGCCGGTGTCCGGCATAGCAGCACTATTGGCCAAAATAAACATGTGGTTAAGATTTGAAAACTGAAAGTTCTCAAAAATAATTTCCGTTTCGTTGTATGTTAAAATAGGAGCTGCCATGCGGAGTGTAAAAATAAGGCAGCAGGAGTTAGGATGCCGTTTTGAAAATATTTTTTGTCCGGGCAGTGAAGCATTGGGCGGCATCCTTGCATCGCCCTTTTGTGCGGTATACCGTTAAGGAACTTTTATCCAAAAAGTGCCACGAATGTTTTAATCTGTGGTTGGTAACTTACAAATACCAAAAATTGACTCGTCCTAAAAAAAGTTTACAGGTTAATAGTTAAATTCTGTTATTAGTTTACAGGATCATTTTCGTTTCCGTCATCAAAATTAGTTGGTTTTTTATAATAGTTTTTCCATAGTCTCGTATGATTTATTTTTTTATTGTCATGTAATTTGTTTGGAGTTAAATTGCTAATACTCATGTGTGGTCTTTTATTGTTGTAAAGATTGATAGTTTTTTCTAACGTTTATGTTAATTTACGATGTACCAGCCATGTAAATGAATTATCTACAATCGGAATAATTTTATCCCATTCTACCTTCATGAAAATATCAGATATAGCGTTTAAGGGTAGGGGAGAGAAAGTGTTATAGGACTGAGTCTCCATTTGACGCTTACCTGCAAGGTATGGCAATAAGCAATAAACCAGTTTTGCAAATAAGCTTCAGCACATTTAGCATCAACAAAATGACAATCTTTGTGTTCACTCGTAAAACGAACCATGCCAAACAGTGGACAAATTTTCATTAATTTATCACCGCCATGGGTTCCTTACCACACTGTTTATTTCCCATGAAATTGTTCTCCATTTTTCCTTTTAAAAAACAATATTCTTGTCATTCATTTCATTATACCAGTAGCGGAATAATGATAATTTTGTGTGGCACATAACTCACTATTTTGTCAAAAAGTATTTAAAGAGCACTACAAATGAAAAAAAATAGTGACAGTATTTTTTGAGGATAAATTTTTATATTACTGATTTGTTATGATCTATATAGTCTTTCTTAAAAAAGTCTTTTTAAACTACAGGCGCATCATCCCTTTTTAACGGCTGTTACAATATTGTATCGAACTATGTATTTCATTTTCCCTACTTTTGGCTTAATCAAACCGGCTATGCTTCTATAATGAATGTTGATACAAACAAGGAACTAGTTGAACACCTTCGATCTAATGAACCGGGCGCATTTAACGACTTGTACTGGAAGTATCATGCTGTTATTTATTACAACTCATTAAAACTGGTAAAGGAAACCTGTGCTGCAGAGGATATCGTGCAGGAAGTATTCATCAGTTTGTGGGAGAAGCGGCAAACCCTTGATCCGGAACTGGATATTGCGGGTTGGCTGTTTGTAGTAAGCTACAATAAATCAGTAACTTACCTGAAGCATAAATTACGACAATCAATGGCGCAGACTTATCAACTACTTCCGGAGGCAGAATCGCCGGAAGTAGAAAATTTATACATTGCCCGGTCAAATATGCTTGAAAAAGCTGTAGGTGAACTTTCTCCGCAAAAAAGAAAGGTATTTGAATTGTGTAAGCTGCAAAGAAAAACTTATGAAGAAGCAGCCATCGAACTCAAGCTTTCAAAACACACCGTTAAAGAATATTTATCCGGTGCAGTAGTATCCATTAAAGAATTTGTTAAACAGCATCCTGAACACTCTGCGATATTAATTTACCTGATCATTTTCGAACATTTCTCTAACTAGTTTTGCCTGTTTCATATTGAGTTGGTATTATTTTATTCATGAAATCTTATTGAATTACTTCCAGCATAAAAAAAAGAAAATAATATTTCAAATACCCCCCCCCGCTTTTTATCCACTTTGAGTATTTATAATAAAGCGCAAATTGTTACTCCCAAAAAAAGACATAGCATCTTTATTGCAAAAACAAGAATGGACCGACGAAGAACGGCAGTTGATGTTAGCATATTTAGAAAATTCGGATGGTACTGAATTGAAAGATATTATGCAGAGTCATTTCTCGGAGACATTGCTTAATTCAAAAAAAATAGATTCAGTTCTTGCCCAACAATTGTTAACCAATATTCGCCAAAGGATCGAAAAAAATATAAAAAATCATAAGCCCCGGGTGGTAAGAATGTGGGCAATGAGAGTGGCGGCCGCCAGTATCGTGGGTATACTGGTAGTCGTTGCCTGTTTATGGGTAAATAACAATTCAACAAAAGATATAACGCAAACCAATTCTATCAAGAAAGTTTACCGGGATGATGATGTAAGTCCGGGCACTGATAAAGCGATGTTAACCCTGGCCGATGGTTCTGTTATAATGTTGGATGATAAGCAGAATGGGGCATTGGCACAACAGGGCAATACAAAAGTCATAAAAGTAGGGGGTACATTAAATTACCAGGCTACCGGTACTCAATCAAATGAGATTTTATACAATACAATTGCTACTCCCCGTGGAGGCCAGTACAAAGTGGAATTGCCCGATGGCAGTAAGGTTTGGCTGAATGCAGCTTCCTCGCTACGTTTCCCAACGTCCTTTTCGGGTAAGGCAAGAAGAGTAGAAATTACAGGGGAAGCTTATTTTGAAGTAGTTAGAAACAAAGCAATGCCGTTTATTGTAAGTGCAAAGGGAACGGAGGTTTATGTATTGGGTACACACTTTAATGTGATGGCTTACGATGATGAATTGAGGCTCGAAACAACCTTGTTGGAGGGTGCTGTAAAGTGTGTGAAAGATGGAAATAATGCCATGTTAAAGCCCGGGCAGCAGTTACAGCTTACTAAGGACGGGCAACTTAAAGTGGTAAGTGATGTGGATCTTTCCAAAGTGATGGCTTGGAAAAATGGCTTTTTTATATTTAAAGGATTAGACATTGAAACCATTGCGAAACAATTATCCAGGTGGTATGATGTAGAAGTGGAGTACAACAGGAAAGTTGATGATCTTTTTTATGCCACTATACCAAGAAATACACAGCTTTCCGATGTATTAAAAGCATTGGAACTTACAGGCAAGATTCATTTTAAAATTGAAGAGAAAAAAATTATAGTAATGCCTTAAAACCGGACACTATGATGGCTAAAATTTACCAAAAATAAAAACCGGATCTCCGCTGGCAGGCGGAATCCGGTGTAGTAATTCAGGCTAACTCAATCTGAAAATTATTAACGATTCTAATTAAATAACCTAAACAAATCAAAAGTATGAAATTAATTGCTTGCTGCAGCCCTTTCGGGATTCGAAGGAAAGAGGTTGCCAAAATAATCCTGATTATGAAAATGAACGCAATTCTCTTGTTTGCTATTTGCATGAATGCAAATGCAAAAAGCTTCTCCCAAACAATCACACTGTCTGTTAAGGATGCTACACTTGAAAAAGTATTTGCGGAAATTAGCAGACAAAGCGATTATACGTTTGTTTATACTAAAAGACTTTTACAGAAAGCAAAAAACGTTAGCATCACAACGGTTAATGCGCCCATTGAACAAGTATTAAATGAATTTTTTAAGAACCAGTCTCTGGCTTTTTCCATTTTAAACAAAATTATCATTATTAAAGAAAAAGTAACTGCGGTGGAGCCTTTAAAAAACGATGAATTCAATTCACCACCGCCTCCACCGGCAAAAAATATTTCTGGAAAAATAACAGATGAAAATGGGCAACCACTTGAAGGCGCTACTATCACGGTAAAGGGTACTAAAACTGCAGTTAAGTCAGACGCTGGCGGTAATTTTTCTATTGATGCTGAGCGCAATTCAACGTTGATGATAACCTTCGTGGGGTTTGAATCTGTAGAAGTAAAAGTAGGTGATCGTTCAGACATTACTGTTAAGTTAAAACATGCAATTTCACTCGGTGAAGAAATAGTTATTATTGGATATGGTACCCGTAAAAAATCGGATTTAACCGGTGCTGTGGGTTCCGTAAAAGCTGAGCAGTTAAAAGAGCGCCCGGCTTCTTCTCTTAATCAGGCATTGGCAGGAAGAATTTCAGGTGTGCAGGTAAATACCAATTCGGGCCGCCCGGGTGGACGTACCAATATCCGTATCCGTGGTTTTAGTTCTATTAATTCCTCCAATAACCCACTATATGTAATTGATGGTGTTATGCTGCCAATTACTAACCAAACACAAGCCAGCCAGGCCATTGACTATATCAATCCCAATGACATTGTATCTGTAGAAGTTTTAAAAGATGCATCCTCTACAGCAATTTATGGAGCACGGGGGGCAAATGGCGTTATTTTAGTTACAACCAAACGTGGTCAGGCAGGTGTTGGAAGAATCACGTACGATGCTAACTTCAGTACCAATACGGTAGGTCCGAACTTTCCAAAAGTATTGAACGCCAAAGAATTTTTAGCAGTAGAAGATCTTGCTTATGCAAATATGGCAAAATATGATCCGGTAGGATGGGCAGCAGGTAAATATATTAGCAGGAATCCTAAACTGGCAAGAACAGATCCCAGGATTTTTGATAGTAATGGTAATCCTTTGTTTGATACAGACTGGTTAAAAGAAGCTACCCAAAATAAGCTCTCTCAAAATCACCAGTTAGGATTCTCAGGTGGTGATGCTAAAAATACTTATTCTGTTTCGCTTGGTTATCGCGATGATCAGGGCCTTCTTAAAACCTCGTATCTTAAACGATATTCGGGCAGGTTTACTTTTGACAGCCAGGTTAAAGATTGGGTGAAAGTTGGTGGTACATTAAGCTATACCAACCAGGAAGAAAATATCGTAGATCAAAGTGACGCTGTTCCACGGCAGATAGTGGAAGACTTTCCGTTCATGCCCGTAAAATATGCTGATGGCACATGGGCAGATAACAGGAATTATCCGAATGCAGAAGGAAGTTTTAATTCAGTACATAGGTTAGAAGATACCAGGTATATTTTAAACACGCAAAATAGTTTAGGTAGTATTTATTTAAATATTGACCTGGCCAAAGGTTTGGAGATGCGGACTGTACTGGGAGTAAATGTACTTACACAGGGAAATAATCAATCACAAAGCCGCACATTGGCTATCAACCAAAAAGGAACGGCCAGCGCCAACAATAGAAGAGAAAGTTTCTGGTCTATAGAAAATTATTTAACCTACACTAAACGCTTTAACGAAAATCATTCACTAACCGCTCTATTGGGAGTATCCTCGCAGGAAACAAATGCTTTCAGCATGGGTGAAAGCATACAGAATTTTTCAAGTGATTATTTTGGTTATAATAATTTGGGCGCTGGTAGCACCAATCCTGGTTACAGTTCAAACCGGAGCCGCTTTTCTTTCAATTCCTTTTTTGGAAGGGTTAATTATACTTTAAAAAATAAGTATTTAGTAACTGTTACAGGACGTGACGATGGCAACTCGAGATTTGGAGATCTTCACAAATATGCTTTCTTCCCTTCAGCGGCATTGGCATGGAAGGTTTCAGAGGAAGATTTTTTAAAGAATAGTTCTACCATTTCTAACCTGAAATTACGTACCAGTTATGGCTTAACGGGTAACTCTGAAATACCATCCTATTCATCTTTATCCCTTTTAAGTTCCAATTATTCTGCTATAATAAACAATGCCAAAGTAGGCGGAACGGGAATAAATCGCCTTGCTAACCCTGATTTGAAATGGGAAAAAACAGGGCAGTTTGATGCAGGTGTTGAGTTGGGTTTATTTAACAACCGTATTTCACTGGAGGCTGATATTTATTATCGCAAAACAACGGATATGTTGCTTGATGCACCCGTACCAACTACCAGTGGTTATTCAACAATAAGAAAGAATGTTGGTTCTATGCAGAATAAGGGTCTTGAACTTACGCTTAATACAGTGAATGTGGAGGCGAAGAATTTCTCATGGAGAACCTCATTTAATATTTCGTTCAACCGCAATAAAGTACTTTCTCTTGCAACGCCTTCTGACATATTCAATATCGGGGGACCAAACTTTACCAATCCTACCAATATAATACGGATAGGAGAAGCTGCTGGTTCTTTTTGGGGGCTTGTACGATTGGGCACATGGAGCGAAGCTGAAAGAGATGAAGCCGCTAAGTTTGTGAGCTATAGAAATGGATTAACAATTTTACCCGGCGATATCAAATACCTTGATGTAAACGGAGATCATGCAATTACTGATGCCGACAGGATGATCATTGGAAATGGTAGTCCAAAAGCATGGGGAGCACTGGTAAATACTGTCAGATATAAAAACCTTGATTTAACCCTGGAGCTGCAGTTTTCTTATGGCAATGATGTAATGGATATGACTTCGCATTCCAGCGAAGATCGGGTTTCACTTGCCAATAGCTATGCTACGGTATTGAATGCATGGACACCTGCCAATCAAAACACCCCTATTGCCGAGCTTCGTGATACAAGAGCAGGTTATGTAACCAATGTTGATTCGCATTGGATCAAAGACGGATCATTCGTTCGCGGTAAAAATATTTTACTGGGCTATACTTTCCCAACAACCGGAAAAAACAGGCTTGATTTAAGCAGGTTTAAAATATTTGCTTCCGTTCAAAATTTCTTTTTGCTTACACATAAAGAACTAAGAGGCGATCCGGAAACAACACCTACAGGTGGTTATGCAGGCGACGGTAATAATGCTTTCTCCCAGGGAATGTTCTGGCATAGCTATCCTAAATCAACCACTTTTATGCTGGGCCTAAATCTTAGCCTGTAATTAATTATTCATTAAAAAAGATATTTGTATGACGTTTAATATATTTAAAAACATCAGTATTGTTTGTCTCTTTGGAGCAATGATACTTGGCTCAGGATGTAAGAAATTCCTGCAGGAACAGGATCCGTCAAATCTTACTCCGGAAAATTTTTATACCATTCCCGAACATGCAGAAGCCGCCATTGCAGCTGTATACGCTGATACCAGGTTTTACGGTAATAGTGCCGGTATATTTTCCTCCAACTGGCAATTGCTTGAGGCGATTACCGGAACTTCAACTACCGAAACGGCGCAGAATTCTGACCTTAACAATCTTTATTCTTTAGTCTATGATGGCAATACCGGTCATATCATTAATTGGTGGCGTGGCCTTTACAAAGTAATAGCGCAGGCAAACCTGCTTCTTGATAAAGTTCCCGGCATTACTCCAATGAATGCTGCTCAGAAGACCAAAATTTTGGGAGAGGCTAAATTTCTTCGTGCATGGGCGTATTTTTATGCAGTAAGGCTATGGGGAGATATACCATTAATTACTCAACCTCAAACAACGTTATCAGTCGACTTTTTTCCGGTTCGTACCAGCCAGGAAGATGTATATAAACTAATTGTTGAGGACTTGCTGGATGCTGAAAATGCAGGTTTACCGTGGACAGATCCAAGTGGGCGTGTTACGTTAGCTGCCGTAAAAGCACAACTTTCAAAAGTTTATTTAACCATGGCAGGACAACCATTAAATAAAGGAGCTGCTTATTTTAAATTAGCAGCAGATAAATCTTTTGAAGTAATCACTTATGCCAATGCAAATGCAGGAAAAATAGGCCTTTTCAGCACCTATACACAAATGCATAGCGTTACTTCTGAAAATGTAATGGAGCATCTTTTTGAGCTCCAATATTTTGCAAATGTTGCCGGTAATCCTATGGATAATATGCTGCCTAACTTTAAGGCTGTTACCATCAACGGACAAAGCGGTACAGGAAGTTCAGTTCCAACAAGGGCTTTCTATAACTCGTATGAAGCAGGTGATTTAAGAGCAAAAGACCAGGAAGGTTATTTTTACACTTCGTACTACACCAACGGCAGTGGGGCACCTTTTGATTTAAATGCACCGTATATTTTCAAGCATTTTAATGTTACTGCATTTGGAGGTCCGGGAATAACAGGAACAGGTCAAAATGATTTGAATGTGCCACAGATCAGGTACGCGGAGGTTTTGTTGATTTATGCTGAAGCACAAAATGAAGTGGGTGGCCCTGGCCAGAATGCGTATGAGGCATTTAAAAAGATCAGGGATCGTGCGCAACTCTCCACGCCTGCAATGGGCAGCTATAGTGCCGCTACCTTCAGGGAATCAGTTTGGCGTGAGCGCTGGCATGAACTGTGCTATGAAGGAATTACCTGGTTTGATATGGTTCGGCTTAGAAAAGCATATAATGAAACTACCAATAGCTTTGATGATTTTGTGGGACATATTAACAAAAGTTCAAACCAGCCTTTACAAGCAAAACATCTTCTTATGCCACTGGGTGTACAGGAAATGCTGAATAATCCTGGCTTAAAAACTCAGAACCCCGGTTATTGAGTGCCTTGAACAACGACCATTTTTTTAAAATTATTTGAAAGTTGATGCTAACTTTAATTTGTTCTTAACAAACAAATTTAGGAGTGAGGAATTGTTAATGGCGTGAGATGAATGTTAAGAAGTCGAACGATTGTAAATCGTTAACTTGGGGTACGGGCTACGAAGGAACAATTATTCGTTCTTTTACAAGGTCCACCCGCAATAAGGTGCTGCCATGCGGGGTGTAAAATAAGGCAACGGGGATTAGGATGCCGCTTTGAAATATTTATTGTCCGGGCAGTGAAGCTTTGGGCGGCATCGTTGCATCGCCCTCTTTTACGGCATACCATTGGGGAGCTTTTATTGCTTTTTTGCAGGAGGACAAACCCTCGGTATTCAGTACATTTATTTCATTTATCCACAATTATGCAGACGGTGTCTGTATAATTGCAACGGCAGTAGTTACCTGGTAATTTCAATTCGTCAGTTGGTGACTGACGAATTATTTCCCAAGCGAGTCTCTGCACGGTTTTATTAAATTAACAATCCTCATGAGCTGCAGGACTCGCCGCCTATCCGGGCAGAGTTTTCATGTAAACATTACCCGATATTAATTCCAAAGAATTAGATATGCTGCCCTGGTTCGTGTCCTCACGAACCAGTTGCACGTTTATCCAAACTCTTCCCAAATATTTTTTAAAAAGCCAAAATCTTTTGCTCCCTTTTCATAAAACGCAGCAGATGACCAAAAGTAATTAGTTGGGTCAGTAACGAGTTGCCAATGAGGTGCCAGTGGGTTCATGTGTATATAATGCAGTTTTTGCAGCATTACCTCCCGGGTGTACAAATCAATAGCCAACGGATCTCTTTGCCAAAACTCATAGCTTTTATTTGAAGCCTGCACAGCGTATTTTGATAAGGCTTTCGGATCCGGTTGTAGCAATTTTTTAAACTTGTGAGCCGTAAATTTTAAAAATGAGCTCTGAGCAGTTTCTTTACCATTCATTTTATTGGTACGCCATATTAGATGGATATGATTGGGCATAATTACAAAAGCGAATACGTCAATTAATTCCCTTTCACTTAAATTATTTAATGAATCAATAATAACCTGCTTGTATGCATCTTCCGTTAACAAATGGTTCCAGTTATTGATGGTTGCAGTCCAGAAAAATATTTCGCCAATTTCAATAAATGATTTGCGTTTGTAGGTAGGGTCGTTCATATTGAAAGTTAATAATTACTTTTTCAATCTGGAAATATTGAAGAGAAAAATGGAGCTGGTTCGTGGGGA
>JBKJUP010000001.1:0-35336 GCA_046590675.1 Ferruginibacter sp. | reverse complement strand
GACTTTTATTTTGCTTCCCACGGCAAACCTGTTTTTATCCGTTCCTTTTAAAGTAAAGCCGATGTAATTATTTTTATTCTGCTCCCTTGCATTGTTGCGATATACAAAGGCAGGTTGGTTTTCATTGTTTACGATCAGGTCAAGATCGCCGTCATTGTCTAAGTCGGCATAAGCGGCACCGTTAGACGAGGAGGGCTGAGTAATTCCCCAGGACATGCCAATATCTGTAAATTTAAGGTCGCCATTATTTTTAAATAACTTGTTTGGCAGGGGATAAACCGGGATGTGTTTTAATACAGAATCTACGTTTTGCTTTTCGCCAGATATCACCATTTTCTGTACCACTTCATTGGCGAAAAAATCCATAAAATCCAGGTTGGTAACATCATGATTGATACCGTTACAAACATAGATATCATTGAAGCCATCGTTATCAGCGTCAAAAAATAATCCACCCCAGCTCCAGTCTGTTCCTTCTACTCCGCTGTAATTTGCCATTTCAATCATGTGTCCGTTTTTGTTGTTCAAAAACAAACAGTTTTGCATGTATTGATGATAAAATCCTGCATTGAGCCTTGTTCTATACAAATCTATATTATCAAAAGCACCCAATGTTTTAAGCCGGTAATCATCCCCTGGTAACATGTCTGTTGTAAAAAGGTCGTTGTAGCCATCATTATTTATATCACAAATATCAGCGCCCATAGAAGAGAAGCTATTATGTTCTGTCCATTCTTCCAGCTCATCTTTAAAAGTGCCATTCTTTTGATTGATGTATAAGTAATCTCTTTCATAAGAATCGTTGGCAACAAATACATCCGGGTAACCATCATTGTTAACGTCGCCTACGGTTACGCCCAAGCCAAAACTCATCAGGCTTCCATGAATCCCTGCTTCGGCAGTAACTTCTTTAAAAACATTGTCATCGTTTCTGAACAGGTGATCACCGCCGCCTTTTAAAAATTCTGCTACCGGCCATTGGGCATCGGGAAGTGCCCGTCTATTTGCGTTGCCGATTGTATTGATTGGAATGGGGCTGTTATTGATCATGAAGCAATCGAGGTCGCCATCCATATCATAATCAAAAAAGGAAACCTGTGTAGTGTATGCCTGCTGGTTAAGCCCATATATTGCTGCGGATTCTGTAAAACTTACAAGGCCGGTTGAATCTGCTTTGTTGTTAATGTATAATTTATTGCGACGGTTGCCATTTTTCATGTGGCCCGAGTTGCAAACAAAAATATCGAGCCATCCATCATTGTTAATATCAACCATTACTACTCCCGTGCTCCACATGCTATCCTGTTTTAGACCAGATGCAGCAGTGATATCCTCGAATTTAAAATTACCCTTGTTCAGGTATAATTTATTTTCATCCATATTGGCAGTCATCAACACATCGGGCAAGCCATCATTGTTTAAATCGCCTACCGCTACACCACCACCGTTGTAATAATTTCGAAAGTAAAAACTGTTTTCAAGCTGGCCATCAACCACCTTATTATCAAAGTCGATACCGCTGTTTTCTACCAGTGAAAATAGGGGTTCAGTCTTTGGAGATTTGCAGGAAATTAATAGCAGCGTTAAAGAAAATATTATTAAACTATTTTTCATTGAAAGAAGAAAAATTAACACAGTGAGCAATTGGCATTTTGGAATATGTAGGAATCAATAAATTTAAGTCAATCATTTGACTCCCGATTAATGCATGGATGTTTTAACAAAAACAAACAAAGATATTAGTGAAAACAATTAATCATAAAAAAACCAGAGATCAACTAGTTGACCTCTGGTTATCATTTACAAATTCTTTTTATGTATTAGTAACCCGGGTTAGGAACCAGGTTAGGATTTGCTGCTAACTGTCCATTGGGAATTGGAAACAATAAATATTTGGGATCACTTGTACCTGGCTTCTCCTGCATTGGTAGCAGGAATTTGCCAAAGCGAATCAGATCTTCTCTTCTCCAACCTTCATGATACATTTCCCGACCTCTTTCATCTATCATATTATCAAGTGTAAGAGACACAAGGGGGGTAGCACCTCTGTTGGCCCGCAGTGTATTTACAATAACCAAACCAGCAGCGGCACTGCTACTGCGCAATAAAGCTTCAGCTTTCATCAACATTACATCACCTAACCTGAAGTAAACAAAATCATTGTTTACATTACCATTATCATCAAATTGGTAATCGATAGGATATTTGTAAGCACGAATACCTGTAACCTCCAGGTTAGTTCCTTTTTCAATGATTTTTACATCTGGAGTAAATGCAAGCGGAGCCCCTGTTCTGTCTTTTAAAGGTACATCTGTCGTCCAGTTATATTGTTGACCAATAAGGAAACCCACATCAACACGATTACCTGGATTTGGAACTGCATTGGGTGAAGTGTAATTATAAGCGACTCCCCTTCTTTTATCAGTTGCTTCAAATTTATTATAAAAATCAGAAAGAGTAGTAAAGCCATTCCATCCCGAAGGATTTTGATTGTAATGCATTGTTAAATGCCACCTTGATCTTATATTTCCAGATTGAACTCCTCCTACGTTTTCACCAGCAAAAATGTTCTCTTTACCAATAGAATTATTATTGGGAGCAAAGTTATCAAAATAGCTTGTACTGAAGGAGTAAGGACCAGCCATTACCTGATCGGCAAGTGTTATTACCTGTTGCATGTCAGCAGCCGCAAATACAGGCGCTTCCCTGTTTTCAAAAACCCCTTTGTTTAAATAACATTTCATCAATAAAACTCTTGCTGCATCTTTATTTGCTTTTGTTACCGGACCTGATGGTAAGTCATTCATGATGGCAGTCAATTCTGAAATAATATAGGTTAATGCATCACTACCTTTTCTAACTTTCGCAGGGGAAACCACACTTTCGCCTGGCTCACGATAAGGTACCTGGTCATATAAATCCAGCGTCATAAATTGGGCCATAGCACGTAAAAATCTTGCTTCAGCAGCCTGGGTCGTACTTGGACTAAACCTCAACAGGTCAGTTGCAGCAAAGTTGGTTCCTCCTAATTGGCTAAATACATCTCTTACATGCACATTATCGCCATCAAATCTGTGAGTGTGCAACACACGCCATGCACCATTATCATCCCAATCACCTCCACGGGTTGGTCCAATCAAAGCATCGGTTGTCATTTCTCCCAAAGCAAACAGATTTGATTGATCCTGATATGGATTCTGCATACTGTTGTAAACACTTTTTAAAAGGGCATCCACATTAGCGCCTCCGGCACTTGCACTTGGATTAATCTCTCCATTTAATTTTTCATCCAGCTTGGTACAACTCGCAAACATAAGAGCTACCGCTGTGCTAATGATTAATATTTTTTGTTTCATATCTTAATTTTTAGAATAATCGTGAATTATAAAGAAAAATTTAAACCCAGTGTAACTGTTCTTGCAGATGGGAAAGGAATGTATTCAATTCCTACTGAAGGAACACCATTCACATTTTTATCAACATTTACCTCGGGATCAAATCCTGTGTATTTGGTAAATACAAGCAAATTTTGCCCAGTCACATATACACTCATTCCCTTAAATACTTTACCAATATTACCAACTGCATAAGAAATAGTAGCATTGGTTAGTTTAAGGTAATCTCCCTTTTCAAGAAACCTGGAAGAGGCAGTTACCGGGTTAGCAAATGACTCTTTGATTGGATCCTGGAAAACAGATAGAGCAATGTTTTTACCGTTATTGATACTACCTACATTGATTACATTATTAAGGGTATTGTTGTAAATCATGTGCCCAAAAGCACCATTCATATTTACCACAAGTGATAATTTCTTGTAATTAAGCGATGTGCTGATACCTAGCAATGTTTTTGGATTTGGATTACCTACGTAATACAATACATCTCCGTCATCAGCATACATTGCAAGGCCGTTTGTTTTATCCAAACCAAGGTATTTTCTTGTTACAAATGCATTAATAGGAAGACCACTTCTTAAAACTTCAACAGTAGAACCGGTAATACCTTGTCCATCTAAAGCGCCCGTATTAATTGAAGCGGGAAGATCAGAAACCAGGTTATTAATAAAGGTTGCATTCACCCCAAAATCCCAGGAGAAGTCATTTTTGCTAACAATAGTGGCGTTAACGGCTACCTCAAGTCCTTTATTTACAACATTACCTGCAAGATTTTTCCAGGTAATAGCTCCACCTGGAGCTGCTGGTTGAATTGGCTCACTTGGGAATAACAAATCAGTTGTTTTTTTGTTGAAATAGTCAACGGTAATGTTCACCTTGTTATTTAAAATACTAATGTCTGTACCTATGCCATACTGCCTGTCCGACTGCCATTTCAAATCAGGGTTGAAGTTATTGATTGCATTGATAGACGTTCCGTCTCCACCAAAGGAGTATCTGCGCTGTGCCGCTCCTGAAGGAAACTCCTGGTTACCTGTTTTGCCCCATCCGCCACGAATTTTCAGTGAATTGATAAAATCAACATTGAAGAAACTTTCTTTGCTTATGTTCCAGGCACCTGAAAACGAAGGGAAATAACCGTATTTATTATTGACACCAAACTTGGATGAACCATCTGTACGGAAAGTTGCAGTTAACAAGTATTTATCTGCGTAGTTAAATACTGTTCTTGCAAAATAAGATTGCAGTTCGTAAGTAGGATCTGAGAAAGAACCGATCCCCCTGTTTGAAGGATTACTAAACTGTATGTAATTCGTAAAATCCAAACCATAGTTTCCAAATCCACCGGGTAGCTGGCCAAAACCATTCAGGTTAAATCCTTTGTTCGAATAAGTAGTGTACTCGAAACCGGCAACTGCATTCAAATTTAATTTGGAAGCAATTTTCTTATTAAAAGTTAATGTGTGCGTAAGCTGCCTGGTAGTAAGTTCATTAGAACCTATTACTGCACGACCCTTATCTATTACATCATTAAAATTCATGAATGGTTGAATGGTAGTTCTCCTGGTTCCTGTACCATAATTAAGGCTATACAAAAACCTATATTCAAGCCAATTGGTTAATTTGTAATAAGGAGAAATGCTTGCGAGGATGGTAGTAACTCTTGACTGATCATCCACTGCATTTTGTAAAGCAACCGGATTGATTAAATCACCGCCTCTTACAACATTGAAGGAATCTGCAGTATTGGCTGAATTTCTCACAATCAGCTTTTCTGTTGGATTCCACTGAAGTGCATTACCAATTAAACTACCCCTTGAACCGGCATTGTTTGAAATGGGAGCAATTTTTTCTTTATACTGACTAGGTATAATATTGATATCTATACCCAAATTTTTCTTTTCAAGAAATTTGAAATTTGCACTGATGTTAGCAGTGTATTTCTGAATGCCTGTCTTTTTTACAATACCTTCCTGATCCAATGCTCCGAAAGAAATACGATATTTGGCATTGTCATTTCCTCCACTGATTGCCATGTTATAATTCTGCACAATGCCGGTTTGTAAAATTTGATCCAGGGCATCTACACTTGCACCTTTGTCATTTGAATTACTCAAACCGTAATAAGGCAATGCCTGGCGAAACTGTCCTGCATCAAGCACTTCCAGTTTTTTCGCAATTTTTGAAAAACCAGTAGAAACGCCGAAATCAATTTTAGCTTGTCCGCTTTGGCCCCTCTTAGTTGTAATTAGTACCACACCGTATGCAGCCCTTGAACCGTAAATGGCTGTTGCAGATGCATCTTTCAATACATCGATAGAAGCAATGTCGGAAGGGTTGATAAAATTTAATGGATTACTTCCCGGATTACTTCCTCCGGTACCTATATCGCCTAAACCCGGCCTCGGAGACCTGCCATCCAACTGCACCCCGTCCACAACATAAAGTGGCTGGCCGCTGCCAGTAACCGTAGAGTTACCTCTGATCTTCACAGTAGAGGCACCGCCTGGTTGGCCGGTGTTATTGATCATTTGTACGCCGGCAACTTTACCCTGAATTAACTGGTCGGCTGAAGTGTAAGTACCCTTGTTAAAGTCTTTTGCCTGTACCGTAGATACAGCACCTGTAAGATCTTTTCTTTTAGCGGTACCGTACCCAACCACAACTACCTCGTTGAGGTTGCCAACACTGGTAGCTACACTAAGGTTCATAATTGGTCTGCCACTAACAGCTTCTTCCTGCGTTACAACACCCACACCTGTAAATACCAGGGTAGCATCCGAAGGCACGCTACTTAGAGTGAAAGTTCCAGACGAATTTGTTGAAGTTGCAGTTTTTGTACCTTTTATGGTTACTGTTACACCGGGAAGAGGTTCCCCTGTTTTGTCCGTAATAGTTCCGGAAACTTTTTGATTTTGGGCCAGCGTGAACGCGGTAAGCCCAAATACTGCCAGCAATAGCATGACAGATTTTCTCATCATAGCAAGGAGCATAATCGTTAGTTTTTGATTTTTATTTAATCGGATTGAGTAATAGCAAAGAATATAAATCCTCACCAAATCTAATACTATTTTACCTAAATTTAGTAGTAATACAATATTATTTGATTAAGGTTCAAACTTGAAGGTATTTAAGAAAACTTTGTGAAATTAACATTTAGAGATAATTTTACCGCAAACGTTTGCGGTAATGTTTGCGAAAAGGTTTGCGGTGAATATAATTTTTCAGCTTGACGACAATAATGATTCACAATGAGTAACACCACATTAAAAACTATTTCTAACGTATTGGGAATAAGTATCTCTACGGTTTCAAGGGCATTGAAAAATCACCCGGATATATCTAATAAAACGAAACAACGTGTATCGGAACTGGCAAATACCTTAGATTATGAGCCCAATGCGAACGCAATCCATTTACGAACCAACAAAAGCAATGTATTTGGCCTGGTGGTACCATCTATTTCCAATTACTTTTATCATTCTTTTATTGCCTCGGTAGAAGAAGAAAGCAGGCGTCAGCAATTTTCACTGATGATTCTTCAATCCGGTGACGATCCGAAACTTGAACTGCTGAATTTAAAATTATTAAGACAAAACCGGATTAGCGGGTTGTTTGCCTGTGTATCCAACGCAGGTACCCAAATTGACGCTTATCTTAAATTAAAGGAGGCTAATATACCGGTGATTTTTTTTGATAAAGTTCCGGACTTACCCAACTGTAACAAAATATGTGTTGGAGATACGGAAGCAGCAAGACTTTCGGCGATTACCATTTTACAAAAAAACAAGCAGCATGTGCTGGCTATATTTGGTAATAAAGAATTATTGATCACAAAAAAAAGGCTTACAGCTTTTATGCATGCCATTGATGATCAAATAAACGTAACAGTGGTGCATGCCAATAGTGCGGAAGCTGCAGAAGCATTAACACTCGAACACCTTGTATCAAAACCCGATAGCGTCTTTTGCATGAGTGATGAAATACTTACGGGTACCATGAAGGCTGTACAAAGAAATAAATTAAAAGTGCCTGATGAAATCGGCATTATTGCCATCAGCAACGGCTTTATTCCAACACTGTACTTTCCTGAAATTACCTATGTGGAAACGAGTGGACATAAGCTTGGTAAACTTGCATTCAGCAGTATGATGTCTTGTATTAAAGGAAGCACCTTTTTTCACGATCTTACTACTAAGCCGGTATTGGTTGAGGGAGGTTCATTGTAAAGAATAGCCGGCATTAATTTATAAGGCAGTTTTTTTAACTCCTGTAAATATTGTTTTCCAAACCAGGTTAAAAAAAGACTTTGTAAGCTCTCTTTCATACTTTATGTTTTCACTATTTTCTTTATTTGAATTTTGATTTTTAACAAGTGTATTTGCCAAAAAACTCAACAGTCCCTTTTTCTTCAATTGGTTATTATCGTCATCCTTTTTTAATAAGTCGACCTTCAGATCGTGGTATAAAAACAAAACATTTGCGGAAGTTTTGTAATCATCTCCGTCCATTTTAAATTTCACTTTGTCGATGACACCTTGCTTTATTGAAGCCATGCCAAGCGGTTTTGTAACAGGATTTAACTTAAATGCATCCATTTTATCCAGTTGCCCTTCAATATGAAAAGCCCCTTTGTTGCTGTTCAATAACAAGTTCCATTGAGTTGACAAGGAACCTTCACCTAAGAAATTTGCAGTGGCATTTAAGGCCAATTCAGGATTTGATTTGATCTTACCAGGAATGTTTGTAACATTTGCAATTGTCGCTGTTATTCCACTAAAAAAGACATCGCCGGTAAGGCCAGATTTTTTGCCCTTTTCCCTGTAAGAAACAAGTCCCTTTTTTATTTCCAGTTTTTTTATATAAATCGGCATTTTTAATTTCAATAAGGACTGGTGTGGATATTTACCCAACTTACTGTCGTTGCCGGCAGGCAGTGTTTTATCATTAAAGATTTTAAGGGTTGGTTCAACAGAAGCTGTAGCTGCTTCAAGGCCTTGATTGTCCATCAGTTTTTTTATATTAAGTCCTGTAAGGTTTATGTTGTCAACTTTTATATTGTATTGATCCATGGACTGTTTGTTGTGCCTGCCAAACTGTTCCTCTGAGAGTAAGGGTTTTAATAAAAATCTTTTGATTTTTGCGGTGGCTGAAACATTATTAACTGAAAAGTCTCCAATAGCAATATTGTACATACCTGATTTGGTATCAAACGAAAATCCATCCGCAGACAATTCCCATTGAGCATTATTGATGAGGTTGTTAAGCGTAGCCCCTTCCATAATTTTAATAGGACTGAACATGGCAAACTTTACATTGTTTAATACAAAGGGTTTAGCCGAAGGATCATCTTTATTAATGATAATAACTTTTGTATGACCCAAATTAATGGTACCAACCTGTGCCTGGTCTATAAGATCGGATGATAAATTGATTTCGTTATTTCCGTTTTTACCGCCTGCAGGCTTTTTGTTTTTGTAGATGGTTATTAAACCGCCGGTGCAACTAACGCTACCTGCTTTTAAGCGTTGCTGAAGAATAAATGCATCTGTATTAAGGTCGCTGATATGAATATTTTCCAGGTTAATAATGGGGTTCATATCTTTTAGTTTATACTGTTTTACGGCAGCAATGTCCAGCGATCTTTTTACTGCATTGTAATCCAGTTTTTCAATATTTATTCTTGCGTTATTATCAGAGGGTGGTAACTGAATATTTTCTACTGTAGCCCTTACATCTTTAATAAAATAACTGATAATACTTTCATAGTTTTTTGAATCGTCTATCAAAAATTTATTGAGTGTAATGTTTATATTTTCTAAAGTAGTTTGTGGTTCGCCAGCTTTGTTTGTAAACAGTACGGTGCCTTCAGTTACCATGATGGTGTCTGCCTGTATGCTGTTGAATTTCCCTAATATTTTTTTATACAACTCAAGGGTATCATTTTTTGTAAGTGGTTTAGGGTGATCGGTACCTGTATTAATGATTTGTATAACAGGTTTTATTAGTAGTATTTTATTGGCGGCTACATTTTGTTTTTGTAAAAGACCAGCTACATCGATGCCTTTTGCAGTTACTTCTTCCACCCTGATATTATACAATGCATTTGGCAAACTATCGGTACGGTTCAATAGTTTTTTTTGTGTAGAATCTGACTGCAACACCACATTATAAAAGGATACGTTTCCATTTACTTCATCTATCGCTGAACTGTCGTAAGCAATAAAATACAAGCTGTCTGTTTTATTTGAAATGGTATTTTCTATTGAATCTTTTACCAGAGTTCGCTTATTGTATTGCCAATAAATATAACCACCAATTGCAGCTATGATTAAAATGAGTATAACAATTTTAAGTGTTTTTTTCATCGGTAATATTTCAAAATATAGTAACTAGTTTTATCGTTCAATCTCGTTGCTTCTAACTATTAAAATGGATAGCCCAGTGCAATGTTTATAATAAGATTTTGTTTTCTCCATTGCCCATCTCCCGGAGCAATTTTATCTATCACCCATCTTTGTCCTTCTGGTAAATATGGCTTCCTTAGTGGAATGCCCAAATCTACCCTTATCAATAATATACTGGCATCAAAACGCAGACCGGCGCCGGTTGCCACTGCCAGTTCTTTATAAGAGTCTTTTTTTAGTTGTCCTGCTCTGCCAAAAAGCATAGTGTCTTTGGTCCATATATTTCCTACATCTACAAAAACAGCGCTGCTTAGTTTGCCAAAAACAGGCATCCGTAATTCCGAGTTAAACAGGAATTTATAATCCCCACCAATGGCCTGGAAATATCGCTGGTCGTACAATGTAGGTTGATAAGCGCCTGGTCCCAATTGCCTGCTGGTGAAGCCACGCAAAGAAGATGAGCCACCTATAACGTACTGTTTAGAAAAAGGCAACATATTTGAATTGTTGTACGGAATACCAATGCCGAGCTGTACCCTGTTTACCCAGTCAAACTTATTGGGCAATGTTTTTTGATAACGCAGGTCAACATCAAATTTTGAGAATTGTGCAAAGGGTGTGTTAAATACCTTTTTTTGCCTGGGCTGTTTGGCGCCACTGATAAGCCCGGCAATATTACCCGACATATCTATACTGCCACTAACATACCATTGATTTTTTGCAAATGGATTGGCGGTATTGTATGTGTAGGAATAATAGGAACCTAAAATTATTTCATTATAAACGTTGGTTAAAAGAACAGGATCAATATTGGTTTGCTTACTAAACATATCTGTCAGGTTGCCTGAATGGATATAAGTAAGGGCAATGGGCGATAACGTATGTTCCGTATTTGGATTTACCTTCCAATTAAATTCGTATTGGAGCCTATAGATATTTTTTGTGTAGAAATCCTGTTTTCTAAAAATTTCATAGCCTGCAAGCAGGCGTGTACGCGGAGGGTATAGCATGTTTTCTTTATACCTTAAAAAGGGAATTTTAAACTTAGGGAAATTCAAGGACCCTTCAACACCAACCCGGAAAATTTTTGCACTTTGTAATGAGTCAGCAAAAGAGATTTCAAAGCCACCATAAAGTTTTACAGCCAGTTGCTCTGCACCTTTAAATACATTCCGGTTTTTCCAGTTTAAACTAAGTTGGGTACCCAGGAATTTATTTTCTTTTGAAAATCCATTTAGTTGTAACTGAAGAGATTTCTTTTGCGCAGGAGTTATGTAATAAAATGCATTCAGCCGATAAGGATCATCGCTTAATCCTGCAACTTCAAAAGTATTTTTTACAAACTTAAATGTGCCCAGGTTTATCAAACGGTTAAGTGTATTATTTTGATCTGTGCTGCTGTAAATTTGCCCCGGCCGGTAAGTAATCATTTTTTTGAACAACGCAGTTTTAAACTGGTGTATAGTATCTCTGATCATTAAGCCATCTACACTTGTAGCACCTGTAATACTGGTGTCAGGCTGCGGTAATAACAATGTATAATCAGGAAAAATACCTACACGATTTATCGTGTAAGCATGCATCGATTTATCGGGCATATCATTTTTTAAACCCAATATTATATCTACCTGGTTATTGCCCACGGTACTGTCCACATAAGCCACAATATAATCTGCATTGAAATAATAATATCCTTTTGTTTTTATGTAAGCGTCCAGCCGGTCCCGTTCGGCTTCTACATCACTCAGCCTATAGTTGTTACCTGCTTTCAATATTCCATTGCGTTGCTTTTCTTTTAGTTCATTCGCAAGGGTTGAACTGTCGCTTAACCACTCTACGCTTTTGATTTTGTACCGGGGATAAACATCAACCTTATAAATAGCGCTGGTAAAGTAACTTTCATTCACCGTATCACCACTAACCTGGGAATGAAAGTAGCCTTTGTTTTCCAGGAAAGACTGCATGTTTTTAGCGATCACTGCTGTGTTTACTTTACTGCTAAGTACCGGCGGTTCGCAAAGTTTTTTTCTGAAAAAGGTTTTTATACCACCCGTTTTTTTAGGACTGCCGATTACATACCACAACCAAACTTTGTACGGTTGCCCAAACAAGAATTTATTGGCGGTTGGTTTTACTGCCAGTTTTAGTTCTCTTTTCAAAGCATGTGATGAGTATTTTACTCCTGGTCTTTTTTCAATTTTTATTGTTGCTCCTTTATATATGCGTTCGCCCTTTGGCAAAAAGCGTTGCACACTACAACCTGTAATTGTAATTGTAATTGATATCAATATGCCGTATATAAAATGATTGCGCATTAGTTGTTGTTATTATTCTTTACCCAGCTAAACAATTGCTTAAGTTTATCGTAGTTCCTTGTTATAATAAGACCCAGGCCAGACTCTGTTGAATAGCCATCCAGTATGGATTCCAACTGATCTTTTTTGTAACTGTGAATGATGTATTTACCGTCTTCAGATAATTTATAATTGAGGGTAACATCGGGTAAGAAGCGACTGCCTTTTTGTTTGGCTGCTTTAGCAGAACCGTCCTGTCTTTCTATGCCAAAGTTTCTGCCCACACTAACGCTTAACCGATTATTTAAAAAGCTCGTTAATAAATCCACATCAGGTTGGTTACCCTGGGCAGCATCGCTAATGGCAAAATCCCTGTAAGAATTTAAAGTAAGATCAGTATTAATTCCCTTGAAAACTTCAGAGGCAACCTCGTCCAATGCCGATAAAAGAAAGCCACTTACGCTTCCGCCCGATGCAAGATTATCAAAGCCGCTGCCGCTACCTTTAAAAAAATCTACGCTTTGCTCACCTACAAATCTTCCCATAACCAGTAGTCCAAAAACTTGTTTGTTGGTGGCGGCCACATCTGATCTTAACTGCGATAGTTTGTGCTCAACGGCCAACTGCAACTGGTTGTTTAACTGTATGGATTCAGGCATTTGAATATCAAAACTTATTTGCGGTTGCCTGATAGAGCCCTTCATATAGAGTATTACCTGGAATGGAATTGGTTGATTAATTGAATGAGAAAATTGTGGCTCGATGGTTCTTATTTCATTACCGATTAATTCTTTTGGAGGGGTGTCTGCAATATAAATAGCCCGGATATTAATTTGAGCATCATCTGGTTTACCATTAAAAGTGATAGCGCTTCCCTCATTGACTATAAACTGTTTTCTAAAGAACTGGTAGTTGAGTTGGTAAATACCACCCGTTAAATTGTAAGCGCCTGTTAGCAATAACTGCTTTGCTGAATCGAGTCCCACATTGAGTTTGGCATTGCCTTTTACTTTTAGTTCATCCCCGGTAGATGGATCTGATATAATATTGATAACCGAATTGGTATCTACATTAAGAAACAGGTTTGAACGCAGTGTTTGCTGTTTGATTAAAGTTAGCGTATCCTGCTGCAGGGTTATTTTCCTTACGGGTAAATTAAAAGTATCCCTATCTATAAAAACTACTGCAGAATTAGATGCGTTCATATCCTGGTTCTTTTCCGGCAATATCAGGGTTAATGAACTCTGTTTGCTTAAATAAATGTTGCCTGCAATTTGGGGTGTATCCAACGTGCCCGTAACCCGAAAGTTTCCATTAATGGCTGCTTGTCCATATAGTTGATTATTGATTACCCTTGACACATTTATGATGGAGAAATTTTTTGCCTCCATATCAATTGCCAGGTTGAAAATGTTAGATTTTCCGGGGTGAATGCGGCCATTAGCCACCAGGGAATTGTTTAAGCTATCATGTATGGTAAAATCATCCAACAGAATATCGGGATACGCCATAACAATGTTTTGCTTACTATAAGTATAGGTCGTTCCAAACGGTGCAATGCTGTACCTGGTCGTATCAGTTTGTACTGTATCTGTACTATTATTTCCTGGGTTAGGTATGGTATCTGTTACGGATAGTCTTACAAAAGACCCGGCAGTTGACAATATTTGTTCGGCGTGGGATGCAGAAAGAAAACAACATACAGCTATCAGCAATAATGGTATTGTTAAACATATAAATCGTACAATTCTATCAGCGTTTTTGAGAATTTTTTCATTTGCCATATTTATTATCTGAAAGCAGTGGACAGTAACCCTGTTTTAAAAAAGCCATCATTTCACTATCGCTTATACACAATGAAATATTTATGCCCTTTTGTAATTCATTCGTTTTTAATCCTCAAAATATTTTCAATTGTAGATATTATAGCTATTGTAGAATAGTTTCCCCATAATATTATTTAATTTCAATAATGCTAATTTAGATATTAGTGAAAATATTCAGTCATGAAAACAATGCTTTTATTGGATAAAATCAAGCTCAACCCAAGTTGATTTGAAGATTGAATAATAAGAATATGCTTATAAATTTGTAATAATCACTCCCATTTGCTAAAACAATTTGAATGCACCAGGTTATAGAATTTTTTACTAAGCTTTTTCAGCACAGCGACTGGTTACCTCAATGGAAAAATGGCCACTGGACTGCATTTCACGGGTGGCTCTACATCATCAGCGATATATTTATCTGGCTTGCCTATTTTTCCATTCCGGTGTTGTTGCTAAGGTACATTAGGCTAAAAAAAAATGCAGCCTTTATTAAATTATATATTTTCTTTTCGTTATTTATCCTGGCCTGTGGCACCACTTATTTGCTAAATGCAGTTTCCTTTTGGTTTCCCTTTTACCGCATCAATGGGTTGTTTCGGTTTACAACTGCGGTGGCCAGTTGGATCACCGTTTTTTACATGATCAAATATCTGCCGGATACGGTTTCCATAAGAACTGCAAGGGTGTATAAAAAGGAACTGGATGAGCGGTTAAAAATGGAGAATAAATTAAAAGAAAGTGAGGGTCAAATACAGACTATTTATAAAAATGCACCTGAAGCAATTATTGCGGTAACCAGCAAAGGGTATATCGTAAAATGGAATCCTGCTGCGGAGCAAATGTTTGGCTGGAAAGAAGAGGAAGTATTGGGTAAAGTGCTCAATGAATTGGTGGTTCCGCAAGGCCTGAGACAATTCTACATTGATGAAATGAAGGGCTTTTTAAAAACCGGGCAAAGCCTTATTTTAAACAGAACTACACTGCAAACTGTATTGCATAAAAATGGACACCTTATAAAAGTAGAATTCAATGTTTCGCCTGTAGAGATTAAAGACGACTTTTTATTTATTGGATTTGTAAGAGATGTAACGGAAATTAAATCGGCAGAACTGGCACTGAAAGAAAGCGAAGAAAGGTATAGGTTATTAACAACTGAAGTGTCTGATTACGCCATTATAATGTTATCGCCTGAAGGGAACATAGATAGCTGGAACGAAGGCGTGCAAAAGATCACAGGCTATACGCAAATAGAAATAAGTGGAAAGCACTTATCAATATTTTATACCGCAGAAGCTATTGAACGCAACGAACCTGGCGAAGATCTGCTAATTGTAAATAAAGCCGGACGTATAGAAAATGAAGGGTGGAGGGTAAGAAAAGACGGTACATTATTTTGGGCCAATGTGGTATTAACTGCATTAAAAAGAGACGGAAAAATTATTGGCTATTCAATGATCAGCAAAGACATAACCGAGCGAAAATCCGAAGAAGAACGAATCCGTTTAATCAACAGTTCCCTGGAGCAAAGAGTAAAAGAACGTACAGAAGAATTGGAGCATAGTGAGAAAAAATATCGGAAACTTTTTGAAAACAGCCCAATGCCTATGTGGGTACTGGAACATCCCTCACTTAAGTTTGTTGATGTGAACGATGCGGCCATTCAGCATTATGGATATAGCAGGGAAGAATTTCTTTCAATGACTGCGGTTGATATAAGGCCGGATGAAGAAAAAGACAGGTTTATTAAGCTTGATCGTTCCGCAGCTAATGGCATTATGAAAGCGGGAACATGGAAACACATAAAGAAAGATAAAAGTATTATTCACGTAGAAATCAGTTCGCATGAATTAAACATAGACAATAAAATGGCAAGGCTGGTGCTAAGCATAGACGTTACGGAACGTAACAAGGCAGAAGAGCGGCTGGAACTGGCCCTGGAAGCAGGCAAGATTGGTATTTGGGAACTGGATATGCTGCAGGATATTGCCATTAGAAATGCAAGACATGATCAAATTTTCGGGTACGAAGAAATGCTGCCGGACTGGGGCATGGTTAGGTTTTTAGACCATGTATATAGTGACGACCTGGAAAAAGTTCAACTCGCATTTAAAGCTGCGCTGGAAACAGGTTCTCTAGCTATAGAAACAAGAATTTATCATACCGATGATACAATTCACTGGATCAATGCAACCGCAAAAATGATGATTGACCAACCGGAAAATCCCTTCAGGATGCTGGGAACAATCATTGATATAACGGAGTTGAAAAATGCAGAAGAAAGAATATTACTGTTGAATAACGACCTCGAAAAAAGAGTGCAGTCACGTACAAGGGAATTGCATGCTGCTAATAAAGAACTGGAGTCTTTTACATATTCGGTTTCCCACGATTTAAGAGCACCCCTGAGGGCCATTCATGGCTATACCCAAATACTAAATGAAAGCTACAACGAACGGCTTGACAACGAAGGAAAAAGAATGTTGGGCAGGGTAATTTTCAATACCAGTAAAATGAACACGCTGATAGATGATCTGCTCGAATTTTCAAAACTTGGAAAAGCATCTTTAAAAAGACAAAACAGCGATATCACAAAAATAGCCCGGGAAGTTGTTGATGATTTATGTGCTTCATCGGAGCATTTAAAGGAACATATTATATTGAATGACCTGGGATTTGCCAATGTAGATAAGGTAATCATCAGGCATGTATATGCAAACCTGGTACTAAATGCAATTAAATACTCCTCAAAAAAAGAGCATCCATTGATTGAGATTGGCATTGCTGAAACAAAAAGAGGGAGTGCTTTTTTTGTAAAAGACAATGGAGCCGGTTTTGATATGAGCTATTATAGTAAATTATTTGGTGTTTTTCAACGCTTACACCGCAAGGAAGATTTTGAAGGTACAGGAGTAGGCCTGGCCATTGTTCAAAAAATAATTACTAAACACCAGGGAGAAGTGTGGGCAGAAGCTGTGGAGAATGAGGGTGCAACCTTCTTTTTTACGATTGGCAAATAATTTGCAATCATGGTAAGCAAAATAAATTGGATAACTGATGCTAAATGTTAATATCGGGTTTTAAGGCGTAAACTTTAGTACTATCGTTAGATTTAAAAATATTGAATGACAAATCAAATTAAAATATTACATCTTGAAGATGAAGAGTCTGATGCGGATCTAGTAAGGCTAACACTATATCGAAACAGTTTATCGGCAGATATTCTTGTTGTAAACAATAAAGCTTCTTATATAAATGCATTGAAAGCGTTTGTTCCGGATGTTATTCTTTCTGATCATGCATTGCCTTCATTCGATTCATCAGAAGCATTGAATATTTTTTTAAACTCTGGCCTTGCAATACCATTTATATTGGTAACAGCTCATATCTCTGAAGAGTATGCCGTATCAATTTTAAAGGCTGGTGCCAATGATTATATTTTTAAAGATCACTTGCAATTGTTGCCGGGGGCAATAGTTAATTCACTTAAAAAAATAGAGTCGGCCATCAACCTTGAAAAAGAAAAGGAACAAAAAGTAAAGGAAAAAACAGGTGCTGTAATCATTGCACAGGAAAAAGAAAGAAGCCACATGGCCAATGAATTGCTGGAAAATATAAACCAGATTCTTGCAGCCTCTAACCTATACATCGATTGCGCTATCAATGATGAAAAAAAGCGAATGGAGTTTACGCAAATCAGTAAAAAATTTATCCTTACAGCCATTGAAGAAATCAGAAAATTATCCCAGGTTATAATGCCTGCTACCATTGGCGAAATTGGTTTAATAGACACACTCAATAATTTAATTGACAATCATATTCCAAATAAAGAAATAAATTTTATTACAGAATGGAGCAACTTCAAAGAAAACCTGGCAGACGACAAATTAAAATTAAGTATATACCGGATAGTACAGGAACAACTAAATAACATAATAAAACATGCGCAGGCCCATAATGCCTGGTTCTCTATTACCCAAACTGAAAAAGCAATTGATCTCATAATCAAAGATGATGGTATTGGCTTTGATACAACTAAAAAAGGGAGCGGCGTAGGCTTACAAAATATGAATACAAGGGCCGAAACGCATGATGGTAAAATGGAATTAATTACCTCTCCGGGAAATGGATTTATATTAAAGGTACATTTCCCGTTATAATACTTATCTTACTGTCGGTTTAGCAAATCTATACACATTTAAATCCAACTACAGTCTAACTGTCCGGTATTTTATATACCTATGAAATATTGTTGAATGATAAAAGATTTACGAATATTATTATTAGAGGATTCTGAAGATGATGCCGACCTCATTTTGATGGAATTGAGAAATGGTGGCATTCAGTTTATTCCGATTGTTGTTGATACAAAAGAAGATTTTCTTAGGGAAATTGGTGAGTTTAAACCTGATATAATTATATCTGACCATTCAATGCCTCAATTCAATTCTGCAGAAGCGTTAAAAATATACAAAGCACATTTAAAAGAACAAAATCTTATTTCGCCTTTTATTTTGGTAGCCGGTACTATTTCTGAAGAGTTTGCCGTACAATGCATTAAAGACGGGGCAGATGATTACATTTTAAAAGATCGTTTACAAAGGCTTCCGGTGGCGGTATTAAATGCCTTGGAAAAATGTAAAATCGCCAATGACAATGCCCGTGTTACTGCTGAAAAATTACTACTACTTGAAAGGTATGAATATGTAACCAAGGCAACTTCAGATGCAATATGGGACTGGGATATCATCGGCAATTCAATTTATTGTGGAGAAGGTTTTCAAAAATTGTTTGGTCATGCCCGTAACCCACTTACCAATAATTATAATTTAAATACTGCCTATATAGTTCCTGAAGATATTGAGCGGGTAATGAAAGGTGTAGATGATGCACTGAATAACTTTGAAAATAGCTGGTCAGATGAATACCGTTATTTAAAAGCAGATGGCACTTTTGCTTTTGTACAGGACAAGGCCATTATAATAAGGGATGCCGAAGGCAAAGCCATCAGGATGATTGGTGCCATGCAGGATATTACCCGTAAAAAGCTGGAAAATGAAAGATTGAAGTTGTTAGAGTCAGTAATTACCAATACAACAGATGCAGTTTTAATAGCCAGCGCTGTAACAGCTACATTACAGGATCTTGAGATTGTTTATGTTAATGAAGCGTTTACCAAAATGACCGGTTATGTATCGGGTGAAGTGATTGGTAAAACGCCTGGAATATTCTTTAATACAAAAGCTGATGAGGCAGAAATTCAAAGGCTTAACAAAGCGTTTATAGAAAAAGATTCGGCACAGGTTGAGATGATAAGCAACAAAAAAAATGGGGAAGAATTTTGGCTTAACTTTTCTGTATCACCCGTTGCAGACGATAAAGGAATGGTTAGTCATTGGGTTTTTATCGAAAGAGATGTAACCGAACAAAGGCAACATACCAGGGCCATTGAAGATCAGAATGCTCAGTTAAAGGAAATTGCCTGGACTCAATCCCATGTGGTGAGAGCGCCTTTGGCCAAACTGATTGGCTTTTTAAATATGATTGAAAATCAGCCAGGATCCGAATCAAATAAAGAACTGTTGCAGTACGTTTTAGCGGCAGGAAAAGAACTGGATGAAATAATAAGAGATATTGTAAAGAAGACAGAGAAAATTAATGCTAATCCCAGGCTATGAGTGTAAAAACCCTGATAGTAGATGATGATAAGGCGGTTCAGTTTTTTCATAAAGTGACCGTAACTGAGAGTAAGCTCTCTGATGAGCCATTGATATTTATAGATGGACAAAAGGCACTGAATTATCTCGATCTTAATTTTAAAGGAAACGGCGATTATTACTTAGTATTACTCGACATCAATATGCCCGTAATGGATGGCTGGGAATTTTTAAGAATTGTAAGCGAAAAGCCTTATGCAGACCATGTTTTTTTTGCAATGGTCACTTCCTCTGTTGATAGGGCCGACAAGGAAAAAGCCATTGCCTACAGGCAGGTTATAGACTTTGTAGAAAAGCCTATTTCATTTGAAGAATGTAAAAAAATAAGGTTGATGTCGCAAATTGCCGAACACATGGATAATTAAGAAATCCAATTTTAATACGTCTTTTTATCTCCTCCAACACTCCCCATAATACATCTCCATAATTTTATTAATCAGCCAATTTACAAATGGTTGTCAAATAGCTCCTGCTGCTAACAATTCGAAACTGACATTCCAATCATCTTACAAAATCTAAAAATCCAGAGGCATTTTGCTATTATTTACAATAACTTTAATAACGAAAAATTGAAAGGTATTCATCATTTAAAACCTGCATACAATGGCCATCATATCCCGTCGGCATTTAATAAAAACCCTTGCATTGGGTTCGTCTGGCTTGCTCATCTCACCCAATTCATTGTTATCCTGCACAGCTCCTAAAAAGAAAAAATTAGGCGTTGCATTGATGGGCCTGGGGTATTACAGTACCGACCTGCTTGCGCCGGCATTACAACAAACTAAAAATTGTTACCTGGCAGGTATTGTAACCGGTACACCCGAAAAGGCGGTAACCTGGAAGAAAAAATACAACATCCCCGATAAGAATATTTATAACTACGAAAACTTTGACCAGGTTGCCAACAATCCTGACATTGATGTAGTATATGTGGTTTTGCCGCCATCCATGCATCATGAGTTTGTTATCAGGGCGGCCAAAGCCGGTAAGCATGTATGGTGCGAAAAACCAATGGCAATATCAGAAAAAGAATGTAGTGAAATGATTGATGCCTGCAATCAATATAAACGTTCACTGGCCATTGGTTACCGGCTACATCACGAGCCCAATACCAAGGAATACAGGCGCATTGTAAATGAACATTTATTGGGCAAAGTAACCAGGGTTAATTGTGCCGCTGGCTATTACGAAACAAGGACCAATCACTGGAAACAAAAAAAAGAAATGGGAGGTGGCGTATTATACGACATGGGGGTATATGCCATACAAGGAGCAAGGTTGGGCACAGGGTTGGAGCCGGTTACTATCCTGTCGGCAACTACTTCAACTACAAGACCGGAAATTTATAAAAATGGATTAGATGAAACTACCACAGCATTAATTGAATTTCCGGGCGGCGTTACAGCAAACATAAAAACAAGTTTTGGAGAGAATATAAATTTTATGGACATCAGCTGCGAAAAAGGAGATATCAACCTGGCTCCTTATTCTGGTTATAATGGAATAAAAGGAAAAAGCCCGCTGGGTGAAATTTATTATCCTTATGAAGTTCCATGGCAGCAAGCCAACCAAATGGATGATGATGCAATGTCTATCATGCAAAATAAACCCATGTTGGTACCGGGTGAAGAAGGCCGCCGGGATATCAGGATTGTCCAGGCTATTTATCAATCTGCCGAAAATGAGCAGGCGGTAAAATTATGATAGGGCTACTTTTCAATATTGCCGCTTATTGGATGCACTCAATTTTAAACCGGGAGTTAAAAAACCCTGGAAATATATTTTTTAAACATTGATATATTTCAGTGGAAATGGTAACTTTATTGTCTCTCTCTAAATCAGCCGGTACAACAGTTATTTTCGAAAATTAATTAAATAATAATTTCTGGTTAAGAAACTAGTGTTGTTGGTATTCAATTTCTTTTAATAAAAATGACTTTATATGTATAAATTAAAGGTTAACAAAAAAAATTACGATGTAGATGCCAGTCCGGATATGCCCCTCTTATGGGTGCTCCGCGATCTCATTGGCCTTACCGGTACTAAGTTTGGTTGTGGCGTGGCTCAATGTGGTGCATGCACCGTACACCTCGATGGTGAAGCTGTCCGTTCCTGCGTAACTCTTGTAACAAGGGCCGTTGGAAAAGAGATTACTACCATTGAAGGTTTATCAGTAGATAATACTCATCCGTTACAATTGGCATGGCTTGAAGAAGATACGCCGCAATGCGGCTATTGCCAATCAGGCCAGATTATGTCAGCGGCAGTATTGTTGCGTGAAAATTCCAATCCATCTAACCAGGATATTGACGACGCAATGAGTGGTAATATTTGCCGCTGCGGCACCTATCCACGCATTCGCAAAGCAATTCACCTGGCAGCTCAAATTCAAAAAAAAGGAGGTAACTCATGACCGATACAGTAAAACCCAACCGTCGCCAGTTTTTAAAATCAGGCGCTATGTTAGGGGGAGGTTTAATAATCTCCTTTATGATTCCCGCAAGTGCAAAACGCCTTGCTGGTAAATCATTGCCAGATCCGGCAGCAACCTTTGCACCCAATGCATTTTTGCGCATTGCACCAGACGGTACAGTGAATGTGATACTGGCACACGTAGAAATGGGCCAGGGAATATGGACCACACTTACCATGCTTATAGCTGATGAACTGGGCGTTGACTGGGATAAAATTAAAGTTCAACACGCTCCTCCTGGGCAAGCTTATGCGCATACTTTATTCGGCATACAAATTACAGGAGGTTCAAGTACCACCTACAGCGAATTTGATCGCTATCGCCAGGCAGGTGCCACAGCCAGAGCTTTATTGATTGCAGCAGCGGCACAAAAGTTTGGAGTAGATCCTGCCACCTGTCGTGCTGAAAATGGTATGGTGATTTGCGGTAATAAAAAAGCAGGCTTTGGTGAACTTGCTTCTGCAGCCGCAGCTTTGCCTGCACCTACAAATGTGGTATTAAAACCCGCTTCCGAATGGAAGTATATTGGAAAGGGAATGAAACGGCTGGATGCACCGGCAAAAGTAAATGGTACAGCAAAATTTGGGATGGATATGCAGTTCCCAGGAATGTTGACAGCCGTGGTTGCACATCCGCCGGTAATGGGCGGCAAGGTAAAAAGTTTTGATGCCGCAGCGGCGAAGGCTGTGCCCGGCGTAAAAGATGTAGTGCAAATTCCTACAGGGGTTGCGGTAATTGCTGATCATTTTTGGGCTGCGAAAAAAGGTAGGGCTGCACTAAAAGTTCAATGGGATGCCGGGGTGAATGCAACGCTTACCAGTGCTACACAAATGAAGGAATACCAGGCCCTGGCAGATACCAAAGGATTAACTGCACTGGAAAAAGGGAATGTGGATACCGCATTAGATGGTGCTGCAAGGGTAGTAGAAGCTGAATATCTTTTTCCCTACCTGGCACATGCGCCGATGGAGCCCATGAATTGTACGGTTAAGTTAACAAAAGATGCCTGCCAGATATGGGTGGGTACCCAATTACCGGGAATTGACCAGATATCTGCAGCAAAAGTACTGGGCTTTAAACCAGAGCAGGTAAGCATCGAAACCGTTTTTTTGGGTGGTGCATTTGGCAGAAGAGCAACACCCACTTCTGATTTTGTAGTGGAAGCTGTTGAAATTGCCAAGGCAAGTAACAAATTTATTAAAATGGTTTGGACCCGTGAAGACGATATGGCTGGTGGTTACTATCGTTCTTCCTTTGTTCATAAACTAAAGGTTGGTGTAGATGCAGCAGGCTACCCCGTAGCATGGAAACACAACATTGTAGGTCAGTCTATTTTTGCGGGCACCTTCCTTGACGCAATGGTTCAAAACGGCATTGACTCCAGTTCTGTTGAAGGTATTGTTGATTCGCCCTATATGAAAGAGGTTAAAAATTCATTTATTGGCTTGCATTCACCAAAAGTAGCGGTACCTGTTTTATGGTTCAGATCTGTTGGGCACACACATACGGCTTACGTAATGGAAACTTTTATCGATGAGCTGGCTACATCTGCCGGTAAAGATCCCCTGGAATACAGGCGTGAATTACTTAAAGATCATCCACGCAATTTGTCTGCACTCAATCTTGCAGCCGACAAAGCTGGTTGGGGAAAGCCGTTGCCAGCCGGGCATTTCCAGGGCATAGCAGTACATGAATCATTCGAGAGCCATGTGGCGCAGGTTGCAGAAGTTTCTGTAAATACAGATGGTACCTATAAAGTACATAAGGTTGTTTGTGCCATCGATTGTGGATTAGCAGTAAACCCGGATGGTGTAAAAGCGCAAATGGAAAGCGGAATTATTTTTGGAATGACGATGGCAAAATATGGTAAGCTCACCTTTAAAAATGGAGTGGTGGAGCAGTCTAATTTCCACAATTACCGCATCGCCAGGATGAATGAAGTGCCGGAAATTGAAGTGTACATTGTACCAAGTACCGAAAAAATGGGTGGAGCTGGCGAACCCGGTGTACCTCCAACTGCTCCGGCAATTGCCAATGCAATTTATGCAGCAATGGGTAAAAGAATGCGTCAACCACCTTTTGAAAAAATCGCCTAAAATTCAATTACAATGATCAAATTATTAAGATCTAAGAAAATAATTTACCTGGTATTGATCGTGTTGATAACATCATCTTATACGCTGATAAATCAACAGGATAAGCCAGGTAAAACTGGCCCTGTTAGCAACGGAGTGCCCGACAGCATCGGTTCGAAAAAAGCCTTTCTTGCTGCGTATGATGTATTGATGAGTCCCCGGTGTATGAACTGCCATCCGTCCGGTGATGTGCCCCTGCAGGGTGACGACAGCCATTTGCATACACAAGGCGTAATAAGGGGTTTAGATGGAAAAGGGGTGTATGCTTTAAAATGTTCAAATTGTCACCAGCCAAAAAACACACCGGGCCTGCACATGCCACCGGGCAATCCCAACTGGCACCTGCCACCTGCCGACATGAAAATGGTTTTTGAAGGAAAATCACCACATGAGCTGGCAGCGCAATTGAAAGATCCCAACCGCAACGGGCATAAAACCATGCAACAATTAATTGATCATGTAACCAGTGATAAATTAGTTTTGGGAGGATGGGATCCTGGCGATGGTCGTACCTTACCACCATTAAGCCATGCAGAATTTGCAAAAAAGTTTAAGGAATGGGTTGATAAGGGAGCTTACTTGCCCTCGAAATAAAATCAACTTTATTTGTTGACTTTCCCGAAGCAAAACTTATTATAGTTTTTAAATTATTGGACCTGCTTTCTTGTTGAAAGCAGGTTTTTTTTGTGCCAGCCTTAAAGCTATCTTGCTTGCTGCTTCAACTATTTTATTTTTTCCTGCTTTGCCAAAGTTCATACCTCAGGAATAACTGAAGTGAACGATTACTCTCTTTAGATTGTCCGCCACCGGGCAATTGAAATTTTAAATAAGGTTGCAACCCAAATGAATATCTGGCACCTGCAGAAAATTTCTTCCAGTTGTATTGCATTTCAACTTGCGCCTGCAGGTAAGTGTTTACGAAATTGCTGTCTGCCTTTTTTTGATTGAAAGTGGCGGAGTTTATTAAGGTGTCTAACTGGCTGGCCACATTGGTACGGCGAACTTCCTGTTGTATAACGGCACTGGTAAATTTGTTGAAGGTAAATCCTGCGCCTAATGAAAAACCCGGTGCTACTAAATAATTAAAGCTTATTGGCAACTGATGATAAAATGTCTTTTTTATTCTGCTGTTAGTTACCGTTAATGTACCGCCAGATGTATCTAATATTCCCTTTTGAAAGTACAGAATATCCCTTGTGTACTGGGGAGCCCCATATCTGAACTCACCTTGAATAAACCATTTTTGTTCCTTGTACAATCTTACATAAATGGCCGGGATATAATCGCCCAACGAATTTTTTCTGCCCGACGAATTATAAGGATTACTCTTTTGCCCGGCTATTGGAATTAATTGAAACATACCTAAAACAGCACCAACATAAAATTTCTTTTTCTTTGTTGTAGCTTTCACAGATTCCGTTTTACTTATAAGTGTATCCGCTGGTTTTTTCACACTTGTATCCACGGAAACCGTTGATTGTTTAGGTGGAAAAGCTAAGCTGTCGCCTTTTTCTGCAAGTTGATTTTCTGTAAATATTGGTTGCGTCGGTATATCTTTTTTCCCGCTTTCTTCTGAAATATCATTGGTTATTTTGCTACTTGTTTTTGCCGGGGTTTTCCTGGAAATAAGGTTGCGTTTCCTGTAATTGTTTTTTGTAATGCTAAAATGGTTGGTGGTTTGTTTTGTCTTATTTTGATTATACACTTTAGCGCTTTCACGGGTAACTGCATCGTTGGCATTTAAGCTAAATGTATTTTTATTATTGGTGAGTACCAGCGGGTCGGTAAAATTATTTTCGTTATTTATTGTGTCGCCCGAATTTATTTTAATATTGGCAGTATCGGTATTTGCAGGGATTGTTTTGGCTGTGTCAATTTTGTTTTTTGGGTTGGTTGAATCTGTGGTTTTTGTATTTGAATCTTGGTTGTTAATATCATCCTTTTGTTTATTAGTATGAAACAAGTTAACAGGATCAACAGAGAAAAATCCAACTACCAATAATATCAACAATAACAATGCGCCCATACATCCACAATTCTTAAAAAATGGAGGTGGTACAGGGCGTTCATCATCTTCCTTATCCAGGATGCGTTCCATTGCGGCCCATGAAGCATCTTCATTTGCAACCGGCAACTCCTGCAGCTTTTTCAGGAAAGCATCATCATATTGTGATTGTTCATTCATTAATTACTGTACTTCATTTATCATTGTTTGTAATTTTTTTCTTGCCTCACTCACATGCCATTTACTGGTGCCTTCACTTATTTGTAACAGCTCCGATATTTCATGATGACTGTAGCCTTCTATTATAAATAAATTGAAAACGGCTTGCGTAGCTGTCGGTAATTTTCGGATCAGTTCCAATAAATGGATAGCCGAAAGTTTTGAAATAATTTCGGGTTCTATGGAAGCTGATACTCCTTCGGTTAGTTCCATTGGCTGAATACGTTTTTCTTTTAATTTACAGATGTCCAGGCAGCTATTGATAACAATCGTACGTATCCAGGTGTACAAGCCAGATTTAGCAGGATCATATCCTTGCATATTTTTAAAAACTTTATAGAAACCTGTGTTCAATGCTTCCATTGCATCCATTTCATTCTTGGTATAACGCAGACATAAGTTCATCATCGAAGCATAAAAATTCCTGTACAGCTTTTCCTGTGACTGTCTGTCGCCGGCTTTTACGCCAGCTATCAATGTGTTTATGTGAGGGTCGTCTTTTATCAAGAAAAAATAAATACTTTACGTTTCGTGAACTTAAGGTTTACCGAAATAACATCGCTATTACCCACCTATTATTTTTTTAAATGGAACGTACAATTAATGTCATGCATTGTGGTACCGGTTGACAGGTCTGTAAATTTACCCGTGAAATTTCCTTCATAAAAATCTCCGGAAAATTGCGGATAAGATGTGACAGTAACATTGAAAGGATTTTTTAGTGTGATTTTATTATAGCTTGTAACACCTAAACTACTTAATTGAAATGCACCGGTCTTTCCACCTGAGAAATCAAAATTAATATTGGATGCAGAATTAACACTGCCAGATACGGATGTCTTAACAGGGGTACTAGACTGTGATGAATCAAGCAGTTCGTATAAATCCATTGAATCTAAATATTCAGTCAAACTGTAATCCACGCCATCTACTTGAAATTTTATAAATTCCTGCGATGAGTTACCACAAGCTTTTATATTTCCGACATCAAAAATGCCTGCTGTTAACTGAAATAAAATGTTGTATCCCCGCTGTTGGTTGATTTCATCCACACCCGAAAGTGTACAAGAATCCTGGTTTCCGGAACATCCGGTAATGAGTGTTGTTGTGAATGCACCATCGCTGTCGGTAATTATGTAGTTCACAAAATTTTTGTATGAGAAGTACACATGCCCTTTTGAAACCGGCGTATTATTACAGGTTAATAATTTCCCTTTCACTGTTACAAAATGTGGATTTGATGCAGGAATAGTAAGCGTTCCAAGGTCGGTATTAGTTGTGAACGGCCCGATATTTTTTGAATAAATTACCTTGTAACATTCATCTAATAATTCCAATATCAGCGGGCTGTTGGAAGGAATTAATCCGGCAAGTTGGCCGAGAGAATCTGTATATCCATGTGTATATCCATTCGTTGATCCCGCTAATTTTACCAGTACATTAGTATTGACCAATGGTATTCCATCCGATGTTTTTAGCTTAGCTGTGAAACCAATTGCAGGTAATGCAACATCACAGTTCCAGTAAGAAAAATGGCTTACGTTTCCCACGTAATTATTCCCTTCTTTTTGGGCACTCCCTTCTTCCTGCCAAATGCCGGTCTTTTCGTCGATATGCCAAAGACTGATATTAGCAGGTGCAGTAGCATAGCCATTCACAGGTATTGGCATTGTTAATTTCGCCGTATTTCCAGCCAGTATTTGTAGTTGCTCCCCTGATTCCGATTCCAGTTCTACAGCCATCATACCAAATGAATTCAATACCACTCTTTTGTGGTCTTTATCATCTGCCATCATTGATCCCGGAATAGTTTTGCCTATATCAACGGAGGACGGATCAATATAAGCTGCATATACCCGTATGGATCCTGTGTAAACTACACCGCCAACTTTTCTAACGCCGTTTGCAGGAAGTACAATAATGGCACCATTAGTTAAGGTGACTTTTCCGCCAGTTGAAGATTCAACAGAACCTACAAGTGATTTTTTAATTAACTGAATAACTACCTGGTTTACTCCGGAACTGGCACTAAAGCTCCGGTACGCCTTGAAATAACCAGGCAATTCGGCCGTAACTACTGAGGCATTTTTATCCAGTTGAGCATCTGTAATACGAAAATACCCATGAGGATTTGTGATAACCGTTTTGTTGCCTGCTGATATTTTTGCTGCTGGCGCCGGTTGCCCGTTTTCATCTAAAATATTTCCTTGCAGGGTGGCTTTAATAGCAGCTTGTTGATTGTTAGCACCTGGGTTGTTGATAAACTGGTTACTAAATTCTTTTTGACATTGCAGGGAAATAGCAGCCAAAAAAATTATTACCAGTATTGCATTGATTGTTTTCATAAAAATTATTTTATGCATGTACTGACGTTAGTAACAAAAGGTTGGGTACTTGTAAAAGAAAGATGCTCAACTGCGGAAAAAGGTATCGTTGATTTTAAACACTGATTATGGCGATAGCAGTCATTTGACATGGATAAGCACCAACCAGTTTTGCGAAAGGTTTGGTAGATTGGAAATTTTTTTGGAGCAATGGATGCTTGTGCCACAATAAAAGCAAGTTTGCTTTTGCCTGTTACCCGGGCTGGTTGGTACAATCAAAAACCTGCCGCAAAAAAGAAATAAAATCTGCACACAATAGATGTGTATTAGAGAATGTTAAAAAATATGAGAATGATCAAGTGGTATGCTAATTGTGATCAGTGTGTAAGGCTTTTGTAAAAGCTAGTTTTGTTTGTAAAAAATATCATCATGGAAATATCAACATCGCCAAAAAACGCAGTGGTATTTGAAGCGGCTAATCACCATCCTTCAGTATCTGTCATTATTCCATTTGAGCCTAAAATGAGTTCAAAACAGTGCTTACTTCAGTCGCTTGAGGCGGTTGTAAAAAAGGTAGCGCAGCAAATGTTGGAGCATTATACTTATAAAGAAATAATGGGTATCACGCAAAAGCTAAAATCAATTATTGCGGAGTTGAATTTTAATACGCATAAAAAAAGTATTGCTATTTATGCTTCACCCGTATTTGAAAAAGTATTGTACCTGGATATTAACGTACAGGAAAAAGTGACTGTTGACAACTCTTTTGAAATACGAAATCTGGTTAACAGTAAAAAGGATTTACATGAGTACCTGGTGCTTCATTTGGGCAGCGACGAAACATATATATATCATGGTAACTCCAAAGGGTTGGTTAAAATTGTATCCAATAGCCTTAGTCATTTTTTACAAAATAAAATAGTTGATGCTTCACCATTATACGATCAGTTAGAAATTAGTAGCGGCAAATATTTAATGCACATCGACCAAACGCTGAATTTGGTTTTAAATGCATATCCGTTCCCGCTATTTATCGTAGGAACCGAAAATATATCAACCCAGTTTAAACAAATTACAAGCCATGCCAGCTCGGTCATTGACTATATTCAAGGAGATTTTGAGGAATTAAGATTGAATGATTTGATTAACATGTTGACTCCGTATATCACCGATTGGCAAAAGGTAAAGCAAAAAGAAATCTTCAATCAACTGGGTGAAGCCACAGCCGGGAAAAAACTAGCCATGGGAATGAAAGATGTTTGGAAACAGGCTACAAAACATCGGAGCCGCCTGCTGGTTATTGAAAAAAATTATGAGTACAAAGCAGAACAGGGTAGCAACAACGAAATTATTGCCCAGGTTGTTGGCAGGTACAATAAATATTCCCACATCAAAGATGCTTTAGATGATGTAATTGAAATGGTATTGGAAGATGGAGGTGATGTAGTGTTTGTTGAAATTGATTTACTAAACAGGTATAAACATATAGCATTGCTACAAAATAATTAATGCAAAAACATACGCTATGAAAACAGTATTGGTATAACTGATTTTTCTGGTGGCACTTGATGCGGTTAGCTATGCTGCCGACATGGCTGCTGCTATAACTGACATCGTCAACAAGTGGGCTGGAGACATGGCACTCATTTCCGGTAGAAAGGCTTTTCAACTGACCATTGCTAAATAAAATACTATTCAGAATGTATTCCTGGATAATGAAATAATTGCTGCCCGGTAACTTTCGATACGATAATAAATTCGGTTTTTTATTATAACAGCCCTGTAGTAATTTTAGTTATATGAGTTCATCTATAATAGCTATGAATAAGGCACAGATCCGTAACGTAACTGATGACTATTACGATAAGATGAACAAAAACATCAAAAAAATCGAAATCGATTTTGATGTGGAAGCCATACATCAATTTAGGGTAACCTATAAAAAACTGCGTGCATTTTTACGCATGTTATCAGCGCATCATGAAACTGCAGGCGAAATAAAAGTATCAAACCATTTGAAAACATGTTATGCCCTGTTGGGAGGCATCCGTGATTTGCAAATACATCAGCAAAAAATTTTGGAGATAACAACAGCTACCACTAAAAAGCCTGTAGGCTATTTTAAGGCAATTCAAAATGAAATAAAAAAACTTCAACCCGAGCTTGCAGAAGTTTTACAAAGCACACCAGTTGTTGCATCCAGGTTAAAAACAAATGCTTCCATTCCACATAAGTTTGCTTTAAAAAGTGTTGAGAAATTTGTTCAAAAAAAGTGGATCGCTATGCATGCAATTATTTCCTCAAAACATTTTAGCGATGATAACATTCATTCAATCAGAAAGCACTTAAAGGATATTTTTTATAACCTGAATGTGTATCACAGACCGGAGCATAATACACTTGCGCAGAGTACCTGGAAAAATAAAGAGGAAGCCCATTTTGCGAAGCTTTTAGCGGAGCTCGGCGACTTCCAGGATAAGTGTACATCCATTGCATTTATGAAAACCTATTGGCTCAATAGTTTAACGCCAGGCAATAAGCAATTTTTACATGGTATAAAAACTATGTGGTTAAAAGACAAAGCCAACATGAAACGGCGGCTTGTAAGAAAGTTGAAGAAGTATATTGTTCCTATAGTAACAGCTTCCTGAATAAAGCTGCCCCACAAATGGTATTTTTTTTACCCTAAGCTCCGGCAATGCATCCTTAAAACAATAGTGATTTACCAGTACTAAATTACCCAAAGATGAATGGGTTCATACTTATTGGTTGTTTGTTGGTTGCGGAACCTCGTTTGCCTTTTTGGAGTTAATTCCAAGTATTTTATACAGTGGGCATAAGCCTGTAAATGCTGTAACAAATGGAATAATTGCTACAAGTCCCCACCACGATTTAAAATAGAAACCGGCAATAGCTATTAAGGCTCCCAGTAAAATCCGGATGGTTTGATCTGCTTTACCAATATTTTGTTTCATGGTTGGTGATTTTGTTGATGAATAATAAAATGAATTTTTTGATTTCTTTCTACCGAAATCGTACTACAAATTACAGGTAGTTGCGTGGCTTAACTATGACAGGTATCAGCACTTAAAACGAGTTTGGTCATATTTTGGCAGAAACAACATTAACCTTTGTTATTGGTACTACAGAAGGATTGAATAATTTTAAAGAGCATCTGTGCTCAGGTTCTTTTTCATCTTCTTATTATAATGACTGCAATACAAAAAATCTTTGTATGATCCTTGGCCAGAGCCATTTTAATGGGCGTTTCGATTATTAAACAGATAATTTATTGCTCGAAACATGCTGGGTGATTTTTATTCATTCGTATGGCTATGCTCAATATTGCCAGCAATACCTGGTTTCTTCTTAAAAGAATCGTCAGTAATTAATAACTGTTTGTTTATGTTCATCAACAAATGGCAATGGTTTAAGTAAGTCCTTAGTTGTTATATGGAAAGGTTAAGTATATTTATAAACAATAACGACTAAAGCGCTGATATGAAAAACAAACACATCAAGTTTTCCTTGTACCTCAATTATTTTGTTTTTGCTATCCTGCTGAACAGTGTGGGCATTCTTATTCAGAAATCAATCAATACCTATCATGTAGATGAATTAAAGGCGAGTTCGCTCGAAGCCTTTAAAGATTTATCCATTGCATTTGTATCATTTTTAGTAGGCTCATTTTTGCCCCGCCTGGGTTTTAAAAGAGGCATGTTGATTGCGCTTGCGTTGGTGTTTTTTGGTTGCCTCGGAATGTATTTTGGTAATTCTTTTACCTCAGTGAGATTATTGTTTGCATGTGTTGGAATTTCATTTGCCGTCATCAAAGTTTCAGTGTATTCTTTAATAGGCGTTATAACCAGCAATGATAAAGAACATAAAAGTGTATTAAGTTCTATCGAAAGTTTTTTTATGGTTGGCATTGCCACCGGCTTTATTATTTTCCCGATGTTTTATAGCCAGGTTGATCCGGATGCCTGGTTAAGAATCTATCTTTTGCTGGCAATACTGATTGCCATTTCATTTACTATTTTAGTTTTTTCTGATTTTAGTGCAAATTATGAAGTACCCGGTACCAGTGTAACAAAAGACTTTGTACAGATGCTGAAACTACTTAAGCGGCCGCTTGTGTTGCTTTTTGCAATTGCAGCTTTTATGTATGTCATGACCGAGCAAGGTATCATGAGTTGGTTGCCCACCTTTAATCAAAAAGTATTGCACCTGCCCGAAAAAATGAGCGTTTACATGGCCGTAATTTTAATGTTGTCCATTGCATTGGGCAGGTACATTTCGTCCTTGCTCGTTAAGAAGGTAATGTGGATTGTAATTTTGGGAACCTGCCTGGTGGGGGCGGCTTTTATGGTAATATTTATTTTACCACAAACAAAAAATTTAGAAGCTGGCGTCATTAATTCATTGGCAGATGTACCACTGATTGCATTTGTATTTCCACTCATTGGATTTTTCCTGGCACCCATTTATCCGCTGATCAATTCATTTGTATTAAGTGCAACTGAAAAAATGTTTCATAGCCCTATGGCATCTTTACTTACTTTTTTCTCGGCCCTTGGCGGAACATTTGGTTCACGTTTGGTAGGGTATCTTTTTAAAAATATCGGGGGCGAAAAGGCCTTCTATTTTTCTTTAATTCCAATGTCTGTTTTAATGATATGCTTATTGTTTTTTTACCGGTTTCAGAAAAAGGCAGATCAAAAAGCTGCGATGGAATCTTTGTAGTAAATTTTGTACAATATTTTTATTAGTCTTAAAACGATTGCCTGTGATTAGAAAAGAAATTTACGATCTGCAACAGCTTTTTGAAGCGGTGCAGTTAAATGATGTATTTGAAGATGGTAAAACTTTTGTGGATTGCATACCCCTGTTTAACCTGGACGAAATTGAAGAAAACTATTTAGTGCAAAAAAATAACCCTGCATTTGATATCAAAAAATTTGTAGCTGATAATTTTGAAATGCCACCAACCTATGCGGCTAATTATGTAAGTGATCGCACTATGCCGGTAGAAAATAACATACGTTCACTTTGGGATGTGCTTACCCGTGAGCCTGGCTATGAAGAGAGTTCGCTCATAAACTTACCCGACATCTATATTGTACCTGGTGGCCGTTTCAGAGAAATCTATTATTGGGATTCTTATTTTACAATGCTGGGTTTAAAGGAACATGGCAGGGCCGATTTGATTGAAAGCATGATCAATAATTTTGCATTTCTGATAAAGAATTATGGACATATTCCAAATGGAAACCGCCGGTATTATTTAAGCCGGAGCCAGCCGCCTTTTTTTGCATTAATGGTTTCTTTGCTGGCGCAAATTAAAAATGACAAATCTATTTTAGTAAAGTACCTGGGTGAGTTATTGATGGAACATGCATTCTGGCAAAATGGGGCAAGAGAAATAGTTAGCGGAGAGGCTGTGAACAGGGTAGCTTGTATGCCCGATGGTGAAATATTGAACCGCTATTTTGATAGCAGTGTAGCACCCCGGCAGGAAAGTTATAAAGAAGATTATAATTTAAGTAAATCAGGCAGCCAACCTGCTGAAGAATTGTTTTTAAATCTAAGAGCAGGCGCCGAAAGCGGGTGGGATTTTAGCAGCCGATGGTTTGCCGATGGATTAAATATTGAAACCATACAAACTACGGGCATCATTCCTGTTGACCTCAACTGCCTATTGTACGCCTTAGAAGAAACAATTGCTAAAGCAGAAAAAATTGCCGGAGAAGAAGGTGCATCAAGAGAATTTTCCAACAGGGCAATGGAAAGAAAAAATGCCATCTTAAAATATTGCTGGAACGAAGAATTAAATTTTTTCTGCGATTACGATTTTGTAAATCAGCAACAAAAACAGCAGGTAACAGCAGCCGGTTTGTTTCCGCTGTTTTTAAATATTGCCACACCGGAACAAGCGGCTTTTGTAGCTGATAATGTTTTAAGCCAGCTTTTAAAAAGTGGTGGAGTGGTTACTACGCTTGTGGATACCGGTCAGCAATGGGATGCACCCAATGGATGGGCACCGTTGCAATGGGTTGCCTTTAAAGGATTAAGTAATTACGGCCATACCAAATTAGCAACGGAGGTTGCCAGCCGCTGGCTTTCTTTGAATGAAAAAGTATTTAAAGAAACAGGCAAATTGATGGAGAAGTACAATGTAGAAGATTTGGATAAACCTGCAGGAGGCGGAGAATACCCCGGCCAGGATGGATTTGGATGGACAAATGGTATTTATATGGCAATGAAAAATGGTCTGCAAATGTTGACCAGTAAATAATTACTAAACCTGGCAAGAGTAAATTGGTGCGTTTTTATTTGCTTCATAAAGATAAAAAGTACAAGTCCCGCTTTGAGAGACGGGATGAAGTGCAACTGCCTCTCGTTCCTCAAGGCGTTGCAGTTAACAGGCTACCGTGTGGACACATCTTTTGTAGCTTTGGCTCAAAAATATGTTGACATCATCGTTTAAGGATAGTTTTGGAGATAAGCGTTTGGATGAACGTGGGAATAAATTTGTAAGAGA
>JBKJUP010000046.1:0-48201 GCA_046590675.1 Ferruginibacter sp. | reverse complement strand
TTTATACTGCGCAAGGGATAAATGAGTGATGTTTTATTTTGTTCTGTAAACAAATAAAACAGGCGTCATTTAATTTAAAACGCAATTGAAGTTGCCCATTGATAATAAGTACAAGAGAGCGATGCAACGGTGATGCCCATTGCTTTACTGCCCGGACAAAAATTCTTATTCACGTTTTTACCCCTTGCGAAGTATAAGTAATGACAATATGATGGTTTATCAATCAGTCAACCATATTTAGCATCAATGCCGGCAATCATGTACAAGGTAAGGATTAACCCTTTTTATCCGGCATTACTGTTGGCGAAATTTAAGGCCAATTTTATAAAAGTTATGGCGCATTAGATCATGCAATGATTATTTACTGGTTAATATTTATCCATCAGTAAATCAATTTTATCACTTTTAGTACTTGTTGTGGGAATGATATAAATTGATATCCTAAAATGCTAAACCTTCTATCTTAATGTGATTATTATGAAAAAACAATTTTTGCTAAGTTTAATGATGCTGCTGCTTTATACCTCCGGTTTTTCTCAGAACAGTGATTATGTGCAGGACTATACCAAATTTAAAGGGCTTGCGCTTACACCACCAATGGGCTGGAATAGCTGGAACAAATTTGCCTGTAATGTGGATGAAACATTGATACGCCAAACTGCAGATGCCATGGTTAGTAACGGAATGAAGGATGCAGGTTATACTTATATCAACATTGATGATTGCTGGCATGGCGACCGTGATAGTTTAGGATTTATTCATCCGGATGCCAAACGTTTCCCATCAGGCATGAAAGCACTTGCAGATTATATTCATTCAAAGGGATTAAAGATTGGCATTTATTCCGATGCCGGATCGCAAACCTGTGGCGGCAGGCCAGGTAGCAGGGGATACGAATTTCAGGACGCTATGACTTACGCCAATTGGGGAATTGATTATTTAAAATACGACTGGTGCTATACCGAAGGATTAAAAGCAGAAGGAGCTTATAAAACCATTACTGCTGCATTGCGCAAAGCAGGCAGGCCCATTGTGCTGAGTATGTGTGAGTGGGGGCAGAGTAAGCCATGGGAATGGGCCGCTTCGGTTGGTCATTTGTGGCGCACTGCAGGTGATATTTATAATTGTTTTGATTGTATAGAAGATCATGGCTCGTGGAAATCCTGGGGTGTGATGCAGATACTCGACATGCAGGTTGCATTGCGTAAATATGCAGGCCCGGGGCATTGGAACGATCCCGACATGTTGGAAATTGGAAACGGAAAATTATCCCCTGCGGAAGACAGGGCACATTTTACCATGTGGGCGATGTTGGCGGCGCCGCTAATTGCGGGCAACGATCTCCGTAATATGACGAAAGAAACAATGGAGGTACTAAAAAATAAGGAGGTGATTGCAGTAAATCAGGATGCTTTAGGTATTCAGGCATTCAGGTATGCTGTAAAAGATAGTGTTGAAACCTGGTGTAAGCCTTTGGCCGATGGTGATTGGGCAGTATGTTTTCTTAATAGAAGTGTGCTGACAAAAAATATAGATTTTAACTGGAAAAATGAAGTGGTAAAAGATATGGATTTTAACAAGGAGTTAAATACACAACAGTTGAATTATACCCTGCAAAATCTTTGGACAAAAGAAAAATCAGGAACTACCAAACAATCATTGATGGTAGTAATTCCTGCACATGATGTGTTGGTGTATAGGCTGCGAAGGATTTAAATTTCATTATAATAAAAAAACAGGCCATTCAATTTGAATGGCCGTTTTTTTGAGGTATGTTTTTAATGTGTTCAGAATAAAAAAGGTTGCTAAATAACGGCTGCATCATTTATAAAGCTGCTGTTCCTGCTGCTGCAACTTCATGGTCATTTTCTACCGAGCTTCCGCTAACACCAATTGCACCAACGATTTCGCCAGCTTCGTTTTTAATGGGAATGCCACCCGGAAAAGTAATCAGGCCATTGTTGGAATGTTCGATGTTATACAAAGGCCCGCCTGGCTGAGATAATTCGCCGATTAAGCCCGTGTTCATATCAAAAAAACGGGCTGTTTTTGCTTTCTTAATTGAAATATCCAACGAGCCTAACCATGCTCCGTCCATTCTTGCAAATGCTACTAAATTTGCTCCTGCATCCACCACGGCAATATTCATTTTTGTATTTGTAGCGGTAGCTTTTTCTTTTGCGGCTGAGATTATTTTTTCAGCCTGTGCCAATGTAATATTCATGATTTTTATTTTTTATTTGAGAAGAATTGTATGGCCATAAAATTAATAAAATGGGGTAAAAGCGAGGTTACTTTTTCATAAGTTCAAAAACTTATGAAAAAGATTCATATTTGCCAGGAAGTGATATGATATTGGAGGCCCGGATTTGTATGCAGGTGATGTATTGAACTGTCATTACTGACCAATCTCTTTGGGACTGATTCCAAATTTATTCTTAAATGCTATGCTGAAGTTAGAAAGATTGTTGTATCCGGAATTGAGATAAATATCTGATGGTTTTAAATTACCAGCCGCCAAAGTTTCTTTAGCTTTTTCAAGTCTTTTGTCCTGCAGCCATTTTCCGGGAGGCAATTTGTACTCAGTAATAAAATGGCGCTTAAAGGTTGATAAACTCATGTTGCACAAAAAGGCAATCTCTTCCAGCTTCAGGCTGGAATAAACATTGCTTTCCACAATATTTTTAAAAAGAGAGGTTTCGTTCGATACCAATGAATGTAAATACAATTCAAACCTGCGGCCATATTTATTAACCAGGTAAAGCATTATTTCTTCAAATTTTAATGCCAGCATTTTTTCCCTGAAATTGGGAGCAGCCTTCATTATAGCAGATAAGGAATTTAAGTACTGACTTATGTAAGCATCATTTTCTATAATGAAATAAGGAGTTTCGTCTTTTTTTGAAGACTTGATAATGCTGTGTTTATTTAAAAATTCAACCAGTTTATTTTCAGCAAAAAAGAAAAGTTTGCAATAGTAGGTTGCCTCTTTACCTAATAATTCGGTCCATAGGCTATTGCCTTTTTTTATCAACAAGGCTTGTTGTTTATTTACAGCTACAGATGTGCCTGCAAAATGAATATGCTTTTTACCAACTTGTAAAAAGCTGAACATATTCATGCTTAAGTTCACTTTAGTTTTCACCACATCTTCCGTCATTCTAAAATCGTACACAAATAAATCCGGGTGAAGTTTATTGTCATCGATGTAGATTTCCGGTATGTTTTCTATCGGCATTCAATAAAGTTGTAACGGCAAAATATTGTACCGGCGGTTTAGCCGGAAAAATATTTAGTCTAATGTAAACGGCAATTTAAAATAAAGTGAATTTAGTCCATTCGCAGCTTCTTTTGTAAGCTCGCCTTTTATTAAATCCAATCGTGTAAGGTTGTTATCGGTTAACAAAGGATCGCATTTGTTAGAATCATTTGTTGCGTCATCTGTGTAATTTAATAATAGACAATCATTGAATGTAACATCAATAGAAATGTTTGTTGCACCGCAGCTTTTTGAAATGGTTAGTTGATTTTGCATTATCCTGTACAAATTAAGCCCAATAGTAACATCCAGTGTCTGGGTAAGATCATAATTTTCAAAATTGACTGTTATTTCATTTTCATCACCAAATTTCATTGCATAGTCCTGTATCAGCAAAAAATAATTTTCATTTTGATAAGTACTCGGAATTAGGGATTTTGACAGACTTGTAACCTGGGTAAGCAGGGTGGAAATATTCTTTTTACTCTGTTCAAGAAAAAAGGCTTTCTGGTCACTGGCGTTTTCAGCCGTTTCAATGATTAGCCTGGTAGCAGCTAATGTCTGGGCAAAATTTTCGTGCAACTGGGTAGCAATCACAGCATCTCTTTCGTCATTTTCTGCCACTATAAGTTGTGCTATTCTTTTCTCAGCGCTCACTTCAGCCAATGCATGTTTTTTTATAAGGTTATTTGTAACCCTCAGTTCCAGTAGTTTTGAAACCTGGCTTGCAATTATTTCGAGCGATCTTTTTTGTTTATCGGTAAGGTCATTTTTCTTAACATTGTCAAGAACACAAACAGTTCCCAGGTTATACCCGGCACTACTTTTAATAGGCGCTCCGGCATAAAATCCAATATTTAATTTACCTGTAAATAGTGGGTTGTCGTAAAACCGGGCGTCGTTTTTAGCGTCTGCTACCACCATCACCTCATTATGCAAAATGGTATGTGCACAAAAAGCAAGGTCCCGGGAAGTTTCAGTTTCCTCTATATTTTTCCCTGCCTTAAACCACTGCCTTTCACTGTCAATAAAAGTTATTAATGAAATGGGGCAATCGCAGATATTGGAAGCCAGTTCTGTTAAGTCGTCATAGTGCGGTTCTTTTTCTGAATCTAAAATCCCGTACGACTGAAGGTTAATTATTCGTAATGCCTCCCTATCTGGTAATGGAGCTCTTTGCATGATTGATTAAGTTAGATAATGTGGTTTGCAAAAATTAAAACAATTACAATGATCTCTGTTAAAAGAAATTATAATTTTTTTAACGATGCCAGGTAAAGAAATTCATTGACTGATTCCTGCTGAAATGAAGTAAATAAAATTGGCTACAGTATAATCTATATTCGAAGTTTCAATTTGTTAAACCCACGTTCACCGGCTGACTGGAAGGTTGTTAAAAGTTTCCCCAATAATCTACATAAATATCGTCATCAGGTATCTGAAAAAAGCGTGCCGGATATTAAAAGCAACGTAAACAGTGACGCTAAGCGGTATTTACACACTTCAACTGTTTTAATCAGATTTTAATGTGGCTTTAATTATAACGTAATAGTGTGTAGTTATTTTTATTAAAATGTAAAAAACTATGAAATCAAATCAACTCAATCGCCACATCAGGAATCAAATAAAAGCAAAACTTAAAAGGAGTGCTGCCGGTAGAAAATTTTTTTCAAAACGATTTCCATTACTTGGTAGTCCTTCTGTAATTATTGAGAATCGTAATTTTATGGTGAAGGATTTTGAATCTAAAAAGACAGCGCTTACATGAACCACCCAACCACCTTAAATAATATTATGTTCCCGACAGATTTTTCAGATTTGGCGGAGAATGCACTCAATACTGCCATTGCAATGTGTGAGCGGCACAATGCCACTTTGCATTTGTTGCATGTGGTTGAAAGTCAATTTTTGGTTGCGCCGTCTGATGTAAGTATTTCGGCAGTTTATATAATACCCGAACTGGAAAAGGCGGCAATCGACAACATGGACGCATTACACAACAGGATTAAGGCATCGCATGCAATCAGCAATATTGAAACGCATATTGAATTTGGAACGGCAGCAAATGCTATCCGCAACAAAGCGATGGAATTGAATTGCGATTTGGTTGTGATGGGTACGCATGGCGCATCCGGCTTTAGGGAATTCTTTATTGGTAGCAATGCCTACTCATTGATAAAAATTACTACCGTTCCTGTGTTAACAGTTCCTGGCAATAAGCCGGTTCCTGAATTTAAAACAATACTCTTTCCGCTGAGGCTATCAAAAGGCATTCGGGAAAAGTATGATTTTATAGCACCCATCATCGAAAAAAATAACGCCAAATTAGTCATTGCCGGCCTTTCAAATCCTGGTGAAACTTTTAACCAAAGTTTTGTTGCAGCCGAAATAAAAGAGATTGCCAGGGCATTGGCTGATAGCAACACAGCCTACATGGTGAAGTATTACGAGTGCAAAAACATAGCCCATAAAGTGTTGGAATTGTCCGGAGAGATAAGTGCAGACCTGGTTGTTATTAATGCATCACTTGATTACAAATGGAGCCAGTTTTTTATAGGTCCTTATGCCCAACAGGTAGTACATCATGCCAACGTGCCGGTATTAAGTCTTCGTACGCCTGGTGAAACATCGGATAGTGACCACTTGGGAAATGAAGAGAGTAGTCAGTTACAGCATGCCTGAATTTCAGTGTAATAAAGAAAGATATTTTTCTGTTACGGTAATTTGTTGGTGCTATACTTTCCTTAATTGTTTTCGGCATATATCATCGTTTAGGTAAGTAACAATGATTTGTTTGCCGTCCGATGTGTGAGTTTTTTGTGCTATCAGCTTTACTGGTTTACTACAAGGTTTTAATGTAATTTTAATAAGTTCTTATGTTGATGGTGTTAAATTTAAAGAATGCACTGTGGCAAGCGAAAAATAATGAAGCAGGTCAGCGAATTTGTTTTTCGCTTATAATAAAAAAATAAAAAATTTATATGGCGAACGAAATAATAGAGGTTAGATCCCTTACGCTTGAAGATTATCAAACGTTAAAAGATGCAATGATAAAGGCTTACTCAAGCTTTGGCGGACAATACTGGAAGGAGGAGTCACTGGGGCGTTTGCTTAAAAAATTTCCCGATGGCCAAATAGTGATGACCCTTGATGGAAAAGTTGTTGGGTGTGCCTTATCGCTGATTGTGAAATATGAAAAGTTTGGCGATAACCATACCTACCGCGACATTACCGGGAATTTTAGTTTTGAAACACACGATCCTAAAGGCGATACGCTGTATGGCATCGAAGTATTTGTACATCCCGATTACAGGGGTTTACGATTGGCAAGAAGATTATATGACGCAAGAAAAACACTTTGTGAACGCCTCAATTTAAAAATGATCATTGCAGGTGGACGTATTCCCAAATACAGTATGTATGCCGACGAACTATCGCCAAAGCAATACATTGAAAAAGTAAAAAGGCGGGAAATATATGACTCAACACTTACTTTTCAACTGGCAAATGATTTCCAGGTTAAAAGAATTATACGAAATTATTTACCTGAAGATGAGGAAAGCAAAGGGTTTGCTACATTGTTGATCTGGCATAATATATACCATGATTCAGAAGAAAATATTTTACTGCGTAAAAAAGATATTGTTAGAATAGGAGTGGTGCAATGGCAAATGAGGCCTTATTTAACCACCGAAGATTTATTAACCCAGGTTGAATATTTTGTAGATGCAGTAAGCGATTATCAGTCCGATTTTATTTTATTTCCCGAGTTATTTAATGCACCCCTGATGGGAAATTTTAATAGCATGGATTCCCGCCATGCTATTAGAGAACTGGCACAATTTACCGGGCCCATTGTAGCAGCTATGAGTAAAATGGCTGTATCGTACAATGTAAATATAATTGCAGGCAGCATGCCCGAAATAAGGGACGATAAAGTGTACAATGTATCTTATGTGTTACAAAGAAACGGTCAAATTGATAGTGCATGTAAGCTACACATTACACCGTCTGAGGAGTATGACTGGCACATACAAGGCGGTAATGAAATAAAAGTAATTAATACAGACGCCGGTAAAATAGGTGTACAAATTTGTTACGATGTAGAGTTTCCTGAAATGACCCGAAAGCTGGCCGAGGAAGGCATGCAGATTTTGTTTGTGCCGTTTTTAACCGATACGCAAAATGCCTATAACCGTGTACGTTTTTGTGCACAGGCAAGAGCCATCGAAAACGAATGTTTTGTTGCCATTGCAGGCAACGTAGGTAATTTACCTAAAGTAACCAATATGGATCTTCAGTTTGCGCAGTCTGCCGTTTTAACCCCATCCGATTTTGCCTTTCCGGTTAATTGCATAAAAGCAGAAGCAACACCCAATACAGAGATGATAGTGGTGAGCGATGTGGATCTGTCCTTATTAACAGAACTGCATAATTACGGTAGTGTACAAACGCTGAAAGATCGCAGGTTGGATGTTTACCAGCTAACCTTCCAGGAAGTACCCGAAATAAAGCCACTGGAAGAAAAACCCATATTAGCAGTTGATTAAAATGTTTAACTTATTATTCTTGATTATTTTGAATGTTAAATGATGTATGCTAAATGAAATACAGTTTGCTTTGGTATATTTTTTATTGGCCGGGCAATTGTATTTCAATTATACTTCAGTGGCGTCGCACCGTTGTACTTTTTATCTTTATGGAACAAATAAAACGCACACATTTATTCCTTGACAAGTGTAAAGAATGCGTACGTGTTTACATAATGTGCATGGTGGAAAATATGTCCAAAAAAATATTTACACAATATCCAATGCCGGCAATAAACTTATTGCCGGCATTTTGGTTTAATTACTTAATTGCTTTAGTGCTCTTCAAACGCATTCTGGTTAGATTGAATATTTGTAAGATTATCCGGTATTGGTGTTCTCAGTAAATCATTACCTACCTTCAACCAGCTTTTTATTTTACTCAATACTGCTCGTTATGTCTTCTGCAAAAAAATTAAATACCTGGCTGGCAACAGCTATCTGCGGTAATGATATCACTTCCTCCTGTTTATATGTTTCTGCTATTACCATTGCAATGGCAGGTCAGTATGCATGGATCGCACTGTTGATGGTAGGTGCAGTGTTATTTCTGTTTCGAAAAATTTATGGCGAAGTGGTTGGTGCATTGCCTTTAAATGGTGGCGCCTACAATGTGCTGCTTAATACCACTACCAAAAGTAATGCGGCTGTAGCTGCCTGTCTTACGATTTTATCCTATATGGCAACAGCAGTTATTTCTGCAAGTGAGGCCATGCATTACCTGCAACATAACATTCATGGATTAAATGTTTTATTCGCAACCCTTGGTTTACTATTTATTTTCTTATGTCTTACTATACTTGGCATTTCAGAAAGTGCCATCGTTGCCTTGGTTATCTTTTTACTGCATCTTTTATCCATGACATTGCTCATCTTTAGTGCCTTCTATTTTGTTTTTCAAAATGGCACCGAAATTTTCCAGGCAAATTTTTCATTGCCGGTTAAAGGCGGAGGAATAGGCAGGGCATTGTTTTTTGGGTTTAGTGCAGCTATGCTGGGCATATCCGGCTTTGAAAGTTCTGCCAATTTTGTGGAAGAGCAGGAGAAGGGCGTTTTCCCAAAAACATTGCGGAACATGTGGATCGCAGTAACCATCTTAAATCCATTGATTGCATTACTGGCCATCGCTGTAATGCCCGTTATACAGGTTGAATCTCACCAGTCATCTTTATTAAGTTATATGGCTTCGCTAACCGGTGGAAACTGGCTGGCCACCATCATTTCATTTAATGCAGTAACCGTGTTAAGTGGTGCGGTGCTTACCTCTTTTGTGGGTGTAAACGGGTTAATGAAAAGAATGACCCTTGACAGAATATTGCCGCAGTTTTTTTTAAAAGAAAACAGGCGGGGTAGCAGCTATCGCATTTTAATTACATTTTTCCTGTTGTGCATTTCTGTTTTGTTTGTTACCAATGGGCAGTTGGGGCCTCTTGCAGGTGTGTACACCATTTCTTTTTTATTGGTAATGGCATTTTTTGCATTGGGAAACCTGATGTTGAAAATACGGCGTCAACGTTTGCCCAGGCCCGAGTACGCCAAACCTTTTGTAGTAGTGCTGGCACTGGCTGCTGTTGCACTCGCTTTGTATGGAAATATAAAAATGCAGCCTGCATACCTGGTGGTTTTCCTGCAATATTTTGTTCCTGCTATTTTATTGATTTATTGCATGCTAAATAGAAATCATATTATGGTATTTATGCTCGGCATGCTTAAAAATATTACCGATAACTTACGCAAATTTGCTTTGCTGAGCCGAATAAAAATAAACAAGTTGATCAATAAGCTGCATGAACAGGATTTTGTATTTTTTTCGAAAGGGGATGACATTGCCACCTTAAATAAAGTGATGATTTATGTACAGGAAAATGAGATAACCCGTTCCATGAAAATCGTTACTGTCCTTAAAGAACACCAGCATGCACCCGAACGGTTTTTGAATGACTTTGAAGTGCTGGACAGGGCTTACCCCGATATTAAAATGGAGTACATAACTGTTGAAGGCGAATTTGGGCCTGACCTGATTGATGCGTTAAGTAAGGAATGGAACGTGCCTAAAAACTTTATGTTCATCAGCTCACCCGGAGAAAAATTTACTTACCGGGTATCTGAGTTGGGCGGAGTTCGGTTAATTCTTTAGTTCATGAAACCGGTAAAGATGGAACGCCTTTATCGGAATGAATAATTTCTTCGATGGTTCTGTTGAGCCTGCTTTTTTCTGCAGCAAATGCCATTAAATGACTTTCAATAGAAACTTCAATGGTAGAGCTTAGGAGCGTTTTATCATTTTGTGCAACAGCCTGTACCCAGTCTTTTACCAGCTCATGATCGCCGCCACCATGTTCATCCGTTTTTAATTTCCACGATGTTTGTTTCCTGGTTTTAAAATCAGTCATTATAATGGTTTCCATATCGCCCACTATATCACCCTTCGATCCCATAATACGCGTTCTTCTTCCTTCATACGAAACATGCGCCTCCATTGAAAAAGCAGCAGTAACACCATTTTCAAAAAGCATATTTACGGTAAGGTGATCAGGCTGGTCATTGTCCATCCGGTAAACGCATCTGCCATAATCAGTCGTTTTTAATTTCTGTAAAATTAATTCGTTCCATTTTGCTTTTTCATCCGGCAAATCGAAAACGTACAATCTTTTTTTGTCACGCAGGTAAATCTGTAATGCTGAATACGGGCAACTCGATTCTACCTTGCATCCATCTGTACAACGCTCTGTACTACCCTCGGGTGCATTGGCTGTTTTAAACCAACTGAGGTTTCCAAAACAATGTACATCATGTGCAGGGCTATCTACCAACCAACGTATAATGTCAGTATCGTGACATGATTTTGCTAACACGATGGGTGTGGCAGTTTTACTGTTTTTCCATTGGCCTCTTACATAAGAATGGCTCATGTGTATTTGTTCAATTGGCTCCATGTGCTGCATGCTAATAATATTTCCTATAAGGCCGGCATCCAGTATTTGTTTTAATTCACGGAAATAAGGAGCAAACCTCAGAACATGGCATACACCCACAATTTGTTTGGAAGCCATTGCTTTCTTTAGTATCAGCATGCACTCTTCTTCGGTAGGTGCTATTGGTTTTTCCAACAAAATATTATACCCGGCATCCAATGCTGCAAGGCAAGGCGCTACATGCAAATCATCTGGCGTAGCAATAATTATAGCATCGGCAAATTTTTCTCTTTCAAATACTTCCTGCCAGTTGGTAAAGCAATTTGAATCTGGTATTTTATGTTTAAGTTTTGTTCGGCTTTGCCGCTCAGGAATGAGATCGGCCACCGCAATGATTTGTAATTCAGTTGGATTTTTAGTGGCATAATCTGCATATATAGACCCCCGGTGGCCTGCCCCAATCAATATGGCTGTAACAGGTGTTTTTATTTTGATGTGCCGGGGGTTTTCGTAAACATCTTTTTGTAAACCAAATTTTGCAGCCACTTCTTTCCATCTTAAAGTGGCATTTGTTTTTGCAATATTAAAGGATCGTAAAAATTCACGGGAAGAAATAAACTGACGTAAAGACATATATTGTTGCTATTTAAATTAATTGTAAATATTATCAGATACTACCATCATAGGTAAGTATGCGATCTGTATAAATTTAACGAAATGCCATGCCGTATATGCACTTTAGCACGATTCTAATGAGATTTTAATGAAAGACTAATCAAACTTTTAAGACGGTGTTATAATATTGTACTATTAAAAAATATATATGCAATGTTAAAGCTCTTCAACAAAATTTTAGTACCGGTCGATTTTTCGGCCAAGTCAAAAAAGGCTGTTGAAAAAGCGATTGACATCGCGACCAATTATCAATGCAGCATACACCTGGTACATATTTTTACGCTGTCACCTTTTGCGGCAATGTCAATGGCAGACGGGCATATAGCCGTTCCATTAAACATAAATGATAATACAACAGAGATCGAGTTAAAGCTACAAAGCTTGTGTAGCCACGGAATACTTTTATCCGGAAATACTGTTAAAATTACCTGCAGCCTATTAAAAGGAACCTGGGACGAAGGCATCATTGAGTTAGTAAATGAAAACAAATTTGACCTTGTTTTAATAGGTCGGAAAAACAGGGGATTAAGAAGGAGAAAGATGATGCTTAACCCTGATAAAATAGCGGCCCAAACGAATGTGCCGGTAATAACAATTCCAGGTAATCGTAGAATTGTGCGGCTATATTCAATTGTAATTCCTATCACAGATTTTTTGCCCGAAAGGAAATTGATGTATGGAATTTATATCGCATCTAAATATGACACTACCATAAAATTATTAGGCATTGAAAATGAAAAAACAAAAGATCGTGTGCAATATTTTGTTGACAAAGCATACGAACTAATAAAAGATAACTCATCTGTAAGGGTTGAAACAGAAACCATCATGAGTTATAATGTGGCAGAAGCTGTGAATCAATTTGCAATGCTTGAAGCCGCCGACCTGGTGATTTTAAATCCGGGTTTACAAACAAAAATGCCTGGTTTCCTGGCAAACTTAATGGGTAATATTATCCAGAAATATGCGGCTCCACCAGTGCTTACAATCAATACTGCATAAATTATATAACAATACTCAGCAACATTTTTTAATACTCAAAAACACAAAACAATCATATGAAACATTTATTTATTTTAACAACGGCATTATTGTTAACCGCATCTGTAACGCAGGCGCAAACAATAGAAGATGCTAAAAAAGATATTTATTACGAGCGTTACGAAACTGCAAAAAACAGTTTGAAAACAATCATTAAAAACCCCGACGCTGAACCCGAAGCCTGGTATTTATTAAGTGAAATTTACCTTGAGCAAAAGAAGCTTGATTCTGCTGTGGCTGTGTTGAAACCAAAATACGATGCTTTTGTACAGCAGGACGTTTCTAAAAAATCAAACCCACTTGTATATATGGGCTGGGCGCATATATTGCTGGATTCTAACAAAACAACGGAAGCCCATGCACTTATTGAAGATGTTTTGTCTGCTTCAAGAAATAAAGACGAAAATGCCTTATGGGCGGCTGGTAAAGCAAACGTAGAAAGTGTTCATGGTGATAGCTTATGGGCAGTGGAACTGTTAAAACAAGCAGTAAAACGCGATAAGAAAAATGCACAGATATATGTAACATTGGGTGATGCGTACCGCAGGCTTATTGATGGATCGAATGCCGTAATCGCTTATGACCAGGCACTGAACTACGAGCCAAAACTTGCTGAGGCAATGTTTAAAAAAGGCCGCATTTATAAATCACAAAAGAATGCCATCATTTATGTTGACCGGTTTAACCAGGCATTGGAAATGGATTCTACCTATACGCCTGCATTGTACGAATTGTACTACTACTATTATTTCCGCGATGTTACAAAAGCGGCTGATTATCTGAATGCTTATATCCGTCATGCAGAACCTTCACCGGAGCATGAATATATGCTTGCTGACCTTGCTTATGTTTCAAAAAAATACAATGAAGCAATCACAGATGCAAAAAATATCATCACCAAATATGGTGAAGATTCTGAACCCAGAATGTATAAAATGATGGCTTATAGTTATGCATCATTGGGTGATTCTACTGCAGCTTTAACTAACATGAACGTTTATTTTGATAAGCAGGATGATACTTCTTTTGTATCTAAAGATTATGAGTTAAAAGCGAAGTTGCTTGAAACCTTAACCCCGGATAAAAGCACATCTGTCGAATTATATCGTAAGGCAATTGCCATGGAAAAAGATACTACCATCAAACTGGATTATTACAGCAGCCTTGCAGATTTGCAAAAGGAATTAGGTAACAGGGAAAGAGAAGCTGTGTGGAGAGAAAAAATTTATAAGTCAAAACCTAACGCTACCAACCTTGACCTGTACAAATGGGGAATGGCACTTTATTCAGATAAAGACTATGTAGGTGCTGACACTGTTTTTGCAATGTATGCGGAAAAATATCCCGACCAATTACACGGTTATCTATGGAGGGCAAGGGCCAACGCATTGATCGATACTGCTATGACACTTGGCCTTGCAGTTCCGCATTATAAAAAGCTTGCTGAAGTTGCAGCACTTGACTCAGTAAAAAATGAAAGAATATTGTTGACAGCGTACGAATACCTGGGAGCTTACGAAGCAAATATTACAAAGAACTATGTTAATTCTATTGAGTGGTTTAATAAGATTCTTGCAATTGATCCTGAAAATGTCGATGCCAATAACAATGTAAAAATTCTAAGCAAATGGGTAGAGGAAGGTAAAGGAGTTAACAATGAAAATAAAAGTGAAGCCGCTGCGGTCCCCGACAGTAGCAGCAAAGGAAGCAACTAAAATAAATTAATAGAGCCAATAGCATAAAATCATTTGGATATAAAAATCAAACTTTTAATGTGTTTTTGAGTTAAAATTGAGGGTGCATCTTGCATCCTCTTTTTTATTGTTTGCATCTAAAAGTTGTAATGGAAAAATAGATGGTAAAAGACGAAAAAAAATCATGCAATGAGTGCATGATTTTTTAAATAGAAAGTTGTTTGAATTTAATGCGGACATATATATTATTGGGGGAAATGATGCCATAAAAATCTGAATTTGAACGGCTCCCGATGGAAATGCGGGACTGGCCGTCGCCATCCTAATCTATCGGATATTGATCCCATGAAATACTCCCGATGGCTATGGGACTGGTGAACAAATAAATCATTTCTGAACAATAGCTGATACCATTATATTTTTATCTTCCCCTCAACACCATCATCCATTGTTTTGCCTAAAATAGCCCCTGTCACAATTTTTAACAGGCTTATCATTTTATTATTTTTCGTATCCCAATAATGCACGTCTTGAGGCTCCACTTTTATAATGCTCAAATCCGGGTCATCTGCACCTTCGTGAAACCATGTACGGGCCCAGCCTGTCCACAGTTCTTTTGCTTTTTCTTTGTCTGTGATAATGGTGGCAACACCGGCTACACTCAGGTAGGCTGAACTTCCTGTATTTGCATAAAATAATTGCACCCTGTTATCCTTCATTATTTCTTCATTTTTCTCACTGGAGAGTCTGCTGAAAAACCAAAAATCCCCATTGTCATCAACTTCCTGCGTACTCATTGGCCTGGTAGAAACAGGATAAGTAGAAAGATTGCTGCAAAACATACACATGCCTTCCGACTTAACCAGCTCTTTCAATTTTTCAAGCCCTTCCTTGTTTGCTAAATTTTTAAATTCACCCATAAAAATGTTTTAATTAAGATTGATATTTTATGTAAGTGAAACAATTTGTGTGCCTCAAAGTATTCCTGTTTTTTGTACAGTTCTTTATGGCATTTTGTTTGCAACCCTTGCACACAACAACAGCGGGAATTGAACATGAATGGAAGTTTAATGCAGCTTGAATATATGAGCATATTTGTCTACAAATGCTGAGGTTAAATTTCCTCAGATTGGTAATTCATCGCTTCAGTAAATTGAATTTGCTTTATTAAATATTTCGTAATCATTTTTCACTTTAAATTTTATATTATGCCTATCGTAAAAATTATTGAGGTAATTGCTTCTTCAGAAAAAGGAATAGATGACGCCGTCCGCACCGCCGTTGCTGAAGCATCTAAAACAATTCATAACATAGATTCTGTTTATGTAAAGGATATTAAGGCACATGTTTCAAACGGCCAGGTTACTACGTTTGGATGTGTTTGTAAAATTTCGTTCAGGTTGGATTAAAGATTTTACATCAACCTCATGCAAGCGCATGAGGTTGATTTTTTATATAGGTGGTTGCCTGTATTTGAGCAACACAAAAAAAGGCCAGGGTAATTACCCCGACCTTTCTATATTTAATCATCCATAGCTACGCTGATTTAGCTATTCGTTTTTCAAATTATTTTACAGCTAACAATTCAACCATTTCTATAACGGGTGGTGTTGATAATAATTCCCCTGCATTGGCCATTAAGGCCGCAGCAACCTTACCTTCAAGATGCGCCTTTCTTCCATCTTCTGTTTCAAATGTGTCAAAAATACCAAAAGTAGATGGGCCAATTTGCAAACCATACCAATTCACTGTTTCCGGTTCATCCATTACAAGCGGCAGCGCACTTTTTAAAAAGTCAGCTACTTCCTGTTCTTTCCCTGGTTTGGCTTCAAGCCTTGCAAGTAATGCGAATTTTTGCATGATAGTTAATTTTAAATGTGTAAGTATATATACGTTTCAATGCAAAGAAAGGTTGACTTACATCTGAAAATTCTTGCCCAATTATTAGTTAAAATAAAATATCCCCTGCGCCGGGGATATTTTATAGTTTAATCGCAAAAAAAAATTGAGATTAAATATTATTGCATAGTCTCTGATGCATTTTGCTCTCCTTTTGAACTTTTTCTTTTAAATAAAGAAGCATCAATTTTACCAAAACGATAGCTCAGGTTCAGTCTCACCATCTGTGGGTCACGCAGGCGATTGTAGTTCTGGATAAAATATTCGCTGCTTGAATACTGGCTGCTGGTGCGGCTTTTAAATATATCATTGATACTAAGCGATACCGAAGCTGCATTGTTTTTCAGGAAGCTTTTCTTAACTGCAAGATCCATTCCCCATGATGCCTTGATGTATCCCTGTGATGAACTCTGGCTTTGGTTCCATGGTCCGCCACCCATGCCGCTGTTGGAATTTACAGGCAAATTACTTTTTGACTGATAGGTGGTAGTAAACTGTATCGCAAAGTTGGAAGGCAGTTTAAAATTACTGTTGAATTTTCCAAACAAACTCCATATAGCTGCCTGTGAGGTTGCATTTACATTGTCTGTATTAACCTTTGAATTGTACAGATTTAGATTTGTACTGATGTCCCACCATTTGTTTAAATAATTTTGAGCGGTTACTTCAGCCCCGGTTGAGTAACTCGAATTGGCATTGATGTAGGTATTCAATAAATCATCGTCACCGGTAATAGGATTTACTTCCTGTGTAAGGTATCGGGTAATAAGGTTGTTGGTGTGTTTGTAATAGATAGAACCCAATACCGTGTTGTTGCCTGTAAATGTTTTCAGGTACGATAATTCAAGCGACTGCGTAAATTCAGGAACCAGGTTGGGATTACCCTTTGTAATGTTTAATTTATCCGAATAGTCTGTAAAAGGGATCAACTGAAAAAAGTTGGGCCTGTTGATACGGCGGCTATAACTCAGTTGTACCTGTTGCTTGTTAGATAATTTTTGACTAAGAAAAACGGATGGAAACAAACTAACGGGGTAGCTGTTTTTAAAGGTTTCGCCGGTATTGGTTGAAGTTCCGTTGTACTTGGAACTTTCTGCCCTTACGCCCAACTTATAAGTAAAGTCTTTTACAGCGCTGCTAAAGGTGGCATAAGCTGCATAAACATTGTCGGTATTTTTGTAGTTGCTGGTCGCCGATGGAACAATCACATAATCATTAACCGAAGCATCATAAATATAATTTGAATTGAAGTTAATACGACTACGTATCGCCGCTCTTACACCTGTTTCTATTTTAGTTATTTTGCTCAATGGTTTTACAAAGTCAGATTGTATGGTGTAGTTTTTATCTGAACCGTTGCCAATTGTATTTTGTAATTCTGTGTTGCTGATTGTGCTGCTGTTACCAGCATAATAATTACTTGTGATCAATGAATTGTTTTCGTTCTTACCGCCAAAGTAATTGGCATCAATCGTTAGTTCCTGTCCTTCTGTTGGAAACAGTTGTTTAAATCCAAACACAAGCCCCTGGCCGTTAAACTGCCTGGTGCCGGTAGTATTTCTTTCGCTAAGGCTGGTAGTTTTTGCACTGTTGTACAAACTATCTGTTGTAATATCAATTTGCTCGTTCGGGTTAAACTCGCCATGAACTTTGATGCCTGTTAAAGACAAAGTAGTTCTGTTGGTAACCAGGTAATCAATGCCTACTTTTCCAAATAGAAAGCCACCGGTTGTTCTGTTGAAGTTATTCTGAAATACAGTTGTTTGCGGTACATCCAGTAAATTGATGCGATCTGTTGTTCCGGTAGTACGCCCCTTATTTTGGTTTACATTCAGGGCCGCGGTAAAGTTGAATTTGTTTTGACGAATACTAAAATCACCACCACCATTAAACGCACCACGTTTATCAACCCCAGCCCTTACACTACCATTGTAGCCTGTTTTTTTGTTTTTCTTTAATACAATATTTAGTATGCCTGCGCCACCGCCAGATGCATCGTATTTTGCAGATGGGTTGGTTATTACTTCCACGGTTTCGATTGCATCTGCGGGTATTTGCTCCAGCGTAAGCGTGGTTGGCCTGCCATCTACCAATAATTGCGGGGCGCTGTTACGCATGGTAACATTGCCATCAATATCAACATTTACCGAAGGCACATTGCGCATCACATCCAGGCCGGTTCCACCAGCACTCATGATATTTTTTTCAACGTTAAATATTTTTTTATCACCATCCAGGCGTATAGAAGGCGTTACAGATCTTACAGTAACATCCTGTAATTGTTTTGCATCGGCTGCAAGGGAAATATTGCCAAGGTCCTTTTCAAATGAAGGCATACTGAATCCCTGTGGGGGACCTGCAGGAGCTTGTGAGGCAGCAGGGGCGCCTGCCGGCTTTTTAGGCATAAAGGAAACTTCCTGGTCAATTGGTTTGTACCCGGTAGTACTTATTTTTAATACAAGTTTGCTTGTAACTGGTAATTCTTCAAAATTAAAATCGCCATTGTTTGCAGATACCATTGCTTTCAGCAATACCTGCTTCATTTTCTTAGAGGCGCTATCCATTTTACTTTGCATCAATACCACCGAAGCATCACTCACGGGTTTGCCATCAGCATCCAGTAATTTTCCATAAACATGGCCGATATTGCCCATCATTGGCATTTGGCCATTACCAGGCCTGCCCGCAGGCATTTGTGCAAATGCACCTATTGAAACAATGATCACGGCAATTAGTAACAGTATCTTTTTCATTTAATTTTTATTTGAATACAAAAATACTTGCGGCCACCGGTCATTTTGGCTAAATGAGATAAGCTGGTAAAATGTTGCGACGAAAAGGAAGAAACCGTGCATTGATTTTTTTATGAGCCAGGTGTTCTTAATTATTTTAAATGTTAAATGAAATGCAGTTTGACTCATGATAGTTTTATTAGCCCGGCACTTGTATTTCAATTAAACTTCGGTGGCGTCGCACATTTCAGCTGCAACGCCTTTGGGATCAAAAGGCAATTGCACTCCAGCCCTGCGTTCGAAGCGGCTCTTCTACTATTTATCTTTAAGGAGCAATAAAAAGTACAAATTAATCCTTTGCCAGGTATAATTTAACTTCCTGAGTTGATGTGAAATGTAGCTTTAGATTTTCCCTGTCAATGCCATAACAGCATCCCGGTAGTTGTCGCTAACAGGTAGCTCCAGCGCATCAATAAAAACGCTTGATTTACGGATGGCCGTAATAAATGACACAGACACAATATAGGATTTGTGTATGCGAAGAAATCCATCTGCAGGTAATTGTTCCTCAATGGTTTTCATGGGCATCCGTGTGACTACCGGCCTTTGCGAGCTTTTCAGGTGAATTTTTATGTAGTCTTTAAGTCCTTCAATATAAATAATATCAGCATTGGTAATTTTTACAAGGCTATAATCTACGTTTACAAAAAAGTAACCGGCATTGGCCGTTATGGCAGGGTTTTTTTGTTGAGCCTTTAGTTCAAATAATTGCTGCGCCTTGTTGCAGGCTTTGATGAAGCGGTCAAGCGAAACCGGTTTTACCAGGTAATCGGTAACATCCAGGTTAAAGCCTTCCAGCGCATATTTTTCATAGGCAGTTATCAAAATTATCATGGGCTTCACCGTCATACTTTGTATAAACTGTAAGCCTGTAAGGCCGGGCATTTGTATGTCTAAAAATATAAGATCAATCGGCTCCTGCTGCATTATTTTCATCGCTTCCATGGCATTATCGCAGGCAGCTACTAATTTCAGGTAGGGCAGTTTGCTGATGTTGTCTTCCAGCAACTCCAGTGCTAAAGGTTCGTCATCTATGGCTAAGCATCTGATCATCAGGCCAGGTTTATTTTTAATGAAACTGTAAACAGGTTGTTATCAGTTGAAATGTTGATGCTGTGCTGGTTTTGATACAGCAGGTTCAATCTTCTTTTTACATTGGCCAATCCTATTCCACTGGCCTTATCTTTTATCTCGGTAGAATCCGGGTTGTATTTATTGGTTACTGAAAAATAAAGCACATTATTTTCACCTTTCAGGTTGATATCAATGTGTGCATTTTCAATCATGCCGGTTCCATGTTTAAAAGCGTTTTCTACAAACGGAATCAATAGCATTGGTTCTATATCATACAGCCGGTCTCCCGTACACATATTTACGTTGATAACAACTTTTTTTCCAAAACGCTGTTGCTGCAGATCAATGTAACTCTGCAGGTATTCGGTTTCTTTTTCAAGCGAAACTTTTTCTTCACCCGTTTCATACAACATGTAGCGCATCAGCGAAGAAAGCTTAATGAGCGAGGGTTCAAGCTGATCTGATTGTTTCCGTGCAAGTGCAACCATATTGTTTAAAACATTAAACATAAAGTGCGGGCTTACCTGCGACCGTAGTAAAGAAAGCTCTGTTTTAAGAAAGGCATTTTCTTTTTCTTTGGCAAGATTATCTGAAATTATTTTATCACGGATAGTTCTGTAAGCAATGCTACAGGCAAGTATAAAAAGAAATATAAAAATATTGAAAAACAGGTGTTTCCTGAAGGTGAAATTAGGGTCGGGTAACAGGATGTTTTTAATGATCCATCCCCAAAGTAATTGTGCCCCAAAACAAGCCGCAACACAAATGGTGTAGAGCGTATATTTTTTCTTGTACATCAGCGCCGGAATCAATACTAAGGCATTCAGGTAAAAGATGCTGACTAGCATGATGTCATTTAACCGGGCCATTAAGAATACTATACTGGAATTATCTACTTTAGGAGGATTGTTTTCGTTTGGATTATAGGAAGGACGCAGTAAATATGGCAAAGAAAATAGTAGTACCCATACAGCAATATGTATCAGCACCGTTACCCATTTTTTTGTGTACCATGTTTTTTTCATAGCACAAATTAGCAATACATTACTGAAGAATGGGCGATTTTGCAAATGTTGCGACGAAAGGGAAAATTTCTGCTACCTATCAGCTCCGGTGCAATCAGCGGGGATTGTGTAAAAGATGGAAAATATATATTTACTGTGAACGTACGCCATCGAAACTAGGGCAACTTTACCCGGTTTAGAAAATCATCATAGTCAAATAATTACTTTTACTTATACTGTTGTTTAAATAACTATCAAGGATAAACAACTCAGTTTACTGTCCGTTACCGCACAATAACTGTTCGTTTTCGTACACCTGCCAGTCACTGATTCATTTAAACCCTTGTTCAGCAAGGGTTTTTGCTTTGGCATAGTCATTGACAAATTAGTAATCAATCAAAATTCAACCATCCTTTTCGCAGATTTATGATATGGTTACGGAAGATAAATATTGAGTGGGAGTACGCTCAAATGGCACTTGTAGATCCTGTGAAAAGTTTGCCAACAGACTAATGCTAATACAAATTTTAAAATAAAGTAAGAGCTTCGGATAAAAACTAAACAACAAAAACCAAATGATACAGCTACGTAAAATTTTTAAATGGGTGAATACAAGTTCCAACAGAACCTTTTTATTAAAGGATATCAACCTCGATATTGCTGAGGGTGAGTTTGTGTCCATCATGGGCCCTTCGGGTTCGGGTAAATCCACTTTACTAAACATAATTGGTATGCTGGATGAAGCCAATGAAGGCGAATATAATTTCCTGCACGAAACCGTTTTTAAATTAAGGGAAAAAGATCGTTCAGCCCTTTACAAACAATACATTGGCTTTGTGTTCCAGGCTTATCATTTAATTGATGAATTAACCGTGTATGAAAATATTGAAACACCATTGATTTATCAGAATATAAAATCTGCGGAGCGAAAGGCAATGGTGGCGGATATTCTTGACCGCTTTAACATCGTTGGTAAAAAAGATTTATTTCCTGCCCAGTTAAGCGGTGGCCAGCAGCAGTTAGTGGGCATTGCAAGGGCCCTGATTGCGAAGCCTAAATTATTATTGGCCGATGAACCAACAGGCAACCTGAATTCAAAGCAAGGGGAGGAGATCATGGAATTATTTAAGACGCTCAATGAAGAAGGCGTTACCATTATACAGGTTACGCATTCTGAAAAAAATGCCGCTTACGGCAAACGCATCATTCACCTGCTGGATGGCCGGATTGAAAATTAACGGGTATATATCATTTAGATATTGAATGCATGGAAACCACTGATTAAATGTGGAGAGATTTATTAACGCAGCGAGCTAAAGATGAACGGAGCCAATATTAAAGTGCGGGATAAATGGTCGTCAATAAAGTTAAATAAGGCATTAAAGCCGGTAAACAAAAAATAAGTAAAATGAAAAGTAAGCTGATTGTATGGATGATAATGACGGCGGTTGCATATTTTGCAAATGCACAGGATACAAAACTGACTTTACAGAAAAGTATAGCCACGGCTCTGGCCAATAGCATACCTGCACAGCAAAGCGCAGTGATGATGAAAAATGCTGAAATAAATTATAAGCAGGCGAAGTATAGCAGGCTACCTTCAATAGAGGGTAGCTTTAATTATGGGATGAACAGCGGTAGAAGCATTGATCCGTTTACAAATGGATACATTAACCAGCAATTGACATCAAGTAGCGCAAATGCACAGGCTGTATTGCCCGTCTTTAATGGGTTTCAGCTAAAAAACCAGATTAAGCAAAATGAATATGCATTTGCTACTGCTAGCATGGAATGGCAACAAAAAAAGGATGAATTAACGCTACAGGTAATACTGGCTTACCTGCAGATAATGAATAATGAAGATGCGGTATTGATTGCAACACAACGGTCATCAGTAACACGGCAACAGGTTGACAGGCTTGAAATAATTGCAAAGGAAGGGGCAACACTTCCCGGTAATGTGAGCGATCTTAAAGGACAATACGCAGGTGATGAACTGGCCATTGTTACTGCTGAAAATAATTTTGAATCATCGGTGCTTGCCTTGTCACAATTGATGAATGTGCCCTATGATGCCAATATTACAATTGACCGTTCCGGCTTTGACAGTGTTATAAAAATGTACGATGCAATGCCCAATGACATCTATACAACAGCCCTTCAGCAGTTGGCTTCAGTGAAGGCAAGTGAGTTAAGGGTTAAAGCAAGTTCTATTGCAGTAAAGGTTGCTGCTGCAAATTATTATCCAACAGTTTCGTTGTATGGCGTTTTAAATACCAATTACTCAAGCGCTGCGGCAATCAATAATTACAATGGTTTTGTAGAAGTGCCCAATGGAGATTATGTAAACATTAATGGGGCACCGGTTCCGGTAATTACAAAGCGGGATAAATATACCAGCCAGAAAATTGCTTATGGTTCGCAGTTTAATAATAACCTTTCTACGGCCTATGGTGTTAGCGTACGAATTCCAATTTTTAATGCTTTTAAAACAAGGTCGGCCATACGCCTGGCAAAGAATGATGAAAAATATAATCAGTTGATTGCTGATAATATTAAGCTTCAACTAAGGCAATCTGTTGAGCAGGCTTATATCAATATATCTACTACCTACAAACGCTATATGGCTTTATTGAATCAACTGGATGCTTACCAGGAGTCATTCAGGATAGCAGCCATTCGTTTTGAAAACGGCGCCATCAATTCTGCCGAATACCTGATTGCAAAAAACAATATGGATCAAACAAATGCAAACGTGGTGGCAACCCGCTATGAATATCTGCTAAGAACGAAAGTGCTGGACTTCTATATGGGTAGGTTGAATTAGTGTCAGTACAGCTTACGTCCCCCCGGTGAGTCATCCTTTGGGGGTGGCCCACCGGAGGGGGAGAACCCGCAATTAATTTCTTTTTGAAAAAGACTTGTACAAAGCGCCTCAAACTAATTTAAATATTATTACCTTGACGCTCTTTTTTAAAACACATTTCAATCAAAAAAAAATAACGCTATATGTTTAAAGCAATCATTTTATTTATGGCTGTAACAGGTTTTTCCTGCCAGTTGGCCGTGGCCCAGAACGGCGATCCCAAAGACACAGAACTTTGGTCACCTGAACCAAAGATTGTTACGCCTGGTGATCATAATGCTCCACCCTCTGATGCAATTGTATTGTTCGATGGAAAAGATTTAAGTAGTTGGGTTTCTACAAACGACACGACCAGGCCTGCAAACTGGACGGTAGGCAAAGGCTTGTTGACCGTAAAAAAAGGGGAAGGAAACATCCAGACAAAGCAATCATTTTTAGATTATCAATTGCACCTTGAATGGAAGATACCGGACAATATCACCGGGGAAGGACAGGCCAGGGGCAACAGCGGTTTGTTTCTAACATCAACCGGTAAAGGCGATCTGGGTTATGAGCTGCAAATTTTAGATTGTTATAACAACAAGACTTATGTAAATGGCCAGACAGGTAGCGTTTACAAACAATCCATACCATTGGCAAACGCCTGCAAAAAGCCCGGCGAATGGCAAACGTATGATGTAATATGGACTGCGCCACGCTTTAATGAAGATGGCAGCCTTTTATCACCGGGCCGTGTAACCTTATTGCAAAACGGTGTGTTGTTGCAGAACAATACAGAAGTAAAAGGTGTTACCGTTTACATTGGTAAACCATATTATGAAAAGCATGGGGCTACGCCTATTAAATTGCAGGCTCATGGCGATAAAAGCGAACCCATTAGTTTTCGAAATATCTGGGTAAGAGAATTATAGCATTGTCCATATTCTATAAAGCAATTGCATACAAAAAGTGCCCGGATGATCTTCACTCCGGGGACTTTTTGTATCAACTAAATAATTATTTTCGTCTTAAAGCATATTTAATTCCTCCCAGCAGGTGGTCGAGGTATTCCTGCTCGCCATAAGATTCCAACGTGTGGCCCAGCTCTGTATAAAATGCTCTGCCACCATCATACTCATGATACCATGCCATTGGGTGATTATCGCCGTTTTTACCACCGGTATAGGAAGTTTCGTCGATCGTTATCAACACTTTTACATCAGGGTTCATATTTTTAAAATTATACCACTCGTCTTTCCTTTCCCATACAGCAGGCAGGTGTTTGGTAGCTATATTTTTTTTATCAACCACATTAAGTTTTGCTGTTTGCTGCGCAGGATGAGAAAGAAAGCTTGCTCCCACCAATTTTACATACCAATCCCAGTTGTATTCACAATCTGTGGCTGCATGTACACCCACAAAACCACCACCATTTTTAATAAATCTTTCCATGGCGTTTTGCTGCGCTTCACCCAGTACATCGCCGGTAGTATTTAGGAAAATAATCGCCTGGTATTTTGCCAGGTTTTCATCTGTAAAAGCCAATGAATCTTCAGTAGCATCTACGGAAAATCTATTGGCTTCGCCTAACCTTGTAATGGCATTGATACCTGCAGGAATGCTGGCATGCCGGTACCCGTTTGTTTTGGAAAAAAGTAAGACATTAGCTTGTTTCTTTTTAACTACAAATGAAAAAATTATTAACAGCGTTGCTGCCAATAAGACTTTATTGAGATAAGATAAAATTTTCATGATAAAATTGTTGATGAGTGGTGATTGATAAGAGTGAATTTACAGTAATGAATTAAAAGTCTGAATACGAAGCAGGCCTCATAAAAGTAATGTCTATATGAGATACGTTGTGCTGGTATTCAGGTAATGCAGACAATGTTTTCCATACAGGTGATGAGACGAAATTTTTCCAATGCAATTCACGGTCGGCCATATTTTCAAAACTTGTCATGTACATCAGGTTGGGCATGTGGCTTCCTGCAATTACAGAAGCGTAAAATACTGCGTTAAAATTCAAGGATTTAAAAAGTGTAATTTCACCACCTTCATTAAACATTTTTACTTTGTTTTGAAAAATATTTTCTGAAGCACTTTCATAGCTGCGCAATTCATATACTCTTTCTGCACCTGGCCCGCTTAGCTTAGGTAAATTCATAAATGGTGCAAGTGGAAAAGCTTTTAACAGAATGTTTTCCATCCGGGTGTAAGCGGGGGTTTCGAAATTTACATCCAGGTATTGTTTACCATTGGTGATGTATTCATTGTCTTTCGCAATCTTTGAAGAAAGTTCGCCAGCTTGTTTTAAAGATTTAACCGGGAATATCACAAATAAGCGTTTGTCCGCTGCCGTATCATTTGCAATGGCGGTAAAAACTCCAACGGTATTAATTTGTTGCCGGTGCAGTGCAGGTAAATAAGCGTCCTTTAAGTAGCTATCGAGCATTGCCTGCTGGACCGGAGTTGTAAAATGATAAACCCTGATCTGGTAATATTCACCGGATTTCTCTTTCTCATGGGCAGATGTAAAAACAGGCAAGGCTGCAATCATTAAAAAGAGGATAGTAGAACGTATTTTTTTCATGTTTAAATTTTGTTTTATAAGTGAATAAGAAAGATAACAAATTAATTTAATGCTTAAACAAACATGTTAATCAGTAGCACACCCATTAAGCCAATTACTCCCACAATAGATTCCATCATTGTCCAGCTTCTAAAAGTGTCCTTCAGGCTGATACCAAAATATTCTTTAAACATCCAAAAGCCCGTATCGTTCACATGGGAGCACATTACACTTCCGGCGCCAATGGCAATTACCATTAATTCAGCATTTACATGCATACTTGCAATCAATGGTTGCATAATGCCTGCCGCGGTAAGTCCGGCAACGGTGGCGGATCCAATTGCAATGCGGATAAAAGTGGCAATTAACCATGCCAGTAAAAGTGGCGGAATAGATGAACCCGTAAAATATTCAGCGATATAATTGCTGGTGCCGCTATCAATCAGTACCTGTTTGAAAGCCCCGCCGGCAGCGATGATCAGCAGTATAAGCGTTACACTGCTTACTGAGTTAAATGCCTTGTTTAAAAGCTCCTGCATGCTCATGCTGCTTTTTTTTCCTAAAATTACCAGCGCCAGGGATGAAGCAATTAGTAAGGATATTCCTGAATCGCCGATGAACATTAAGAAACCATGCAATGAACTGTCTTTATCCATAAACATTTCTGATACTGCAGAAATGCCCATTAATAATACCGGTACAATAGCAATGAATAGGCTAACACCAAAGCCTGGCAATTTATCTGCATCAATATGTTTTACTTCAAAAAATTTTTGTTCGGTAATGGGGCGAATCTTTTTAATCATTTCAGGAAACAATATACCTGCTGCAATTACGGCTGGTATGGCAACCATAATTCCATATAAAAGTGTTTTACCAAGATCTGCATGAAAAATTATGGTGATAGCTGTTGGCCCGGGATGTGGCGGCAAAAAACAATGGGTTACCGAAAGTGCAGATGCTACAGAAATGCCAATATAAACCAGGGGCTTCCCTGTGCTGGCGCATACCGCAAATATGAGCGGAATTAATACTAAAAATCCGGCGTTGTAAAACATGGCGATGCCAACACTAAAGCCGGTGATAACCATGGCCAGCTTTATATATTTATCACCAAATATTTTAATGAGGCGGGAACTTATTTGTTGTACTGCTCCGGTATCGGAAAGCAAGGTGCCCAGCACCATACCAAACACAAGAGTGATTACCAACGGCCCCAGTGTGCTGCTGATACCGCCATTAACGGCCGCCAGTAATTTGTTAAGCGGCATTCCATCTGCTATGCCAACAAATAATGCTGCAAAAAGAAGGGACACAAAGGGATTAATTTTTAGCCATCCAATTAAAAGTAGTAAAAGTACAATGGCTGCAAGCAAGACTAAAATCGTCATCTGGTGAGTATTATCGGTTATAGTGCAATCGTACACTTACTGCAATAAACATAAACTTATTTTCCTGATTGCGCAGGAATCTTGTAAAAATAAAAGCAAATGCACCTGTCCGCAATTGTTACAAATTGCCGCCGGTACATTTGCTATTATACAATTAAATTATATGCCTAACAAGCCACGGTTAAAAGCCTCGTCGCTTCCGGTTCCGGCAAAATCATCAAATGCCTTTTCCGTTACTTTTATAATATGGTTCTTAATAAATGGTGCTCCTTCTGCAGCGCCATCTTCTGAGTTTTTGATGGCACATTCCCATTCCAATACAGCCCAGCCTTTATAATCGTAAGCGGCCAGTTTGCTGAAGATGGATTTAAAATCAACCTGGCCATCACCCAATGAACGGAAGCGCCCGGCCCTGTTGATCCAGCTTTGGTAACCACCGTAAACACCTTGTTTGCCGGTAGGATTAAATTCAGCATCCTTCACATGAAAAGCCTTTATGCGTTCATGATAATGATCGATGTAGGCTAAATAATCGAGGCACTGCAATACAAAATGCGATGGGTCATACAAAAGGCAGGCCCTTGGATGGTTATTAACTTTTTCTAAAAACATTTCGTACGAAACGCCATCATGCAGGTCTTCGCCGGGATGAATTTCATAACAAAGATCCACGCCATTTTCTTCAAAAACATCCAGTATCGGCAGCCATCTTTTGGCCAGTTCTGTAAACCCGGTTTCTACCAGTCCGGCAGGGCGCTGTGGCCAGGGGTAAACTGTTTGCCAAAGCAATGCACCGCTGAAAGTGGCGTGAGCATTCAATCCCAGGTTGCGGGAGGCTATGGCTGCATACTTTAATTGTTGTACTGCCCATTCCTGTCTTGCTTTAGGATTGCCACGTAATTCTTTTGGTGCAAACCCATCAAACAGTTGATCGTATGCGGGGTTTACTGCTACCAGTTGCCCATATAAATGAGAGGCTATTTCGGTTATTTCCAGTCCGGCATCGTTGATAGTGCCTTTTAATTCGTCTGCATAGGTTTTGCTTTCTGCAGCTTTTTGCAAATCGATTATCCGGCTATCCCAGGCAGGTAATTGTACGCCTGTAAAACCTTTTTCTTTTGCCCATTTGCAAATAGCAGGCAAGGAGTTGAAGGGGGCTTCATCGCCTAAAAATTGCGCCAGGAAAATGCCGGGGCCTTTTATTGTTTGCATAATGTTTAATTATTTTGAATGACTAAATGTATTATGTTGAGTGATGAATGTTTGAATGATGAATGTTTGAATGAGTAACCCCGTCAGCGGTTGCAAACCCTGACGGCGGTTAGGAGGAAACGACGGTGAATACAAAATGTTTAATGTTGAATAAGTGAATGCAATATGTCGGTCGGTAATAATTGTTTACGTATCAAATATGTCGAGATGATGAACCAGTTTGTGTTGCAGTATGCTCAACAATGGTATGCGGTACAAGAGAGTGACACAACGATGCTGCCATGAAAAACTTCAGCTTGTTCAAAAAATCCATTTCATGACTCATATTTCATCACTCATCTTTAAATCAGGTTTTCTGTCCATTTCATATCTGACTGGCCAGATGCTACCACATTATCTATAAATGCCATGCCTCTTACACCATCTTCAACCGATGGGAAATCCAACGCTTCTTTAGGTGGCGTGGTGCCTTCCAATTTTGCAGACAATGTAATGGCAAAGTTTTTATAAATATTTCCAAATGCTTCCAGGTAACCTTCGGGATGGCCACCGGGTGTGCGGCAGTTGCTGGTTGCATAGGTTGATAAACCAGGGTAATTGCTTCCTGCACGTAAGATTTGTGCCGGTGCATCCAACCACCTTGCTATTAATGTATTGGGTTCCATCTGTGCCCACTCAAGGCCGCCTTTTTCGCCATATACCCTAATCTTTAAAGCATTCTCTTCACCTGCAGCCACCTGCGATGCCATCAACACACCGGTTGCACCATTATCGAATTTCAACAATACATTGCCGTCATCATCTAATAATCTGCCGGGAACCATTGCATTTAAATCGGCACAGAGGTGCGTAATTTTTGCACCGGTTATGTACTCGGCCAGGTGCGCCGCATGTGTACCAATATCTCCCATAGCACCGGCTTTACCACTGCGTTTTGGATCGGTTCTCCAGGCTGCCTGCGCATTGCCTTCTTTTTCTGAAAGCTTGCTTAACCAGCCTTGCGGATATTCAACCCACACTTTTCTAATTTTGCCAAGGGCGCCTTCGCTAACCATTGCTTTAGCCTGTTTTACCATTGGGTAACCAGAGTAAGTATGTGTTAAACAAAGTACAAGCCCTGTTTCTTCTACCAATGCTTTTAATTCTTTTGCTTCATCCAATGTAAATGCGATCGGCTTTTCAATTACTACATTAAATCCTTTTTGCAGCGCCAGTTTTGCCGGTGCAAAATGTGCAAAATTGGGTGTTACAATGGTTAAGAAATCCATCCTTTTATCGGCTGGTAACAAACTTTCTTTTTCAATCATCTCATCGTAGGTAAGATAAATTCTGTCTTCCGGTAAAAACAGGTCACGGCCAGATTGTGTGGCAACTTCAGGGTTAATGCTTAAAGCACCGCATACCAATTCTATTAGTCCGTCTAAATTTGCTGCATGCCGGTGGATGGCTCCTATGAAGGCATCTTTTCCGCCGCCTAACATGCCCATTCTCAATTTTCTTTTCATATAGATTTTATTTTTAACCGTTTTAAAATTTTATCGGTAAAGATAATTTTTTACAATTTTACGCATAATATTCAGGTACCTATAATTATTTATACTTTAAGTAAAATTAAATAGATTGAATAAGTACGTTTAATACCTTTCATTAAAAAATATCCAAACAAAAAATGACGCAGCGGTTTAGGCTGATTTATTTTTTTTGCAATGACATAATTAGACGTAATAATTTTTAGCCATCTTTCTTTTTAACAGAAACCTAAAAAACAATTTACATTTTACGAGCATTTTTCTATAAAATTCAATAATATTACAATTCAAAATTCTTCTAACAGCTATTGAAATTTAAATTAATTAACGATTATGCCATCCAATATTCAGAAACAGCAGTTGTTTGTAGCTAGCTGTCTTGCACTTCTTGTAACTTCTCTTTCCTTTGGAATACGTGCCGGTATGTTGGGCACCTGGGGAACGGAGTTTAATCTCTCCAAGGCTCAGCTTGGTTCCATCACCGCTACTGCATTCTGGGGATTTCCATTAGCTGTAATTTTTGGTGGCTTAATAGTAGATGTCATCGGCATGAAGAAGCTGCTGATACTGGCATTTGTGCTTCACCTGGTAGGGATATTGCTTACGATTACTGCGGGTAAATTTGGCAATCCATATACTATGTTATTTATCTCCACCTTGTGTATTGGCCTTGCCAATGGTACAGTTGAAGCAGCCTGTAATCCGCTGGTAACTTCATTGTTTACTGAAAATAAAACAACCAAACTCAATCACTTTCATCTGTGGTTTCCGGGGGGTATCGTTATTGGTACATTAATCGTTTTCTTATTAAACAAAGTAGGTGTAAGCTGGCAGATACAGGTAAGCCTGATGCTGATTCCAACTGCATTATATGGTTACTTTTTTAGTAAGCTCCAGTTTCCACCAACCGAAAGAGTTGCAAGCGGTGTATCTACTTCAGAAATGTACAAAGCATTATTAAATCCATTATTTGTACTGATGATCTTATTAATGTTTGGTACTGCCATCACGGAATTATTTACCGGGCAGTGGATTGATGTATTGCTTAAAAATGTTACCGATAATGCATTGTTGTTACTAACACTGGAAACAGGTGTAATGGTTGTAGGCCGTGCATTTGCCGGTCCGGTTGTGCATCGCTTTTCTCCAACAGGTGTGTTGCTGATGTCGGCTATTATTGCCGCATTGGGCTTATATATTCTCGGGCATAGTTCCGGTAATATGCTGTTTGCAGGTGCCATTATATTTGGCGTGGGTGTTTGTTATTTCTGGCCAACCATGTTGGGCTTTGTGTCTGAAAATCTTCCAAGAACCGGAGCTGTTGGTTTAAACCTGATGGGTGGCGCAGGCATGTTTGCCGTATCTGTTTACACCATGTTAATGGGTGGCTATTATGATAAACTGGTAGCCGCTGAGTTACCGGCTGGTGCAGATGTACAAGCTTATTCCAGTGCTGCAGCATCTGCTGAAATGGCGAATGCACTCAACGAAGCCAAGAAAGCCGCCGGCCCCGAAATTATAAACGCAACTTTAATTATTCCCATTGTTTTAATTGTTGCTTTTGCCGGCTTGTTAATCTATATGCGGTCTAAAAAACAACAGCACCTGCAACCTTTATCAAATTCAATTGTATAAACTATAACTAAAATGCCTACATCTCAAAACCGGCGCAATGCGCTTAAAAGCATGCTGGTTGGCGGTACAGTGATTGCATCATCGTCGTCAATCTTATCATGTTTTGGAGCCGCCACTAATACAAATAACTCTACTGTGAAATTGAAAGGAAATATCAACCACTCAGTTTGTGCATGGTGCTTTAATTCTTTATCTATCGAAGAATTATGCGTAGTTGTAAAACAACTTGGATTTAGTGCCATTGATTTAGTGGGGCCCAAAGACTGGCCAACATTAAAGAAGCACGATGTTTTTTCTTCTATGTGCAATGGTGCAGAGATCAATCTTACTGATGGCTTTGCAGATAAAAATTATCATGAGCAGCTTATTAAAAACTATTCGGAAATGATTCCGATGGTTGCCAAGGCGGGCTATAAAAACCTGATTTGTTTTAGCGGAAGCCGCAGAGGGATGGATGATGAAACGGGACTAAGCAATGCAACTGAAGCACTCAAAAAAATCATTGGCATTGCTGAGAAAAATAATGTGATACTCCAGATGGAATTGCTCAACAGCAAGGTTAACCATAAAGATTATATGTGCGACAGAACGCCATGGGGTGTTGAGTTGTGTAAAAGAGTAGGCTCAGAAAATTTTAAACTGCTATACGATATTTATCACATGCAGATTGATGAAGGGGATGTAATACGCACCATCCAGGACAACCATCAATACCTTGGGCATTATCATACAGCAGGTGTGCCGGGAAGGCATGAAATTGATGACCAGCAGGAACTGAATTATCCGGCAATTATGAGGGCAATTCTTGCTACCGGTTTTAAAGATTATGTGGCACAGGAGTTCATCCCGGCTAGGGCTGATAAAATTGCATCACTAAAGGAAGGCATTACAATTTGTGATGTTTAAGGTTATTAATTAAATCCAAATAAATAAAAAACTTAAATAACAGATAAAAAATTAAAACATGGCCGATAATACATACGACGCAATTGTGATAGGTTCTGGTATAAGTGGTGGATGGGCTGCTAAAGAACTTACTGAGCAGGGATTAAAAGTAATAATGCTGGAAAGAGGAAGAGATGTAGTGCATGTAAAAGATTATGTAAATGCAAACAAAGATCCCTGGGAGTTTCCTCACAGGGGCGGACGCACGCAGGAGATGATTAAAGATTATCCTAAATTAAAAAGAGACTACCCATTAAACGAAACGAACCTCGATTTTTGGGCAAGTGATAAAGATTGTCCTTATACAGAAACAAAACGCTTTGATTGGTTTAGAGGGTACCAGGTTGGCGGACGTTCATTAACCTGGGGGCGCCAGTGTTATCGCTGGAGCGATCTTGATTTTGAAGCAAATTCTAAAGATGGTTTTGGTGTAGATTGGCCCATTCGTTACAAAGAAATTGCACCATGGTACGACTATGCAGAAAAGTTTGCTGGAGTTAACGGATCCAAAGAAGGGTTGCCGCAATTACCCGATGGACAATTTATGCCGGCAATGGAAATGAATGTGGTTGAAAAAGATGTGGCAGCAAGAGTAAAGGCACATTATAACAATGCACGTACTATGATCATTGGCCGTTCAGCCAATATTACGGTGCCGCACGAAAACCGCACCAATTGCCAGTATCGCAATAAGTGTTGGCTGGGTTGCCCGTTTGGCGCTTATTTCAGTACACAATCCGCAACACTTCCCGCAGCAATGAAAACGGGTAATTTAACGGTTCGTCCATTTTCTATTGTTACAAAAATCATCTACGATAAGGATACTCAAAAAGCAAAAGGCGTAGAAATATTGGATGCAGAAACAAATAAAACATACGAGTTTTTCAGCAAGATCGTTTTTGTAAACGCATCTGCATTGAACTCAACATGGGTGTTGATGAATTCTGCTACAGATATCTGGCCCGAAGGGTTGGGAAGTACCAGCAATGCACTTGGCCGCAACCTGATGGATCATCACCTGGGCGTAGGCGCCGGTGGAAAAGTTGAAGGCTTTGAAGACAGTTACTATTATGGCCGCCGTCCCAACGGTATTTATGTGCCACGTTACCGCAACTATGGTACTGAAAAAAGAGATTACTTACGTGGTTTTGGGTACCAGGGTAGTGCCAGTCGTGATGGTTGGAAGAGGGATATTGCTGAACTAAATATTGGTGGAGAATTCAAAGATGCGTTATCAGAGCCGGGTTCATGGTCAATGGGTATTGGCGGATTTGGTGAGGTACTTCCTCATCCTGAAAACAGGATTACTTTGGATAAAACAACCAAAGACAAATGGGGGTTAAATGTGCTTAATATTGATTGTGAGTTGAAAGATAATGAATTGAAAATGCGCAAGGATATGATGAATGATGCCATCGAAATGCTGGAAGCTGCCGGGGTTAAGGAGGTGAAGGGTCATGATAGCAACGGGTTCCTTGGCAGGGGTATTCACGAAATGGGTACTGCACGTATGGGTAAAGATCCAAAGACCTCCGTGTTAAATGGCAACAACCAGGTATGGGATGCAAAAAATGTATTTGTTACCGATGGTGCTTGTATGACATCTGCGGCTTGCGTTAATCCATCATTAACCTATATGGCGCTTACAGCAAGGGCAGCAAAATTTGCAGTAGAAGAACTTAAAAAAGGAAATATATAATATATGCCAGGCGATTCGACCAACCTCAATACCAAAGCAGTTGCACAAAATACTTTCGATGCCATTGTTATAGGCTCCGGAATCAGCGGTGGCTGGGCAGCAAAAGAATTAACCGAAAAGGGGTTGAAGGTGTTGATGCTTGAACGGGGCGCTGACCATGTACATAAAAAAGATTACAAAACTGCGGGTATGGATCCCTGGGATTTGCCTCACCGTGGCAAGACTACCGCACAGCAGAGAAAAGATTATCCCGTTATTCACAGGGGTTGGGCCGCCAGCGAAGAAGTAATGGATGCGTGGGCCAACGAAAAGGATTGTCCTTATACCGAAGTGAAACCATTTACCTGGTGGCGCAGTTACCGCATGGGTGGCCGCTCAATATTATGGGGCAGGCAAAGCTACCGGATGAGTGACCTGGATTTTGAAGCCAATGCAAAAGAAGGTGTGGGTATTGACTGGCCAATCCGGTACAAAGAAATGACACCCTGGTATGATTATGTTGAAAAATTTGCAGGCATCAGTGGTTCATTGGAAGGGTTAGCTCATTTGCCCGACGGACAATTTTTACCGCCGATGGATATGAATGTGGTGGAAAAAGATGTAGCGGCCAGGATTAAAAAGAATTATGAGGGCAACCGGCACATGATCATTGGAAGAGTTGCAAATTTAACCGCACCATTACAGGCAAGAACACAATGCCAGTTCCGGAACCGGTGTTGGGAAGGATGCCCGTTTGGTGGTTACTTCAGCACACAGTCATCCACTTTACCAGCGGCAGTTGCTACAGGTAATTTAACTGTAAGGCCGTTGGCAATTGTAAAACAAATTTTATACGATAAGGACACCAAAAAGGCAACAGGCGTTGAAATAATCGATTCAGAAACAAACAAAACCTACCAGTATTTTAGTAAGATCGTTTTTGTAAATGCATCTGCCTTAAATTCTGCCTGGTTGTTGATGAATTCGGCTACTGATATATGGGCTGACGGGTTGGGAAGCAGCAGCGGAGAACTGGGGCACAATGTAATGGATCATCACTACAATATTGGCGCATCCGGTAAAGTTGAAGGATATACCGATTCAACGGTTTATGGAAGAAGGGCCAACGGAATTTATATTCCAAGGTTTACCAACCTCGGTACCGATAAAAGAGATTATCTCCGTGGCTTTGGTTACCAGGGCGCCGCAAGCAGGGAAGGCTGGAGAAGAAACGTAGCCGAGTTAAGTGTAGGAGCAGATTTTAAAGAATCGCTTACAGAGCCCGGCGAATGGATAATGGGTATGACCGGCTTTGGTGAAATTTTACCCAACCACGATAATAAAATTTATCTTGATAAGGTAAAGAAGGATAAATGGGGCCTGCCGATATTGACCATGGATGCAGAGTTAAAGGAGAATGAGTTGAAAATGAGAAAGGATATCAAAGCCGAAGCTGTTGCCATGTTGGAAGGCGCCGGCATTAAAAAAGTAAATAGCTGGGATAGCGGCCATGCAATGGGGCACGGCATTCATGAAATGGGCACGGCTCGTATGGGTAGAGATGAAAAGACTTCTGTTCTCAATGGCAATAACCAGGTATGGGATGCAAAAAATGTATTTGTAACAGATGGTGCAGCCATGGTTTCTTCGGGTTGTCAAAACCCGTCTTTAACTTACATGGCATTAACCGCAAGGGCTGCAAATTTCGCAGTGGAAGAACTTAAAAAAGGTAATTTATAAAATAAAAAAAATCAACTATTATGAATATGACTAGAAGAGATCTGCTGCAGAATGTAGCGATTTTACTCGGAGGTTCAATTGTGGGAGGATCGGTTTTTAGTATCTCCGGATGTAAATCAACCGACAAACAGGTAAACGCAATGTTCAATGAAAAGCAGGTTGCTTTGATGAATGAAATTGCTGATACCATTCTTCCTGAAACAAAAAGCCCCGGCGCTAAGGCTGCTAAAGTAGGCGATTTTATGGCGGTGATGGTATTGGATTGTTATGAAGAACCCAACCAGAAGATATTTATGGATGGGTTGAAAAACATTGATGAATTGAGCGAAAATAAATATAGCAAATCATTCATGGAAGCGGATCCCAAACAACGCACGGAACTGTTGACAGAACTGGATCAAGCACAAAAAGACTATCAATCAAAAAAAGGCAACGACGATCCGTCTCATTATTTCCGCATGATGAAAGAAACTACCTTGTTGGGATATTTCACCTCAAAAGAAGGCGCAACACAAGCCTTGCGTTACATTGCCGTACCGGGTAAATACGACGGAAATGTTCCTTACAAAAAAGGAGATAAAGCCTGGGCAACCTAGAGCGTAAAAAATATTTTTATCAAAAGCTTTGTCATGTCTTTGCAGATCTGATGAAGCTTTTTTATTTTCTGCAATTCAGAATCTTGCGTATAAATATTCTTTGGAAATGCTTTCTGTAAATAATATAAATGATTGGTTTACCAGCATCGGATGTTTGTGTATCTGCATAGGCGTCGCACTGTTCAACTTCATTTTTTCATAGCGTCCTTTGCCTGAGTATTGTGTTAGTACTATTATACTGCGCAAGGGATAAATGAGTGATGTTGAAGTTGCCCATTGATAATAAGTACAAGTGGGCGATGCAACGGTGATGCCCATTGCTTTACTGCCCGGACAAAAATTCTTATTCACGTTTTTACCCCTTGCGAAGTATAAATCAAACCGGCTGTTGAATTTGTTTTTAAATAAAATAAAAAATGTCAAACAAGGTTACAGGCGCAACCATATTTGACATAACAAATATTGTACGTTCGGTTTTAATCTTTCAGTTTCATTGTCCAGGTTCCTTTGGACGGAATTACCGGAATTGGAATAAGTCCGAACCAAATAAATCTAGCTTTAAATCTCCATTGTCCACTAATAGATTTTCTGTCACTGGAAAAGATTCCTGAATAATATATTTTAGGGTGCTTTTTATTGATTGTTTTTCTTGTCCCTTCTTTTCCTATTAACAAGGTCAAAATGGGCATTTGTTTTACAAACTCTATATTTTCACCCACGACTTTTCCTTCAATTTCACCAATTCCCTCTGTTCCGCCAGTTGTTAAGTCGTCTTGAACTTTACCAATAAAATCGTTATTGTCCACATCTGTAATTTCTATTTCAAAATTAGTATACTCAAATCCGTTCTTTTCCTGATGAACTTTTTTGTCAAATTTATATTGACCAATCCAGTGTCCTATTTTGATCATAAATAATTATAAATACATTAAGGTGAAGTACAGCTATTGATATTATGAAATTTATTGTAAAATGGTTTTCTTAATTGTCATCTATCCCTTCTATTATTTAGGCGCCTTAGCCGCAGGCATCTCATCGCCACCCAAATTAAAAATAAGGCTGGTAGCAATTCCGTTAGTATCCATTTTAAAGCTTACTACACCTGCTGTTTCTTTCAAAGCAAATTCATTTTCCGCTATAGGTACTAATTGCAGGGCACCTGGCCGCCAGAAAAAATCTGCATACAAACTGCCATCTTTTTTAGTAACCACAATCGGAGCCTTTGCATTGGGCCTTTCGTACGTGCCGGTATATTTATCTAAGTCGGCATCGGCAACAGTAATTGTTTTATCACCGTAACCTTCGGACGGCGTAGCCAGGTCTGGCATTGGCAATACCCAAATATTTCTAAAGCGTACTTTACCATTGTGTTCCTGTAATGTTATGGGCAACTTATCGGCATGAGCCTCATAAGGCAAAAATTTCAACCAGGATGATGGCCCTTTGTATTCCATGTTATCCTGTATTAAAATGCCGTTGTGTATAACGGTAATGCGTGCCGGCGATACCAGGCTTCCATCTTTTGCAAATCTTGGGCGACGGAATGCAATGTCGTAAGCATTCCACTGGCCTCTTGGTTTGCATGCATTAAACAGGGGCGGGTATTGGGCATAGATGGCGCCAGCCTGGCCATCAGCATAAGTATCTGCCTGGTACGAATCCAATACCTGTATTTCATATTTGCCCATAAAATAAATACCACTGTTACCACGATCCTGTCCGTGCTTTGTAGTATCATCCGGTGACGCCCACTCTGCATGTAAAAAGATATCGCCAAAACTTTCCTTCGATGTAATGGCACCCGTACCCGGAACAACTTCCATATAATCGTTTTCCAGTTTCCATTTAGCAATACCGCTGCTGTCGTTACCTTTCCATCCGGAAATGTCTCCAGCCTTAAATAAAATAATTGCTCCAGCAGGTGCAGGAGCCGGCAGGTTTTGATTCATTGGTTCTACAACGGGTGGCCTTGGCCGGTTCATATCATGTACTTTCCATTGTACCGTTACAGCGCTGTCTTTATTTTCAGTTGTGCCGGTGCCGGGGGCAGGTTGTTGGCATCCGGTAAATAAAATTGCAGCTATCGCAATTATGAATGGGATTGATTTCATATACATCGTTCAATATTTTATTAATTCAGAGAAAACAGGTGAATAATTTGCGGCAACATTTATTGGAGCAAAAAACCATCTTAATAATTTAATAGCAACAATTGCTTGTTTGAAATAGGTGATTTATATATTTCCTTTCTTCATTTCATCTACAGCAAATTCAACTGCTCTTGCTGTTAGTGCCATATAAGTCAGTGATGGATTCTGGCATGCACTGGATGCCATACAGGCGCCATCCGTTACAAATACATTGAGGGCATCCCATACCTGGTTGTGGCTATTAAGCACCGATGTTTTAGGATCTTTTCCCATACGGGCTGAACCCATTTCGTGAATGCCCTGTCCAATATTATAATCCTTATCCCAGGTAGTTACATTTTTTATACCGGCCACATCAAACATTTCAACCAGTTCTTTCAGGATGTCTTTACGCATTTTTAATTCGTTCTCTTTTAGTTCTGCATCCATTGTCAACACCGGTAATCCCCATTTATCTTTAACAGTCTTATTTAAATAAATCCTGTTTTCGTGGTAGGGTAATATTTCGCCAAAGCCCGTTGCTCCAATACTCCATTGGCCTGGTTCAGTGAGTGCTTCTTTAAACTCGGCCCCAATATTCATTTCAGCCACTTCCCTGCTCCAGCCTTGTCTGCTGGCACTTCCCTGGAAACCATATCCACGAAGGAAATCTCTTTTATCTCCGTTTATATTTGTAAACCTGGGTATATAAAAACCGTTTGCTCTTTTGCCATAGTAGTAACTGTCTTCATAGCCATCCATTACACCCTGCGCACCCAGCATGTAATGATGGTCCATAATATTATGTCCCAGTTCGCCACTGCTGCTGCCAAGGCCATCGGGCCATACATCTGTTGCAGTATTCATTAATACCCATGCACTGTTAAGTGTAGAAGCATTCAGGAATAAAATTTTTGAATAAAATTCGTAAGTCTTATTATTCTCTCCATCCAGCACTTCTACACCTGTTGCCTTTTTAGTATCCTTATCATACAAAATTTTTGTAACAATACTCCATGGCCTTACCGTTAAATTCCCGGTAGCCTGTGCGGCTGGTAACGTAGATGACTGTGTGCTGAAATAGCCACCAAAGGGGCAGCCCTCCCAGCAGCGGTTTCTAAATTGACATTTGGTTCTTCCCGGGATGGCTTCCGTTAAATTGGCTACACGGCCAATAAACATGTGGCGTTGATTTTTGTAATGCAATTTTATCCTGGCAGCCACATCTTTTTCTACAATGTTTAAATCCATTGGAGGTAAAAATTGTCCGTCGGGTAAATGCGGTAAGCCTTCTTTTGATCCGCTGATGCCTGCAAACTTTTCTACCTTATCATACCAGGCTTCCATTTCTTTGTACCGGATCGGCCAGTCAACTCCAATCCCTTCTTTTGCATTGGCCTCAAAATCAAGATCGCTGAGGCGGTAGCTTTGCCTGCCCCATAATGTTGACCTGCCGCCCAACTGGTAACTCCGCCACCAGGCAAATGGTTTTTCCTGCACATAAGGACAATCTTTTTCATTTACCCATGATTTTAGAATTGGCTCCTGTGCCGCCGTGCCGTACATGGCCCAATCCCTTGATATCACCGGGTTATCGAGCTTGTATTGTAATGGAGCTTTGCCACGGTGTGGAAAATCCCACGGATCTTTTCCTGCAGATTCATAGTCTTTTATATGCTCATAATTTCTGCCACGTTCAAGCATCAGCACCTTCAATCCTTTTTCTGTTAATTCCTTGGCGGCCCAGCCTCCACTGATTCCAGAGCCTATTACAATGGCATCATAAGTATTTTGAATAACAGCTTTGTTATTTACATTGGATGAATCTCCGGGCATAGCATTTTGCAATTAAGAATTTGATGAAATTTTATTCAATCGTTATGAGTACAGGCGTACGCATCGTCCAAGTTAATATTAAATGACAAGAAAGAATTTGCGATCGGTTGATTTGTTAATATTCGCAAAGACATTGATATTATTTCATCATTATTTATTTAAATAAAATGCCATCGCAAATTGTCTTTGTGCTAATAAAATAGAATTTTTTCGAATTTGATAAAGTAATAGTTTTTAAATTATTGATGATAAACTTTAAAAAACTAAGTAACTTCCGGCTCCCAAATTAAAAATATTTAATTGCCTTCACTTTAAACGATCTTACTAATGAAATTTAAATGTTATCTCTCTCTTGTACTGCTCTCACTGATGTGTTCACCAAATTTATTTGCACAACCAGGTGGTTCAGCCAAATGGGTAAATTTGTTTAACGGAAAAGATTTAACTGGTTGGAAACAGTTGAATGGTAAGGCCAAATATGTTGTAAAAAACGGCGAAATAATTGGCACAACTGTACCCGGAGAACCAAACAGTTTTTTAGCCACTGCCAGCAATTATGGAGATTTCATTTTTGAAGTTGATTTTAAAATGAACAGTACCATGAATTCGGGTATTCAGTTTAGAAGTGAAATTAAAGATGCGGCCGATAACTGCCATGTAACAGATAAAAAAACACCGGAAAGAGTGCATGGCTACCAGATGGAAATTGATCCATCGCCAAGAGCCTGGAGCGGCGGTATTTATGATGAGGCCCGCCGTGGTTGGTTGTACTCGATGGAAAATAATCCGGCAGCAAAAAATGCTTTTAAAAAAGAAGGTTGGAATCATTACCGCATTGAATGTATTGGAACCAGCATACGTACCTGGGTTAACGGCATCGCCTGTGCGCATTTAATAGATGATATGACTCCAAAAGGATTCATCGCTTTGCAGGTACATGCCGTTGGTGATCCATCTGAAGCAGGAAAAGAAATTCACTGGAAAAATATCCGCATCCAAACCAGTAATTTAAAACCCACTGCCGCTGATAAAATTTTTGTAATCAATACCATCCCCAATAATCTTTCAGCAGATGAAAAAAACATGGGCATGCGTTTGCTATGGGATGGAAAAACCACCAACGGGTGGCGGGGTGCTTATAAAGATAATTTTCCTGATAAAGTGTGGTATATAGAAAACGGTACATTGAATGTACGCGGTGGAGCTGGTGCAGAATCTGCCAATGGTGGCGACATTGTTACCAACGAAGAATTCGGTGCTTTTGATCTTCAGTTCGAATTTAAAATTACTGATACTGCTAACAGTGGTGTAAAATATTTTGTAACAGAATCTGAAAAGAACAAGGGCTCTGCAATTGGACTTGAATACCAGATATTGGATGACGATACACATCCCGATGCAAAACTTGGCTCAATCGGCAATCGTACCATGGCTTCTTTGTACGACCTGATTCCTGCCATACATATTACAGACGGCCGTCGTGAAAAATTACCGGTTGGTGAATGGAACCGGGGTAGAATCATCGTGTACCCCGATAACCACATTGAACACTGGATCAATGGATGGAAAGTGGTAGAATACCAACGTGGCACACCTTACTTTTATGCACTGGTAGCCCGGAGCAAATATGAACACTGGCCAGACTTTGGTATGGCTAAAAAAGGCCACATCTTATTGCAGGAACATGGCACGCATGTTTCTTTCAGGAGCATAAAAATTAAAGAACTTTAAGTAATTAATAAATACAACTACAAGGTTGCCAGGCAAGCTTATTTTTTGGCTATCTTGAATATTCTTAAACGATTGATCACTTCATCTACATAAAAGCTAAGTATGAAAAAAAATAACCGTCGTCAATTTCTTAAAACTTCTGTGAAAGCTGCCGCAGCAACTTATGTGGCCTCATTAGGATTCAGCGCTAAAAGTTATGCAAATATCATGGGTGCCAACGATCGTGTAAGGCTTGGTGTAATTGGGTTTTCAGACAGGTTCAGAGGTTCACACATGCCTTCATTTAAGAATCATTATAAAGAACTGAATTTTGATATTGTGGCCGTTTCTGATTTATGGAAATTGCGTCGTGAACAGGGGCAGGCATTTTTAAAAGAACAAATGGGGCATGATATTACAGCCTGCAAAAACAATGAAGAATTATATAAACTAAAAGATATTGATGGTGTGTTTGTAAGCACAGCCGATTTTCAACATGCGCTGCATGCAGTAGAAGGCGTTAAGGCCGGCTGCGATGTGTATTGTGAAAAGCCTTTTGCAGAAACGATGGATGACAATCGTTTTGCCTTGAAGGAAATTAAAGCAACGGATCGCATAGTGCAAATTGGTTCTCAAAGAAGGAGTGGAGCTAATTATAAAGCGGCGGCCGACTTTATACAGGCAGGCAAATTTGGCCCGGTTACCATGGTTGAACTTACCTGGAACGTGAATCAGCCAGGGCGCTGGCGCAGGCCCGACCTGGTAGCAAAATGTAAAGAAGAAGATCTTGACTGGAAGCGATACCTTCTAAACAGGCCGTTTGAGGAATTTGATCCGAGAAAATATTTAGAATACCGTTTGTTCTGGCCATACTCTTCAGGTATGCCAGGTCAGTGGATGTCGCACCAGATTGATACCGTGCATTGGTTTACCGGACTTCAGCATCCAAGAAGCGTAACCGCCAATGGTGGAATTTATGCGTGGAAAGATGGCAGAAGAAACTGGGACACCACCACGGCAGTTTTTGACTACGGCCCGCAGGATGATCCTTCAACAGGTTTCCAGGTGGTGTTTATGTCGCGTATGCATAATGGTGATGAGCACCCGGCAGAAATCTATTATTCAAACGGTGGCGAGTTAAATCTCAATACCAATAAAATTTCTCCGGAAGGTGGATTAACCGAAAGAATGGCAAAGCAAATGAACATGAAAGCAAACCTATTGCCGGAAATTGATTTGTCTGCAATGGCTGTGAAGGTAGAAGCCGGGGCAAATACTGGTGGCGATGCACTTACATCGGCGCATGTACGCAACTGGATGGAATGTGTAAGGAGCCGTAAAACACCCAATGCACCGGTAGAGGCCGGCTACGCACATTCGGTTGCAAACATCATGACGAATGCAGCAATAAGAACAGGTGGAAAAGCTACTTTTGATATTGCTACGCAGGAAGTGATGGTGGATGGGAAAGCATTTAAGTATTAATTTTTTTAAATAGTTTATTGAGCCGGCATACTTTATTGTGTGTCGGTTTTTTTATGAATGAATGCAAATGATTTTTGCAATAATTAAAATGGAGAAGGGCTTACTGCAGTCCAGCCGCCATCTATAATAAGACTTTGCCCGGTAATATGTTTTGCCAATGGCGAAACTAAAAACAATGCAGCGTGTGCAATATCTGCAGTAGAAGCTGGTTTACCCAATGGCGTTAACCGGCTCCAGGTGTCTTCATAGCCGGCATCTTCTTTTGTTCTTTCGGTAAGTGTAGCGCCGGGTGCAATTGTATTGATGTTGATGTGAAACGGCGATAGTTCAATCACCAGGTTTTTGGCCAGCATTTCAAGTGCAGCTTTGCTCATGCCATAAGCCGCCAGGTTTTTATGTGCCTGGTGCCCGGTCACCGAAGAGGTGAGCAATATACTTCCCCCTTCCGGTTGTTGTTTCATTTGTTTTGCTGCGGCCTGAACCAAAAAGAATGTGCCTGCAAGGTTTACATCCATCACCCGTTTAAATGACTCCATCGTGTAAGTAAAGAAATCTCCAAACAGGGTTATCCCGGCATTGGCAATTACAATATCGATACTGCCAAATCGTTGTATGGCTGTATTAGTAAGGCGTTCAATCACTTCAGGAGAAGATGTATCGCCGCTCACGGGAGTGCATGTACAATTATTACTGCTGATTTGAGCGGCTGCATTTACAGCAAGCTTTTCATCAATATCGTTTAATATAATATTTGCACCCTGTGCTGCCAGTTGCCGGCATATTTCAAAACCAATTCCCTGCCCGGCTCCGGTTACAATGGCCACTTTGTTATTGAATTCAATTGCATGCATACGATCTGAATAAATGATTGCCTGTTGGCGGCTGCTTTCGTTAAAAGAAGTTCCTAAATATAATCATGATTTTGTTATTATTAATTACTACTGTTTTACCAGGAGCATTTTAAATCCCATGGCTATCGGATGTCGATAGAGGTGTTACCTTTTTCAGTATATTTTAGTTGAATTCTTGTTATATAAAGGTGACACCTCTAATTCAAAGAGGACATTTTTAAATGCACCTTTTTTATCTGTCATTGATACAATTTGTGTAAAGCCAAAGAAGTAAAGCAACATCTTACTACCTTTAGCTTCATATTTTTAATTGAATGTTTTTTGAGGCTGTCTAAATTTAATTTTGTAAGAAATTATTGTTAGTCCTAGTTTGACAAGTCAAACGTTTTTAATTTCTTGTTGACCAGCAGCCGCTTTTTCATGGCGGCATTGTTGTGTCACTCCCTTGTACTGTAGGTTTTATGGCAACTTTTCCGTTCCATAATTAAGGTTATTAATATCATAAAATAGGTTTTCTAAACATGTCAAAGTAGAATTAGAAACGATGCCATAAAAATATGAATTTGAACGGATCCCGATTAAAATGCTGGACATGGCGTCGCCATCCGATAGCGATCGGATGGCGATGCCATGGAAGATCAATGCCGGGGAACAAAAAAATAATTTTCAGATAACTTCCTGGTAAAGGTCTGCTGAAAATAGAATGAAGAATATACTGGTATATTCATCTTACAGAGTTGATTCCTACAAATACGATTTAATATCAATAACAAAAAAGTAAACGATCAAGCAGTTATGAAAAAAATTATTTTGTCTTCGCTGGTTTTATTTTCATGCCTTCATTTAATGGCAAATGTAAAATTGCCAAAAATATTTGGTGATAATATGGTATTGCAAAGGGGGCAACAAATACCTGTATGGGGTTGGGCAGATAGTAAGGAAAAAATTACCATCAGGTTTAATAAGCAAACCAAAACAGTGGTTGCAGACAGGTATGGTAAGTGGCGCATTAACCTGGATAACGAGCAGGCCGGTGGCCCGTTTGAGATGGAGATAAAAGGAAAAAATACCATCACATTTTCCAATGTATTGGTTGGTGATGTATGGGTTTGCTCGGGCCAGTCAAATATGGAATTTGCTTTGGCAAATGCAACGGGTGCAGCAAACGAAATTGCTGCGGCCAATCTTCCGCAAATACGTCACATAGAGGTAATGAAGGCCATTGCAACGCAACCACAGGAGGATATTAAGGGGGGCGAATGGAATGTCTGCACGCCGGAAACAGCCGGAAAGTTTACGGCCGTTGGATATTATTTTGCAAAAAAATTGCAACAGGAATTGAATGTTCCGATAGGCCTCATCCATACTTCCTGGGGAGGTACACATGTTGAAACATGGATAAGCCGGGAAGCTTTTGAACAGGATGCAGCCTTTAAAGATATGATTGCTGCCATGCCAAAAATAAACCTTGACTCGTTGGCAAAGGAAAAAGAGCGGGTAACTTTTGACGTGATAAAAACGTTGCAGGGTGATTTTGATAATGGTAAAACATCCACCAATAACTGGAAAGATATTTCGTTGAATGATACAAGATGGCCAACCATGCAACTGCCTGCTCTCTGGGAGTCGAAAGGTTTGCCAGACCTGGATGGTGTTGTTTGGTTCAGAAAAAAAATCACCATCAAAGCCGAAGATGCCGGTAAGCCTGCTGTGCTGGAATTGGCAATGATTGATGATGCGGATACAACTTATGTAAATGGAATGATGGTGGGTGCTACCAATGGTTATAACACTCCAAGAAAATATACTATTCCTGCAGGTATTTTAAAAACCGGCGATAATATAATTGCCATAAAAGTATTGGATACCGGTGGCGGTGGTGGTGTATATGGATCTGCAGATGATCTTAAAATCACCATCGGCGGAGCTGCTCAATTATTGGCAGGAGCCTGGATGTTTAAGGTTGCGTCTTTATTGCCGGGCAATGCAAGCGTGGGTCCTAATAGTTATCCAACACTGCTATACAACGCTATGCTTAATCCATTAATTCCTTTTGGTATTAAAGGAGCCATCTGGTACCAGGGAGAGTCAAATGCGGGCCGTGCATTTGAATATCGGCGGTCGTTTCCATTAATGATCACGGACTGGCGCAATCGCTGGAAAGAAGGGGAGTTTCCTTTTTATTTTGTACAGTTAGCTTCCTATAATTCTGCCAATGGAAATAGTGCCAATGGTAGCACCTGGGGTGAATTGAGAGAAGCACAGACCTTAACTTTATCCCTGCCAAATACAGGCATGGCCGTTACTACAGACATTGGTAACCCAACAGATATTCATCCACGAAACAAAAAAGATGTTGGTGAAAGATTGGCCGCTGTGGCGTTGAATAAAACCTATAAAAAAGAAAATGTAGCAGGTGGGCCTGTTTTTGAATCTATGAAGATTGAAGGCGATAAAGCAATCCTTACATTTTCAAATATTGGTGGTGGATTGACTACGAAAAATAAATATGGATATGTTGAAGGCTTTGAAATAGCGGGAGCCAATAAACAGTTTAAATATGCAAAAGCATTGATAGATGGTAATAAGGTAGTCGTTTTCCAGGAAGGCATTAATGAACCGGTTTCGGTACGCTTTGGTTGGGCAGATGATGCCAGTGACGACAACCTGTTTAATAAGGAAGGGTTTCCTGCCGGTCCTTTCAGAACTGATAACTGGAAGGGAATAACGGATGAAGAGCATTTTAAGGTAGGGCAGTAGGGCGGGGTATGTGGTTGTTGGGGGTCACAGTTCATGGTTCATATAAAGTTCATAGTTCATGGTTCATAAAAGTTCATAATTCATTGTTGATGGTTCATAGAAAGAAGTTCATTATTGAAGGTTAATGAAAGGTTCATAGTTCATTGTTGATGATTCATAGAAAGAAGTTCATTATTGAAGGTTAATATTTGAGAGAGCATGTTTCATAATTTGCAGTTCCTAATGTGAGGTTTAAATTTAATTCTGTAAAAATATTATGGTGGAAAATGATGCCATAAAAAAGTGAATTTGAAAGGAGCACTTCGTTCCTCAGTGTAAACTCTGCCAATGAAGATGCCATGAAAT
>JBKJUP010000095.1:0-53185 GCA_046590675.1 Ferruginibacter sp. | reverse complement strand
ACATTTGGTGGGTAGGAATATTTGGTGGGTAGGGATAAAGTCGGATTGTATTTGCGTGCCGTAGGTACGCATGGTGATAATTTGCGTTACACCAGCCGTTCCTAAGGAACGTTTGTCATTCTCATTACGTTATTCTCCTGCTCAACAAATATTCAGATGCGACACGGTTGTGTTAACTAAATGACATTGCCCCAAAAGGGAAACTTCTAATAGAAACCTCCCTGCTGTCAACAAAAGTCTTATTGGTTTTTCCAGTTATTTATATTTGTCAACTACTTAAGCGATCATAACAGAGCAGCCTTATTTTTAATTCAAAGCTACTTACCTTGCCAACTTAAAAAATAATACATGAACGGAACGATAAGAGCCGATATTAAGCCGGGAATGCTGGTCAATATTATTTTAAAAAAAGATCAAAGAAGCGGTGTGCTGACTGAAGGGATTGTAAAAGACCTGTTGACCAGTGCGCCTAAACATCACCGTGGAATAAAAGTAAGATTGGAGGATGGGCAAATTGGGCGGGTTCAGGAAATCATTAAAGACTGAGTTGTTGGATATTTTTTTAAAACATCTATTTGCAGCATTCAATTCAAATAGCTTCTTATACTATAGGGTTGTAAAATAACAACGCTGTGTAAATATTTTAAATACGGGGATTTTATTGCACACATTTATTCGGTTTTTATTTTTATTAAACCTATTTATTCTTGAAAGCTAAATATTTCATCCATTAATTATTGTCTCCTTGTACCTCTATCAATTCGTACCTGGAGAAAATTGTTATGTTTGTCTTTACCCGATTGCTTGAAAGCCAATGTATAAGAATTTCTATCTGTAAAAAATTAACTGATAAAAAGCGGGCTATTGAGTTGCAAAACTACTGTGCCAACAAGTAAAGCCTGAATAATAAATTCAACTGTTTTTATACCATTTCCTTTGGCATGATAATAGTTTTCCGTTCCGTTCAACAGCAGAATTACAGTATGACCTATTGTTTGGGAATTAAAGTAAAAGATGGATTGGTAGCGCTTTCAGATACCAGGATATCTTCCGGAACAAACACCACTACAAGGAAAAAAATCAGCATTCATCAACACGATCAATCATCCTTTTTTTTAATGACAAGTGGCTTCCGTTCAGTAAGGGATAAATCCATTCAATACCTGGAAGACGCCACCAGCAATGGTACGGTGTATGATAAGTTGTACAAGATTGTAAATGTGTTTGGTGAAATTATACGACGGGTTGCTTCCGAAGACAGGGAAACCCTTCAAAGGGCAGGTTATAAGTTCAACATAAATACAATCATTGGCGGGCAGCTTTCTGCAGATGCCGAGCATAAATTATTCCTTATTTACTCCGAAGGCAATTGGATAGAAATAGGGCAGGGAAGTCCTTATGTGGTGATTGGCAACACCAGTCATGGTAAGGGTATTCTTAACCAAATCATCACTGATGATGCCACCATAGAGCAGGCCATGAAAGCTGCGTTTATATCATTTGAAGCTACCCGGAAAGTATCGAACGATGTAGAGTTTCCGATTGATGTAATGGTGTACAAAAAAAATAGCTTCTCTATGAAGGAAGCACATTTTCTTTCAGCCGACTTGCAGCATGTGTCTGAAAGCTGGCATAAAAAATTAAAGCAGTCCGTGGAAGAAATTCCGAACGACTGGATAGAAAACATGATGAATCAACAATCCCCAATAAAATAAATTTTATGAAATTTAAAGTTTTTAGTGAACTACAGTACACGGTAAATATGCCCACTACTTTCATCTTTAATATACAGGTGGCACGTACAACTAAACAGGTAATACTGGAAGAAAATTTAATGGTAGATCCTTTTATCCAGGCAGATCAATACAATGCCTTAAATAGCGACGGACGGTTTATAAAACTGCATGTTAATAATCCGTGCAATTTTAAAATTAGCTATGCAGCAACGGTGGATCTGCAGTATAATATTTTTAACCCCGAACAATTACTGGAAACAACACCCATTGCAAAAATGGATGCTGAAACCATTCCATATTTATTTCCCAGCAGGTATTGTCAGTCAGACAAATTACAAACCCTGGCCTATAAAGAATTTGGCGGCATACAAAATACTTATGCACAGGTAAGCGCAATTTCAGAATGGATTTATAAAAATGTAGATTACCGTTCGGGTAGTACCGATGGCAGTACTTCTGCGTACGATACACTAACCGAACGTGCAGGCGTGTGCCGCGATTTTGCCCACCTGGGCATTGCATTGTGCAGGGCGCTCTCTATACCGGCGAGATATTTTACGGGATATGCATACAATTTAAATCCACCGGATTTTCACGCATGTTTCGAAGCCAATATTGGTGGCGAATGGATATTTTTTGATCCCACACATCTTGTACCGGTAAACGGGCTGGTAAAAATATCCAATGGCAGAGATGCTGCAGATGCAGCGGTTGCCAGTATTTTTGGCGGAACAGTCTGCAACAGTATGATTGTAACATGCGAATCAATCGATCCTGCATTTTCACCTATTTATTCTCAGAACAAAGAAAAAGATAAAGGTTTGTCCTATCAATAAAGATGTACAGGAAAATGGCGCAAGCCGTATTTCCTTTTTTACAGCATGTAGTTATACTGTGCAAGGGATAAATGAGTGATGTTTTATTTTGTTATGTAAACAAATAAAACAGGCGTCATTTAATTTAAAACGCAATTGAAGTTGCCCATGGATAATAAGTAAAAGAGGGCGATGCAACGGTGATGCCCATTGCGTTACTGCCTGGACAAAAAATCTTTTTCACGTTTTTACCTCTTGCGAAGTATAAATACTATTTGAATAAAGGAGACACTTCTAATGTAGAAAGCGATCAGATTTTAAATGCACCCGTTACAAATAATTTTTTGTTAACCGACGTTGGTATTTCATGGCATCGGCAGAGTTTACACTGAGGAACGAAGTGCACTTTTCGGGTTTATATTTTTATGGTATCATTTCCCACAAGAATCTCTTGCATCATTCAATTTAAATAACTGCTCATAATCAGGCAACACTATTAACCAGCATATAAATAAAAGAGGTGGCCTACATAGGCCACCTCTTTATATTAATTAATGTGCATCAAAATCAGGCAAGGTCAAACCTGTCAAGATTCATCACCTTGTTCCATGTTGCTGCAAAATCCTGTACAAATTTTTCTTTTGCATCTTCACATCCATAAACTTCAGCAATGCCACGCAGTTCTGAGTTTGAACCTAAAATAAGATCAACTCTTGTACCCGTCCATTTCAGTTCGCCGGTTGCACGATCACGCCCTTCAAACTTATTCTGTGCATCTGAAGTGGCAGTCCATGTGATACCCATATCAAGCAGATTTACAAAAAAGTCGTTGGTTAATGCACCAGGTTGTTTTGTAAACACACCCAGTTCAGAACGATCGGCATTGATATTTAACACACGCAGGCCACCAATCAGCACCGTCAGTTCAGGAGCCGTCAATGTTAGTAAATGTGCTTTGTCAATCAGCAATTCTTCTGCAGTAATAGTATGACTGGCTGTTAGGTAATTACGGAAACCATCAGCACTTGGTTCCAATGCAGCAAATGAGTCTATATCGGTTTTTTCCTGCGTAGTATCGGCACGGCCAGCGGTAAATGGCACCACAATATTAACACCGGCATTTTTTGCTGCCTGCTCAACGCCTGCACATCCGCCCAACACAATCAGGTCTGCTAGCGACACGCTTTTATTACCAGTTTGATTGCCATTGAAATCTGCCTGGATGCCTTCAAGTGTCGCCAATACTTTTGCCAACTGAGCAGGGTTGTTTACTTCCCAATCCTTTTGCGGAGCAAGACGGATACGGGCACCATTTGCACCACCACGTTTATCAGAACCACGGAAGGTAGAAGCTGATGCCCAAGCGGTAGATACCAGTTCTGATACGGACAATCCTGAAGCAAGTATTTTACTCTTCAGTGAAGCAATATCATTCTCATCGATCAATTCATTGGTAACCGCAGGGATAGGATCCTGCCAGATCATTTCTTCTGCAGGTACGTCAGATCCCAGGTAGCGGGCAATTGGCCCCATATCACGATGGGTAAGTTTGTACCAGGCACGGGCAAAAGCGTCTGCCAATTCAGCCGGATTTTCGAAGAAATGCCTTGATATTTTTTCATAAGCCGGGTCAACTTTTAGTGCAAGATCTGTAGTGAGCATAAACGGAGCATGCTTTTTAGCAGGATCGTGTGCATCCGGTACAGTGCCTTCGCCTCCGCCATTTACTGGTTTCCATTGTTGTGCGCCTGCCGGGCTTTTAGTAAGTTCCCAATCAAAACCAAACAGGTTTTCAAAATAGTTGTTGCCCCATTTGGTTGGGGTAGTGGTCCATGCACCTTCCAGCCCACTGGTGATGGTGTCGCCTGCATTACCAGTGCCAAATGTGTTTTTCCAGCCAAGGCTTTGTTCCATAATGCTTGCTGCTGCAGGTTCTTTATCAACATATTCCGACGGGTCTGCAGCGCCATGTGTTTTACCAAAAGTATGGCCACCTGCAATCAATGCTACGGTTTCATAATCATCCATTGCCATACGGCCAAAGGTTTCACGAATGTCGTGGGCAGATTTAAGGGGATCAGGGTTGCCGTTAGGGCCTTCGGGATTTACATAAATAAGTCCCATCTGCACGGCTGCCAGTGGATCTTCTAATTCACGTTCGCCGGTATATCGCTGATCACCCAACCAGGTTTTTTCATTACCCCAGTACACATCTTCCAATGGTTCCCATACGTCTTCTCGACCGCCGCCAAAACCAAAGGGTTTTAAACCCATCGACTCCAGGGCACAGTTACCTGCAAGGATCATCAGATCTGCCCATGATAATTTTTTTCCATATTTCTTTTTAACCGGCCATAGTAGTAAGCGGGCCTTGTCAAGGTTTGCATTGTCGGGCCAACTGTTAAGTGGCGCAAAACGTTGTGTACCAGCACCACCGCCGCCGCGTCCGTCGTGAATGCGGTAGGTACCTGCACTATGCCAGGCCATCCGGATGAAAAAAGGGCCATAATGGCCATAGTCCGCCGGCCACCAATCCTGCGAGGTTGTCATCAGGCTAAAGAGGTCTGCTTTCACAGCATTCAGATCCAGGCTTTTAAATTCGGTAGCATAATCAAATGCCTCACCCATTGGATTGGACAGGGCAGAATTTTGACGAAGGATATTTAATTTCAATTGATTTGGCCACCAGTCACGGTTTCTTGTACCACCACCTGCACTTTGATTAAAAGTTCCACTCGTAAAGGGGCATTTTGCCGGCCCGTTCATCTCAAGCACTTTAGCGGGTGCTGCTGTGTCATTTCCCATTCTTATTATTTTTTATGTTGATAAAATATTTGCAACTGTAAATTTAGCTAATCTTTGCGTGCAAACTACCCAAAAACTGTCTGATTTGAAAACAGTTTTATTTAAAAATTGTTTTCATTCGCAAAATAAAAAAATGCTTTAATTGCTGCACACTGTAATTGGGGGATTTATTTGGGAGGTTTTTTCTTTAAAAGCTCGCGGTGTCCCGGCGGCGGTTTTCGCCAGAACAATTTTCAAAGTTTAAAACGGCTGTGTTGCGAAACCCCGATGTATTATAATTGAAAAAAAATGATGAACCTGCTGTCATCCCGACGAAGGAGGGATCTGCCAGGGAGTGGTAACAATACCCGGCAGATGCTTCGCTACGCTCAGCATGACAGCTACGTTTAGCATGACAATTACCTTCAGCATAACAACGCACCGCCTGGATTAGTGAGGCCCCTGCTTCTTAGAGCTCATCATTTCTCAATCGAAGAAATTTAAAATCATGAGCCCCCATTAGCTGCGTTTTTTTACCTGCTTATGTACGGCGGTGGTTTTCGCCAGAACAATTTTCAAAGTTTAAACCGGCTGTGTAGCGAAACCCCGATGTATATACATTATTAAAAAAAGTGCCCGCCTTGCTAGTCGAGTCAATATCGTATTGTTCCTGGAACAAAATTATAATTGAAAAAAAATGATGAACCCCGCTGTCATCCCGACGAAGGAGGGATCTGCCAGGGAGAGGTAACAATGCCCGGCAGATGCTTCGCTACGTTCAGCATGACAGCTACGCTCAGCATGACAGCTACGCTCAGCATGACAATTAACTTCAGCATAACAGCGGCACCGCCTGGATTAGTGAGGCACCTGCTTCTTAGAGCTCATCATTTCTCAATTGAGGAAATTTAAAATCATGAGCCCCCATTAACTGGTTTATTTTACCTGCTTATGTCCGGCGGTGGTTTTCGCCAGAACAATTTTCAAATTTTAAAACGGCTGTGCAGCGAAACCCCGACGTATGATGTAGAAGGCAAATCAAATATCCAATCTTATAATCAGTAAAAGCTACAAATCCATCTGATACAGAGGTCAGAAAATGAAGTAACAATTATGTTTCATAAAAGGAAGCGCTGAAAACCTGCCGGGAGCAAAGTATTACGGCAAAATATTTAAAGTGCCTTACACGTTGGAGTTTCACAGTTGCTGCAATAAATTTATGGGTGCGTTAGGTGAAAATCACCGCCGGGACAAAGGGACCAAACGTCATAGGAATTGGAGAAATCAAACATATAATGAACGGCAAACTTCGACAAACCAGCCGGTAATATCGGTATTGCTGCAAGGTGGGCTTGAAGTTGAAACTTCGGCAGTTTGCATCACTGTACTTTAGTTTGGCACACGGATTTCAATTTGGCTTTTTGTTTATTAACTTCAACTATATAACTCAATCGGGCAGCAGGCCGGGCCCGACGTTATAAAATATTCCACCAGCAGACTACCTGCCCGTAATGCGTCACCCTATTGAACATCCTTCACATATACAAACATCTATAACTTTGCGGGCCCCGCTCCTCAAACTATTTTCAGCACATTGCAAGGCACACAAACCCGGACACGGCCTTGCAAAGAGCTAAAAGTACCAACGCCCCAAGCCCACCCACCACCACATCGTACGGAATGCTTACCAGTTTTACCTTAAACATCAAAAAAACAACCGCTATCAACAAACCACGATATTTTATAAAACCCTGCTATTGGGACTTACAGCAGTTTTCAACACAAAGTGAATAAGAACTTGCTCCAATCTTAAATTAAGGGTATTATTTTACGCTTCGTTTTGGTTGACAATCTGCAAAATGCGGATTTCATTAAAAGGGAATCCTGTTAAAGTCAGGAACTATCCCCGTAGCTGTAAGCTCCACCAAAGTTGTTTAATCTTCAAGCCACTGTCATTATAGACGGGAAGGCTTTAAACAATGGAGCAAGTCAGAAGACCTGCCAAAATTAAACATTTAGTAACAACGCTTTCGGGTGAAAGGCATGGTACTGACAGTATTCGCAGCTTCATTGCGGCTCATTCTTTCAGCACTATACCCTTCTTCTGCAAGTAAAAATTTTGAAACAATTATTTACTATGGAGCATACAGAAGAAATACTTTTAAAAGCAAACAAAGACCGCTTTGTCATCCTGCCAATTAACTACCCCAAAATTTGGGAACAATACAAACGGCACGAAGCCAGCTTTTGGACTGCAGAGGAAATTGATTTAAGCAGCGACCAAAAAGACTGGGAGAATTTAAACAATGGCGAACGCCATTTTATCTCTCATGTGTTAGCTTTTTTTGCTGCAAGTGACGGCATCGTAAATGAAAATCTGGCAGTGAACTTCATGAGTGAAGTACAGTTACCTGAGGCAAGGTGCTTCTATGGCTTCCAAATTATGATGGAAAATATTCATAGTGAAACTTATGCTTTGCTTATTGACACTTACATCAAAGACCCACAGGAAAAACACAAATTGTTTCATGCTATTGACACAGTTCCGGCAGTAAAGAAAAAAGCAGAATGGGCTTTACGTTGGATAGACAATGGGAATTTTGCAGAACGCCTTGTTGCATTTGCAGCGGTTGAAGGAATATTTTTCAGCGGCAGTTTCTGTTCTATTTTCTGGATGAAGAAAAGAGGGCTTATGCCAGGACTTACGTTCAGCAACGAATTAATAAGCCGTGATGAAGGCTTGCATTGTGAATTTGCTTGTTTGCTTTACGGTATGCTGCAAACTAAATTAACTGAAAAACAAGTACAGGATATTATTACCGATGCTGTAACCATAGAAAAAGAATTTATTACCGAGGCATTACCAGTTGATCTAATTGGCATGAATGCTAAACTGATGCAACAATACATTGAATTTGTTGCAGACCGCTGGCTAAGTGAATTGGGGTATGCCAAAGTTTACAACGCAACTAATCCATTCGATTTTATGGAAATGATTTCACTACAGGGCAAAACCAATTTCTTTGAAAAAAGAGTTGGCGATTATCAAAAAGCAGGAGTTATGGGTAATAGAGAAACCCAGGTATTTTCAACCGAAGAAGATTTTTAAACACCATTAAAAATATACTACACCCATGTTTGTAATAAAAAGAAACGGAAAACAAGAATCCGTAAAATTTGATAAAGTAACTGCAAGGATTGAAAAACTTAGTTACAGCTTAAGCCCAATGGTAAATGTAATTAATGTTGCAAAGAAGACCATTGAAGGCATTTATGCAGGTGTTCCCACAACAGAGCTGGATAACCTTGCAGCAGAAACAGCAGCATCACTTACTATCACACATCCTGACTATGCGATTCTTGCTTCAAGAATTGCGGTAAGCAATTTGCATAAGAATACGATTAAAAGCTTTTCTGCTACCATGCGAAAATTGTACAATTATGTGGATGCCGCTACAGGAAAAAAGCTACCGCTTATTGCTGATGATGTAATGCTGATAATTGAGGAACATGCAGAGTTGTTGGACAGTACAATTATTTACGACAGGGATTTTGGATTTGATTATTTTGGGTTTAAAACCTTAGAAAAATCTTACCTCTTAAAAGTTGACGGCAAAATTGCTGAACGTCCGCAACACATGTATATGAGGGTGGCTATTGGCATACATAAAGAAGATATCGAAAGTGTTATTGCAACTTATGACTTAATGAGTGAACGATGGATGACGCATGCCACACCCACTTTATTTAATGCAGGTAGCCCCAAACCGCAAATGAGTTCCTGTTTTCTTTTAACAATGAAAGAAGATAGCATTGACGGCATTTACGATACATTGAAACAAACAGCCAGAATTTCTCAAAGTGCTGGTGGTATTGGGCTGGCTATTCACAATATCAGAGCAACAGGTAGTTATATCGGCGGAACAAACGGAACAAGCAATGGAATTATTCCAATGCTTCGGGTTTTCAATGATACTGCCCGTTATGTTGACCAGGGCGGTGGTAAACGCAAAGGTGCATTTGCCATTTATTTGGAGCCCTGGCACGCCGATGTATTTGAGTTTTTGGATTTAAGAAAAAATCATGGCAAGGAAGAAATGAGAGCAAGGGATTTGTTTTTTGCTTTATGGATTTGCGATTTGTTTATGAAAAGAGTGGAAGCAAATGGTGAATGGAGTTTGTTTTGCCCTAATGAAGCACCGGGACTAAGTGATTGTTGGGGAGAAGCATTTGAAACCCTTTATACAAAATACGAATCCGAGGGAAAAGCAAGAAAAACTGTGAAAGCACAGGAGTTGTGGTTTGCCATTTTGCAATCGCAAATAGAAACAGGTACTCCATATATGTTGTATAAAGACGCTGCTAATAGCAAAAGCAATCAACAAAATCTGGGAACTATTAAAAGCAGTAATCTTTGTACAGAGATAATGGAATACACCAGCAAAGATGAAGTGGCAGTTTGTAATTTAGCTTCACTGGCATTGCCCCGATTTGTAATTAATGGAAAATTTGACCAGCAAAAATTATATGAAGTAACCTATCAGGTTACCAAAAACCTGAATAAAATAATTGATAACAATTATTACCCCATAGAAGAAGCAAGAACATCAAATATGAAGCACCGCCCTATTGGCCTGGGTGTGCAAGGCTTGGCAGATGTGTTTATACTGCTACGTTTGCCTTTTGAAAGTGAGTTGGCAAAAATGCTCAATAAAAATATTTTTGAAACCATCTACTTTGCAGCCATGACCGCCAGCAAAGATTTGGCTAAAGAACAAGGTGCCTATCAAACTTTTGCAGGCTCGCCAGTATCAAAAGGCATTTTTCAATTTGATATGTGGGGCGTAACACCAACTGACCGTTGGGATTGGGCTTCACTAAAAGAAGAAGTAAAACAATTTGGTGTAAGAAATTCTTTATTAGTTGCACCCATGCCCACAGCATCCACTTCTCAAATATTTGGCAACAACGAATGTTTTGAACCTTACACATCTAATATTTACACAAGAAGGGTTTTAAGTGGTGAGTTTATTGTCGTAAACAAACATCTTTTAAAAGACTTAGTAAATTTAGGTTTATGGAATAACAGCATGAAAAATAGAATCATTTCAGCCAACGGTTCTATACAAAATATTGTAGAAATACCAGGTGATATAAAAGATTTATACAAAACGGTTTGGGAAATAAAGCAGCGTAACATAATTGACATGGCTGCCGACAGAGGAGCGTACATTTGCCAGTCTCAATCCCTGAACTTATTTGTTGATAATCCCAACACATCCAAACTTACTTCTATGCACTTTTACGCCTGGAAGAAGGGGTTAAAAACTGGCATGTATTATTTGCGGACACAAGCTGCAACACAGGCTGTACAATTCACAGTTGAGAAGCAAGGTAATAATGAAGTAATAGCTGTAATTCCATCAACAGAAATAAATAACCAGCAATCGCAACACACGAATGACATAGCACCAACTCAAACAGAGGGTCCAAGTTGCAGCATGGAAGATGGTTGTATTAGTTGTGGTTCGTAAATAAAAAAGGCAAGTGAAACAAACAATCTTTGCAGCATTATTTTAGCTATTTATATTGTTCTGTACTACAACTGCCAAAACTAACCATCAAACAGCTAAAGCAGATACCATCTGCCTTAGCTGGTATTTTTAAAGATGATTATAGAAGCACCTACACGATTATAAACAAAGATTGGATGCAAGGCAAAAACATAAAATATCACCCGTTGTAATATAACAAAGCTTAAAATTATTTTATTGCAAAAAATGATGGGGCCAACCCTTCGGATGAAGGGTTGGCCCCATCCGGATAGATATAATGAATGTTGAAAACATGGATCCGTGGCAATGGGGCTATTGTCTTACTGCATACAAAGCAAACACAATGCAGGGAGCAATAAATACGGCAGCGGAAAACAGCATTAATCGCCTTAAAGGATGCAATGGTTATCCATTTTCAGGAATGGAGATTAAAATAATTAAGCCATACAAACATTCATAAAACCCTGTTTCTTATGGCACATCCACTTTTATGTTGGGATATTTGTTTAGAAGGTTTGCATAGAAGGATGCAGTTAGCAAATGATTTAAAAATCATTCAAAAAATAATGAAAGAAGGAAACTGGTGCGACACCCTTGTTTCCCTTGATAATACATTGGTTTGGGAAAACAAAGTAATTATTATTACCGACACCAAGCTAAAAATCATTCATGCTACTGAAAATATGTTTGTCATGAATGGTTACACACAGAAAGATGTAATTGGCAAAAGCTCCAGTATGTTTCAAGGTGCTAAAACTGAAATTATTGAAAGACAAAAAATTAAATTAGCAGTTGATAAACAAACACAATTTGAAAGTATCATTACCAATTATAAAAAAGACGGTAGTATTTACAAATGTCATATTGAAGGTTATCCAGTATTCAATAAAAAAGGGAATTTAGTAAATTTTGTTGCATTTGAAAATGCAGCATAAATGATGAATGAAGAAAGAATAAAAAAATCAACCAAAAGAATATTTAAAGCTGTATTTCCGGATAGTACAAATCACAATCACACTTTGTTTAGTGGTACCGCTATGCACCTGATGCATGAAGTGGCTTTTATAACTGCAACCCATTATAGCAGACAAAAAGTGATAACTATTAAACAAAATCTTTTGTCAGCATACACAGTTACCGGTAACTGCATTGTATGGATGTAGTTACGTTCTACAGCACCAGGTGAAAACCTGTCGCTGGCAAAGTGTGACGGCAAAATATTTAAAGTGCCTTATACATCGGGGTTTCAAAGATGCGATATTAAAAATTTGATTGTAGTATGTGAAAACTACCGGCACAAAAGCAGGGGCACCAGGCAACTCTGTCGTTTGTACAGCAGTTGCTGACCCGGAAGCCTGCATTAACTAAATTTTTTTTGAACAATCATCATCAATTATTTAATGGCTGTTTGTATAAAAACAAGATGCATGCATTGGGGGATGTATTGAGTGATTGATCAACGCAGTCAATCCTGAAAATCCTACCATCCTGAAAATCCTGAGCCAATGACAGTAAAGGCCAGCAGGCAATAACTAAGGTTTCGTGTTGCCCGCAGGGCTAGACATGAAACCGATGTTGTACGGAACCCATATCGGGATACTTAAGGAAGGCTGACAAACTGCCTGCCTTATATATATGGAGTTGTCGTTTTTAGAAACTAAACAGATGCAGGTGTAGTAAGGTTTTCAGAGTAGAAATGTGAAGATAAACAATATGCGAAAAGCTGATAAAATTACCGCAGTTGGCTACCCCGATAGGGGTTTAGTACAACAAAAGTATTGCTGCAAGTGTGGCAGGACGTTGTAATCTTCGGCTGTATTTCGCTATCAGCAGCAATTTCAACGGACGGAATGCTGTTGGGCTTTTGGTTTTTATCTTGTACTTTTATTTCTTTATTGAGCAACAGTTCCGGGCAGGACAAGCAATGAATTCCACACCTGCAGTAATACCTGTTCGTTGGCAGCTATGCAACCGCAAAATACTTCTATAATGAAAAATAAATTAAGAACTACCTGTTTTGCTTTTGCTCTTTTAATTGACATTTTATCGTGTTACCATTCTACTGCCCAAACAAGTTTAAATTATCCCACAACTTCAATTCGGCCTGTATCGGATACCATCTTTGGTAAGATTATAACCGACAATTACCGGTGGCTCGAAAATGCTAACAATTCCGAAGTGCAGGCCTGGCTAAAAGAACAAGCTAACCTAACCAATCAATGTCTTGACAAGATTCCCGGCAGGGATATTCTGCTGGAAGAATACAAAAAACTGGATGAGGTAAACGCTGCTACTGTTCCTTATGTATCACGTAAGGCCGGCAGATATTTTTATATAAAGACACTAAGAGGAGAAAATGTTGGCAAGCTTTATTACCGGCAGGGCGAAACCGGCAAGGAAATTTTATTATTTGATCCTCATGTATATTCAAAGAAACAATCACAATCAAAAGAAATCACGTTCTGGTTTGTACCAAGTAATGACGGGAAGAAAGTAGCGTTATCCCTTACCGATAATGGCAAAGGAGATATCGGGACTGTAAAGTTCCTGAATGTTGATGCAAAAACGTTTTATCCTGACAGTCTTTACCCAGTGTCTTCACTACAGGCATGGACACCAGATAACAAGGGAATAATTTATGGTGAATTGCAAACTACCGACCAGCTTTCTTCAAAACTTTTTCTCGATATTCCTTTAAAACTTCACCGGCTGGGAACAGCAATGAAAGAAGATAAGATTTTATTGTCACGTACAACTCATACTGATCTAAATATAAATTCTTCCGACCTGCTTTTTACCAATTATTCACCCGACAATAAATACCTGATTGTGGAATTGTATTCTGGTGCTCAGGGACAAATCGGCAGGTTTTTTAAAAAGAGCTCAGATATTGACAATGATAAGATCAAATGGCATCTGTTAACGAAACCTGAAGACTTCGTAATCAATGCAATTATTTACAATGGGAATGTGTATCTGGTTACAAGAAAAGATGCACCTAATTGCAAACTAATAGTATCAGCAATTAATAACCTTGATATCACTCATTCGAAAACAATAATTTCCGAATCGGACCAGGTAATTAGTTGGCTTAGTGCAAGCAAAGATTTTTTGCTGGTGAACAAATCAAATGGCATCAACACAACTATTTATCAATATAACTTTTCTACAGGTGAGGTAAGAAAAGCTAAGCTTCCTGTAAGCGGATCCATTTATGCACAAACATTCGATTCAAAAACCAATGATTGCATTCTGCACGTATCGTCGTGGATAAAACCAGATACACGTTATAATTATAATCCTTTTTCAGGTAAAATGACAGACAATCATATTTTCCCTAACCTGAAATATCCGGGTAATTCCAACCTGGTGGTGGAGGAAGTAGAAGTTAAAAGTCATGATGGTGTGATGGTTCCTTTATCAATATATTACAATAAGGAAATAAAAAAAGATGGAAATAATATAGTGTATATGTCCGGATATGGATCTTATGGTGCTAGTTTTGAGCCGTGGTTTCAAATGCAATACCTGCCTTTGCTTAATAAGGGAGTTATTGTAGCAATGACGCATCCACGGGGTGGCGGCGAAAAAGGATTTGCGTGGCAAGAGGGTGGATTCAAAGCCACAAAACCTAATACCTGGAAAGATTTTATCGCTTGTGCTGAATATTTAATCAGTGAAAAATATACTTCAGCCGGTCATCTTATTGGAGAGGGTACAAGTGCAGGAGGTATATTAATTGGCAGAGCAATGACTGAAAGACCTGAATTGTTTGCGGCAGCCATCAACAATGTTCCTGTGAGTAACCCATTGCGGGGAGAAAACAGGCCTAATGGCGAATTGGATGCCAAAGAGTTTGGGACAGTAAAAGATTCTGTCGAAGCAATCGGATTAATAGAGATGGACGCATACCTGCATGTGAAACCCGGCATACAATATCCTGCTGTTATTGCTGTTGGTGGCATTAACGATACAAGAGTACCGATATGGCAACCTGCTAAATTTGTAGCAGCATTACAACAGGCGAATGCAAGCAACAGACCAATTTTATTGATGGTTAATTATGATAGCGGACACTGGTCAGATGAAAAGTTTGTAACGTACCGAAACTTTGCAAACATGTATTCGTTGGCGCTATGGCAGGCAGGACATAAAGATTTTCAACCAGTACAATATAAACCACGATAGGAGCACAGCAGGCAACATTCGTTTTTCTGACATATGGGATGAAGAATGGAAATCTCAACTTCATATCGCTATTCAACTTCTGTTCCGGCTGAAGGATCACAGATGAACTTTTGAGTTTAATATCATCTTCATATCTTTATTCGACAACAGTCCGAGCTGAACGTTTTTCAAATACCCATACATCAGAAAGCCGTGGACGTTAGCGGCAACCGTAAAGACAAACTTCGGGAAATGTACTTCTAAATACATATTGAATTTAAAATCTTAAAATATGATTTTAAAAGAATTTCTTCCAAGCCCTGCATTTAGAGAGTTTGTACAATGTTATAGAATTGTTCATTTTAAATTTGACAAATTCGCTCAAATTCCTTTCAAGGTATATCCTCCAAAACCAGAAGAATGTCTTTATTTTATTCTTCAGGATAGTCTAAAATTTGAATTAAGCAATTTTACGGAACGAGAGGCTCAACTTCCGATTATTATAGGTCAACAGACCACAATTAACAAGCGTTATTTCCAAAGAAATTTTTTAAATGTCCAGGTAGTTTTTCAACCAACCGGTTTGTATCGGTTAACTGGTTTACCAGCTTTTGAGCTTACGAATCAACTTGTTAATGCAGAATATATTTTTCCAAACAGTATCCTGTTTATTCATGAACAGTTACAACACGCAAAAAGTTATAGTGAGATGCTTTTAATTATTGATAGCTATGTAGCTACCCTTGTAAGAAATAAACGGAAAGATTTTCATCTGTTAGACTCCGTGAGTAATTCAATGATACCCAACCGAGATAATGTTTCTCTCGATTGGTTAGCTAAAGAAAGCTGTCTCTGTACAAAACAATTCAAAAGAAAATTTAATGAAAGAACTGGTGTTAATCCTAAGACTTACGCAAGGATTATACGGTTTACTAAAGCATTCAATACAAAAAACGCATTCCCTGATTTTGATTGGTTGAGAATAGCTATCGGATGCGGCTATTTTGATTACCAGCATTTAGTAAAAGACTACAAAGATTTTACAGGATTCACTCCAAACGAATTTCATCTGCTTGAAAACAATTCCCCCGAAAACATGCTTGGGCTTACGGACGAACTTTATCCAAGCCGCATCAAATAACAGTCACTGCGATGCTAAAAAAAGTCCTTTTTTTACCACTTTACAATATGGTAAAAGTGTCAATTTTGAATGATAAAACGCATTTACATGCAACGTATTTATTTTTTCATATTTAACTGCCTTATTATGTCAACAAATATATTTTCGCAACCTTCCGACAAAACATTTATTTTGGTTCATGGCGCATGGCATGGTGCGTGGTGCTGGTATAAGGTTGTTCCATTGCTCGAAGCCAAAGGACGTAAAGTTATTGCAATAGATTTACCCGGACATGGTAAAGACACTACAAATCCACCAAACATTACGTTGGAAGATTATGTAAAAAAAGTAGTGGCTGTAGCAAATGAACAAACCGGACAAGTAATATTAGTGGGGCATTCGTCGGGTGGTGTCGTAATTTCTCAGGCAGCCGACGAATTAGGAACTGATAAAGTAGCCACATTAGTCTACTTAGATGCTTTTATACCTAAAGATGGTGAATCTGTGTTTTCATTGGTAGAAATGGTTCAGAAACAATTACTACCATCTGAGTCCAACACACTAACAATAATGGAATGCATAACTCCATCCGATGATGGAAGAACATCTTTTTTTAAATCAGAATTTGCTCAGCAATTCTTTTATGATGATTGTTCAGCAGAAGATATCAAATTTGCCAAAACGAACCTCTCAAGACAAGCATTTGCTCCACTAGCCACACCGGTTAAGGTAACAGAAAGTATTTACGGTGTCATCCCAAAATATTATATACTCTGCACAAAAAGTAAAGACTTAGACAAGACCTTTCTCTCAACACATGTGCCTTGTAAAAAAGTTTATACCCTCCCAAGCAGCCATTCTCCATTTTTCTCAATGCCGGAAAAACTTGCAGACATATTAAATGAAGTTTACTAAATGGATGTTTCTATTTTCACAGGGCGAAACACGAGCCGCTAATAACTAAGATTTCACATTGCCCGCAAGGCTATGCATGAAAACGATGTTGAACGAAACCTTCGGCTAGCCGAAGGTATGATTGTGGAGTTGTCACTGATGCGATTATGGTGGAAGTAGCAGACCAGAGCAGCCTGCTTTTTCATGGGTTGGGTTGCAGGGTATTTTCATAGTTTTTTTATGGTTTTTGCTGCTATGCCGGCTGACAAGTAAATCCTCATCTTTTTGTTCGCTATGCAGGGGTTCGGGCTGGCCGAATTCTATCGAGCTTACATCCCGGCGAAATTTTCGCCAGACAAATTTCCAAAGTTTAAAAACGACCCGTGCAGCAAAACCCCAACGTATAAAGGAGCAGACAAATGCCAGGCCAACTCTTACAATTATTGAAAAAATAAAGGGAAATCGCATTGTAACAAAATGCGAAAAGTGTAAAACAGTAAAACGACTATTCACATACATTTATGTCAACAGCTAGCATTTAACAATCAACAGCCCCTTCCTTTTGCCAACCACCCACTCATGCCGCATTTTACTCGATACTGCTAACATCTTCCTGTAAGTTGATTTAGATTAGTTTCGAAAATCAGCCACAAAAATTATTAACTTTAAAAGACATTTTTCATTATGCCTTTACATTTCACTCGTGGGGTATTAAAAGGTTCAATTCAACAACGGGTTAAAAGACTCGTTGTGTACCATCATTTGAAGATTTTATTTTTTATAAAAGCAATTTTAAATGATATCAATTAATATGAAATTCAATTTGCCGGTACAAAAAAGTGCTAGTCCATTTCAACAATGTTCGCCCGGTAAATTATTGTGTATTATTTGCCTAACCTGTTGTTCGCTGCTCATTAACATTGCTGCTGCACAAACTCCTTTGTTGGATAGTTTAAAAAAAGTATTGTCCTTATTAAAGGATACCGCAAGAATTGATTGCCTGAATGAACTGGGTTTTGAATATTCAAATCCATACTGGGGTGTTTCAAAATATATACAGACTGATACTGCTATGCTTTATACAAAGCAGGCATTGATGGAAGCACTCAAATTAAATTATGACCGTGGAATAGGTAAGGCCTATCAAAATATTGGTATGGTAGAAGAGGAGCATGGCAACTTTATTTCATCCGAATCATATACTGTCCGTGCTATGCCCATCCTGTATCATCAAAACATGCAGACCGAATTTCATAGGGCAAGGGTTAATTATGGATGGTGCAAATTTAACAGGGGAAATTACAATGAAGCCATTGAAATATTGATGAAAGAATTGCCTTACTATAGTAAAATAAAAGATACCACACACATAACAATGATCAATAGAATGATTGGTAAAAGTTACGACAAGCAGGGCTATTCGGAGATGGCTTTCAATTATTATGAAGTGGATTTAAAAATAAAAAAAACTCCGGGTGATATAATGGGAACGCTCTTCTCGCCGTTTTATAAAGCCGAACTTTACCTTGCTGCCGGCGATACGGTTAATGCGCTTTTAAATTATCGCATTAGCGCCTTTTATGCAGATAAGCAGCATATGAAACCCGGTTATCTTTATGAAACTTTATATCGTATTTACAGGATACAGAAAAAATTTGATACGGCACTTAAATATCTTAACCAAAATGTTAATCAACTGCAATCGGGAAAAGCAGATACCCTCTTTACGAAACTTGCCCTTATTGACAACAGTGTTAACTTAAGCGATCTTTATTTGGAGCTTAAGAACTATGATAGTAGTATTTATTTTGGACTTCAATATTTAAATGAATTTAAAGAACGCGGCTATGTAAATAAGGTGATCGTCATTTTAAAAAATGTAGCTACAGCTTATTTTAACAAGGCTGATAGGACAAAGTCTTTATACTTTTCTAAGCAATTACTTTACTATTCACAAAAAGCTGCTGCAAGGCCTTTTATCCGGGATGCGTATTTATTATTGTCGAAGATTTATGAGGACAAGCAACAATTAAATGTTGCTTACAGTTGGTTTAAAAAATACACTGAATTAAATTCAATACTTGAGAAAGATAATTTTAAAGCAAAAATGTATGCATGGGATGCGGTAGCAAAAATGAACGTAGCAGAAGAAGAATATAGAACACAGAATAGAATAAAAGAGGCAAGAAATAATGCAGCAATTGAAGTGTTAACCCGTGACAAAAAAATTCAGCTCTATGGTTTTATTTCAGCCATTTTAATCAGCCTGTTGGTTATGACAATTATTATCCGTAATATTTTATTTCGTAGAAAAAAAGATCGGTTGCAGCATTTATTTACGCAGTCTCAATTGATGATTGAAAAACAACACCAGGAAAGGGAAGTGATGCAATTACACCAGCAAAAAACTGATCTTGAAATGCAGGCGCTTCGTGCCCAAATGAATCCGCATTTTATTTTCAATTGCCTCAATTCAATTAACATGTTTATTCTTGAAAATAATAAGTTGAAGGCATCGGAATACCTTTCTAAATTCTCAAAGCTGATCAGGTTGATTCTTCAAAATTCACAGGAAGCGTTCATCCCTTTGGAAAGGGAATTAGATGCACTAAAACTATACCTTGAACTGGAGTCGCTACGGTTTGAACAAAGGTTTGAATATAGCATTATTGTAGATGAAGCACTTGATACCAGTATGCTGAAAGTGCCGCCACTCATCATTCAGCCTTATGCCGAAAATGCAGTCTGGCATGGGTTGATGCAGAAAAATGAAGTGGGGCATCTAACAATTGAGTTGTACATAAAAGATGAAATGCTGTATTATGAAATAAATGATGATGGCATTGGAAGAAAGCAGGCTGCAGTATTAAAAAGTAAATCAGCCGCAATACACAAGTCAATGGGCATGCGCATTACAACAGACAGGCTGCTGATGCTACAAAAACAAAATCACCATGACAATGCTGTTTCAATAACCGATTTGATACTTGCTGACGGTGGCCCGGGAGGTACAGCAGTACAAATTAAAATACCTGTTCGTTATGATTAAAGCCATTGTGATAGATGATGAAATGCATTGCCTTAAAACGCTGGATATGCTGTTGAAAGCATATTGCCCCCAGGTGCAGTTAATGGAAAAGTGCAGCAATGCAACAGCAGGATTAATTGCGATAGAAAAGCATAAACCCGACCTTGTTTTCCTAGATATTGAAATGCCGCAGATGAATGGTTTTAAAATGTTGGAGCAAATCCCGGAAATTTATTTTGCAGTTGTTTTTACTACAGGGTACGATCAGTATGCCATTAAGGCCATTCATTGCAGCGCACTCGATTATTTATTAAAACCGGTTAATGCCGATGAATTAAAAAGTGCCGTTAAAAAAATACAGGAGCAGCGCTACTTACCACTGGCCGAACAGTTTCAACTATTACTAAAAAAAGTAAATGGCATTAACAGTGGGTTCAATAAAATTGCTGTGCCCACCGCAGAGGGCTTTGAATTAATTCCTGCCGACCAGGTGCTGTACCTGGAAGCCAATGATAATTACACTCATCTTTTTTTGAAGAATAAAAACAAAATTATAGCCTGCCGCACATTAAAAGAAATGGAACTACAGATACAGGATTTCAATTATTTTGTACGGGTACATAATTCCTATATGGTTAATTTAAATGAGGTGGTTAAGTATGTTCGTGGCGAAGGAGGTTATTTGGTGATGAGTAACAATTCGTCGGTTAACGTTTCCCGCAGCAGGAAGGATTCATTGCTGAAGTTTTTTTGAAACCGTTTTTTTTCCAGTTACCCATTTATTCAGTCAACTACTCGGTGGCACTTAAATGCGAACGGATTGCTGGATATTTTTAATTGTTAATCAAAATTAATTGACAATTAAATTTAAAAAAATGAAAAGATCAAACTTACTGTTCATGATAATGTTGGCTGGCTTTATTATGACTGCCTTTACTTTTATTGGTTGTAAAAAAACGCCCCCAGGAGATAAGTACAATCTTGATGTAAAACTCTACGGAAGCGGCAAGTTTCCTGCACTTGGTTTTATCGCATTCAGGCAGGATATTGCGGCACCTAAAATCATCACGCTCGATACATACCTGAAGCACCTGGAACCCAATCATGAATACCTGCTGCAACGGGCAGTTGACCCCATCAATGTAGTGGATGGCAATTGTACCAGTACCGCCTGGCTCACACTGGGTTTGGGATTAACACCACAATCTATTTTAACGGACAGCAAAGGAGATGGACATCAGAAGCTGTGGCGTGATTTATCATCCCTGCCATCAGGTTCCGATTTCGATATTCATTTCCAGGTGATAGATGCAGTTTCGTCTGCGGTAGTATTAAGCAGTAATTGCTACGAGTATATTCTTCAGTGATATTTCTTTGTGTACGGTTTGTCTTTAGCATTCGTCGTTAGTAAAAGGTTGCAGAGATGTGACCTTTTATTGTATAAAAAAGTGCGGATCAGTTGATGGTTAAATTTACATTTGGCTCAGGCGACCCTCCAGAATAAGATGGGTACACTTTAACAACCAGGGAGAGTTAGATACTTAAATGTGTTTAAAAAGTAGAATGAGTTGGCGATAATTGGAAATGAATGATTCTATTTGAGTGATTATTGATGCCAAAAAAAATCAAAGTTTGGGAAGGAAATAGTTTTATATATTTGAGCGTTGTTTGCATGTGTTAAAGTGATTCCTAACCCTAATAATAATAATTTTATGAAAAAAGTTTCATCGGTGGTTTTCCTCACTAATTTAATTTTTACCTCATGCAGTAAAGACTCACCCTCAGATCCGCCCTCAAATCTTCCCCCGAAAACTTCTTTAATCGACTCTTCAAAAATTTTTGGCCATCGGCATCCGGATTCTGCATATAACACTAGCGGCCACCATAAAAACTGGTTCTTGGGAAATGATAATACTATTACTGCCTATGAACATGGCGGTACTGGACGGTGGGTGAATAATTCTTTTATGTCTATGAAATTTAAATGGGGAATTGCTGCTGAAAATTGGCTGTTAATGACAACATTATCAACAGACAGTTTTCGATTTATAGCTGGATATGGTAAGGCTGACCCGACCAGAATATATAATGGCACCAAATTTTACATGCGTCTAAAACACTTAAACCAGGAAAAAGTCAATTTGGAGATTGAGTGATTCTTTCAATCTCTTATAAAGTAACCTGTAGTCAAGACAACATTAGCAAGATACGGGTTGGCAAAGCTAAAGTGCGTTAAAGTTTTATCCTTTTATGTGGCCTTTTTTTTCGAGAATTATAAATTTTAATTTCAATTTATTTCACCTTATGAAACAGTCATTCTTACTATTAATTACCCTACATTTAACCTGCATTGTTCATGCCCAATATATCTATTCATTCATAGGAAATGGAAACTGGACAACCATTTCCAACTGGCGCAACAATAATATTCCTCCCGCTAAGCTTCCGGACGGTTCAACAATTGACATCAGCCCTGCTATTGGAGACAGTTGTGTGTTGAATATATTCCAGACTATAGCAGACGGTGCAATCCTAAATATAAAGACGGGAGCTAAATTTATTATTCTGGGGGATTTAAAAATACTAAAAGATAGTGTTTTTACAGATGTAAGGGACGGAAATATGTATCCGTATAGACACATCGGCACGCAGGTTTGGATGACAAAAAATTTAAACTATGACACGGTGAATGCTTTTTGTTACGATAAAATTTCTGGTAATTGCGATGTCTATGGTCGTTTATACAACTGGTATGCAGCTTTAAAAGTAGCTCCACCGGGATGGCACCTTCCTTCAGATTCTGAATGGACAGTTTTAACTACTTTTTTAGGTGGACTTGATGAAGCTGGTGGGGCAATGAAAAGCCGAACCGGATGGAATGCACCAAATACAAATGCAAACAATAGCAGCGGTTTTTCAGGCCTTCCTGCGGGAATCTGGTCCAGCCCGGGATTTTTTGAGTTCCTCGGCACCAACACTTATTGGTGGAGTTCTACAGAACTGGATACAATGTTCGCCTGGAGGCGATCTTTAAATTATTACTTTGCTCCTGCTTACACAGGAACCAGGCAAAAGATAGACAAATTATCAGTTCGTTGCATTAGGGATTATTAACTTCTGTTACTCTGGATTTTGGCAAAGAATTGTTGTACATTTTGATAGTTATTTAGTAGTGGCTTTAAGTTTAATCTTGTGATATTTATCTTCGTTCAATGTTCAGCTATTGGTGAAAAGATACTACTTCTTAAGCCCATGCCATTGCTTATCTGCCATTATAAACCATCATTTCGGGGAGAACTCATATCAGGGAGAAATATGACGTCTAAGGGAATTCATTATATATCAGGATTGACGCTCACAGTTTTTTATCGGGTTGCATCCGTTAAACATTTTTGTAGCATTTTTGGTACTGACAAACACAGATAAATAATGAGTGCCTTGCGACATTTTTATCGTAACATTTTTATTGAGACCTTTCTTTTACCTACTCTTCTTTTCCAAATTATTTCCCGAATAAATCTTCTCAAAAAAATTAAAAAAAACTATCAAGCTTTGAAAAACGGCACATTTGGGTAGTTTTTTGTTTAGCAATTTTTCTTGTTATTCACTTGAGTGCAATTTTAGGATGGCGGTATATTTTACACCTTGAAACTAATTTTTATTTTGACGTTGAAGTGCTTAACTCTTTTCCTTTCAACCTTTTTTTTTATGCAGGCAATAAATAAATGGTTGCTCCGTTAACTGCCTTCTTTCACAGTTTATCTCTAAGTTTTGCCCACATACTTTTCCTTGATCCAATCCAAATTGGGGAATAAATTCCTGATATTTTCTGCAGGAATAAATTTTTCCACAAACTGAATCTGTAAACGATCGTTTACTTGCCTATAAACCATGGCACGTATTTTTAGGTGATAGCTATGCTTCATTCAAATGGTTATTACAATCATCAATAGTAAAATCATTTAAATAAAGGCAAGGCCGGTGAAAATTAATGAGGTTGCTTTAATAATTTATAACGATACTAAAAAGACGATGCCAGTTACCTGGACTTATAAATTTACTTACAGACATATTATACGACGATTCTTTGAGGGCAAACTTCTTAAGCGATTTAAAATATTATAGAATCTTTTACAAAAAATTAAATCCAATACCAACATTGAAGCCCTTGAAGTATGCTCATTTTTTTAGGTCAGTCACTGTAATAGTACATACCGGTTTCAGCATTAAAAATTAATTGGAAATATCTTTCATTCTCTCAAAGTTGTTTAAAAAATAAAATCATGGCAAAAAAGAAAACTGAAAAACAAGTTGTGAACGAAAAAACAAACGACCTGCAACTGAACACGCAAAATGGTGACGGCCACATGCTATCTACCAACCAGGGCTTATTGATCAATGATAACCAAAACTCACTTAAAGCTGGTGAGCGGGGTGCAACCTTATTAGAAGATTTTATTTTACGAGAGAAAATTACACACTTTGATCACGAGAGAATTCCTGAAAGAATTGTGCATGCACGTGGCACTGCTGCCCATGGAATTTTTCAATTATACAAACCCATTGGCCAATACACAAAGGCAAAATTTTTAAACGATGTATCAAAACCTACCCCTGTATTTGTACGCTTCTCCACCGTGGCAGGATCAAGAGGTTCAACCGATTTGGCACGTGACGTAAGAGGGTTTTCAGTAAAGTTTTACACGGAGGAAGGGAACTATGATTTTGTGGGCAACAATATGCCGGTATTTTTTATCCAGGATGCAATAAAATTTCCTGACCTCATTCATGCTGTAAAACCCGAGCCACACAATGAAATTCCACAAGCTGCTTCGGCACACGATACCTTTTGGGATTTTATTTCGCTGATGCCTGAAAGTACACACATGATCATGTGGGTAATGAGCGATCGTGCCATACCCCGCAGCTTAAGAATGATGGAAGGTTTCGGCGTTCATACATTTCGGTTGATAAATGAAAAAGGTGTTTCACATTTTGTAAAATTTCATTGGAAACCTTTGTTGGGAGTTCACTCCGTTGCGTGGGATGAGGCACAAAATATTTCAGGCAAGGACCCCGACTTTCACCGCAGAGATTTATTTGAAGCCATTGAAAGTGGAGCCTATCCCGAGTGGGAATTGGGTGTGCAGGTGATTCCTGAAAAAGACGAACATAAATTTGACTTTGATTTGCTGGACCCCACTAAATTGGTTCCTGAAGAAATTGTGCCTGTGCAGCGCATCGGAAAAATGACCCTTACCCGCAACCCGGATAATTATTTTGCCGAAACAGAACAGGTTGCATTTCATCCGGGGCATTTGGTGCCGGGCATCGACTTTACAAACGACCCTTTACTGCAAGGCAGATTATTCTCCTATACCGACACGCAGTTGTCGCGGTTAGGAAGCCCCAACTTTCATGAAATTCCCATTAACCGATCCATTGTGCCGGTAATGAATAACCAGCGGGATGGCCACATGCGGCAAGCTATCAACAGCGATAAAACTAGTTATCAGCCCAACACAATCAGCGGGGGGTGCCCCTTCCAGGCAAAAGCTGCAGAAGGAGGTTTCACAAGTTACCAGGAGCGTATAGATGCAAAAAAAATACGGGAACGCAGCAAAAGTTTCTTTGACCATTTTAGCCAGGCAACCCTATTTTTTAATAGCCAGTCAGCACCCGAAAAGGATCATATCATTAATGCGCTTACGTTTGAATTAGGAAAACTTGAAAGGGATTCCATCCGGGAAAGGATGTTAGGCATTCTTACACAGGTTGATAAAACTTTAGCAGCCGCAGTAGCAGATGGTTTGGGAATGCCTGTTCCAAAACAACCGATGTATCCCATCAATCACGGCGTTCCTGCAGATGCCATTCAGAAAAATTACGAGCCGGTTAAAATGAAACAAAGCATTGATCAGTCCGGTGCTTTAAGCATGGAAAACACCATAAAGAATACCATTCAAACAAGATCCATTGCAATACTTGCCGCAAACGGCGTTGATGAAAATTCGCTTATTTCCATGATGCATGCACTCGAAGGAAAAGGTGCCACAACAAAAATCATTGCACCTAAATTGGGAACCATAAAAGCCGCCAATGGCAAAGAAATAAAAGTTGATATGAGTTTCCTCAATACTGCTTCGGTTTTATTTGATGCGGTGTATATTCCTTCCGGCGAAAAAAGCGCAGCAGCATTGATTGCAGAAGCGGATGCCATGCATTTTGTAAACGAAGCATATAAGCATTGTAAAGCAATTGCAGCAAATGGCGATGGAGTGGAGATGTTGAAAAAATCGATTGGTGCAGAAAGAAAAATGGATGCCGGTGTAATCATTGACAAACCTGAACAGCATTTTATTAAAGCAATTGCAAAACATCGTTTTTGGGAAAATGAAAAAGAGAGAAAGGTACCTGCGTAAAATAAAACTACGCACTTATAAAATAGAAAAGAAATAGTAAAAAGCTTTTACCTCCCGGAGTTTTGCAAGGCCAATGTTGCAAATTTAAACGACTGTATTGCAAGACTCCGGGAGACAGGTTGGTGGAAATAGCTTTAGTGATAACCTTATTTTAAAAGTTCACCGCTTTCGTCCTTTTTGTTAGACCATCATTACTAAAAATTTTAAGCGATGAGGCTGATATTATTTTCTGGATCAATAAGCCGTTGCAGCTAATTTGTATCAATAAAAATTGTAAAGAATAATTATATGCGGCCCCGCAATATGCGGCTCAGCAATCCGCCTGCATTACCAAAGCCACGATCACCGCCTAATAAACTTCCTAATAATCCACCACCAAAAAGTCCCCCTAATCCACCAAATAAACCACCGCCGCTATTATATCCACCGCCGCTTCGGTTTCTTCCCCTCATCATCCTGGAAAGTAGCATTGGGCCTAAAATACCAAGGGCACCTTTAATTAAGGTACTACTGTTAATGCCTGCATTTTTAAGCTTGTCTCCGAAACCAAGACTGCTTAGGAAGGACTGCGTTGTAGTTTGCTCAGACGCTATAGCTTCCGCCTGTTTCGGTGCTTCTTCTACGGCTTTTTTGGTAAACTGATTCAATACAGAAAATTGTTGTTGGGTAACACCAAGATACTCTGATATTTTTTGAACTATTTGTTTTTCATCCTCAGAATATTCGTTGTCTGACTGTGCAAATGCAATCAAATCGCTCACCAGCGAAAAGCGCAACTCGCTTGCTTTTAACACATCTAAAAACCGGTAGAGATCTGCGTCTGATGCTTGTGCTTCAGCTACCTGTATTATCAAATTTGTTTGATCATCGGTTAGGTTAGCCGATATACACAACAACTTTAAATATTCTTTCTCATTTTCGGTGGCTACCTGGTCTGCCGTAGCAATCGACGCAATTGCACCAAGATAAGCGCCCTTTTCCAGGTTGCTATAACCTTCCAATATCGTAATTGATTGTTCCATGCAATTATTTTAATATGCTTTTTTAACAAAAAAATCTTGGCACTGGCTGCTACAAAGGCAACCAGCGATCCAGGCATTTAAATAGATGGATCATGAACGATCCTTAATAACGGTAGTATGTACTTCTTCTGTTTTACGGCCTCCACTTACTAAGGCGATGATAATTATCAATACTACAACTGCTCCCACTATCCACATCCACGGTTGCACTACAAAGGTAGTGGCGGTATTAGTGGTAGTTGTATGCGAGGAAACTGTACTGTCTTGAGCAGAGGCGAAAAGCTGCAGACTGCAAAAAGTAAAAAGCAACAAAAATTTATTAACTGCTGTTACAAAATTTATTCTTTTCATATTGATTGTTTTAGTGTAATCATACATATATAAATAATCACACCACAAAAAAAATGGTTGCCAAACAATTGAATTTATTAATTATGAGCAATAAGTTCTACAACCCTTATCCAAACTGTGTAAGATCGCTCACCTGACAACATAAATAATGAACAAGATGAAAGCCTGACGATTGTATTTCAATCATTTTTTCGTTGCTTGTAATTCGAAACATGAGCGGCGAAAACACCGGGGCAAGTTCACAATCACTGGCCTGAATGTCATTTATCAAAAAATTAAAAACGAATGGGATAGTAACATATATTTGATCGCTGATACACATTATTGCGGTAATAAAAATTATGATTCCAGTTCCATTTAACCTGAGAGGCATCATCGCTGTTTCAATTATTTTGGCAGCGTTGATGATAGTTTATATTCAAAAAAACTCCAAAGAGAAATCTGAATATGAAAAAACAACCGGGCAAATAATATACCTCGATCAACAACTTGGGGAATTGCCCCTACGGGATCCAGGCAAATACCGATATTTAAAAGTTGAGGGCTACGAATATCCATTTGAGATATTTGTGGGTAAAGAGTCGGGGGATTTCAAACCTAAATTTGAAAAAATTGACAACTTAAAACCTGGTGATACGGTTACAGTATTTTACTACCAGACTGAAAACACGAGGAGTGTGGGGATAAATAGATTTATACAATTCATTGACAAAAACAATGACTCCTATTTTGAAATAGGAGACTCAATTAAGACGATGGGTGCAGTTATAATTTGCTTATGCGCTTTAATCACAGTTGGTGGATTTGTTCTTTGGAAAATGAAAAAAATTAGTTTTTAGCACCTGGCGGAACTGCCCTGAATTCATATTAATCAATGATGAAGTTTAAGTTATATTTTTATCTTCGTTCAACGATCAGCTAACGGTAAACAGGTTTGGCTTCGGCAACTGCTACCACTACTCATTACCAGTGTAGGCGTCTTTTCGAACCCTCGTATCAGACAAAAAATATGACATTAAAAAGAATTCATTTTGTATCAGGACTAACCATGACAGTTTTTATCGGGCTGCACTTATTCAACCATTTCTGTAGCATTTTTGGAGCTGATATGCACATAGCAATAATGAATACGTTGCGACATTTTTATCGTAATATTTTTATTGAAACAATTCTTTTAGTTGCAGTACTTGTTCAAATTATTTCGGGACTAAAACTTTTTAAATCAAATAGGAAAATAGCTATCACAGGCTTTGAAAAACTACATATTTGGACAGGTCTGTATTTAGCATTTTTTCTTGTTATTCACGTAGGTGCAGTGCTGGGTGGACGGTATATACTGCACCTTGACACTAATTTTTATTTTGGTGTTGCGGGGCTTAACACATTTCCTTTCAACCTGTTTTTTATTCCATATTACGCACTTGCAATATTTTCATTTTTCGGGCACATTGCCTCTATTCACTACAAAAAAATGAAGTCGCCCGTTTTTAACATAGCACCAAAACTTCAGGCAAAAGGCATCCTTATTTTCGGGATTATTTTAACAGTCCTGGTATTTTACGGTTTAACCAATCATTTTCACGGAGTTGAAATACCAAACGAATACAATATTTTAATTGGAAAATAAAACTGATCAATATTAATAATAATTTTTACCGTGGTTGCTACAAGCCTGGTTGTATTTAAAATCCGATATCCGGCGGATGCCGCTCTCTGAATCAGAGGTGTCACCCTTACACAGATAGCATCTAATTACAATGCCGTAAAAAAGGCGACACCTCTTGCGGCATCTTGGCTTTTGTTACGGTGAAGTTCCTCAATTCATTCCCTTACAGTTTAAACCTTGTTTAACGAAAGCTCCACCGGAACAAATGTTTGTACATCTTATAAAAAATTAGTTCGTAAAAAATATTACTTTCATGGTTAAACGCTTAACACATGAAAGCATTAACCATCTTTTCTTTCTTTTTTATTTTATCGGTAACAGCTTTTTCGCAAAGCTCAAAACGTGTGCTGCGTCCCGGTGATATTTACCGCCTGCAAACCATCAGTGATGCAAGTATTTCACCTGACAGCAAATGGGTGACTTATACTGTAAGTTCTACTGACTCCGCAAAAGATAAACGAAATGCTGACATCATGATGATGAGTTGGGATGGCAAAGAAACCGTACAGTTAACGAGCAGTCCCGATGGTGAAAGTGCTGCCAGGTGGAGCCCCGATGGAAAATATATTTCTTTCATTACTGCAAGATCCGGTGGTACTTCGCAGGTTTACCTGCTTGACCGGCGGGGTGGCGAGGGAATTAAATTAACTGATACAAAGGGAGACCTGGCAGGTTATAGCTGGAGCCCGGATGGAAAAAAACTGTTGCTTGAAATAAAAGATCCCAAAGACACTGCAAAAAATAAACCACCACAACCTTACCAGGTAAACAAATACCAGTTTAAAAAGGATGTTAGCGGCTACAGCTATGATACCCTAAGAACCCATCTATATATTTTTGATATCGCCACAAAAAAAGCGGAGCAGCTTACAACGGGCATCTTCAATGAGAGCGATGCAGAATGGAGCCCGGATGGAACACAAATTGCATTTGTAAGTAACCGCACAGATGACCCCGACCGTAATGAGAATACGGATATCTGGATCATGGAAGCAAAGAAAGATGCACCGTTTAAAAAAATAACAACATGGAAGGGTGGCGATAATACTCCGCAATGGAGCCCGGATGGGAAATGGATTGTGTACACCAGGAGCGGTTCTGACGCCACCTTTGAAATGTACGACCAGCCGGGTGTATGCCTCATCAGCAGCAACGGGGGCGAACCCATATTATTATCAAAAGGGATTGATCTGCCCGTGTCTAATCCTAAATGGTCTGCCGACGGAAAAACCATTGCAGCGTTGGTATCGGATGACAGGCAACGTTATATCGTAACCTTTGATATGGCAACAAAAACAATGAAAAAATGGATGGGTGGTGACAGGAGTTTTTCTTTTATTGAGCCCGCAGCAAATGGTAGCTGGATTTCCTTGATAAGCGATCCGCAAACACCGCCGGAATTATATGTGCTGGAAGGCAATAAAGAAAGAAGGCTGACGACTTTACAAAATAAGTTTACCGACTCATTGACTTTGGCATCTGTCGAAAAATTTACTTCCGTAAGTAAAGATGGTGAAAAGATATCGGGGCTTATTTTCTATCCACCAAATATGCCTAAAGAAAAACTTCCATTAATACTATACATTCATGGCGGACCCACTTCGCAGGATGAATTATCGTTTGATTTAACAAGGCAAATGCTGGCTGCACATGGGTATGCAGTGGCTGCGGTGAACTATCGCGGAAGCCTTGGACGGGGCATTCAATTCTCCCGTATCATTGCTGCAGACTGGGGTAATAAAGAAGTGCTGGATATTTTGGGTGCGACAGATTACCTGGTAGCAAAAGGTATTGCAGATCCGGAAAGGTTGGGCATTGCCGGCTGGAGTTATGGAGGTATTTTAACGGATTATACCATTGCAAGCGATACAAGGTTTAAAGCCGCCAGCAGCGGAGCAGGTGTGGCTGCACCTTTATCATTGTATGGGGTAGATCAATACATCAACCAATATAATAATGAAATCGGCGAACCCTGGAAAGGAAATAACCTGCAGAAATATTTGAAGATATCTTATCCTTTCCTTCATGCCGATAGGATAAAAACACCTACACTATTTATGGGAGGCGAAAAAGATTTTAATGTGCCCGTAGCAGGCAGCGAACAAATGTACCAGGCCCTTCGCACCCTGAATATTCCGACAGAACTTTTAGTTTATCCCGGGCAATTTCACGGCTTTACCCAACCAAGTTTTATTAAAGACCGGTTCGAACGCTGGTATGCTTGGTTTGATAAATATTTAAAATGAGTAAAGTAGGAAAATAGTTTATTGGCACGTTATCGGCATAGTGTAATTAAAATACATACACATGAAAAACGAATCTTACACTATAAAAGCTGCCAGCCGCATATTGCTGGGCGCCTTCCTGGTTACAGCAGGTATTGGTCATTTAACCTTTGCACGCAAGCCATTTCAGGCACAGGTGCCCGACTGGGTACCGCTTGATAAAGACGATACCGTTATTTACTCGGGCCTGGCAGAAATAGTGCTGGGAGCGGCATTGATAGCTCCGGGCAAACACAGCGAAACGGTGGGCAAAGTGGCTGCCGCATTTTTTACGGCGGTATTTCCGGGTAATATTTCCCAATACCAGCACCACCGGAATATGCCGGGGCTAGATTCCGATAAAAAAAGATTGGTACGATTATTTTTTCAGCCGGTGCTTATTTTGTGGGCATTAAAGAGTACAAAAAAGTAACCATTTTCCGTCAGGCAATCCAGCTTTTGTTTCAGGCTTGTTAAGCAAAGGCTAATCCAACAGGCAGAAAAAAATAAATATGAAAGCTGACCTGTTTATCAAATCGTCTCTATCATGAGACCTAAAAATGCAATAACGGTGCCGTATGATGCCGTATGATGCCGAAGGCTAGCGGTAGTGCTTAGTGAATGACCGCCTTTTTGTTAATGCTAAATACACCCCACATAATAATGGCCGACAACCCGATCAGTGCCAGGTAACTATAGCCCAGGTGCAATTGATTTTTGGCTGGAATAAGCCAGATGGTACCATAGCTAAAAGCAGATACAATAATGTACATAACACCACCGGTAAGCCCACTTGCTATACCGGCATTGTTAGGGAATTTGCTAAGGCAATAAGTGAAGTAAACATTAAAGGCAAAACCGGCGCATACATGCACCAAAAAGGCAAATACCACCAGCGTATAAATATTTTCTGTAAGGCCAATACTTACTGTCATCAGTACCGCAAAACAAATGTGGAGCAACAGGTTTACCGATAACTTTTTAAGAAAGGGCTGGTGAATGGCAGCCTTACCGATAAAGCCACCCACCATCCACGCAAAGCCTAAAATGAGGGAGCAGTAGCCAGCCGTAACGGGTGTAAAATGTAAATGATGCTCAATGATAAAAGGCCCTGTCATATTGTACACCATCACCATAGAGTAGGAGAGGCCAATCACCAGCAACCCAAGCGAAAAACTGGTGGTACGCAGCATGCTTGCATATACCCCGGCAATTCTTTTAAAACTAAAGGTAGCCGCATGTGGAAGGCTCTCGCCATTTAGTAAATATTCGAGCAACGCAAATACCAGCGCCAAACCACTTAAAAAATAAAAGTTAGACTGCCAACCAAAATTAGCCTGCAAATACCCGCCAACGAAAGGCGCAATAATGGGGCCTGTTGACCATACAATTGAAAAGAGGCTGAGGTAGTGCTTTAGTTTATCTCCCTTAAACACATCTACAAAATAGGCCCGCTTTGCTACCACTACTACTGCAGCAGTAATACCATGTATCATTCGCATGGCGTATATCAGCCATATATTGGTGGTATTGGCAATAACCACTCCCGCCACTGCAAAAACCAGCAGTGCAACAATACCGATGCGATACCGGCCAAAACTATCCAACACGCTGCCGATGAATAACTGAGATAAGCCATAGCTTATTAAAAATATAGTGAGGGTAGCCTGCACCTGTATATTGCTTACGCCAAGTGATGCCGCCATATTAGGCAGGGATGGCAGGTAAATATCGGTGGCAAAACCTGCCAGGGGTAGTATGGCAAAGGTCAAAATCGTGCTGATGCCTATGTTTTTACCGTCTAATCTTTTTATCATGTTGTTCTGTAAGCCTTTTATTATTCTTTTCGCCGTGCAAATATCGGATTATAGTTTGGGAGATGGATACCGTTTGTTGGGTTGGGTGTATTAAAAAATGTCGCTCTCTAAATTAGCCGTGTCACCTTTAAACAAATAGAATTTGACTACAACACTGAAAAAAAGATGACACCTCTGGTGACATTTTTTAAATGCACCTGTTGGGCTGGTGGAGTTTGTACTGAACGAATAAATATTTTTTAGCAGATTTGTTAATAGTTGACACATCACAAAACTTTCCGGTACGATCTTTTGAAAAAATTATATCAAAGAATTGGGTGGTTGGTTTAATCAGTAATTAGTTGTTTATTGTCATCGCTGGACACCACAATGCAACTTTTTTTAAAAAAGTTCAATTATTTATAAAATATTGTAAGGGTTTGATTTTTTGAACGACTAACGGGAAAATATATGAATCAAAGGAACACTAAATCCACGCCGGCGAAATTAACCAGCATAGATCCCGGTCAATGGGTTATTAATCATGCAGATTATTTGTACGCTTTTGCAATGGAACGCATCAACGATCCTGAAACAGCCAGGGATCTTGTGCAGGAAACTTTTTTAGCAGCACTTGAAGGTATTGAAGGCTTTGAAAAAAAATGCACGGAAAAAACGTGGCTCACTGCCATTTTAAAAAATAAAATATTTGATATCTATCGTAAAAAATCAATCATTTTTAGTAATAGTATAATGGAAAATAGCAAAGATATTTTGCCACATTTTTTTCAGCAGGAGAGCGGTCATTGGAAGCTAAATAAAAGGCCTTATGAGCTGGCAATAAACGACAAAGATACCGTCGGATATAAAGAACTGGAGGACATTCTACAAAAGTGCATAAAAAAATTACCCGGCTTTTGGCAGCATGTTTTCTCAATGAAATTTGTGGAGGAAAAAAAAGCAGCAAATATATGCGCCGCATTAAAAATTACGTCAGCTAATTATTGGGTAATTATTCACAGGGTTAAAATAAGTTTACGGGATTGTCTTCAACGTCACTGGGATTAAATCTACATTATGAGTAAAAAGACTATTATTACTAACTGCGAAAAAGCTACATTTTTGATAGAGAAGCAGCAAATGAAGCGTTTGTCGCTTATTGAAGCATTCCAACTAAAAATTCATCTTTCCATTTGCGCTACCTGCCGGATTTATAAAAAGCAAAGTTTGTTGATTGATAAAATTATTCATAAAATATTTCGTATTCCGCCAACACCAGGATCTCAACTTGATGATGCGTATAAGAATAGACTACAGCATCGCATAGAAAAAGAAATGAGAAAAAAATAAAACGGTAGGTTTTGTAAGGTTTCATCAAACCAGGGTACTAATAAAATATTAACTGTAAAAACTTAAAAATATTTTATGACAATTGTAAACACTGATCCCAATCTCCGCAAATCAATGAACCTTCAAAAAACTGGCGTATTAATAATGAGATATGGACTCGCTTTAGTACTTATCTGGATTGGAATACTCAAATTCAGTTCTTACGAGGCAGAAGGTATTAAACCCCTTGCAGAAAACAGTCCTTTACTTGCCTGGATTTACGATAGTTTAGGTGTGCAGGGTTTTTCAAATCTGATCGGTTTTGTTGAAATAGGTTTAGGTATGCTGATTAGCTGCAGATTTTTCTCTCCAAAAATATCCGCCCTGGGTAGTATTGGTGCAATTATTACGTTCCTGGTTACGCTTACTTTTTTGATTTCTACACCAGGCATTGTTCAGGCAAACTATAGCTTCCCTTTCATTTCACCTATGCCCGGTCAGTTTCTCATTAAGGATATTGTTTTAATCGGTGTATCAGTATTTACTGCGGGTGAGGCGTTGAACGCCGGCAAAAATCTAATTTCTAATGAAGGCCTTGCGACAACATCCAACATATAAAAACTTACGCAATTTTATTTTATAAACTTAAAAAAAAAGAAATGAAAATTAAATTTTGGTTGCAAGCTGCATTTTTATTGTGTACGTGTTTTACGATTGCAAGCTGCGATAAGAATGAAGACCATAGCAACAGCAAAGTGGTTGGATATCTGTACACAACGACAAATGGTGAAGGGGTAAATAATGTAGTAAAATTTTCACGCCATAAAGATGGTTCCCTGTCGGGCGAAAAAGATTACAGTACCAACAGCAATGGTGGCGCAAATGTAGCCGCCGGTGGAGATGCACATGGTGATTACGATGCGCAGGGAGCTGTGCAAATAATCGGGAAATATTTGCTGACCGTTAATTCCGGTGGCAACACAGTATCCGTTTTTAATTTAAACAAAACAAACGGCGATCTCTCTTTCAAAAGCAATACGCCTTCCGGTGGTACAAGACCAGTGAGTATCGCCTATACGCCAAAAACAGGGAATACAGATGAGTATTGGGTGGTTGTAGGCAATCAGTGGAATAATCCTAATGTACAGAAAGACGGAGAAAAGATTGAGCGCTATCCAAACGATGCATTTTTTGAGCAGAATCTTATGCTTCCTGATGCAACCGACAATGAAAGGAATATCCAGTTATTTACTTTTAATAAATCAACCGGGGTTTTAACCAGCTCAGCACAATTAGACAAGTACGTTCGGGAAAATGGTGGGCCAACAACGGTGAGTTTTAGCGAAGATGGAACTAAATTAGCCGTATCTACATGGGGAATAGCACATTTTGATACTAAGCTCACCTCGCTACAGGAGCAGCACCCAAGCCGTGTTTATATCTATGATTTCAACAATGGTTTAGTAACGGGTAAGCGGTATTTTGAAGAAGCAGGTATATCCGGCACGATTGGATTTAGCTGGGCTAAAAACAGTAATACAAAATTGTTTGTTTCCAACTTCAATCTTATCCCTACAAAACTGGCTAACAGCATAACAATACTCGCTGATAATGGAAGCTCAGTAACAAAAATGTCAAATTTTGGAGCCACTTCGGCACCCGCTATCAATGAAGCATGCTGGACTGCCCTTAACCCGGCCGGCAATAAATTATATGTGGCAAGCTTTCAAACCAACCTGGTGACGGTTTTTAATGCAACCAGTTCGGGCCTTAATTTTTCATCTGCTGTACCAAGGGGCGGTATTGCACCCAACGGAGATTCTAAGGAACTCTGGGTGTCGCCCGATAACAAATACCTGTACAACCTGGGTGCATTTCAATCCTTCTCTATCAACCGTTTTGATATTAATGGTAACAACATAGTTTATAAACAACAAACACCTGTAGCTGCCGCCGCTTCAGGTGTAGGGATTGCAGGTAAATTTAATTTTTTAGGTTTAACAGGCTTTGACCTTTAACCGCAAAGGCAATGGTAAGAATTTATTAAGTGTAAATTTCGGGAGTTAAGTTGAGACTGAGTCATCACAAGTTGGTGACTCATTTTTTTTGCTTGGCTGTTTTTGGAATTGTTAGTAATCACATAATAGAACCACTGCTATTTAATTTAGAAAGGCATAAAAATAATGTGTATGCCTCCAACCAGAACTGAGGGGCAAAGCGTAACCTCCAATAAAAAATAATCATTTGCTGTAAGCCCGGGAAAACCTTTCTCAACCTCCCAATACCCTTGAATATCCAATCAATACTGGTAGATTTTTAGCCAACCTTAGTCTAAATCCGTCACAACAAACTAATTGCAACAAAAAAGCGATTACTTCAATTTAATTAAACCTTACGATTGAAGCTATGAAGAAATTATTTGCAAAAACGAGACTTGTATCGCTGGTAATGATGGTTACTTTTTTTACATTGGGTTGCTCCAAAAAAGATGTAACTACTACAACGCCACCTGTTGTTACGCCACCACCACCACCACCGCCTGTAACACCAAGCGGGCTAACCAAACAGAATGTAAAAAGCTATATGGTGGATGCAGATGCTACTGCAGAAACGGTCGCCTTGTTTTACAATCTTAAAACATTGTCAAAAACAGGGTTTGCTGTTGGGCAGCAAGATGCTTTCAGTGGATTTTATAACAATGCGGGTAGTGTTTCTGACATTAAAAAAACTACGGGTAATGATCCTGCCCTGCTTGGTTCAGATTTTATTTTTATCACTGATAAAAACAATACCGGCGAAAGCAGCAACTGGTTTTTTCAGCAGGAAACGAATACCATTAACCAGGTTAAACTGGCTTATAGTAAAAAGATGGTGAATATTTTTTGCTGGCATATCCGGGAGCCTTACAATGAAGACGTTTTTTATGCAAAAGATATGACTGCCGCAAACAGGGCCAAAGCTTTTAAAAGTATTTTACCAGGTGGCGAAAACCACGACTGGTATAAAAAGAAGCTTGACAAAGTAGCGGCAGTATTCAATAATCTTAAAGGTGCAGGCGGGGAGTTGATACCCGTTATTTTCAGGCCCTTCCATGAGTTTGATGGCAGTTGGTTTTGGTGGGGAGCTGATTTTTGCACACCGGATGAATTTAAAACTGCGTTTAAGTTTACTGTTGATTATTTAAAAACTACGAAGGGTGTTCACAACGTATTATATTCTTTTGGTCCCGATAACAGTTATGATACCGAAGCCAAATACCTAAGCCGTTACCCCGGCGATGCTTATGTAGATGTATTGGGTATGGATAACTATTGGGATCTACGGAGTGGTACCGGTGCGGCTGGTGCTACTCTTGCCAATTCAAAACTGAAAGTGATTTCCGACCTGGCAAAAGCAAGGGTGAAAATAGCCGCTATGACGGAAACAGGCTACCAGGTTACCGCCACTAATCCACCTGTTGCAGGCTGGTTTTCCAACTATGTTTACAATGCCTTAACAGCAAATAATATTGAAATGGCATTTGTGATGTTTTGGGGCAATGGTGGCGATAATTATTATGTGCCGGCACCCACCAATTCAAATGCACAGGATTTTATTGACTTTACCAATAAGCCAAAATCTTTATTGGTAAATGAATTGCCCGATATGTATGTGATTCCGCAATAAACCGTTATTAAACTATATACAAGGTTTGATCTTCCTGGTTAAATTAAGACAGGGTTGGATAAACGCAAAAAGCTGCTGTGTTTTTTGGTGAAAGATATTAGCGGTTAAGGAAGATTGTTTTACTGTTAACGGCTTCGATGGATGTGTTGATATTGAAGCCGCCAACGCCAGCAGAAATGATGGTGAGCAGAAGAAATTTCATCAATTATGCTGTAATGGTCACGGTCATTTGCCGGTGCATGTACGCCATCAAATGAATAGCCTAGTTCGTTGGCTGTTTTTTCTACATTCTGAGCAAGCAGGCCGGTGTGCAATTGTTTTGTTGCGCTAAGCGAAGTCTGTCCTGCAAGGCTCTTATTAATAACACCTGTCTGTGTAAAAGCATCCAATTTTTGTTCATCTAAATAGTAGGTAACCGGCCGGATTTTTTTTATAAAATCCAGGCTAGGAACATTATTTTTTATATTGTACTTAAACCTTGCATCCGAAGGAAAACTGTACGCAACCTGTCCCTCTATAACGGTAACTGAGCTGTTACCAAAACGAATTTTATTGCTTGTATTTACATGGGCACCATTGCCAATAACGGTCGAATTAGACCTGTCATTGGAAATCCCCGCATCATTTCCAACAACAGTGTTGTAATCTCCGGTGACATTGCCGTACAGGGCACCGGCGCCCACGGCAGTATTTCCATAACCTGTGGTATTAAACTGGAGCGAATACCAGCCAAAGGCCGTATTATAGCCCCCGTCTATATTTTTATAGAGTGATTGAAAGTATGTGGCAGTATTGCCCAGGCCATCAATATTTGATTGTAACGCCATGGAGCCAATACCTGTATTCCAAATACCGGTTGTATTTGAAAACAGGGATTTAAACCCAGTGGCGGTATTATTATGAGCGCCCATATTTTGGTACAATGCTCCTCTACCTGTAGCCACATTATTAAATCCGGTAGTGTTATAATACAATGCACTTGGGCCAATGGCTGTGTTCTTATTACCTGAAGTATTACTAAAAAGCGCTCCCTGTCCAACAGCATTTAATGAATAGCCTGTTGTATTGGAAGCATCAGCCTTTGCGCCAATAAATGTATTGCCCAATCCACCGCCGCCTGCATTGTTTCCGCTGCCTGCATTTAGGCCAACAAAAGTGTTGTTGACGTCATCTGAATGAATATGTAATAAGTCAGTGCCACCGGCAGTGCGCAACCTGATCAATGGATGATTATTAGATTGTGTGGCATTGGCATCTATCACCAACTTGGATGTGTCTGCATTGCCTTTTATATGAAGTTTGGCCTTTGGACTACTAATTCCTACACCAACATTTTGAGCTTTTATCAATGGCAGTATTATAAAAAGCAGCATCGGCAAAGCCAATATTTTTTTTCATAACAGGTAAGTTTGATAAGTTCAATGGCATGCCCCGCTGTTGAATACAGCAACATCATATAGCTAAATGTATTTATTAAACCATCGCTATTAAACCGGGCATGTATAACTGGCGGCAGAAATTGCGCCGGAGGCTAAAATGCTTTTTAAAAGCAGGAGATAATTTGATGAACTTATTTTGCAGGCTGTGGTTGGATGATCACAAATTCAACCAGTGTAAATTCTTTTTTGATGGCCATTGTTAACCGGTTGATGGCATCAGTAATTTCTTCTGTATCAAGGTTTGGTTGAAAGCTCACCATCAGCATCAATAAAATTTCGTCCGGCGATTGGTAAGTAGATATAATTGAAGACACTTTTATTACGGCACCATCTTTTTCAGCAAGTAGTTTTATTTTTTGCCGGGTCTCGCTGGTAATGCCTTCACCCATTAGCAGGCTGCGGCTTTCACGGGCAATGATCCAGGAAGCGAATATTAATAGTAGTCCAACCAACACAGAGGCGAGGCCATCCAGCCAGTGCATTTGATACTGGTGACCCAGGAACATTAAAATAAAAACAATCATTAGTCCAATCACTGCAGCCCCGTCTTCAAATACCACTAAAAAACTGGATGGATCTTTACTTTTTACAATGGCCTGCCAAAAGGATAAGTCACCTCTCAGCTTATTAAATTCTTTTGTGGCAATAATAAGCGAAACCCCTTCAAATATCATCGAAAGGCCCAGTACTACATAGTTCCAGGTAGGATCCCCTGGTTTTTCAGGATGGTTTATATGAACAACACCCTGGTAGATAGACAAACCGCCTCCAAGGCCAAAGATCAATATGGAAACGATGAACGACCAGAAATAAAGTTCTTTGCCATAGCCAAAAGGCTTTGAGCTATCAGCCGGTTTTTTACTCCGTTTTAATCCATATAAAAGCAATACCTGGTTGGTAGTATCCACCATAGAATGAATGCCCTCGGCAATCATAGAAGAACTGTTGGTAAACCCTCCGGCTACAAACTTGGTAACTGCAATTAATAAATTTGCCACAAGGGCACTGTAAATAGATGCTCGGTTTTTAGCCATGTACCAGTTTGTTAAACGATCAGTTTTTTAAAATACAAATGATGTGTTACAAGATAAAGCATAAAAGTTTACTGTCTGTTGATCTGTGTGCTTTTAAAATCCGATGGCTGTCAGATTTTAAATACGTTCGTGATCTGCGGTAGTGATTGTGTATGAATGATTTTTTTGTTCACCGGCATTCGTATTTCATTGCATCGGAATCAGCGTCGGCCTGTCCCGCATTTTAATCGGGATCCGTTCAAATTCATATTTTCATGGCATCATTTTCCACCATCCATGTTTTTAACCTGAGCTTTTAAAACATCAGTTTCATTGCAGGTGGATGTTTTGTTTAATCAATTTCTTCGCAAATAAACTTTGTTTAAACCGTTTGCTTAAAACCAAATTTTTATAAAATAAAAACTAATAATCCTCCATCGTTTTGCAACTTTAAATGCCGTAAACTGTTAGTAATATAAATGTAAAAAAGGGAGGAATTATGAGAAAAGGTGCAGTAACAGGCAACGCAAATACAATGGCTTTAACATTGCAAGCATTGCTTGGTTTAGAAAACAGTGGCTACAAATATGTACAGGTTAAAGGACTAACAATAGACCAGTATTATGATTATGTGGAACCGCATTGCATTATGCTTATCCCTATGAAAGAGTTACCAACAGCGCAGATTAATAAAGACATTTACGAACCGGTGGACAGTGACCTGCTGCGTGAATGGGCAATAGATACAGACGATACTTTACAAATTCTAATTTCAATCAGCAAATAATTGATGGTGGCATAATATTAAAAACATGTACCGCATGTTGAAGGTTATCGAACATCATTTGTTAGCAATACAAATCCGGAAGAGTAATAGATACCAGAGTGGCTACAACGTTTTTTTATAAGATTGATCTTAATGCAATTCAGCTTTTCCAGCAGTGAAAGTATTGTGCGCTTTATGTTTGTTAATGATAACGACATGTTGCCATAAGTAACTATTGTGCAGTATTTATTGACTGCGTTGTACCTGTAAACGGTTCAGAATATGTAAAAGCGTACCAGGGAAATTTACTCAATATTATTATAAAATTTGAAAGTAACCCGAACTCTTTTTACACAAAAATTGTTAGACTCAATACACCAAAAAAAACAAAATATATGAAATCGATTAAACCGTTTATGTTATTATTTGCAGCAGGAATTTTTACATTGAATGTAACAGCGCAAAAAGCTTTAGACATTGTAGATGTAGCCGTATCTTCTGAAGCACACAGCACATTAGTTGCCGCTGTAAAAGCAGCCGACCTGGTAGCTACGCTCAAAAGTGCAGGTCCGTTTACAGTATTTGCACCCACCAATGATGCCTTTGCAAAATTACCCGCAGGCACAGTAGAAACGTTGCTAATGCCTGAAAATAAAGCCAAGCTTGCCGGCATACTTACCTACCATGTAGTAGCAGGGTCGTTGGATGCTAAGGCGGTAATGGCAGCTATTAAAAAGGGAAAAGGAAAGGCAGTGTTAACCACTGTAGCGGGTGGGAAATTAACGGCTGCTATTGAAGGTGGAAAAGTAGTGATCACTGATGAGCAGGGTGGCAAAGCAACTGTTACGGCAACTGATTTAAAAGCAAGCAACGGAATTGTTCATGTAATAGACAGCGTATTGTTGCCTATGTAAAAACCAGGTGGAATGTAAACATAAACAACTGCCTCCAAAGCGGTTGTTTATGTTACTTGTTCATTTACAGTGATCGAATAAAAAGTAGTTTTTTCAACACTTAACTTTTAGCAATGAAAGTATATCAGTTTAAACGCCAGGAAATATTTATGAGTGAATCCTTTTCATTTTTCAATGAAGAAAGATTGATTGATAAATACAATGCGCTGTTAGATGAACTGCTGCTTTACAGGAATATCAGCGATGCAGAAGTGTTGGATTCAATCAACATCCTTAATAGTAAAATTACCTCAGCACCGCACATCGTCAAAGCCTTATTAATGAAAGAAAAACTTCCTGCTTTTAAATTCCTTGTCTGCAAAAATTAAGCGCTCAAAAATGTTACTGTCATCGCCAGGTGTACTTAAAATGTAATTAGTAGCAGTGCTTATTTATCATCAATCCTGCATATAAAAACTGCGTAACAATATCGCTGAATCCCAGGCATACCTATATACCCATGAAATCGTCCGTAGCGGTAAAAGTCTTTGTAGTACGTCTCTCTAAATGCAAACCAGCTTGGGCTTGTGAAGATATAGCCTTACTATTTTTTTCTTTTTGCTTCCTGCAGGGATAAATAAAAACCTGCACCAAACATCAAAGTAATTAGCCCGGCAAAGTATGGTACAAAATCAATCATCCTTTTTGTTGTTTAGAAGTTTTAAATAAATACCAAACCCAATAATAGATGGCACCCAAAGCCCAATAAAAATAGCGGAATCTCTTTCCCCCTTAAACCAAAGTGTTTCGGAATAAATAAGCGATAGAAATGCAGCACCCATCAGCAGGATGTCTGCCACTTTAAATTTTTTAATCATAATTATATTTTAAAGCATTATTATTTTAACCGATAGAAATAGGAAGGCTAAATTTAGTGCAGCCCTTTTTTTGTACGGAGTGCTACGCCGTAAATTTTTAATGGTTGGTTGCTGCAAGCACGGCATTGTAAACTATGGTTGCAGGTAGAAATCCATCAAAATACCCGGGTCTAAAGCTCCCCTCTATTTTGGAGAGAGTCTGTGCCGATAAATCGGCAGGTGGGGGTGAGGTTAAAATGATGCGACAATTCTAAACACTCCCTAAACAATTAACCCGTTTATTATTAAGCAATTCGTTGTAATCATCTTAACAAGAATTGTCAGTTAATGTTCAGTTGGTTTCCTTTAAATATTTTTCACATTTTTTCCAGTAACTAAAAAAGGAAGGGTAGTAACCTGTTACCTGCGGATACATCCAGTCACGGCTATCTTTAATACCGGGGTAATCATTAAAAGCAGGATGCTCTTTTGAAATAAAGGTGTCGCTTACACTGAGCTTACTTGTCGCATATAAAGTTTGTAGTGTAGCCAGCTCGCCGCAATACACTTGTATGCCCGCTATATTTTTAGCAAGATCAATAATGAACTCAATTACTTTTTCACTAACGGGGCACTTGTTGAAATGAGATGGCTCCAGTAATAAAACCCTGTTGGCGTTGTCATTTTTTCTCCAAAGCGGATCAAGGTTATAGCCATTGTAAAGGAGGGTTGGTTTTGTTATGTCAATCAGCGGTACTGTGGTTACGGGCAAAACTGTCTGCAATTTTAAATCAGTCTTTTCATTCAGTATATCCGGCACCGGCATAGAAGTGATGACTTCGTAGGGCTTGTCTAAAAATGTAGCCTGCTGGTTGCTATGTGTGTACCTGTTTATATTTTCCTGGTTGCAATAATATTTTTTAGAAGCAAAAGCACCGGCTACCCATTGCCAGCTACAATTGTTACTCGCTATATCGCCATCCAGCAAATGATAGTACAGCCACGTGGATGGTTGCAGCCAATGTGCTTTAGCAATATTGCAGGTAATGGCAGCCACATACATCCTGATATGATTGTGCATGTATCCGCTGGCGTATAAATGATTGATTTGTTCGTCAATTGCATGAATACCGGTTGCAGCATTTTCTACAGCAGCAATCATCTGCTGATGCGTTGCATCCGGTTGCGGTTGTTTTAAATCCTGCCAGATTAAGCCGCCCTTTGCCTGCCATACCCGCTGGTAATATTCACGCCATGCCAGCTCCTGTAAAAACTTTTCAACCTGGTAAGGTTTATATCCTTTGCTTAACACTGATTCCTGCACCTGCTTTACGCTAATAACACCTCTTGAAATATAAGGTGACAAATAAGTAACGGCGCCGTTAATAAAATTTCTTGTTTTGGCATATTGAACAGGATTTAGGTGCTGTACTTTTTCAAGTATCAACTTGTAGTCGGTAGTAAATTCAATTTCCGGGGTGTTATCTAAATCATCAAATAATGTTTGCATCATTATCGCTTGCTTATTTTATTATGTGTAATGGCCTTTTGCAGTTTACATTTAAACCGGGTAACAGCATCATCTCTTAATGCAGCATGTTTGGTGGCCCTGCCATTCGTTCTTTTGCGCCACATTTTAAAACTGCTGGCTTTCATTTCTTTCCGCATCAATGCAATCACATCTTTTTCCTTTAAGCCAAACTGTATTTCAATGGCTTCAAAACTTGTGCGGTCTTCCCAGGCCATTTCTATAATGCGGTCAATGTCTTTTATGGATAATAGTTGTTCTGTCATACTCGTATTATTTGATCTTTTAATCCTTGTTTTCGTGCTGGTGAAATCATCTGTAAGCTTATTTATTACCCCTGCATTTGTCGCTGCAGTATTTCACTTCATCCCAAACCTTTGCCCACTTTTTACGCCAGCTAAATGGCCTGCCGCAAACAAGGCAAACTTTAACCGGCAGGTTTTCTTTCTTTACATTTTTCATTTTTTATTGACTGAGATTTAAAGCCGTTTAAATTTAATTTGAACTCATCGCATTAAAACCACCCGTTACTATTTTCACAACCGATGAACTGATAAAGGCTTTGTATAAAAAATAATAACCAACCAGGTTTTCAAAAATGATACCATTAACACTGGAGATGTTTTCAACAACATTTATGTCAACCCTTATCCAGTTGTTTTAAAAACTCTTCAGCATTGGTTAAATGAACCTGTTGCTTTTCGGTTGCCATTTTATCAAAGGTATTTACCAGCATACCCAGGCGTGGGTTTGTTAAAAAGAAACTACGGTGTACATGCATAAACCGCCAGAACAATCCATCCCATACCTGCTGCCAGTCGCCCTTTTCATAATCGCTCATCTTCATTAAATAGTTACTGCCGCTGATATAAGGCTTTGTGGTCATCAGCCCGCCATCTGCAAACTGTGTCATGCCATATACATTTGGTACCATCACCCAATCGTAGGCATCAATAAACATTTCCATAAACCAGCGGTACACTTCATTGGGGTCAAATTCGCACAACTGCATAAAATTTCCCAACACCATCAGCCTTTCTATATGATGACAATAACCGGTTTGTAAAATCTTTTTAATGGTAATGTCGATGGGTGCAATGCCTGTTTCGCCGGTCCAAAAAGCCGAAGGTATTTTTCTTGTAAAACCCCAATAGTTTTTTGTGCGTTGTAGCCTTCCTTTCCTTTCATAAACAATATGTATAAATTCCCGCCAACCCATTATTTGCCTGATGAATCCTTCTAAAGAATTTAAGGGTATGTTGTATTTCTTGGCAGCGCTTAAAGCTTTATCAATAATCTGCTGTGGTTGCAACAGGCCAATATTAAGCATGGGCGTTAATACCGAATGATGCAATACCGATTCGTTTGCTACAATCGCATCTTCATAAATACCAAATTTTTCAAACCTGTTTTTTAAGAAATTATCCAGCCAGTTTTCAGCATCAGCAAAACTTACTACAAATAAATGCGGGTTATTTATTTCGCCGTAATTGTCGGGGAAATGTTGCTGAACATATTGCGTAGCTTCAGTGACGTACTTATTTTCTTTGGGTAATTCAATTGCAGGTGCCATTGTTTTTTTAGGAAACTTCTGCCTGTTATCCGAATCAAAGGTCCATTTGCCACCCAGTGGTTTTCCATCTTTTTCCAATAATATATTTCGTTGCTTTCGCTGCCAGGTATAAAAATCTGTTTGAAAGTATGTTTTCTTTTTACTGAAATAATCATCCACGCTTTGTGGACTGTTTAAAAAATTAGGACTGTCATAAATGTGCAGGCTGATGGTATGTTTATTACAAGCCTGTTGCATTCTTTTAAGCAGCCAATCATCTGCCACGGCAGCAATATGTATGTCGGTTATTTTTTGCTTAGCCAGCGCCGCCACCAATTGCCTGCAATCATTTTCTTTTACAGTTGTTTCAATGTAGTGAACGGCATACTTATTTTCTTGCAGCCAGCTTTTATAAAACTGCATACTGGCCCGGTGCAACAATAATTTTGACCGGTGAAAATTATATTGCCTGAAAAAAAGCCATTCTTCCACCAGGTAAACGGCACGCCCTTTTTGTAATGCCGGGTGATGTTGAAACAACTGGTGAGGAAAAACAAGGGTGACTGCATTTGCCATGCCGTTGTAAACAATAACACCGGCTTTATGTTTGGCGGAATGGCAGATTTCTTTAAGGTAAATTTTACCGGATGGTACTTTCAGTTAGCCTGAATGAAATGCCTACCAGCAAATACTGTGGAGGCTTTACTGATGATGATCTGGGATATATACTTTTCAAGAGCCGCTGGCTTCTGTGCCTGACCGCTATTGATTGCATTTGATGCGCCTCGCCTGGGCTGTTATTGATAAAGTTTACAATTGTTGCAACTATAACTTATGGGCAAGGCCAGCTAAGCTGCTAAACTGCTGCATCACCATTCCAGCACCGATTAAACGGCCTTTAAATTTTTCTTCATCCTCTCTTTAAAATATTTTCTTACAGGAGCATCTACAAATACCAGGATTAAATAGGCCAATACAATCAGTAAAATGGTAAACACAGGTACCATCATTTTTAAATGCCTTAATGAAGTTTTATGCGTTTCAATATAACTATAAAATACCCATAAGAATGGATAGTGAACCATGTATAAAGGGTACGACAGTTCACCCATGAATTTGCATGCTTTCTTTAGCTGTGTGCGTAATTGGGCGCCTGCACCTAGCGCCACTAAAAATGGAAAATAAAAGATCACCAGCAGCGGCTCGGTTATATGATTCAGGTTATCACGATAGGGCACTAAAAATGCAAGCAACAGCAGCAGCCCCACTGAAATAAAACCCAGCGAAGTCCGGATGATCCACCTGGAACGATACACCAGCATGCCGGCTAAAAAAGAATAAAACACCCTTGCAAAACCTGCCGGGTAATTATCGGAACTCCAGCCCACACTTAGGTTTTTATAAAAATAAGCAGTATAGCAGAGCAGGAGAGCAGCAATAATGGTAAGTAACCAAAGTAATTTGTTGCGGATTTTAAACAGCACCACTGCATAAAATATATTGGCAACATATTCCCAGAACAACGACCAGGTAGGAGGGTTCAGTTGAAAAAGATTATAGTAACGTTCCGGCACAGCCGGGTAGGGGATCATAAGCCCGGCGCTCAGCAACATCAGGATCGTTTTACCCAGGCCGCTGGTATCATACAAATTTTTAAAAGGATCCAATAAAAAACCAAGTAATCCCAATATGGCGCCAATTACCACCAGCGGTTGCAGGCGGATAAGCCGAAGTTTGAAGAATTGAAAAGCACTCATTTCTTTCATCCTTTTATCGTAGGCATAGGCAATAACAAAACCAGAGAGGCAAAAGAAAAAATCTACCGCCAGGTAACCATGCGCAATAAAGTTTTGGCTATAATGAGGCACCACCATTTCCATAAAGTGAAAGACCACCACCGCTAAGGCAGCAACGCCCCGCATGCCATCCAAAATTGCGTAGTGTGTCTTTGTTGTTAAAAGATCGTCCGTTTTTCCAGGTGCCACTGTTTTACTCATCATGTTGCAATGATAATAAATTGTAATGGCATGTCAATGCTGTAATCTTTATGCTTTTGTGGACAGTGTTTTTTGCGGAAGAAATATAACGGATGGGTGAGGTTGGACTCTAAAAAATCAGGTTGATGATAAGCACCACTAATGAGTTCCACAGTCATTCAGGGAGATTATTATTGTATAAAAATGTTAATTGTTTAAGTCAGAGCAGTCGTGGTTTTATACGGATGAGTTATTAAGTATATTTAAGATTCGTGAGCCGTACCTTGTTTGATTGCACGCTAAAAACACACGACCATCCATGATGAGCATAAAAATTCTTATTACAACAGTCCTGCTCTTAAATGCCTTCAGTTCATCTGCACAAGATGCCCGGGAAGTTTTACAAAATTCGTATGATACATGTGCCGGTATTAAAAATGGCTACTATGAAATGACCCATTATAATAAGTTTATGGATAGCAACGATACAATGGTAAATACTTCAAAATGTTATTTTAAAAAGTTAGCAAATGATAATCTTGACCTGCCGGCATTTCGCTGGGATGACGGAACCGTGGCATTTTATAACGGCGATGAACTGGTAACAGTACAGCATTGGGATAGTACGGCCACCATTATGTCAAAAAGCATTTGGCCAAAGCAGGTAGAACATCAAAGCTATAGTTACAAATTATATTCACCTTTTGTAAACACGAAATATCCAATGCTTCAACACGATACTGACCTCATTGATAAAAGATATACTTACAAATTATTAGGTGACGATACAGTGGGCAACGATGACTGTTATCACATTCAGGTAAAATATTTCGACAAAAATGACACCGTTGGCAAGATAAAACACATGGGCGTAGAATACCAATACTGGATTAAAAAAGCTGATTTCATTCCCCTGCAGTATTCTATTGCTATTGAAGAAATAGTAGATAATGATACCATGTACCAGTATGAGAAAAACCTGTTAACCAGGTATGAAGTCAACAACTTAAAGGGCGATGATTATTTTGCAGTAAAGGCCATTCCTGCTTACTACACTTTAAAAGACTACATCGCTTACCAGGGCCCGCCATTACTAACTACAAATTCTGTAGCACCGGGTTGGGAATTGTATTCGCTTACCAACCAGAAAACAAACCTGCATGATTACAAAGGTCAGCTTGTATTGCTTGATTTTTTTACAAAGTCCTGTTTTCCCTGTATGCTCGCTTTACCAGGTTTACAGTTACTCCATGAAAAATATGGAAAGGCCGGGTTGAAAATTATTGGCGTAGATATTTATGACAAAGCCGAAGATGGTATTGTAAGTTTTCTTGCGAAACATGGCGTGAAATACACCATTGTATTGGGTGGCAGGGAAGTGGGAGATTCCTACCATGTATCGGGAATTCCTACGATCTATTTGCTCGACAAAACCGGTAAAATTATTTTGACGCAGGTAGGGTATGAAAAAGAACAGGAACAAAAACTTGAGGCAATCATTAAAACAAATCTTTAAAAAAACTATTCATAAAGGTATAAGGGCTAACAATAAATCGAGTCTATCAACGAAATCCCGACGTTAAAAAGTGATTCAATATGTACGCATTTAATGTATCAAAATAAAGGGGGCGTGGTTTATTACTGGCAGCCTGCTAAGACCTCACCCCCAATCTGCCGATTTATCGGCACAGGCTCTCTCCAAAAGAGAGGGGAGCTTTACACCCTGTGTCATGGCGAGGTTTTCGGTACACGAACTTAAAATAATTAAAGTCTTTTCCACGAAAGTCCGACGCAGAAAAGTGATTCAATATTTATGCATTTAATGTATCAGAACTACCCAAAGGTGTCACCTTTAAGCGAATCTTATTATTTCCCGAAGGCACGTAAGGCCAATATATCCATTTACAAAACCACTTGCATCAAAAAAACTGCTAATCCTGTTTATTCTAAAATCCTGCAAATCCTGATCCTGCTAATGTTGTTACCTAAAGCTGTCACCTTAAGCGAACCTTATATTGCAGCGATGTTTGAAGGATATAAAAATAGGATGGTTAAAAAAGGTTCAAAGTAAAAAACTATAAATCCAAAAATCCCCACATCCAATAAATCCAAATCTTCACAGTTATATCACCGGATGCGCCGCCCGGATAAATTATGTTCACGCAACTTTAAAGGGCAGCCTGGTTCACATTTTCCAATCATTTACTCGTAACCGTTTTTAAATAATGCCCTCCCGGGTCGGGTACCGGCGCAAAGTTGCTTTTTATTGTGATCCATTTATTTGTGAGTGTGATTGTTTGCATACCAGTATCTGTCAAAATTTCAATAGGTAGGGGCATCGGCAGGTTATTACATCTTAGGGAAAATTCATTAAAGCCGGTTTGCAGGGTGGTAATCTCCAGCAGTTTGGTGGTTCTTAAATAAAAGTCAAATAAAGGCTTCAGGGCTATGCCCGATGCATGGCTGAATAATTGCTCCACATCATCGGTAGTTACAAAATTGCTGTAAGTGTATTCCGGATCAGTAGCCAGCTTTTTCAACGTAGGAAAAAAGATGCTATCGCCCGTTACATAACGCAACGTATGCATAAAGAAAGCGCCCTTGGGGTAAATATCGCTGTAGTAAGCATCGCCTGAATTCATGCTTTCTCCCTGCACCACCGGCTTCTGGTTGCGGATCGATTTTTTAAACGCCACAATCATACTATCGTAGCCACGCTCACCGGCTGCTTCCCGGCAAAACAGTGCTTCAGAATAGGTGGTAATACCTTCCTGTATCCACATGTGAGCCCAATCTTTATTGGTTACTTTATTGGCAAACCATTCATGTGCAAACTCATGATACAGGTTGGCCGAATAATCTTCGTTGCCTACTTTTTGTAACACAAACTTACCCGCTTTATCGCCATAGGTAATCATGGTCTGGTGTTCCATACCGGGGTTGGGTACCTGTGCAATACCAATCTTTTCTTTCGCCCAGGGATACTCGCCAAAATATTTTTCCAGTACATTGGTAAAGCGGGCCCGCAGGCTCAATATCTTTTCTGCATTGGCCTTATCTTCTTCAAGCACATAAAATTCCATAGGTACTTTGTTGCCGTTGATGGTTGTGTAGGTTTGCTTTACGATGGCGTATTTACCAATGTCGAACACAATGCAATAATTGCTGATGGTATAATTGGTTTTCCAGTGAAAGGTTTGCTGGTTGTTTTTTGTCGTTACTTTCTGCAGCAATCCAGGTCCGGCTACGGTTAATCCTTTTGGTACAGTAATAAAAAGATCGGCACCTTCGTTGGGCTCGTCACTGGGATGATCTTTACAGGGAAAATAAACCTTGGCACCTTCCAATTGGCAATTGATTACCACCCAGGGGTTGCCGGTACTGTCCTTCTTCCAGCTAAAGCCGCCCTTCCATGGGGGCTTAACGGCAACGGGTGGCTGCCCGTTGTATTCAATTTTTATGCTTTGCCTCCCAGCTTTAAAACCGGCCGCATTGGTGATGTAAACCAGGTCCTTATCGCGGTAAAATTGTTGGGTCTTTTTACCGGCACTGATACGGGTAATATCTAAAAAATGTACAAGGTCAAACAGCAGGGTATCTGTGGGTGCGGCCAACATCAAATCTACCAGCGCATAGCCGTTGATGGACTGGTGTTCAATATCTACTTCCAGCGAAAGGGTATAATGCCGGATATCCATATTGGCCTGTAGCGGTTTTAACTGTCCGCCAGATGTCATGTAACTGATGTCCCGATCCTGTGCCGGTGCGTAAATCACAAAAAATAATAACAGCAGAAGCAAAGCCGGTTTATATTTCATAATGCAGTATTTTAAAGTTAGCTGGAGTAATTTACCATTAATTGTGAAATTATGATTGATGGCCGGCAAACATTAAAAGAGAAGCTGTGATAAGGTAATGAAAATAAGTTGGTTAAAGAAAGCTTCAATGCAATAAGCTATAAATCCTGCCATCCCTGCAGCAATAAATCCAAAGGCAAACATTGGCAACAAGCAACCATATTCAAATTAGGCTGTGGAACATTGGTTGGATATAAATAAACCATTTCGTTTTTGCGTTTTTCTGGTAAAGAGTCTTAACTTACTAATCACTATCCTCGAAAACTGTTTTCAATTTTCTTACTGTATTCACCATCTTAATGTGTTCTGTTATGAATGCGCCTACATGCTTTCTTGCAGCAACTTTTCATGTTGCTTTTACAATAATGCTAAAAACTTCATTGCCTGCTGCCCCTGGCGGATAAGGCGGCTGCGTTTACTACGATATCCAACAAAACATCTCCGAAAAAAAATCGTAAACAATCTAAAAATTAAAACATGAAAAAAGTTCTGGCAATACTCTTTCTTATCAATACAAGTCAGTTGCCGCTTGGGGCACAAAATGTAGGCATAGGCACTACTGCTCCGGCAGATAAACTCACCGTACAAACAGCAAGCGGCAATTTCGGGATTAGCCATACAGATGGCACGGTTACAGTAGGAACTTATGTTAGTACCGGTATTGGATGGCTTGGTACAAAATCCAATCA
>JBKJUP010000075.1:0-78622 GCA_046590675.1 Ferruginibacter sp. | reverse complement strand
ACATTTGGTGGGTAGGAATATTTGGTGGGTAGGGATAAAGTCGGATTGTATTTGCGTGCCGTAGGTACGCATGGTGATAATTTGCGTTACACCAGCCGTTCCTAAGGAACGTTTGTCGTTCTCATTACATTATTCTCCTACTCACCAAATCTTCAGATGCGACATGGTTGTGTAACTAAATGACATTGCCCGAAGGGGTTTTATACAACGATTCATCCTTCTACTATACTCATAACAACCCTTCGGGTTTGAATACAGCAGTTCAAAATTCTAATGAGCGGTTGCTTTTCAACAAACACGTAATTTTTGTAATCCCGGAAATGTGGATACGCTATACATCATTGATTCATTAATTTCAACAAGCCTTACTTCTTAAAATCTTACAACCGTTTTGCTCTATGTTCACCACCGTTATTTTTAAAATAAATATTCGTCACTTTTCCTTCAGCATCTTTTTCAAACTTAAGTGCAAAGGGCAATTCAGTTGAAAAGAAATCCTGCTCTGAGCTAAAATAAATGGGATATTTTTCACTGTGATTGACTGACAAAAAATTCCTGCCGTTGGTTGAACTGATAGTAACCGTGTCCTTGTCCAGCACATAATCTCCGGCGTAAGTATTCAGCAAATCATCTGAAATAGACACAGCAGTTTTTACAGTGGGTTTATAAAAATTATTCCATTTATATACGGTTGCTACACTGTTAACAATTTCCTCCAGTATGCGGCCATTATCTGAATTAACCATTACCACCACACCATTGCCTCCATCCATACTTCCATAATAGGTACACCTGAACCCCTCATTGGCACCGCCATGATTAAAATATCGCTCACCATCTTTATCAACAATGAATACGCCCAGTGCAGCACGCTTGTCAATATAAGGAGTTAACCGCAATTGAGTCATTTCGGTATTTAATACTTTGTTCGATTTGCCTTGCAGGCTCAATTGTGTTTCAATAATATATTTCGATAGGTCGGTAGGATTGGTCCATAAGCCGGCAGCCGCCTGCTCGGGGTAAATATGATAGTTGCCTTCCACGGCTTTGCCATTAACGCTATAGCCTGTGGATAGCAGCGGCAGTTTTTCTTTTGATGGAGGTTGTGCATACGAACTACCGGTCATGCCGAGTGGCTGTAATACCTTTGTCCAAATATATTGCTCGTATGGCAAATGCGTAATGTCCAAAACAATTTGTTGAGTGATCGTTGTGCCTCCGCCTGAATATTCAGATCGTATTCCGGGTTCTTCCTGCGACCGGATGGCTGCTGAATTTGCCGGTGGCTTACCATTAAGAATTTCCTGCAGCGAAGGTATTTTGTCTTTATTGGTATAGCCTGCAAACCCATGCACAGTAAGGCCTGCAGTATGGCTCAGTAAATTAGCTACGGATATTTTTTTTCCCTTGCTAACCGAGTCGTAAGGAAATTTCCAGGAAACCAGGTACTGGTTAATATCTCCGTACAAGTCTATTTTTTTATCCTGTACCAGTTTCAACACACCCATTGCATTCAGCGATTTACTGATAGACGCCGCCTGGAAAAGTGTTTTTGTGGTAACCGGTCTTTTACCTTCAATGTCTGCCATTCCATAACCACGTGCCCATTCAATTTGATAGTCTTTTATTACTGCAATGCTCACACCTGCAATATTGCTTTCTTTTAAACGATCCAACAGGTTCCAGGTATTTGCACTGTCTTTAATTTGTACGGCGCCACTCAAACTATTTTCTACCAGTTTAATTTTCGCTTCGGTTTCTGCGCTATAAATTGGGTTGCCGGTTTGTGCAAATGCAGGCATTGAAACAACAATGATTACAAATTGCAGCAATGCAATTAATGAAAATTTTTTGTACAACATTGGGTTGGTTTTAAGTGTATGGCAAGCTAAGAATTGTAATCTTAAATATTCCACATTTTAGTATGACCGGAAATATTTCGCACAAAACGGTACCTGCCAGTGTATAAGTTGATGAGTTTTTAATTGCTTATAAAGAGGAAAAGTAGAAGTGCCGCCTTGAGCGCCGCAATGCGTACAAGCCCCGATAAGTGACCGGAACTAGAGACTGCGGTTCGTTCCACAAGGCGTTGCAGTTGAAATGTGCGACGCCAATGAAGTTTAATTTAAATACAAATGCAGGGCTAATAACTGTATTTGAATAAACTGTATTTCATTTAACATTCATCATTTAACATTCAACATAATAAAGGTTGTATGGCTCATAAAAAAAATCCACTGAATGTTCTATGTTTAATAAAGTTGAACTGAACATTCAAAAGCCATTAATTAAAATTATATTGCACAAAAATCTAAACGATAAAAAGCCAATTCATGAAATCGAAATTTTTCCATCTTCATTGCCTGTCGGCAATCTGTTTATTGTTACTTGCGTCATGCAGCAACAACGATGCTACTGTGCAATCTGACAATCGCGGCGGACTCACCATACCTGCCGGCTTTTCTTCCACCATTGTGGCAGATTCATTGGGCCGTACCAGGCACCTGTTGGTAACGCCTCAAAATGATATTTACGTACGGCTGGCAGATCCAAAAAATGGCCATGGTACCTTGTTGCTGCACGAAGAAGCCGGCAAAGCAAAACTGCTGAGTGGCTTTGGCAACTTTGGTGGCACCGGTGTTTATTTAAGAGACGGTTATTTATATGTTACTTCCAACTCAGAAGTGTTTCGCTATAAAGTTGATAAAGACAATCGTGTAACCGATACCGCTACTGCCGAACGCATTGTTACCGGTTTGGTAGATAAAGGACAGCACGAAACAAAGTCCATCACAATGGATAAAGAAGGCAATATGTATATCCCGATTGGCTGCCCCTCAAATTCCTGCCAGGAGCAGGACAGGCAAACCGGTTCTATGGGAAGGCCGGGCTGCCCTTTACTGGACAGTGCAGGTGGCGTATGGATGTTTAGCAAAGATAAAAAAGACCAGACCTATGCAGATGGCGTGCGTTATGCTACCGGCCTGCGCAACGTGGTGGCGGTTGACTGGAATAACCAGGAAAATAAATTGTTTGTAATGCAACATGGCAGGGATCAGTTGAATACGTTGTTTCCCGACATGTACACCGTAAAGCAAAGTGCACAATTGCCGGCCGAATGTATGTATGCCTTAAACAAAGGCGACAATGCCGGATGGCCTTACACATATTACGATCCTTTTAAAAATAAAAAAATGCTGGCACCCGAGTATGGTGGTGATGGTGTAAAAACAGTTGACACAGGTTTTATTGATCCTGCTGCTGCTTACCCGGCACACATGGCGCCCAACGGTTTGTTGTTTTATACCGGCAGCATGTTTCCCGAAAAATATAAGAACGGTGCGTTCATCGCTTTTCATGGTTCATGGAACAGAAGTCCTGAGCCGCAGGCCGGTTACTTTGTGGTATTTCAGCCGTTTAAAAATGGTATGCCCGATGGCGATTGGGAAGTGTTTGCAGATGGCTTTGCAGGCAGTGCAGAAAATGTAGCAAGCGGCCACGCAGAGCATCGCCCCTGTGGGTTGGCAATGGGCCCCGATGGCGCTTTGTATGTATCTGATGATTCCAAAGGAACCATTTATAAAATCACCTACAATAAAGATGACCTGCAGCGTGATAAAGATAAACCCGGTCCAAAAAACTTCCGTGATACACAAGCTTCGGCTTCAACTGAAATGGCTGCAGCCGGTGGTAATGCCGGTAAAGATATTTATACAGCAAGTTGTGCCACCTGTCACCAGCCCGATGGCAAAGGATCGGGCAACCTGGCGCCCACACTCATGGCAACAAGCTATGTGAGCGGCGATAAAGCCAAACTGATCAGCGTGGTATTAAACGGGTTAAAAAATGAAAAGATCGATGGTAAGGAATACAACAATCCCATGCCACCATTCAACCAGTTATCAGACGAAGCCATTGCCAATGTGCTGACCTTTGTGCGAAGCAGCTTCGGCAATTCAGCCGGGGCTGTTACTGCAGATGAGGTAAAGAAGGAGAGGGTAAAGAAATAAAAAGATTGGGTTACCAGCAATGGTATTTCATGGCGACATTGTTGGCCTGTCCCGATTTTCGGGAGTCACTCGCTTGTACCGCATACCAATTTTGAACTTTTATTAATCGCCATGATTTGTGTTTTTACAAATTGTGGCGATTGTGTTTTTAGTTATATGGTTATAATAATTGTTGCCTTGCTCTACAGACAAGCAGATGGTCGGATTGTATTAATGGCAATTTAAAATGTATATTATTAGTTGATTGGTTACTAAGAGTAGATTTTGTTGGCAGATGCGGAATAGGCAGGTTTTATATCATACATTTGTTCGATAGCTGATATTTTAAACCGTGATATCGAACTTTTAACACATATAAGACATGAATACAAACCTTTTTTTAGCCGAAGATGATGTTGAAGATATAAAATTTTTCACTGATATTATTTTAGAGATTTCACCAGATATAAAAATTTCTTCAGCTAAAAACGGCATCGAACTGATGAGTCTTCTGGAAAGCGAAAAACAACTTCCCGATTTTATCTTCATGGATTTAAACATGCCAATAAAAACAGGCTTTGAATGTTTAAAAGAAATTCGGAGTTCCGAAAAGTTTAAAGCTATAAAAATTGTTATTCTTACTACCTCATCGCAAAGGGAGCAAATAAAAGAAGTGTATAAGATGGGAGCAGATCTTTATTTGCAAAAACCAAACAGCTACAGTAAGTTTAAAGATACATTATCTAAATGTTTACAAATGGATTGGGACTCTCTAAAACAATTTTAATGCTGTAAAAAATGTTTCTACAAAATTTAAGAGCTTCTACAGCAGACTGCCACAAGCAACTTGAACTAAATAATTTGTCGCTGGCATTATTGAGCGATACTGTTAATGAAAATATTTACTGTACTTATTTAGCCCGATTGTACAGCTTTGTAAAGAGTTTTGAGCAATTTGTTTATCCCGCTTTATCCAATCATTTTTTGAATATTTACGATAGAAAAAAAGCCCTTTTTATTGAAGAAGATTTAAAAGCACTCGACATTTCTATTGATATAGGTACCCCACTTGAAGAAGCATTTTTTAGGAATACGTATCCTGATGTTTATATAGCAGCAGGTGCATTATATGTACTGGAAGGCTCAACACTTGGTGGGCAAATAATTATAAAACATCTGCAAAAAGCCATGCCTGCCGGCTTTGTAAATGCTGCCTATTTTTCTGGCTACCAGCAAAAAACTGGAAGCATGTGGAAAGAGTTTTTACAGCAGCTTACTGCTTTGCCACAATCAACGCAGCAGGAGCAGCAAATAATAACAGGTGCCATTACTACTTTTAAAATTATAGATGGGTTACTTAGCAACAACAACGAAAAAGTTATAGTGTATGAAAATTAAAAGTATTGTAAATGATTTTAAAGCAACCATGCTTAACTGCGAAAGTGAAGCCATTCATATACCTGGCACCATACAATCGCATGGTTTTTTACTTGCTGTAACGGAGCATAATTATACGGTGGCGTTCTGTAGTGAGAACTGTGTCGACTTTTTGAACAAAACGCATATTGAACTGCTTGGCAAAAATCTTGAAACAATTTTTAGTATGGCTGATATTGAAAATATTCAACAGCAGTTTGATGAATTTTCGACTGATTTATTGCGCCCCTTTATCATAAACTATAATGAAAAAACTTTTCATGTAACTGCACATAAAAGTGATGAAGTAATTATACTTGAGTTTGAAGTATTTGCGGAAGCCAAAATAGATTTGCCCGATCTTTTAATTCAAATGAAACGATTTGCATACCACACCGAACGGGCAGATAATCTTCAAAGTCTTTGCCAGGATATTGCTGATGAAACCCGAAGTATTACAGGCTATGATAGGGTAATGATTTACCGTTTTGATAAGGAGTATAATGGTGAAGTATTTGCAGAAAGTAAAAAAGAAGCCCTCGAGCCTTTTTTACATTTGCATTACCCACATACTGATATTCCTGCACAGGCAAGAGAGCTTTATTTGCGTAATTTGATAAGAATGAAGGTAGATGTGGGCTACACCCCTGTGCCCATTTACACAATAGATGGCGTTTTAAAAAACAATAGTAACCTCGATTTAAGTATGGCAATTTTGCGGAGTGTTTCATCCATGCACCTCGAGTATTTAAAGAATATGGAAGTGGGTGCCACTTTTGTAATTTCTCTACTTCATCATGGCAAATTATGGGGTTTAATATCCTGCCATCATTACAGTGCCAAGCACATACCCTACTACACAAGGCTTGCAGCACATTTACAGGCCATATTCCTTTCAGCTCAGATAGATGTGCGACAGACAGCAGATGAGTTTGGACTTGCAAAAGAAACTGGGAAAAAAATTATTGATTTTCAAAATCTATTAATCAACAACCCACACACACTTACGCAAAAAGGTACCCTCTCAAAACTTAAAGATTTAATAAATGCAGATGGCGTAATGCTGCATTATAATGAAGAAAATTACACCGAAGGTAATTTGCCCGGCGGGCAGGAAATGGATGATTTAATTAACTGGCTAAAATCAGAAAAAGGGTCTCAAAGTTTCAACACTCATAAATTGCACCAACATTATGCCGGTGCAACACAAATTGCAAATAGTATTGCTGGTGTTGTGTATTTACCCTTAAGTGACAATAATAAAAATTGTTTAGTGTGGACGAGGCAGGAAGTGGAAAAGAACATTGATTGGGCGGGCGACCCATCAAAAGCAGTAGAAAAAAATGAAGAAAATTTAATGCTTTCACCCCGAAAGTCGTTTGAAATTTGGAAACAGGCTGTAAAGCTTACGAGCGAGGAATGGAAAACTCCGGAACTTAAGGAAGCGGAGGCAATTTCGGCAGCTATACAACGCCAATTGCATTTAGCCGATTTAAAATCGGAAGAAAAAAGATATTTAACTCTTAATGAAAAATTGCAAAAGGCAAATGATGAACTGGCAAATATGAACTGGATTAGTACACACGACCTGAAGGAACCCCTGCGGAAAATTCAGGTGTACGGTTCTATCATCCTTGAAAAAGATGGAGCAAAAATACCTGATTCTGTTAAAGAAAATATTATGCGGATGCAAAAATCTGCCAATAAAATGCAGGTGTTAATTGATGATTTGCTCACCTACTCCAAAGTGATGAATGAAGAAAGAAAGCTCGATCCTGTTGACCTGAATGAAATTATTGAAGGTATTCTACAGGATTTTAAGGAAACTATAGAGGAAAAAAATATTATTATACAGCTGCGTAATTTACCAACGGTGTTCGGCATACAATTTCAATTACGGCAACTATTTTTGAACTTAATTAGTAATTCTATAAAATTTATCAGGCCACAAGTAACGCCTGTAATAAGTATTTCGGGTGAAAATGTGACAAGTGAAAAAATTAATTTTGCATCGCAAAAATTTTATAAAATTATTGTAAAAGACAATGGAATTGGGTTTGATGCAGCCCATGAAGAAAGGGTATTTAAAATATTTCAACGTTTACATAGTAACACAGAGTTTATGGGTACGGGTATTGGCTTATCTATTTGCAAAAAAATAGCGGAGCTTCACGGTGGTTATATTGATGCACATGGCGTAGAAGGAGAAGGTGCAACGTTTTCTGTTTATTTACCTGTAGACAAGTAAGCTAAAAAGCATAAAACATCAGCTAACATTAAGAAGAATAGCCGCAAGTCCCCCTTGGCGCAAGCATCCGCTTGTGCCCGAGTTAAAGAGGGCAGCCGATGCTTTTAATTTGCATTTCGACAAAAAATAGTAACAGAATTATTTGTTTGCTACTTCTTTAAATTTACAAACCATGCACAAGCGGACGCTTGCGCCAACTGGGGAAACATTCGGCTATTATAAACTACCCAGATAAATACCAACATTGTGGCAAAGGTTTTTGAAGTATACTAATCATATATACTAATTGAATTGATGGGCAACAATATTCACTAAATAACTATTAAATATTTAAGACATGAGGAATTTAATAAGATTAATTATTGCGTTTACGCTACTTTTTACAAGTCTACTTGTATCAAGCGCTCAGGGAACATTTCATGTGAGTGTAAAAATACCAGCGTCTATGCAAAGTCGATCTTTTCAGATTTCTTATGATGACGGCCTTAACGAATTACCTGTTACCGATAGTTTTAATAACAACCGATTAAAATTATCCGGCAAATTTTATTCAATTGCTGCTGTACTAAAGGTTACCCACATTGATAGCGGCTCAATCCCTCACACTGAAATATATTTTATTGGTACCAAACCTGCAAAAATTATATTCTCCAACAATGCGACCATGCAAACAGAAGGTGATTTCAAATATGATACGTTAATAAATGCCATTGCTATATATCAAAGTAAAATTAAAAAGCAACGCGACGCATTTATAAAAACTGAAGGCAAGGAAATGTCAAGATTTTGTAATGAGAATGCAGATTCATTGTTTAAAAAAGATTCTTTAATCATGCTTTTTAATAAAAAATGGCACAATCTCCAAATCAAAGAAATTGAATTTATCAAACAACACAGTAGTGACTATTTCTCTTTCTGGTGGTTCAAAGATCAGGTATTGCCTTATACATTCAGGTATGCAAATTCAACAGTTTCAGATTTTGAAAACTTATTAAATATCTACAATACGATTTTTCCTTCCACATTTAAGGAAACAGCAGAAGGGAAACAAATAATGGCAAAATTAAATGGAAAGATAAATACCAAAATGAATTATGCAGCTCCTAATTTTGAAATGAGAGATGTAAAAGGGAATACCATAAAGCTAAGTCACTTCAAAGGCAAGTACATTTTACTTGATTTTTGGGCTACCTGGTGTGCTCCATGCATGAACGAGAGATCTTTTATAAAGAAGATTAGGGATGAATACCCGGAAGATCAGTTGGTAATAATTAGCGTAAGCGCTGATGTTGATTTTAAGAGGTTTGAAGATGTGGTAAAAGAGAAAAAAATGAATTGGCCCAACATTTACGGTAATAATGATCTTCCATTAGAATTTGGCGTAAATGTATATCCTACAATTTTCTTAATTGACAAAGACGGCATTTTAATTTTTGAAGGCAAGGGAAAAGGTAACGATGTGTTGGAAGCAATGCTAAAAAGAATGTAGTAATTAAACTATAGATAATCTTATGTATAATCAATACCTAAGTGCTGCTTGAATTTTGTCTTCTCCGGAACTCGGTAGACTTTAACCAACTGGGGGAAAACCCCGAGACGAAATTGCAGCTTTATTATAATCAAACTCAAAACCCTACAAATATGAAACTCTTACTTTCAATGCCTGGCGGTTCAGAATGGATTCTCCTAATTCTTGTTCTCTCCTTAGGGCTTCTATCACCAATATGTGCCATTTATTACTATTCCAAAAGCAAACGTCTGTCTCAAGAATTACAAAGAGTAACTCAAGAAAAAGATATGTTACTTACAAAAGTATTAGAGAGGGCAAGCTAAACGCTGAAGTAATTTAACAATTTTGTTCTTGCTTTTGTTGGTATAAATTAACGATAGCAAGCCATTCCGCAAGTGCCATTGTTGGTCTTATTGACCAACAATCGAAGTGTGAACCGGCGTACTGTATCCGGCAATCATTTATACTTTGCTCTTATCGGTTTTCTACTAATAAATCAAATCGTGTGCTGTGATGGCAAATTGCATTAAATTGAGTTGTTGGTCAAAAAGACCAAAACTATAGCTAACAAAAAAATTTGGTCAAGCAGGGCGGGACATTGTAACATCGGCAAAGGTTCGGTCGGAAGGATTTCAATTTGGCTTTTGTTGTTAAGTTCGGCTTTAATTTTTTAAATAAGCAATTGTGCCAGGCGGCACGAACATGAGTTCTATTCTTTCGCAAATACATCCCGTTAGCGGCTGGTTTTCTCCGGAATTGTTTATTACTCATCAAATGGTACGTAATTTTATCCATCGTAATTATGGCAACAAATAATAATGACTCATTTGATTATATCATTATTGGAGCAGGCTCTGCAGGTTGTGTATTAGCCAATCGCCTTTCGGAAAATCCCTCTAATAAAGTATTGCTGCTTGAAGCTGGTGGCCCCGATAAAAAAATGGAAATTGGTATTCCGGCTGCGTATGGAAACCTGCACCGGTCAAATGTAGATTGGGCATTCTCAACCGAGCCACAAAAGCACCTTGACGGAAGGAGCATATTTCTTCCACGGGGTAAAGCTTTAGGCGGTTGCAGCTCTACCAATGCCATGGCTTATGTGAGAGGCAACCATGCTGATTATGATGAATGGGCTTCACTGGGCAACCATGGCTGGGGATACAAAGATGTGTTGCCTTACTTTAAAAAATCGGAGTATAATGAAGATTTGCATAATAAGTATCATGGCAGTAACGGGTTATTAAATGTAACTCATCCAAAGTCTTTTCAAACACCTTTCGCCCTGGCTTTTGTGGAAGCCTGTAAACAATCGGGCATACCTAAAAATAATGACTACAACGGAGCTACACAAGAGGGTGCCGGTATATTTCAATTCACCATTAAAGATGGGAAACGCCATAGTGCTGCAACTGCATTTTTAAAACCTGCACTTAACCGGCCTAACCTTACCGTGGTTACACATGCAATGGCAAAGCAAATTTTATTTGAGGGAAACAGGGCGATAGGAGTTGAATATATTATAGGTAACAATAACATTCAAAAAGCATACGCATCCAAAGAAATAATTTTATCAGCAGGCGCTTTTCAATCACCGCAGGTGTTGATGCTTTCGGGTATTGGTGATGCAAATGAATTAAAGGCCAAAGGCATTCCGGTTAAAAAAGAATTGAAAGGCGTAGGGAAAAACCTGCAAGACCATCTGTTTATTATTGTTTCCTGTCTTTCACTTCAGCAACAGGGATTCAATCATCATTTAAAGCCATTAAACCAACTGGTTGATTTGATAAAGTACCAAATATCTCACAAAGGTCCCCTGAGTTGCAGCCCGCTTGAAGCTGTTGCATTTTTTTCTGTTCATGGTGCTAAAAATGTAAACCTTCAGTTTCACTTTACACCGATTCAGTTGGGCAACGATTATAAAACGGATCCTTACAATACCAGGACCTTTCCCACAATGGATGGCTTCTCTATTTTACCTACGTTGCTAAAACCCAAAAGCAGGGGTTATGTAACAATTAAGTCTGCAAACCCATTTGATGCCCCGGTAATTCAACCTGATTTTTTTTCTGAAGAAGAAGATTTACAAATGTTGGTAGCGGGGGTTAAAAAGGCATTGGAAGTATTGAATGCAGATGCTTTCAGCATGTTTAGAAAGGCAATCATCACTCCGGCCGACCAGTCGGAAAAAGGGATTATTGAACATATTAAAAAAGCGGTTGAAACAGTGTATCATCCTGTGGGTACCTGCAAAATGGGCAATGATGCAATGTCGGTGGTAAATGACAAATTACAGATACATGGGATGAAAGGTTTAAGGATAGCAGATGCATCGATTATGCCAACCATAGTGGCTGGAAATACAAACGCACCAACGATTATGATAGCTGAAAAAGCTGCTGACATGATACTTGGTGTTAGTTTGGACTGATAAGAAACCAGCCGCTAATAACTAAGGTTTCGTGTTGCCCGCAGGGCTATACATGGAACCTGCCTTCGTTGGTATAAATTAATGATGTCAAGCCATTCCACAAGCACCATTGTTGGTCTTATTGACCAACAATCGAAGTGTTAACCGGCTTACTGTATCCGGCAATCATTTATACTTTGCTCTTGTTGGTAGTTTACTAATAAATTGAATCGTTTGCTGTGATGGCAAATTGAAGTAAATTCAGTTGTTGGTTAAAAGATCAAACAAGGGCTAAGAATAAAAACGGCAGCTTGTAATGGTTTCGCAATAATGGGGCGGACAGTCAAAGTATTGTACATTTGTTTTTCAATTTGGCTTTTTGTTATTGGTTGGTCTAACTTTCGCTGATGCCCCACCATCACAAAGCCTTAAGGTTGTGTATCATTAAAATAAACCTTAACAATTCTGAAAATATCAAGATGAAGCGATTAATTCTTATAACACTTATTCTATTTGCTATCGTTGTCTTGCAGACCTCGTGCTCGAAAGATAAAGCCGACCTATCCGTTAGTGATTAAAAAATATCGTTGCTCAAAAAACATGCATGGATTCTAGATTCAGCTACCACCAGAACCTCCAACTACGATGTTGTACAAGCAGCGAACTCGTTTCAGTTGTACACCTTCAGGACAGATACACTGACCGTCATTTTTAATACAATAACTTATGAACTGAAGTTTTTCAATTTCGCTTTATATCTTTAGCCGGGCGGCGGTAATTTTATTACCGACACATTGCAAACACTTTACGTTAACAGCAATAATATGAAACTCACGATCCTAATTATTGTTATTCTGGCATTTTCTTCACTTAATTGTAGAAAGCAAGCGGCTTTTTCGATGGCAAAAAATGGTTCCAATAAAATTATAGCGATTCTACCTTTAGATGACTTTGATATGAAACAAATCGACTCTGTAATTAACGAAGTAGCAAGAGTGTATGATAAGCGAGTCATTCTTTTTCATGCTATTAAAATCCCTATTACATTTATTAGCCAAGAAACAAATGAATATTCAGCAGATTCAATTCTTACGTTATTGTCGAAGTTTCAAAACGACACCATTGTAGAAATTATTGGATTGACCAATCATCCAATATTTACTACTAAACAAATACAACACATACCGTATTTAGATGATAAGATTTTCGGAATGAGCTACCAACCTGGCAATGCGTGTGTCGTGTCGGACAACCGATTCAAAACTGGTAATCGAAGAATGTACAATCGCCGGTTGAGAAATGTGATTATTCATGAGGTCGGACATAATCTTGGTTTACCCCATTGCCAAAATAATAAATGTATTATGTCAATTGAAAATGGACTGTATGAAAATTTGGATCTTGGTAATACTAACTATTGCGACAAATGCAAGGACAAGTTACTTCAGTAATTACTGCTCCCCTTCGTTGGTATGAATTCATGATAGCAAGCCATTCCACAAGCGCCTTTGTTGTTCTTATTAACCAACAATCGAAGTGTTAACCGGCTTACTGTATCCGGTAATCATTTATACTTTGCTCTTCTCGATATTCTACAAATCTATTAAATCGTTTGCTGTGATGGCAAATTGAAGTACATTCAGTTATTGATCAAAAAGAACAACAAGGGCTAGACCTCCCACTCATAAGCAAACGAGAATACAGTCATGGAATGAGTGGTAAAATTGGAAATAATTTTTGCTGCAGGTTATTGACATAATTTAAAATAGTGAATTGTAAGCAGTGGGAAACCGAGGGATTTGCTCCAACCACAAAGGAGATACTATTTCATAACGACATTGATAGATGCTATGATTCTTTAAAGGAATTAAAATCAAAATTGAAGAAAACAATAAGCTGTGCTAACAAAAGTAATTAAATAGAAACATGGATCAGTTTTATCAAAAGACACTTTTACTAAAGAAAAAATTTACTTTTAAAACAAATGGTGTAGACATTGAATTTAAAGATAGTGATGGTGAGTTTTCATTATTTATAAATTTTGACAGGATATTGACTCGTGAAGAAATGCGAGTTTTCTCCACAAAGAAAAAGCGAATTCTTCGAATCGGACTAATACTGGCTGGAGTAACATTTCTAAGAGGTATCATTGCCATCAATACAGATTTGAAAATGACTTTCGCCGTAATTGCGACAGCTTTAGTTATTGCAGCAATTACATATTGTTACTATTATTTTACGGGCATAAAATATTATGCAGTGGCTCTTGAAGATAATAAACGCTTTCAGATACTTTACGATACTCCCTCCCAACAAGCTGTTTTAAATTTTATTGACGAACTATTTGAACGCAGAAGGATCTTCTATAGAAATGAATATTTTATTATCGACTATGAAAACGATAAAAAAAAGGAGATAGATAAAATGAAATGGTTGCTTTCAGAACAAGTGATTACTGAAAACGAATTTAATGTAGTGGTAGACGAAATTAATAAGCATTATTGATAATTAAATACGGCTAGCAAAAACAATGCTTAACAGAACCTATTGCATATTTTGTTTTTTTTAACTTTTGCTATTTTCGGTCTAATGGACAGTCCAAACAAAATGACTCTCGCCTTCGTTGGTATGAATTCATGATAGCAAGCCATTCCACAATCGAAGTATTAACCAGCTTACTGTATCCGGCAATCATTTATACTTTGCTCCCGTGGTTTGTTACCAGTATGTCCTGTATTAAATTTTCCTGGAATCAGATAATATTAATTTGTGGAGCTTTTCCTGAATGGCGGAGGGTCCCACACCCACACTCAAAGCTATTTGTGGAGACCCGCCTGGCAATTTTTAGTTTAAAGAGGTGGTTCAAAAACAAAAGCCACAGCAGGACACAATTTTTTAATCCCAAGTTTTTTCACCTGCTTTCATTTTATCAATGGTTTTCTGGTAGTCAGCTTTTTCTTCATCTGCCACAAGGTCTTTTGCTTTCTGCTCCCACACAATGGCTTCATCTTTTTTACCCAGCTTATATAAAATGTTCGCATAAGTATCAATAAACATCGGGTTGTTATTGTCTTTAAAGCTTTGCTTGCTCCAGTTTAAAGCCGCAGATACACAGGCCATGTCATCACACTTTTGAAATACGGTCCATGCATAATTATTCAGCTCACTCACTGAAGCGTTTGCACCATACTTTGTCATATAATTCACCACTACAGTTTTATAATTTTCCCAATCCTGCACATGCTGATACCAGATTACTTTTGCTTTGGCAACCATCTCCGGCGCCAGGGCAGGATATTTTTCAGTAAGTGATTTGTCCATTGCGGTCCAATCCGGCTTTTCGTCTTTTGATTGTGGAAATTTTTTGTAAACTTCTTCACCCATTATAATTTGTTGGGTGATAGATTCAGCAACCCCTGCACCTAAAACAGCATTCACTTTTGCTGCATCGTTGTACAAAATCGCAAAGCCTTTATCTTTCGTACTTAAAGTAAAATCCCTTATAAATTCCAGGTTGGCTTTTGTGTACAGATCAGGCTGTGTTTTTAAATAGGCAGTCAAAATATCTTTGCCATTATCCATATCATACGCTCCCTGTGCGGCCAGCAGCACTTTCCTCAAAAATGCAGAATCCTTTTCCCCGCTTTTGTATTTTTCCATCAGGCTGTAATACTGTGTTTCGGGGTTCATTGCATTTTTTACTTTCACAATAAAGTCTTCTGCCGGGCTGGAGCCTACTGCAAGGTGCACCAGTTTACCATTGGGATCAAAAAAGAGGTAAGTAGGATAGGCCCTTACTTTATATTGCTCGGCAATATCATGACCATCTTTGTACCAGCTTTTTACCTGCTCATTGTCGTTGGCGGTAGTATCTAACTGCACTTTAATGCTGATAAAATCTTTGTTCAGCACATCGCCAACAGACTCCTGCGGAAAAATTTGTGCAGTCATAAATTTACAAGGCCCACACCAGGTGGTAAAGCAATCCATAAAAATATATTTGTGCTCGGCCTTTGCTTTTGCCTGTACCTGTTGCCAGCTAAGTTCGTGCTGAAACTGTACACCTTTTTCCTGGGCCTGCAAAAGAAAGGGTATAAATGCGGCTAATAAAAAGATCGTTTTCATAATTGTTTTTTTTGAGTGATTCATTAAATGTATAAATTATTTTAGAGACTTTATAGTGTCTGGATAAATACCAAACTGGTATTGTTGCGGACGCCGGCACATGTTAAGTCCGAATCAACTATTGAAAATCTCAATCTTGTGAATTATTTCCTCACCAACTAATTTTATTTCTCAAAAATCAGCCCAGATAATTTTTGTAAAAAGCGGGGCCGTAATAACTAACATCAATAATTATGTAAACAAATAAAGGTTGCGTATTGGAAAATTCTCCTTTGCTATATAATGTGGATCATATTCTAATGAATTGATTATATCATCTTTTTCCAAAATCATTCGTAAAATTTTTTCACCATAAAATGCTGCCCATTGGCTATAGGTACTTGGCGGCCCGATAATGACATCACACCCTGCAAGCGAATACAAATCAACAATAAAATGTCGTTGTTCTGATATAACAGTAAAATCCTTAAAATTATTACGGTTTATTTCTTCATTAGAACAAATGAGAAATGCGCATGTTTTCCCAGTTTTAGCATAATACATTGCTATCTGCCGCATTTTATCAGCATATACATCATCTGTATAATACCATATTCCACCATGAAAAAAACTATAGTCCCCCCGACGAATATGCACGCCGACTAAAACGTCTGCTAATTTTTTTGCCTCACCAATTACTTGCTGAACCTGCGATTGATAGGGCTCAACAGGCCTGAAAAATGCACGAATAATGGAGGCGTGTTTTTGGATGTTAACCGGATCACGCAGCAACCATCCTTCCACAAGCACTTTTCGTGTTTGAGCATCCTGTACAAACTGCGGATTGTTTAAATCAAAAACTATCTCCTTTTCATCTGTAGTAAAGGTGGTTTGATAAAACTTATTGAGGGTAGGCGTTTTCCCAAATTTTCGAAATGTAAAACTGGACCAGTTTTTAAATAAATTGCTATAAAAATAATCCAGGTAAGGAATATGTGTCCGGGTCATGCTAATCGGGTATCCGTTAAAATCATTAGTTTTTGTTGCTTCAAAAAAAGGACGGTACCTAAAAAAACCGATGTTGACCAATTTGTATTTATACTCAATGCTATTTGCAATAAAGCCTGAGAAATGCCAAAGCCTGTTTGCAAGTTGAGCAGTCTGACTATTTATGATTACCATTCTCGTGTGTTAGATATGTTTATTAGTATAGATTGAAACGAAGTGCAAAACTATGTTTATTATAATTTTCTTTACAAAACTGTATTCTTTTGAACTGTAGTATCCTTGGCATGTCGGATATTCAATTTTCATAAAAATGCTGCTAATGGGTATGACCTTGAAGTGAGTGACACAAGAATGCCGCCATGAAAAACTTCAGCTAGTTCAAAAAATGTTTTTCAACTTTTTGTTAAAACACAAAAAAAGATTTGGCAGAATGAAACAGATGATATTAACTTTGCTTAACGGTGTTAGATTATTTTACACCTTTTAAATATGGCAAGTAAAGAACGCATACAAAGATTAAAAGATGATACAAGGTGTAATATCCTTGAGGCATCGCTAAGTATTGTAAAGGAAGAGGGTTGGTCGGCCCTGAGTATGCGTAAAATTGCCGACAAAATTGAATATACCGCACCGATTATCTACGAATACTTTAGTAACAAAGACGCTATTTTACAGGAACTTACCCGTGTAGGCTATGTAAAACTAGCAAAGAAAATGAAGGAAGCCATTATTGATTTGACTGATCCGGCTGAACAACTGGAAGCCATGTGGCTGGCTTACTGGAACTTTGCTTTTGCCGAAAAGGAACTATACCAGGTTATGTATGGTGTGCAGATGAACTGTTGTTCCGGGTTTGAAAGCGGTTGCCCCGATTTGGCCGGTCCTGCTGATATGCTTTGGAACAAAATTGAAGAACTGGTGCCGCCTGACAAGCGAACCGAAGCGTATGTAGATACTAAGTATTACACCTTATGGTCGGTGGTTCATGGATTAATTTCAATCAATATGACAAGGCAATTAACAACCGATGAATTAAATCGCCAGGTATTAAAAGATGCTATCGGTGGAATCATTCACTCTATTAAAAACTAAACATTTTTTTTGCCCTGTTGGTTAACGTTGTTAAATGATTTAATAGCGTTCCAAATATAAACAAAGATGAAAAGGCTTTCAGGGATTACCGGTTTTCATCAACATTCAGCAGTTGCAAAACTGTTTTTTTTACAACCTAAACTTAACACTGTTAAACAATTAAATCACGTTATGAAAAAGCTTTTAATTTACACATTTTATGGCTCATTACTTTACTTAGCCGCCTGTGCCGGCCGGGCCAACAACTTACAAGGACCACCAGCGCAGGTGCTACCCGTAGTAAAATTAAACACCGGGTCTGCAACCATCTGGCAGGAATATCCCGCTACCATTGAGGGTACGATTAATGTTGAAATACGTCCGCAGGTAAGTGGCTATCTCGAAAAAATTTATGTACAGGATGGTGCATGGGTATCAAAGGGCCAGCCTTTGTTTCGCATCAACAGCAGGGAATACAGCCAGTTCAGCAACAGCGCTGCTGCCACCATACAAGCGGCAAGAGCTTCGGTTGAAAAAGCCCAGGTAGAAGTTGACAGACTACAGCCATTGGTTGACAATAAAGTAATTGCAGAAGTACAGTTAAAAACCGCCACGGCTAACCTGCACCAGCAGCAAGCCGCTTATGCAAAGGCAGTTTCGGGCAAAGGAAGTGCTGACATTACGCTCGGTTACACCTTGATAACAGCACCGGTTAGTGGCTATGTTGGCCACATCAATTTTAAACAGGGCAGCCTTATAGGAAAGGGCGAAACTGATCCGTTAACTGTACTGAGTGAAGTGAACAATATGCACGCTTATTTTTCTATGAGCGAAGCAGATTTCTTTAGCTTTTTTGCAAATGTTGAAGGCAAAACTGCCGAAGAAAAAATCAATAACATTCCACCGGTTAACCTGGCACTGGCTGATAACAGCACTTACAGTCATAAGGGAAAAGTGGAACTGGTACAAGGCCAGTTTGATCGCAACTCAGGTAGCATCAGCTTTAGGGCAATTTTTCCAAACAACGAAAAGTTATTGCGTTCAGGCATTACTGGCAGAATACGCATCCCGTTCTTTCAGCAAAATAAATTGATGGTACCGCAGGAAGCCACTTACGAACTACAGGATAAAGTGTATGTATTTGCAGTAAACGACAGCAACAAAGTAGTAAGCAAGCAAATCAATATTGCCGGTAAAAGTGAAGGCAATTACATTGTTGATAAAGGCGTGGTGAATGGTGAAAGTATTGTGTATAGCGGGTTACAGCGGTTAAGAGATGGAGCGGTAATTGTTCCACAAATGATTTCTTTGGACAGTGTGTTGCATGCTTCAGTTGCGGCAGCTTACTAGATTTTTCATCTTCTGACGTTTTTGGTTACATTAAAAATTTTGTAGCAGCCGGTGGGGCTGTAACCGGAACGCCGCTGCTTTTGCTTCTATTAAAATCCCGATAGATATCGGGAAGCTGCGCCGTTTTTAATTTCCCGGTAAACCGGGAACCGAACCAAAAGAGGCGGCTAACCCGGTTACTGGTGAAGAATAGGAAGAGAGCAATTATTTGAAAATAAGAATGGTGTCAAATCGCAGAATGGAAAATAAAAGAAGAAAAATGGCAAGGGGAAAATAAAAGAGCTTGATAAAGCCGATAAGGTTCAGAGAACACAAAAGATTTGAAGATAAAGTACCATAAAGCATGGAGATTAATACGATTAGTTTTTCTCACCAGTTACCGGATAAGGTGCCTCTTTTGGTTCGGTTCCGACTTGTCGGAATTCAAAAAATGCGCAGCATATTTTTTGAAAGAAGCAAAAGCAGCACCGTTCCGGTAACGCAGCCCGCCGGCTGAAGAGGCGAAAGTAACAAGTTCAAAATGGTAACAGACAAAGACCGAAATATACTTCAACCAATAGTATAAAATCAACCCACAAAAATTAAAAAACACATCCAGGCAAGAGCCAAACTCACAAAATATATATAAAACAAAAATCACAGCGACAGCGCTGGACAGGCAATCCTTTGCCCGATGAAAACTACAGACCATAACAATTAACAGCACTAAACAACTATTATGTTACAGAAATTTATAGAACGCCCCGTACTCTCCACCGTTATATCCATACTGCTGGTATTATTGGGCATCGTATCACTTACCAAATTACCCATTACGCAGTTCCCGGATATTGCACCACCGGCAGTATTGGTAACTGCAGCCTATCCCGGTGCAAGTGCGGAAGTGGTGGCACGTTCGGTGGCAACGCCGCTGGAAGAAGCGATCAATGGCGTGGAGAACATGACTTACATGACCTCCAATTCCAACAACGATGGCACCATGACGCTCAGCGTTTTTTTTAAGGCCGGTACTGATCCGGACATTGCATCGGTTAACGTACAAAACCGCGTAGCAAAAGCCAATAGCCTTATTCCCCAGGAAGTATTGCAGGCTGGCCTTACCACGCAAAAACAACAGAACAGTATCATCATGGCCATCGCCTTATACAGCAAGGATTCTGCCTATGATGAAACCTTTTTGCAGAACTATGCCAAGATCAATATTGTACCCGAAACTCAGCGTGTACATGGGGTAGGACAGGCAACCATTTTTGGTGCGAAAGATTATGCCATGCGTATCTGGTTACAACCCGACCGCTTAGCCGCTTATGAGCTGTCTGCGCAGGAAGTGCTGGCAGCTATCAAGGAACAAAATCTGGAAGCAGCACCCGGTAAATTTGGCGAAGGCAGCAAAGAATCTTTTGAATATGTGATCAAATACAAAGGCAAGCTCAGTAGCAATGATGAATACGAAAACATCATTTTAAAAAGTAACACCGACGGCTCCACGATCAAATTGAAAGACGTGGCCAGGGTAGAACTGGGCTCGTTTAATTATACCGCAACCGCCACCGTTGATAAAGGCCCGTCAACCGGTATTTTAATTTATCAAACGGCTGGTTCCAATGCCAATGATATTTTAACGGAGGTAAACAGCATTATGGAAAGGGTTAAGAAAGACTTACCCAAAGGCGTGAATGTATTTGTTCCTTATTCTGCCAAAGAGTTTTTAGATGCATCGATAGAAAAGGTGAAACACACGCTGCTGGAAGCTTTCATCCTGGTGTTTATTGTAGTGTTTTTATTTCTACAGGATTTTCGTTCTACATTAATACCTGCCATAGCAGTTCCGGTAGCGATATTGGGTACCTTCTTTTTTATGCAGTTATTTGGCTTTACCATCAACCTGCTTACACTTTTTGCATTGATACTCGCCATCGGAATTGTGGTGGATGATGCCATCGTGGTAGTGGAAGCCGTGCATACAAAAATGGATGCAGAGCACATGTCACCAAGAGCCGCCACTATTAAAAGTATGGGCGAAATATCAGGCGCCATCATTTCCATCACACTGGTAATGGCAGCCGTGTTTGTACCCGTAGGATTTATGCAGGGCCCGGCCGGTATATTCTATAAACAGTTTGCATTTACACTGGCCATTGCCATTCTTATTTCGGCGGTAAATGCCTTAACATTAAGTCCGGCATTATCTGCTTTGTTCTTAAAAAATAATCATCACAATAAAGATGCAAAACCTGTTGGCATTAAGAAAAGATTCTTTACTGCATTCAATGCTGGTTTTGATAACCTTACCAACCGTTATACAAGTAGTCTGCATTTTTTAATTAAAACAAAATGGATTGCTTTAACCGGGCTGGCAATTATAACCATTGGTACAGTTGTACTGGTAAATAAAACACCTACTGGCTTTATACCAACGGAAGATCAGAGCATCTTTTTGTATTCGCTCAACATGCCCGCAGGCGCTTCATTGGAGCGTACAAAAAAAGTAGTAGAGCGGGTGGACAGCATCATCGGAACGGTGGAAGCAGTAGAAAAATCTTATAGCGTTGCCGGTATGAATATCATTACCAACGCCACCAGCCCAATCAGTGCGCTGGCATTTGTAAAATTGAAAAAGCCAGGCGAACGTGGACATACAGAAGATATTAATAAAATTCTTGCAGAGGTAAATCAGAAACTTTCTGTGATTTCCGCCGCCGATCTCTTCACATTTACACTGCCTACCGTACAGGGTTTTGGTAATACAAATGGATTTGAGTTGATTTTGCAAGACAGGGCAGGAGGCAAGCTGGATGCATTGAGCAGCACTGCTTATGGCTTCATCGGCGAGCTGATGAAACGGCCCGAAATCATGTATGCATTTACAACTTTTAACACAGGGAATCCGCAGTTCAAATTAAATATTGATGAGGCAAGAGCCAAGCAATTGGGTGTGTCCATAAGTGAATTGTTGCAGACCATGCAGGTGTATTATGGTAGCTACCAGGCATCAGATTTTAACCGCTTTGGTAAACAATATAAAGTTATTCTTCAGTCGGATATTGCCTATAGAATCGATCCTTCCACACTCAATGATGTGCAGGTAAAAAGCAAGTCGGGCCAGATGATTCCAATAAAATCATTGGTGAGTTTGGAAAAAGTGTACGGTCCCGAAACCGTAACCCGTAATAATCTCTTCAATGCAGTTACCATCAATGGTATTCCAAAGCCAGGTTACAGTAGCGGTGAAGCGCTAAAAGCAGTGCAGGAAGTTGCAGCCAGCTACCTGCCACGGGGATACGCTTATGAGTGGAGCGGACTTACAAGAGAAGAGCAACAGGCTGGTTCACAAACCACCTGGATATTTGTAATGTCGCTGGTATTCGTGTACTTCCTGCTGGCAGCACAATACGAAAGTTATATACTTCCATTAGCCGTAATATTATCAGTACCAACGGGGTTATTGGGTGTATTTGCCTTCATCAATTTTGCCGGTATTGAAAACAATATTTATGTACAGGTTGGCCTTATCATGCTGATTGGTTTACTGGCTAAAAACGCCATCCTAATTGTAGAGTTTGCAGTACAAAAAAGAAAAGCAGGCATGTCCATCAGGAAAGCAGCCGTTGAAGCAGCAAGGCTCAGGCTTCGTCCCATCTTAATGACATCGTTCGCATTCATCGCCGGCCTCATTCCGTTACTAACGGCAACGGGTGCATCGGCCATGGGTAACCGTTCCATCGGTACCGGTGCAGTTGGCGGCATGTTAACAGGAGTGGTGCTCGGCATCTTCATCATACCGGTGCTCTTCGTCATCTTTCAGTCATTGCAGGAAAGGGTAAGCAGCAAAAGAGCGGTGGAAGAAGAGGTGAATGGTGAAGTGTTGGAATATACAAGATGATTCGAAAAAAGACAAAAATCAAAAATAAAAAGTCAAAAAATACAATGCCTTCCACTTGTAAAACTCTATTCTTCATTTCATCACCAGTAACCGGGTTAGCCGCCTCTTTTGGTTCGGTGACGGCTTGTCGGCAATCAAAAAACGGCGAAGCGAGTTTTTTGATAGAAGCAAAAGCAGCGGCGTTCCGGTTACGCAGCCCCGCCGGCTGAAGAGGCGAAAGCAACAAAGTAAACATAATAACAAATAAATATTTTGAACCAAACATCAGTGCAAAGCCCGGCTTCACAGGCGTCGCACACTTGTACATCAGATCAATACTAAACAAAAATAATAGAAATGAAAACATCCATCATAACATACTCAACCGCATTCATGCTACTGGTATTGAGTGCTTGTAAAGTATCCAAAGATATAGCCACACCAACAGATGCAGCACCACAGGAATTCAGAAATGCAATCACCACTGATACCGCAAGCATCGCATTGATTCAATGGAAAAGTTTCTTTAATGAAACCAGTCTGCAGCAACTCATTGACAGCACCATAGCCAACAATTACGATATGCAGGTTGCATTAAAAAATATTGCATCAGCGCAGCTAATTGTAAAGCAAAGCAAGCTCGGTTATTTACCCGAAGCAGGTTTACAGGCAACCGGGGCAATCAACCGGCCATCCGATAATAGTTTGAATGGACTGAGCCTAAGCCAGTTCCTTGGTAAGTCTTACGTAGAAGATTACACGCTCAACGCTGCCATTAGCTGGGAGGCTGATATCTGGGGCAAAATAAAAAATCAAAAGTCAAGAGCGCTGGCAAGCTACCTGCAAACAACAGAAGCAAAAAAAGCCATTCAAACCAATCTTATATCTACAGTTGCAACGGGGTATTATAACCTGTTGATGCTGGATGCACAGGTAGGTATTGCAAAGAAAAACCTGCTGCTAAATGACAGCACGCTTAACATCATTAATCTTCAGTTTAATGCAGGCCAGGTAACAGCGTTGGCAGTACAGCAAGCTGAAGCACAGCAACTGGTAGCAGCACAACTCATTCCACAATTGGAGCAGGATATTGCCATCCAGGAAAATGCATTAAGTGTACTGGCAGGTGTAAGCCCCGCAGCCATCAAAAGAGAAGAAGACATCAATGCAGTGAAATTTGATGAAACATTATCAGCAGGTGTTCCTTCACAGTTATTACAAAACAGGCCAGATGTAAGGTCAGGCGAATTGCAACTTGCAATTGCTAATGCCAATACAGGCATCGCCAAAGCCAACATGTATCCTTCGCTCATCATCACAGCAACGGGTGGAATCAATTCATTCAAAGCAAGCAATTGGTTCAACATTCCGGCATCACTTTTTGCCGCCGGAACTGCAGGAATAACCCAACCCATTTTTCAACGCAGGCAATTAAAAACACAATACGAATTGTCGAAAGTTGAAAGAGAAAAAAATGTGCTACAGTTCAGACAATCTGTGTTGAACGCAGTTGGAGAAGTGACTGACGCATTGGTAAAAGCCACCAAATTAAAAGAGCAGCAATCCATCGCAAACAGAAGAGTAAATACCCTGCAGCAAGCCATCGGTAATGCCAATCTATTATTCAGAAACGGCATGGCCAACTACCTGGAAGTAATAACAGCACAAAGCAATGTATTGCAGGCAGAGCTTGATTTGGCAGTATTAAAGAAAGACGAATTAAATGCTGTAGTGGAGTTGTACAGGTCATTGGGCGGAGGATGGAGGTAGGGTTGAGTTATAAGTTTTAAGTCAAAAATCAAAAGTCAAAAATCAAGACATTCAAGTCAATGATAAGTTTCTTTTCAAATAATCACCAGTAACCGGGTTAGCTGCCTCTTTTGGTTCGATTCCCGGTTTACCGGGAAATATAAAACGGCGAAGCATCCCGATATCTATCGGGATTTTAATAGAAGCAAAAGCAGCAGCGTTCCGGTTACGCAGCCCCGCCGGCTGAAGAGGCGAAAGCAACAAAATGAAAGCATGTTTCGGGCAACCTATGGTGCATCAGGAAAATGATATATCACTCTTTCAGGGTTAAAATATAATAACCAATACAACAACTAATATTAATAAAATCAAACAATAAATTTTCAAAAATAAAAATCAACAACCATGTCTAAATTAAAAAACAAAGTAGCAATCATTACAGGTGCTTCCAAGGGAATTGGCGCCGGCATTGCAAAAGCATACGGCACTGAAGGTGCATCCGTAGTAGTAAATTATTCATCTGATAAAGCAGGCGCTGAAAAAGTTGTAGCAGAAATCAGGGAAGCAGGTGGTAAGGCCATTGCTGTGCAGGGAAATGTATCCATAGCAGCAGATATCAAAAACATTTTTGCTGTAGCAAAAAATACCTTCGGCCATCTTGATATACTGGTGAACAATGCAGGTGTGTTTAAATTCGGTCCGCTGGAAGCTATTACCGAAGATGAATTTCACCGCCAGTTTAATACCAATGTATTGGGAACCATTCTTGCAACACAGGAAGCGCTTCAACATTTTAACGGAAATGGTGGCAGTGTCATTAATATCAGTTCGGTGGTAAGTGATAATCCAATGGCGCATTCTGTTATTTATTCTGCAACCAAAGGTGCTGTGGATACAATAGCAGTAGCACTTTCTAAAGAGTTGGGTAGCAGAAAAATCAGGGTCAATACCATTGCACCGGGCGGCGTGGAAACAGAGGGTACACACACAGAAGGTATTATTGGCGGCGACTTCGAAAAACAAATGGTGGCACAAACTCCACTAGGTCGGATTGGTCAGCCAGACGATATTGCAAAAGTAGCGGTGTTCCTTGCGTCTGATGATTCAGCGTGGGTAAACGGAGAAAAAATAACCGTATCGGGTGGATTGAGATAATACGGGAATTTTTTTCTGTCATCTTTAAATGTAAAAGCCAGCATGTTTAAATCATGCTGGCTTTTTATTTATCAAAACTTAGTTTAATATTGACTGCTGTTATTGAAATTGTGCAATCATTTCATCGATATTTTTTTCTGTATTATAAAATGATACCAACCGTGCAATTACGCCTTCCACCATTGCATCAGGGCAACTTGCACCGCTGGTTAATAATATTTTAACCGGCTCTTTTTTGGGTAAAAAATCTGATGTTGTTGCCTCCGTTTTTTTATGAAAATCAAAATGAGTAATTAAATTTGGGGAAATGATTTTATCTTCTGAGTTGATAAAATAAGTGGGCAAATGTTCTTCGCACAACTCAACCAGGTGAGATGTATTGCTGCTGTTATAACCACCCACAACTATTGCCAGGTCGGCGTGAGTTTGCAACAATCCATAAACAGCACTTTGATTATCGTTGGTTGCATAACAAAGCGTATCCCTGGTATCTGCGAAACGTTCACCAATATTGCTGTCATTCAAATCATATTGTTGAATCATCACTTGTTTCAAATAATCAGCAATAGCCTGCGTATCGCTGGCCAACATAGTCGTTTGGTTTACCACGCCAAGCCTTTGTAAATCTTTCTCCACATCGAACCCTTCAGAAAAACGCCCTTTGAATGCTTCGTAAAATTCAGATGCCGGTGTTTCACCGGTGATGTATTTACCCAATGCTATGGTGTCGTTCATATCGTTTACAACTACGGTAGGTGTATTGATGGCAGCATGCGAAAACGTGGCCCTTGTTTCCTCATGGGTTGGTTTACCATGTACCACTACGCTGTATGATTTAACTGCAATCTGTTCACTGCGGTTCCACACCTTTTCTACAAACGGACAGGTGGTGTTATATTTTTCAGTTGCTATACCAATATCAGCCAGCTTTTTTTCTATGGCCAGGGTTGTACCAAACGCCGGTATTATTACAACATCATCACTGGTTAATGTTTCAAATGGTATCACCTGGTTGCCATAAGTATCCTGCAAAAACTGTACGCCTCTTTGCTGAAGATCTGCATTTACCTGCGGGTTATGGATCATTTCACTTAATAAGAAAATTCTTTTTCCCGGGTTCTCATCAATCGTTCTAAAAGCAATATCGATGGCGTTTTCCACACCATAACAAAAACCAAAATGACGGGCAAGATAAATCTGAAGTGGCCCAAAATCCAACAGGGCAGGACTAAAATCTTTCTTCATTTTATCCTGTTGTTTGCGTTTGTTTTTTATGGCCGCAATTAAAGGGCTACGATAAATTATGGGAACATTAAATTGCTTCATGCTTAAAATATAACAAATGCAAAGGTACATAGTTTTACCTCCTTCAACCAAAGTTGGCAAACGATTGAACTCCCAACTTAGCGCATTGAACGATAAATTTTAATATAAGTTTTTGAGGCAAATATCGGAGCGGCTTAATGAGTGTATTTAAAGATGTTGCATCATTTTTGACCTCACCCCCAGCCCCTCTCCAAAGGCGAGGGGAGCTTTAGACTCTGGATATTTCGATGGATTTCTATTTACGGAACTATTTTTATTGCGACAATTTTACATGCACCCTCTCCATCTGCACACCAACTGTATTCGCAATAATCCATTACTTTTGAATGACTAATTGCCTGCATGAAAAAATACTTCTAATTATTGGAAGCTTTGTTTTATAGCTCAATTAATACAACAGCAGTAATCATCGTATTTCCTGAATAAAAAATTTTATGCAAATGAATTTTAAAAAAGCAGATTGGATCAACAATACAGATGTATATGAAGTTAACCTTCGCCAGTATAGCAAGGAAGGTATTTTCAAAGAATTTTTAAAAGAACTGCCAAGGCTAAAAGATATGAGTGTATCTACTTTATGGTTTATGCCTATCACACCTATTTCACAAAAAAATAAAAAAGGTACACTTGGTAGTCCTTATGCATGCAGCGACTACACTGCCATCAACCCCGAATTTGGAACACTGAAAGATTTTAAATCCCTGGTAAATAAGGCCCACAAAATGGGTTTTAAAGTAATCATTGATTGGGTTGCCAACCACACCGGTTGGGATCATGTATGGACGAAAACAAATCCTGCCTATTTTGAAATGGATAACGATACCAACGATTTTAAAATCGCTTACGGTATGGATGACATCATTGAACTTGATTTCAATAATCCCGATTTGAGGAAGGCCATGATTGATGCAATGAAATATTGGGTTGATACATGCGACATTGATGGATTTCGTTGTGATCTTGCGTTTTGGGTGCAGCTCGATTTTTGGTTGGAAGCAAGGACTGAATTGGAAAAAACTAAAACTTTATTCTGGCTTGCTGAATGTGACGGAATTGAACACGCCGATTATTACCAGGCTTTTGATGCCTGCTATACCTGGACATGGATGCATAAAACCGAAGAGTTTTATAAGAACAACCAGGATAAAAAAATGCTCGATCACTTTTTGCAGCAATACAGCCAGGTAGGGGGAACCGATGGTATTAAATTATGGTTTACCAGCAACCACGATGAAAACAGTTGGAACGGAACAGAGTACGAAAAATACGGCGCTTCGGCCCTTACATTTGCTGTACACAGTTTTACCTGGAACGGCATTCCACTCATCTATAGCGGACAGGAATTACCGAATAAAAAAAGGCTTGAATTTTTTGAAAAAGATGTAATAGAGTGGGATGGAGAATACAGGCTCAGCGATTTTTATAAAACCTTACTTAACCTGCATAAAACCAATCCTGCATTAAGGGCAGGAGATACCGCAGCAGCAACGCATATAATAAAGACAAATGTGGATCATCATGTGTTGGCTTATTTGCGCAAAAACGGAGATGATGAAGTACTGGTTTTATTAAACCTCAGTCAATATCCTCTTCATTGTACCATAGACGACGCACATTTTACCGGTTCATTTACTGAAGTGTTTAGTAAGAAGCCAATTAACGCATCTGAAAGTTTATTTTTTGCATTGGAGCCCTGGGCTTACCAAGTTTATGTAAAATAGTTTCAGTATTTTATTTACGGCGTACTATTCTGTGCCGATTGTTTACGACTTGCATTAACAACAAACCATAAAAAAAGCGCCCTAAATTTGAGGGCGCTTTTTACATCAAAATATGTCTTAGTTATCCTCATCTATTGTAATGGGGTAGTCGTATAAACCATCATAGCCGGGATAAAAACCACTGATCGTAATGGTTTTTGAAGATCCCAGCGCTTTGTTTAGATCTTCTATGGTTTTTATTTCAGTTTCATTTGCTTTTACAATGATGAATCCATCTCTCATCCTTGTTTGATCTCTTAACGGGCCACTGGCTATCTTTTTTACAATTACGCCGCCTTGCACACCATATTCTTTCGCTTTTTTAACATCGAGGTTTACCAGTTCAGCACCTAATTTAGAAATAGTAGAATTGTCAACTTTTACAATATCAAAATTTCCTGCACTGTTTTTCAATACGGCCGTTACAGTTTTATCAACTCCATTTCTTGAATATACAATGGTGATCTTGTCTTTTGGCCTGTAGCGTGTAACCAATTCCTGGAGTTCAGATGGTAGTGTAACAGAAACACCATCTACACTTTTAATAATATCTCCTTTTTTCAAGCCCGCCTCAGTGGCAGCAGTGTTTAATAATACTTCCGTAATCACAAGCCCATCACCTTTGTATTGCAGGTTCAGTTTTTGCCTTGCTTCTTCCGGGATATCGTTTGTATTGGCAGTGGCAACGCCCAGGTAACCTCTTTGTACATTGCCATATTTAATAATATCGTCCACTACCTTTTTTACAATATTTACAGGTATTGCATAAGAATAACCTGAGTAATACCCGGTAGGTGAAGCAATGGCTGAATTGATACCAATCAGCAAACCGGCCGTGTTGATCAATGCACCACCACTATTTCCCTGGTTAACCGCAGCATCCGTTTGAATGAATGATTCAACAGGTGTATTTGTTTTTGTTCCTTTGTTCAATCCAAGGCTTCTCGCCTTGGCACTAACGATACCTGCTGTTACGGTAGTTTCAAGATTCAGGGGGTAACCCAATGCCAATACCCATTGCCCAATCTTTACTTCATCGGAATTTCCGTACAACAAAAATGGTAAATCAGTCGCATCAATTTTAACCACTGCAAGATCGTAGGCGGCATCCCTTCCTACAACCTTGCCGGTGTATGATTTTTTGTTGCTAAGCGTCACTGTCAATTCATCTGCATTTTCTACCACATGGTTATTCGTTACAATGTATCCATCTGCGCTTATTATAACACCAGATCCTGAAGCTCTTTGTTCCGGAACATAACCTTTACGGTTACCGAAAAATTCCTCCAGCATATCATCTCCAAAAAAATCGCTGAAAGGATTTTTTTGGCGTTGATTTTTGGGTAAACTATTACTAACCTGCTTGGCGTTTGTTTTAGTTTTAATATGAACCACTGTCGGCAGTGCGGTGCCTGCAGGCTGCGTAAAATCAACCGCACCTGGCGGAAGTGTATTATTGTCGGATAAACCTGCATATTTATAATTAGACGGAAGAACACCGTTTTGCTGCCCGGCAAAATAAGCACTGCCTGATAATGTTTTATTATATCCCCATATTACACCAAATGCTGTTACGGCACTGATCATTACTGTAAAAAATACCTGTTTGATTTTCATATTCTAGCGATTTTTTCTTGTAAAAAATTTGTTCATAAAATATTCAATTTCTGTGCCTGATACAACAAAGTAACGACGACCTGCCAAAATGCGTTTTGCATCGTATCACCTTTAACAATTAATTAGGAAGGCTTTCGTACATTGTTTATAAAGTTAATAAAAATTCCATAGTATCTATACCATCGGCATAGTCAAATAAGCCCGGTTGCTGGGATGCTCCAAAGGCAATATTTTTTCCTGCCAGGCATTGAATTTCATCATTGCTGTGTAATGCTTTAAGGGTGCTGTCCCTGTCATTATAAAAGCTATAATTCAACTGGCTGATGGGGGAAAAAATAGACTCATTTTCAACCAGTAAAGTGGTACCATTGGTCATATAAAAACGATTGTTCATTATCTGTATAGACAAATTATAATCGTAATTGTTCTTATACTTATGGTGATCAGCAAAATAAGTGTAATCATGAAATGATCCTAACAAAGGCACAAAATCATATCCTTCAGGCACAAATATTTTAGTGACATTTCTGCAACCCAGTCCAAAATAATTGTGGATATCTGCTGACAATTTTTCAAGTACTTCAGGAGTTTCTTCTCCCGTTAATACACCAACTGAAGTACGATTTTTACGAATAATGCTTGGATACTTTGAAAAGTAGTATTCAAAATAACGGGCGCTGTTATTGCTGCCCGTTGCAATATATGCATCGCATCCTCTAAGCATCGGGGCAAAAGAAACAAGTTGTGCTACGCTTTTATCCCAAGCAATCATTTTTTCAACCAGGTGCTTCAATAATATATCGTCTTTGGAAGATGATTTAATGGTTTGTGCATGTCCGCTAACGAAAACACATAAAAAATCATGAAAGCCTACCAATGGAATATTTCCCGCCATTACAACCCCTACATTCTTTTGAACGACGTTATCATCCAGCTTATAATGATTCACCCAATTATTCAAAAGGTCTTCCCGAAGAAACTGTTCTGCTATGTTTTTTACCGACAAATCAATGAATTCCGGAGTAAACCAACCATTGTGAATTGAAGCGGTGTGTTTCGCATTTTTCCAGGCTTCTTCGTTGCTGGTTAAATATTGTTTCAGCAACAGTAATATTTCAATTCGATTTTGTAATTTCATCCGTATAAACTTATTTTTGTAATTCAAAATTCGCTATTCCAAAATTCTAAATCAAAATTAATGGCTATTAAAATAACAGACGAATGTATTAACTGTGGCGCATGTGAGCCAGAGTGTCCCAACAATGCTATTTATGAAGGCGGTGTAGAATGGGCAATTTCCGATGGTACCACTGTAAAAGGGGCATTTACATTGGTGGATGGTTCTGTTGTGGATGCTGATCAGAGAAATGCACCTGTGAGTTCAGACACTTATTACATTACCCCAAATAAATGCACAGAATGCCAGGGTTTTCATGAAGAACCGCAATGTGCTGCTGTATGCCCGGTTGACTGCTGTGTGCCGGATGAAATGTACGAGGAAACAGTTGAGCAGTTGTTGACCAAGAAGGCAACTTTGCATATCTAATTGGAGTTGGCAATGAAACTATTTTAGCCGAAAGGCATTTAGGCAGGTGATATTTCCTGCATCATGGCGAGGGTATTGAAAAATACGTTCGCCTTTTTTTATCATTTATAAGCTTATTTTTAATTGATGATTACCTGCAAAAAAAACGGATTGATTTTACTGGTGGCTGTGTCTTTTGCTTTTTCCTGCAATTCCAAACAAATAAAAGAGGAGCCGCCAATGGTTGACGTGGATTATAAAACAGAGATGATTGAGGCTGACAGGCAATTTTCTAAAATGAGCGAAAAAGAAGGTATAAAAAATGCATTGATGCATTACATAGATAATAAAGGCGTATTGCTAAGACCCAACTCCATGCCTCTAGTGGGCGGCAATGCAGTAGATTTTATTAGCCAGGGAAACGATACTTCTTATATCATGACCTGGGAACCCAGTGGCGGCACGGTTGCAAAATCCGGCGAACTTGGCTATACCTTTGGCGTTTATTCAATTAAGCCTAAACTTAAAGACACCATTTATTATGGCACTTATGTAAGCGTATGGAAAAGACAGAAAGACGATACATGGAAGTTTGTGTTAGAAACGGGTAATTATGGCATCGAATGAGCAGTTGACCTCAATTTTAATAATTTTATTTAGCTCCATTTTTAATTTACATTTTTATTCAGCCTTATGCTGATATTACAAAGTACAATTTTCGTTTCTTTGTTAAAATAAATCATTTCATTAATGAAGAAAAAAATTGCATTGGTTACAGGAGGGTTTTCCGGCGAATCTGTAATTTCCTATAAAACAGCCCTCACAATCAACAATAATATAGACACTGAAAAGTGGGATTGTTATACCATTGATATTAATCCCGAGGGATGGTTTTACTCAACAACGGAGGGCAAAAAAATTGCGGTTGATAAAAATGATTTTTCTATTACCATTGATGAAAAGAAGATAGTTTTTGATTCAGTTTTGATAGCCATGCACGGCACACCAGGAGAAGATGGAAAACTGCAGGGGTACTTCGATTGTCTTGGCATTTCCTATACATCTTGCGATGCAGCTACATCTGCGCTTACATTTAACAAACGATATACAGTAGCCGTAGCTGCATTCGGCGGAATGTATGTGGCTAAATCCCTGCATCTTTTTAAATATAACCCAACATCACCGGAGGCTATTTTATCTTCCCTAAAATTGCCGGTATTCGTGAAGCCCAACAATGGCGGAAGCAGTATTGGCATGAGTAAAGTAAATGAGGCAGGACTTTTGCAGGAAGCACTTGATAAAGCTTTTAAAGAAGATGAGCAGGTATTGGTTGAAGAATTTATCCAGGGAAGAGAATTTACGATTGGTGTATTCAAGTCGAAAGGAACGATTATTTCTTTGCCAATGACTGAAATAATAACCAAAAAGGATTTCTTTGATTTTGAAGCAAAATACAATGGGGAAAGTGAAGAAATTACACCTGCAAATGCAGATGAAGCCACGGCAAAAAAAATTAGTGATGCTGCACAACATGCTTATGCTATTTTTAATTGCAGGGGAGTTGTAAGGATCGATTTTATCTATGATGAAAAAAGTGGCAATCCATATATGTTGGAGATTAATACGATTCCCGGTCAAAGTGAAGCCAGCATTGTACCACAACAGGTGAAGGCAATGGGCTGGTCGTTAAAGGAGTTTTATTCATCATTGATAGAAGAATCTTTAACAAATTGATTTTGCAAGCAGCTATATCTTTAATCCACTATTTAATTCAACAATAAATTTATTCTGTGTTCAAATTTATAACTGAAAGGCCTTTTTGGGTAAATCTTTTAGCAGCTATACTGTTAGCATTTTTAATTGGATATTTAGTATTACAATTATTAGGTGTCATTACCAAACATGGCGAATACCTGACAGTGCCGGCTGTAATTGGTAAGGGTACCGAAGCGTCCATCAAACTTTTGGAAGATAGAGGATTTGAAGTGGTAATCCAGGATTCTGTATATACAGAAAATTCAACTCCGGGTACCATCTTAAAACAGCTACCGGATGCAAATGCTACTGTTAAAATTAATCGAACGGTTTACCTTACGCTTAACCGGTATATTCCTCCAATGATTCCTATGCCGCAACTGGAAGGAAAGAGTTTTAAATTTGCAATGGACCTTTTACAGAGAAGTCATTTAAAACTGGGTGATACCACCTACAAACCCGACTTTATGAAGGGGTCTGTGTTAGAACAACAGTACGATGGAAAAAAAATACCTGAAGGCACAAAAGTGAGATGGGGTAGTAAAATTTCATTGGTAATTGCCGGAGGACTTAACGCAGAGCAGATACTGGTTCCTGACATGATCGGCTTAACTTTCGGTGAAGCTAAAGCGCTGCTGGAAGCCGACGGTATTAACCTGGGCGCCGTAATAGTAGATGCCGGTGTAAAGGATACGGCTGGTGCATTTGTTTACAAACAAAATCCACCCAGGTTTACAGAAGAAAAACGTGCATTGTACATCCGGTCAGGACAGTTGATGGATCTTTACCTTTCAGCAGTACTGATAAACCCAAGGGATTCAACCGATTTAAATACGAAAAAAACAGAAATGCCATGACAACAATTACTACAGAACAATTAAAAGCCCGGATGGATGCGGGTGAAAAACTGAATATCTTAGATGTAAGAGAGCCTTATGAAAATGCTGATTTTAATATTGGTGGTTCATTGGTACCATTGGGTAAAATTCAATCCATGCAGTTCGACGATATTGATGATGACTGGAGAAATGAAGAAGTGATTGTGTATTGCAGAAGTGGAAACAGAAGCGGACAAGCTTGCCTGATTTTAGAAACAGCCGGCTTCACCAATGTAGTAAACTTAACCGGCGGCATGTTGGACTGGATGGATAAGTATAAAAAATAATTTCTTATTTTAAAAGTAAAAATAAAGGCAACCATGGAATCATTTTCCGTGGTTGCCTTTATTATGTTAGAAACAATTACCTGCGTTTTTAAAAGCTGATGTTTACACCTGCCATTACATTAAAGGGCGCCATTGGGTAATAATAATTTTCAGTGGTTAGTCCGCCATAAACATAACTAAATGTATAACCGTTGGCTTCGTACTTTTTATTAAATACATTGTTTAATTGAAGGATAAGGTTTACTGCCTTAAAAATTTTATTTTCGAGTTTGTAAGTCAGTCTTACATCCTGCACAAAATAGGGCTCAATACTCCTGCTTTTTTGAGAAGTGTTATCCAGGTATTGCCTTCCGGTATATTTGCTCAACAAACTGATTTCGCCATTTTTTATCGGGATAATATTTATGTTTCCTCCTGCGATTACATCCGGCGAAAATGCAATATTTGTTTTGTTATATTGATTGATCAACTGACCACCATTGTCATAGTCGTCAATATATTCTGTAAAATTCTTAATCTTATTTTTACTCAACGCCACATTGCCACCTACATTCAACCAGGATGTAATTACAACCCCACCTTGTAGCTCAATACCGGCACGGTAACTGTCCGGGATATTTTCACGGGTGTAAGACCCTACATCATTTATCTTACCGGTTAATGCAAGTTGGTTGTGATATTTCATGTAAAACAAATTGGCTCCATACGAAAAATTAGCGGTCTTTCTTTCAACGCCTAATTCAAAATCATGCAGTTTTTCAGGCTTCGGTTGCATCGTTACGCCAGCTTCAAAATCATCACGGTTAGGCTCTTTGGCACCCAATGCATAAGAGAGATATGCCTGCCAGCTTCTGTTAGTATAAGTAACGCCAGCTTTTGGATTAACAAAATTGTAGGTGTTGTTGATTATCAACCCTGGGTTATCCCTGAATCCATTGATATTGTATTGTACATTCCGGTATTGGATGTCAACAAAACTCTGCCAGTGAGTGGATAATTGTTCTGTCCATTTTGCGTAAAGGGAAAGGTCTTTTTTGTGCGCATTTAAATTGTACCACCGATAATTTTGCGGAACTGCAGCCTGTTCTTTGGCCCAGATTATTTCACCAAAATGTTTGCCGTCATATTGATTCCAGCCACCACCAATGGTTAGCTGGCTTTTGCTTTTTTGATATTGTAATGAAAAAATTCCGCCATAAAAATTATTATCCAACCACAACCTTCTTATAAGATCTGTTTGAGTAATGGTATTACTGCCGTTGTCATAATCCGGTAATCCATAATCCGATAGGGAAGCACCTGCTTTGTATTGTTCATAATAGCCTGCACCTTTCGTTAAAAATGCTGCCACATTCGCTTTCCAATAAGAATTGAATTTGTGATTGTAAAAAAGCTGGTAATGCGTTTGTGTATAATTATCAGTTTCGTTGTTATAAGGTTTTCCTGGTTGATCCAGGCCGGCTGAGTTGTATGTTCTGTCAGTTTTTAATAAACTTTCAGGAACACCATTCCACGCCTGGTATGTCTTTTCTTTACCGGAAAAAATATTTACCCTTAATGAATTATTTGCATTCACATAAGCTGTGCTAAAGTAAAATGATCGAAGATTTGTAGCGGCTCTGTCAATATAACCATCACTGCTAATTCTGCTCACTCTTCCGTCGATGGTAAAATGATTTCCCAATAAACCTGTCCCAAAGCGAAGTGTATTTTTAAATGTGTTGAATGAGCCAACACTGTTGTTCAGGTCTGTATAAAAAGAGTCTCTTATTTCATTGGTAGAAAGATTGATGGTAGCCCCAAAAGCTCCGGCACCATTGCTGCTGGTACCTACGCCACGCTGCACCTGTATACTGTTTGCAGATGATGCAAAATCAGGAAGATCTACAAAATAGGTACCCTGGCTTTCCGCATCATTATAAGGTATGCCGTTAAGGGTTACATTAATTCTGGAGGCATCGGAACCGCGGATACGAATGCCGGTATATCCAACACCATTGCCTGCATCTGAGTTAATAACAACAGATGGCGTTTGATTTAAAAGATAGGGCAGGTCCTGGCCAAGATTGTTTCTTTCAATATCTTTTTTGGAAAGGTTTGTTTTGGCAAAAGGTGCTTTTTCACCAGCCCTTATAGCGGTTACTTCAATCGGCTGAAGCAAAGTAGTGTCATTGAATTTTTTCTTTTCCTGGCATATACCCGCTAACCCAAGGGTGCATAATAATACACTTAATATAAGTTTCATTAAAAAAAATTTAGCTGAAATCCAGGTGAGAGCCGATCCTGTAATTGACACCCAAGCATGCGGGCAATTGCATTTCTCCCTTCGCAGGCATTATCCTGAGCAGGTTAAACGGGTATTATCTCAGTCAAAACTAAAAGTTTTAACACCCCGGAAATTCAGACGATGATAATAAGAACAAAATTACAAAGGCAAAGATAGGGGAGTTTTAAAATAGTTTGTTCGTTTTGTAACAAATCATTTTTGTGAACCGTATTACTAAAAAAAATACAGCCATGAAAAAATTATTGCTATCCTTAATTGTTCTATTGAGTTTACAGGCTTTTGCTCAGCATGATGCAGTTATAAATGATGCCAATGCGCAACTGCGAAATTTGAATGCAGGTTTTTCTTCCATTTATGTATCAGATGGTATAGAACTATACCTCACCCAGGGTGGCGAAGAATCAATTGCCATCAGCGCTTCTGACAACAAATACCTGGATAGGTACAAAACTGAAGTAAGCAATGGCACCCTTAAAATTTATTTTGATAATAAGGGAATCAACTGGACAGGTAATGATAAAAGAAAACTAAAGGCCTATGTTTCTTTTAAGACACTTGAAAAACTGAGTGCTTCGGGAGGTGCCCAGGTTAAAATGAAAAGTACTTTGTCGGCCAATAAACTGGAATGTACTTTTACAAGTGGTTCTACATTTAATGGTGAAGTAAAAACAACCGCACTTGATATAATTCAAAATAGTGGTTCGCAGGTAAATATGAAAGGAGAGAAGAATAGTTTAAGGGTAGTAGCAAGCAGCGGCGCCATATTCCAGGGATACGATCTTACAGTAGATGTTTGTGATGCACATGCTTCAAGTGGTGCAGGCGTTCGGGTAAATGTAAATAAAGAATTAACTGTTAAAGCCAGCAGTGGCGGTGGCATTCGTTATAAAGGAAATGGTATTATCAGGGATATGAATGTTAGTAGTGGAGGAATTGTAAAAAAAGGGTAATATTATAGTCCATATTTTAAAATCAAATTATGAGAAAGCTATTTATATCATTCGTAATTATTTTAATGGCAGGCAATGCAGGCTTTGCACAAAAGTCGATTGTGAATGACGCCAATGCAGAGTTACGTACCATCAACGGAAGTTTTAATGCTATTAAAATCTCCGGTGGTATTGATCTTTTTCTTTCGCAATATGAAAGTGAAACGGTTGCTGTAAGTGCCACCTCAGAAAAGTTTAAAGAAAATTTAAAAACAGTGGTGGAGAACAATGTGCTTAAGATTTACTATGATGGGGGTAATACTTGGCAGAAAGGAAATAAAAAACTGAAAGTATATGTTTCTTTCAAAACCTTAGAAAGCCTCGAAGCAACCGGTGCCAGCGACATCCAGGTTGCCGGTAACATTACCGGTTCATCATTAACCATTAAAATGACCGGCGCCAGTGAATTTCGCGGTGCTGTAAAACTAGATATGCTGGCCATAGATTTAACCGGCGCCTCCGATGTAAAAATCAGCGGTACAGCAACAACCGTTTCGATACAATCTTCCGGTGCAAGCGATGTAAAAGGTTATGAACTTGTAAGTGATGTATGTACAGCAAAAGCTTCAGGAGCCTCAGACATAAACATTACAGTTAACAAAGAGTTGAATGCCCACGCAAGCGGAGCCAGCGATATTTATTATAAAGGAACTGCAGAAGTAAAAGAAATACATAGCAGCGGTGCAAGTTCAATTTCAAAAAAAGGATAACGATCTGTTATTTGCCAAAAGCCCAAAGTAAAAAGCTTGGCAAAGCTTTACTCCAGGAATTATAATCCTGCGTGCCTGTTGGTGATTCAATATAATTGACATCAGAAGCAGGCACAATGTTTTTATTTTTTATGATGGCAATTAAATCTTGTGTATCATCAGCCACATCTGTAATGCCATCTTTATCACGGTCAGTATTTTCTTCTTTTGCACCTGCATAAAACCAATATTGCAATTTGGGCCTTTTGCGGGATGACCTTATTTTATTGATCATTATCCTGTTTTTATCATCGGTGTAATCTTTATCATTTACATCTTTATCTCTCCACCAAAAGGCTCCGGAAAACACACCCACTTTATCTATTTTATCTGCATTGTCCCAGGCAATATCCAGCGCCGATAATCCACCAAGGGTATTACCTGCAATCACTACTGTTTTAAATTTACGAACACCTGCTTTTTTCTTTACAAAATCATACAGCTCATTATCAATAAATGCACTGTATTTATCTGCCTTGCTGCCATTATTTTTATAATCCGGCGTACCAGCCACACCGTAATCTTTCATTTTATCAGGTGCATGAATGGCTACCACCACCAGTGGTTGAAGAACGTTTTTGTTATAAAGACTGTCTATAATTTCCTTAACCCTGAATTTCGAAATATCCTGCCCATCATTCAACAATAGCAGGTTCAAAGTTTTTTTATCATCAGGCATCGGCGTACTAATAATGGATAGTTTTACATGTTCCTGAAGATGACGGCTATATATTTCATCGGCTTGTTGTTTCGACTTTTTCTTGCACCCAATAAGGGTTACAGACAAGATCAATACATAAAAAAGCAGCTTCAAAATGTTGTTCATAAAAATTATTTTACAAAACGAATATATATTATTTGGCAGCAATAGTGTAAACCATTACTTTTGCACCGCGAAGTAGAGCAGCGGTAGCTCGTCGGGCTCATAACCCGAAGGTCAGAGGTTCGATCCCTCTCTTCGCAACTAAAGAAATGAGGCTCGTGAGAGCCCATTTTATTTTAAAGTCAATTGTTTTAATAAATTTTATTCTTAGCAGGTTTTTTGGCTAATGAATTTGATTACCTCCTCCTTCTCTGGCCGTATGCGGTAATCAAAATCAGTGTCTCCTGCAATTTAATAGTATATAATGAAATCTGGTTTCGTAAATATTTTTGGTAAGCCAAATGCAGGCAAGAGTACGCTGTTGAATGCATTGATGGGTGAAAAGCTGGCGATTGTTTCTCATAAGGTACAAACTACCAGGCATCGTATTAAAGCAATTTTAAGTGGCCCCGAATACCAGGTTATTTTTTCTGATACCCCCGGTATTATTGAACCAAGATATAAGCTGCACGAAAAAATGATGCAGGCAGTCAAAGGCAGCCTTGGAGATGCTGATGTAGCTTTATTGATTACGGACGCAAGAGAAGTCCCCGACGAAAGTCATGCAATATTTACTTTCTTAAAACTGAAAGCACCTGCACTGGTTATATTGAATAAAGCTGATGCGGTAAGTGATGAAGACCTTAAAAAGTCCGTAGCATTTTTTAAAGAACAGCCTTACTGTAAAGAGGTAATTGTTATTTCTGCATTAAAGAAAAAAGGGATTGATCAGTTGCTGGCCGCAATACTTGCATTGTTGCCGGAAGGGGAACCATTTTATGAGGGAGATGACATCAGTGATTTACCAACAAAATTCTTCGTAAGCGAATTGATTCGTGAAAAAATATTTTTGCTATACGGCGAGGAGATTCCTTATCATGCCACGGTTTTGGTAACTGAGTTTAAAGAAAAAACTACGCTCATAAAAATTGGTGCCGACATCATTGTGCAAAGGGATACACAGAAAGGAATTATACTGGGTGAGGGTGGTAAAATGATCAAGCAATTAGGTACGTTGGCCCGCAAGGATATTGAAGAGTTTTTGAGTAGTAAAGTGTTTTTGGAATTGTTTGTGAAAGTGAGGCCAAAGTGGAGAGACAATGAAATGCAGTTGAAAGAATACGGGTATTAATTAATATAAAAAAATTGATAAAGCCGAAATGCCAATAGACTTTTTGCTTTATTAATTGCAACAAATAATATACATACATATCAAATAACGGAGCATGAGTTTTACAGTAGCAATAGTTGGAAGGCCGAATGTGGGCAAAAGCACATTTTTTAACAGGATGCTGGAGCAGCGTAAGGCAATTGTAGATGATGTAAGCGGCGTAACCCGCGATCGTCAATATGGAATTGCGGACTGGAATGGCAAAACATTTAACGTAATTGATACGGGTGGTTTTGTACCCAAGAGCGAAGACATTTTTGAAAAAGAAATTCGCAAGCAGGTTTTAATTGCATTGGAAGAAGCAGATGCGATTGTGTTTATGGTTGATGTTGCTACAGGCATTACTGACCTGGATGAATCGATGACACAACTGTTGCGTAAAACAACCAAGCCGGTTTTTTTAGTAGTAAACAAAGTGGATAACCACGACAGGTTATTGGAAGCTTCAGAATTTTACAGCCTGGGTTTTGAAAAAATACATTTTCTATCATCAATCAGCGGAACCGGTACCGGTGAACTGCTGGATGATTTAACTGAACTGATTACAGAAGATAACGACGATGTAGATACGTCAGGATTACCAAAATTTGCCATCATAGGGCAACCAAATGTTGGTAAATCATCTTTACTAAATGCACTCACAGGGCAGGAGCGTACCATTGTAAGTGAAATTGCCGGCACTACCCGTGACACCATCCACACACATTATAATCTTTTCAACAAGGAATTTATATTGATAGATACGGCAGGTATCAGGCGCAAAGCAAAAGTGAATGAGGATCTTGAATTTTACTCTGTCATTCGTGCAGTTAAGGCGGTGGATGAAGCAGACGTATGCCTGTTATTATTGGATGCTCAAAAAGGCATTGCGGCGCAGGATCTTTCCATTTTTGCAATGGCGGTTAAGAAGGGAAAAGGGATTGTTGTGTTGGTAAACAAATGGGATTTGATGCCTAGAGAAACGAATACGGCAAGAGATTATGAAATAGAATTGAAAAAACGTTTTGCTCCGTTCTCTGATTTGCCGATCCTGTTTATTTCCGCAACGGAGAAAATGCGCATTTTTAAAGCAATGGAAATGGCATTGGAAGTGTACGATAACCGTAAACAAAAAATCGCTACATCTAAGTTGAATGATATTATGCTAAAAGCTGTTGAAGCATATCACCCACCTGTTGTGAGAGGTAACCAGGTAAAAATAAAATATGTCACCCAGCTTCCTGTGGTAGTACCATCATTTGCATTTTTCTGTAATTATCCGGATGATGTAAAGACACCTTATAAAAATTACCTGGAGAATCAATTGCGGTTAAAGTTTAAATTAACGGGCGTTCCAATCAGGGTATTTTTTAGAAAAAAATAGGAACGATTTAAATGTAAAGCAATAACTGTCAATTGGTTTCGTTATGAAAAACAAAGATTAATGTTGTGTAAATAAATTAACCCGTTATTTTACACCTAAACTTTAACCAAACCAATCAATTATGAAAAAATTATTTGCGATTCTTACAGTAACTGTATTTTTAACAGCATGTAACGACACCGAACCTAAAACAGCGGAGGAAGGCGCAGCAACAGTTGATGCAACTGCAGATTCTATCAGTGCTGCAAATGCAATGAAAGATACTACAATGGCTGCGATGGATTCAACAATGATGGTTCCAAAAGATTCTGTGAAATAATTTCGTGGAATCAATAACTCTAAAATATATGCTCCCCTGGTAAATCGGGGGAGTTTTTTTATACCAATTGCTTTGTTATTATTTGAAAAGAAACATGTCTATTATCAGAACAAAGGATACCTACGCAAAAAGCCTGCATGACTTCATGAAAGAAATGTTGGTGGTATGCCCTTGGTGTAATAAAAGGGCTGTTGTAAAAGTACCTGATGTAGATAAAAGCTTAGCAAGTGATACCAGGTTGATTTGTACAAACTGCGGCCACAGCAAACGCCTGGATGAAAAACCTGATTTGATTTTACATGCAACCCCATACAAAACTATAAAAGGTAAAATACAAGTAATAGGAGGGGGAATAGACCCATGGTTTCATTTACCGCTTTGGTTGAATATTGATTGTTGTGAACATGAACTATGGGCCTATAATTATGAACACCTAAATTTTTTAAAAGCACATATTGGTGCCGGGTTAAGAGAAAGAAATACAGTTGAAAATTTAAATAAAAGTATTGGAAGCAGATTACCTAAATGGATGACTTCAAAAAGCAACAGGGAATCAGTGCTAAAAGCAATCGAGCAATTAATAGCTAAAAAATAAGATTGTTGTATTAACAATCAAATGGTAATTAATCCAGGTGTTTTTTATGAATGTTTTCAGCAACAGGAGGATTTGCAATGCGTTTTGCGTTCAGGTGTTTTTTTATTACCACAAAGCAAATTACAATCAATATCAATAAAATTGCAATGGTTAAATAGGTATAAGGTTGATCTTTAAACCGACGCTTTTCTTTTCTTTTTTTATTTTTAGCGGTTTGTTTCTGCAGGTCAGCATTTAATTGCTCTACATACGCCTCCATGTTTTTTGTACTCTTAATTTCCTGCAAACCTTCCACCGCATCGTTTAAAAAATCGTCACTTGCCATGTTTTCTTCCACCTCATGACTCGCCGATTTTGATAGTTCATTGGTCAGGTAATCCATCAACTTTTGATTGTCGATATCCTTATTGCTATTGGATAATATGTCTTTTAAATCATTGTTCATTTTTATTGAGCCTGTCCAGCATTATTTTTAAATTTCTCTTGCCATTTTGAATGTGACTCTTTACTTGTAATAAAGAAAAGCGTGATTGTTCTGTTATTTCCTGGTAACTTTTTTTCTGGAGGTAAAACAAAGTTACACATTGTAATTGTTCCGGATTTAATTGCCGTAGCGCAATTTCCATGTTATTGAGGGTGCTATCTTTTTCGAGGTGTCTTTTTTTATCTTCTACATCGTCTGGTGTTGCAAGTAACCTCTCATTAATTTCAGTAGGTTGTTTTCCTTTCTCCCGAAGCTTCATCAGGCAATGATTTTTTGCAACCATGTAAAGCCAGCTTTTAAAATAATCAACTTTATATTTATGCAATTCTGTAATTGCTTTTAAAAATACCTGTTGAACAGCATCCTTGGCTTCTTCCTCATTTTTAAGATATTTCATGCATACACCCAGCAACAATAATGTATAGCGTTGCAACAATATGCCGAGCCATTCATTGTCTTTATCTGCATAAAATTTTTCAAGCAGCTGGTTATCCTCAATATGTTTATACTTTTCTGTATTCAAAATGGATTAAGTATATACAATAGATGTAATCATAGGTGAAATTCCATAAGCGAAAGTTTAGCGTGTAAAACTGCTTTGTTTCCTGGTGGTTGGGTGTACGTTAAATTCGCCGGCATTGGTGAGTCAGATGCTCCTGTTTATATCAAAGTTTTCAAGTTCTTTTGAAACGGCATTTAAAAATGTACTTCCTAGTGCACCATCAATAATACGATGATCGTAACTAAGCGAAATGTACATCATGTGGCGGATTGCGATGCTATCACCCTGGGGAGTTTCTATCACCATTGGCCGCTTTTTAATGGCGCCAACAGCCATAATTGCAACCTGTGGCTGGTTAATAATGGGCGTACCCATAATGCTGCCAAATGTTCCTACATTGGTTAAAGTAAAGGTGCCGCCGTTAGTGTCATCTGGTTTCAACGTGCCGGTTCTTGCACCATTGGCCAATCCGTTTACCTGTTTAGTAAGCCCCGCCAGGTTTAACTGATCCGCATTTTTAATAACCGGCACAATTAAGTTTCCGTTTGGTAAAGCCGTAGCCATACCAATATTTAAATTCTTCTTTATAATAATTTTGTCACCGTCAACCGAACTACTCAGCATCGGGTATTTCTTAATACATTTTACGATGGCCTCTACAAACAATGGCGTATAAGTAATTCTTTCCCCCTCTCGTTTTTCAAAATCCTTTTTAATTTTTTCTCTCCATAGCACCAGGTTGGTTACATCACATTCCGCAAAACTAGTAACATGTGCACTCGTTTGCTGGCTGTCAGTCATGTGTTTGGAAATCAGCTTCCGCATCCGGTCCATTTCTATCACTTCCACATTGTTTCCATAATCTTTATTAGCGGGAGACGGCAGACCATTGGACACCGCAACCTGCTGATTGCTGCGTTCCGGAGCCTGCTGTTCTGAACGTTTTGGCTCAGCTACCGGTGCTGTAGTTGTAGTTGCGTGCTTCTTATCTGATATATAATGTAAAATATCTTTTTTGCTAACCCTTCCATCCTGGCCGGTGCCTGGTATTTTTTCCAGCTCACTCATATTGATGCCTTCCTGCTGGGCAATATTTAATACCAAGGGCGAATAAAATCTTACCATATTTCCGTTGCCAGCCGTTGGCTTGTTTACAACTACCGCTGTAGGTTGATAAGGGATTTCTTCTACCACATGTGCATCTTCATAAGCAGGCTGAGCAGGTGCAGAAGCCGGCGCTGTTGTTGGTATGGCACCATCGCTGCCTACTCTTATTTTTGCTATCACGGCACCAATCGGCACTACATCATTCTCCTGGAACATAATTTCTTCCATTACGCCCTCAGTTGTTGAAGGAACCTCGCTATCTACCTTGTCTGTGGCAATGTCCAATACAGTTTCATCTTCAAGAATAGCGTCGCCTGGTTTTTTGTGCCATTTCAAAATAGTGGCTTCCATAATACTTTCCCCCAGCTTAGGCATTACCAGATCAACTAATGACATAAGAATAATTGTATTTGAATTAAATAATGGCGATTCAATCAAAGCAGGATTTACACTTTGCTAACAATCGTCAACAAAGGTAATTATTTCCTATTAACCAGTGTTATATAACGGATTTCCGTTCTGCCAGGATGAATTTACGTAGTAAATCCAATGCATAGTTGGCGGTGAGGCTGATATTACGTTGACGATCATATCTTAAATTAAATTTTTGGGTAACAAGGCTGGCATTATTTCCCACGGCAACCCATACCGTACCAACGGGTTTGTCGGGCATGCCACCGCCTGGTCCCATAATGCCGGACACAGCAATTGTATAATCTGTATGTATGTTTTTAAGTGCTCCTTTAGCCATTTGAATAACAACCTCTTCGCTTACCGCACCCAATTTTGATAAAGTTTCATGATCAACCTGCAGCAGGTCTTCCTTTGCTTTGTAGGAATAACTTACCACACTACCACTAAAATAAGCAGACGAGCCAGCTTCTTCTGTCAATAAATGAGCAATGTAGCCACCCGTACAACTTTCTGCGGTAGAAATGGTTGAATTGGTTTCAAGTAACAATTTTGAAACTACCTTACGAATGGGCTCATCTTCATTTGTTACCAGGTAAGCCTTTACCAATAACTGCAGCCCTTCAAACAAATCCTGAACTTCTTTTTCAATGGCATCCTTGTTTGTACCGGTTGTGGACAAACGCAACCGCACCATACCTGAATTGGGCAGGTAAGCTAATTTTATATGTTTGGGTAAAGCCAATTCAAAATCCTGGATAAGATCTGCCAGGAAACTTTCACCAACGCCAACGGTAAGCAACGTGCGATGTGCAATATGTGGAAACTTAAATTGCTTTGTCAAGCCCGGAATGACATCCAGTTCCATCATAGTTTTCATTTCATGAGGTACGCCAGGCATGCTTACAAAAATTTTACCTGCCTTCTCAAACCACATACCCGGGGCTGTTCCATTGGTATTTAAAATTACTTTGCAGGTATCGGGAACTTCTGCCTGTTGCAGGTTTCTTTGAATCATGGGCCTTTTCAGCAAGGTTTCAAAAATATATTTTACATTGTTTAAAGCACCTTCATCTACAACCATTTTGCCATCAAAATATTTGCAAAGCAATGGCTTGGTAATATCATCGGCTGTGGGGCCAAGCCCTCCGGTTAATAAAATGATATCTGCATGCAGGCTCTCTTCATCCAAAGCGTTCCAGATATCATCCCAGATATCTCCAACGGCTACACTCCTCGAAACCTGGATGCCGGCCTTACTTAATTCCTGTGCCATCCAGGCACTATTGGTATCAATTACCTGCCCAATCAATAATTCATCCCCAATTGTAATGATCGATGCTTTCGTAGTTTGCATAAGCGAAATAAGTATTTAAAATTTTGCTATTTATAAGTAAATGAAAAACACCCGACAAGTTTTCAATTGATGTTTAGTTGCTCTTGTGCTGATTAAAAAAAAATTGCAAGGAACAATATAAACAGTTCGCCTGCCCATATTGTTAAATCATTTATGCATCAAAATTAAATCTTTTAGTTTTGAGATATGAATCTTTTGAAATCGGGATTGTGTTTAGCAATATTTGTAACGGCTACTGCTACAGGTTTACAAAGCCAGCCTGTAAAGGAAAAGTTATCGAATGCAATCGATAGGTTACAGGCTGATGAACAATTTAAACATGCCATATTAAGTATGTATGTTGTTGATTCAAAAACAGGAAATACAGTTTTTGATTACAATGCGCAGGTGGGCCTTGCACCAGCCAGTTGCCAGAAAGTTATTACAAGTGCTGCGGCATTTGAGTTGCTGGGTAAAGATTATGTTTACAAAACCATGGTTGGTTACACTGGTGAAATAAAGGACAACGTGTTGAACGGATCACTGTCTGTCACAGGTTCCGGAGATCCTTCATTAGGTAGTTGGCGGTGGAGCCAGACAAAAGAAGATGCGATATTGGGCCAGCTTACAACTGCACTTACGGCGAAGGGTATTAAAAAAATAAGTGGTGGGTTAGTTGCAAAAACTTTAAACTGGGATACCAACATTACCCCCAATGGCTGGGTTTGGGAAGATATTGGTAATTATTATGGCGCTGGTGCTGCACCAATCAACTGGCATGAAAATCAATACGACCTTGTACTTAAATCGGGCAATACGCCAGGTGATAAAGTTTCCATAGTTGCGATAAAGCCAACATTAAATGACGTGGAGTTGGTGAATGAATTAACCACCGGTAAAAAAGGAAGTGGTGACAATGCATATATTTATTTACCATCCTATTCCAACAAAGGTTTTGTAAGGGGATCTATTCCTGCGGGTGAAAATAACTTTACTGTGTCAGGATCGTTTCCTGATCCGGTTGCATTATTTTTAAATGCAATCACGTTGGGATTAAAAGAAAAGCAAATAGCATTACCGGCACCCAACAATGCTCCATCAAAAGAACTCAATACTGCAAGCACATTTTTATGCACCCTTCAATCACCTGGCTTCGAAAGTATGAATTACTGGTTTCTAAAAAAGAGCATCAATTTATATGGAGAGGCGTTTGTAAAAACGATTGCTTTTGAAAAAACGAACCATGGTTCAACAGATACCGGTATTGCAATTATAAAAGAATTTTGGAAAAACAGGGGCGTTGAAAAATCCTCCATAAATATCATTGATGGCAGTGGCTTATCACCTGCCAACCGGGTTACAACAAATGCTTTGGTACATGTGATGCAGTATGCTTTAAAGCAACCATGGTATCCTGCATTTTATGAAGCACTCCCCGAAATGAATGGAATAAAAATGAAGGATGGATATATATCAGGCGTTAGAAGTTATACCGGGTATGTTACCAGTAGTTTAGGAACAAAATACACCTTCTCTTTTATTGTAAATAATTTTGATGGAAGCCCGTCAACGGTAAGAGAAAAAATGTGGAAACTGCTCAATATATTAAAGTAACTTTCGAAAAATTATTTATATGAAAGAACAGAGTTTTAAAAATCATTCCCAATATGTTCCACTGTATCATGGACTCACCACTTTGTTTATTGTAGCCGGTTTAATTGTTGCAGTCATTAGGTTTATACATGCTTACCAGGTGGCAAGTGGTAGAACGGTGGCAGCATTGCTTATTTTGTTGTTTATCATCGCAGCACTATTTTTCTGGTTTATCAGGGCATTTTCATTGAAGGCGCAGGACAGGGCAATCAGGGCTGAAGAAAACCTTCGTTATTTTTCACTTACCGGGAAATTATTTGATAGCAGACTTTCATTGGGACAAATTATAGCATTGCGTTTTGCAGAAAATGACGAATTAATTCCACTTGCTGAGAAGGCAGTGAATGAAAATCTATCCGCTTCCGATATCAAGAGGGCGATTACAAAATGGAAAGCTGATCATCACCGTGTTTAGTAATTTGAAAAGTATTGGCCTGGCAAATGGGTAATGAAAATCAATAATCGTTACTAGCTGTCCGTAACAGGGCTGGGAAAATATTTTTCAAGTTTTGCCTTCAATGCGTTTGGCATGGCACATCTTTTCATTCCATTTACTTCCATAAAATAAAGGGTAACATCGCCGGTATTTAACAGGGCACCTTCTTCATTAAATATTTCAGAATGAAATACAATTTTATGATGAATGGGCAGTTCTCTCAACGTAGTTTTTACTGTTATTAAATCATCATATTTGGCCGGTCTTAAAAACCGGCTGTGAATATCTACAACCGGCATAATAATTCCCATGGCCTCTATATCCTTATAAGTGTACCCAATCTGGCGGATGGCTTCGCCTCGTCCAATTTCGTAGAATTGTGCGTAATGCCCATGATATACAAAACCCATTTGATCTGTAAGAGCATAATGGATCCTTATTTTTGTTTCGGTTGTGTACATTTTAAACGATAATCAATTTATGTTGTCGATGTTTTTTTATCTATTTTCCTACCATACTGTCCACACTAACTCTGCCTGGTCCTACCAAAAGTATTGCTAAAAAGCCCGCTAAAAATAATGTTGCCGCTTCACCGGGTCCAAATACCTGTGCATTATGAGCCTTAAATAATGCAATGCACATTTCTATTACCAAAGGAATTGCTGCCAGCCTGGTAAACAATCCAAGAATTAAAAAAAGGGCACAGAAAAACTCTGCAAAAATAACCAGCGAAAAGGATAGGGTGCTGCCTATTCCTAAAAAATTCATGAAGTGATTGTGTTTGGCGCCAAAGTGTATCAGTTTATCATAGCCATGGTTCATCATTAATATTCCAAGCGCCAATCTCAATACAAATAATGCTGCGTTAAATGCTCCGGCCGAATACTTTGTTGAAAGTAATTTTTTCATTTAATGTTAATTTTTAATTCAAATTGTTTAAGATCCATATTTATTATCTTTTCCTTAACAGGGTTGCAAAGTTACATTCGTTTTCTTTAAGCAGTTATCCACTTATTAACAAACGCTTTGGAACGGTGTTTGCTCTGGAGGCAATTTAGTTAATTTTGCAATCAACTATAAAATGGTAGATATAACCTTTACGATGAAACAACATACGTCCCTTCTAATTTGCGCAGTATTATTTTCTATCACTACATTTTCGCAGGCAACACATGCTGTAACGGATACCGAGAAGAAGTTTAAAGATGCAAAAGAGCTATTTATTAAACAGCAGTACGCACTGGCATACCCGCTTTTACAGGAAGTAAAAGACGAACATCCCGAAAATCAGAAAAGCAATAATACATACCTGAATGATGATGTAAATTATTATTACACAGTAAGCCGTTTGAAACTTCAAATTCCTATTGCCGAAGAAGAAGCAACTCATTATATAGACTGGGTAAATAATGAACCTCGCAGAGAATTGATGAGTTACCATCTTGGTAAATATTATTTTGTAAAAGATGATTTTACAAAAGCACTGGAAAATTATGAACGTGCCGGGCTGGATAATTTAAGCAATGAAGAAATAGCAGATGCTAAATTTGAAATGGCGTATTGCTATTTTAACCTCAAGCGTTTTAAAGATGCTAAGCCTTTGTTCAATGAAATTCACCAGTTGCCGGATAACAAGTATTACATTCCTGCAAATTATTATTATGGTTTTATCAGTTACTACGATCGCAATTATAATGAAGCATTAAAGTCTTTTAAATTAATTGAAACAAGGGATGAATACAAAGGAATAGTACCGTATTACATAGCTGAAATATTTTATTTTCAAAACAAAAAAGACGAAGCACAACGTTATGGCGAAAGCCTGATAAGCAGGGGAGGCCTGTATTACGAAAAAGAATTAAAGCAACTGGTTGGCCATATTTATTTTGAGAAAAAAGAATTTGCAAGAGCCCTGCCATTGCTGGAATATTATGTAAAAAACAGTAGCAAGGTTACCAAAGAAAATTTATATGAACTCAGCTTTTGTTATTATGAAGCGAAGCAATTAGATAAAGCCATTGATGGATTTAAACAATTAAGTAATGAAAAAGATTCGTTAGGACAAAACAGTATGTACCTGTTGGGCGATTGTTATTTACGCACCAATCAAAAGGCAAATGCCCGAAATGCATTTCAGTTTTGTGCCTATAACAGCAGTAATAAAAAGCAGCAGGAAATTTCATTGTTCAATTATGCCAAGCTTTCTTACGAATTGGGATACGAAGATATTGCCCTGAATGAAATGAGGAATTTTATCAATACTTATCCTAATTCTAAAGACAACACAGAGGCAAAAGAAATTTTAATAAGCCTGTTAACCGGTACAAATAATTTCAGGGATGCATTATCGCTTTACGAGTCGTTTAAGCAACCCACCGCTAATATGCAAAAGGTATATCCCCGCATATTATATGGACGTGCAGTTGAACTGGTGAATGATCAACAAATAACAAGTGCCGATGAGTTGTTTGATAAAATTTTAAGAATGGCACCTTCCTCCGTAACACCTTATGCTAATTTTTGGAAAGGGGAAATTGCTTACCGGTCAGAAAACTATGATGAAGCCATTCGTTATTTGAACATTTACCTGCAAAGTGGTGCAAGAGCCCAGGGAGAAGCAAATCCTTCGAGTGCTAAATACGACCTTGGATATAGCTGGCTAAAAAAAGAAAATTTTAATCAGGCTGCAGGGTATTTTGACCAGGTAGCCAAATCATCTTCGACAGCCAGCACTATGGAGCAGGATGCGTACATCCGTTCTGGTGATAGTTATTTTATGCAAAGCGATTTTTCAAGGGCCAATACAATTTATGAAACTGTTATAAGCAATGCATTGCCACATAGTGATTATGCCATGTTCCAAAAATCATTGATAGCTGGTATAAAAAGTTCTGCTACTAAAATTTCTATTCTTAATAATTTAACCAGGCAATATAGTAAGAGCAGCCTTGTTCCGGAGGCCAATATGGAAATAGCCAATACGTATATGGCTGACGAAAAATTCAGAGATGCAATTCCTTATTTGAATATGGTGCTTGCTGCTCCTTCCGGAAAAGGATTGCGGCCGGAAGCCTATTTAAAACTCGGGTTGAATTATTATAATTTAAATGATAATACACAAGCGCTTGCCAACTATCAGCAATTGTTGCAGCAATATCCACAGTCTTCTGAAGCAGATGAGGCTTTAGGGAATATTAAGAATATTTATGTAGAAGAAGGTAAGCCAAACGAATATGTTGACCTGATGATAAAGAATGGTAAAAATATTTCAGTTTCAGAAGCTGATTCGCTTACCTACACAGCGGCCGAAATAAAATACAATGCCAATGACTGCGCCGCTGCAATAACCGGATTCAACAATTATCTTTCGAGGTATGCAACCGGATCTTATGCAATAGAAGCCAATTATTTCAGGAGCGAATGTTATGCAAAAAACAAAGACTGGCAAAATGCCCTGGCAGGATATGAATATGTTAACGGTAAAGGGCTGAATGCTTATTTCGAAAAAGCCACACTGGCAGCGGCCAGGATATATTATTTTGAATTAAAAGATTACACAGGTGCTAAAAAATATTTTGCTTCGCTTGATGAAGGTGCAGTGAATGAAGATAATAAACTGGAGGCCTTGCGTGGCCTGGTTCGTTGTTATTACCAATTAAAAGAATACAGCCAGGCAAATGAAGCTGCAAAAGAACTGTTGACAAGAAAAGGCCTTAGTACCGATGATCGTTCGATCGCATTTTTGGTGTTGGGTAAATCGCAACAAGCAAACAATGATTGTACAGGTGCCATTGCATCATTTAAATCCGGTGCAGCCATCAATAAATCAGCCTGGGGTGCTGAGGCAAGATATGAAATAGCTCATTGTTATTTAATAGCTGGTAATTATTCCGCTGCGGAAAAAGCAGCGATGGTTGTGATAAAAGAAACAAGTAGTTACGATTATTGGGTAACCAGTTCTTACATTTTGATTGGTGATATATTTATGCAACAGAAAGATTATTTCAATGCTAAAGCTACTTACCAAAGCGTATCACAGAATTCTACCATTCCGGAATTAAAAACAGCCGCAAGCGAAAAATTTGATAAGGCAACTGCCGATGAAAAGGCTAATTCAAAAATCAGCAATTAAAACATGAACAAAAACAGCACAATCAACATGGCCGATATAAAAATTTCAATATTAGTAACAGGTTTATGTATTGCAGGATTTACCGGGTTTGCCCAAAGAGATACTACCCGAAAACCAAGCATTGACATCACTTCCAGCTATAAACCTGTACTAAGAAATTCTTCTAAAATAAATTTTTCGGCCACTAACCTGGTTGCAGATTCTTCTAAAGTAATTGGCGCCTACAATATACCGGCACAGAATTTATTTTATACTTATCAGCCGGTTTCATTAAAGCCATTGGCTTTGCAACAGGATACCGCACTCGAATTGGGATTGCGCAATTTTGTGAAGGTGGGTTTTGGAAATTACACCACTCCTTATGCAAGTGCCGGCTTAAGTTTTGGCGATGGAAAAACGGGATTACTTAATTTGTATGGCGATTTTATTTCTTCCAAAGGCGATATTGAGCACCAGGATTATACCATTCTGAATATGAAAGCAAGCGGCAGCTATTTTACTGAAAGAAGTGAAATTTATGGTGTAGCTGCAGTTAAAAATCAGGATCATTATTTATATGGTTATGACCACACATTACATACCTATTCGAAAGATGATGTATTACAACGTTTCCAGGATTTTAGTATTAAAGCAGGTTTCAGAAATAAAGACAAAAATGAAACAGGGATCAATTATGATCCGTCCATCCAGGCAAGTGTATTCTCCAACTTACATAAATTGTCAGAAACTACATTTATTGTAAATGCGCCGGTAGAAAAGACCTTTGGAGATGAGATTTCAATTAAGGTTTCCTTCAATGGAGATATGACGAAATATACCACCAAAGACTTACCTGCCAATATAAAAGTCAATAACAATGTTTTTCAAATAGCTCCGGAACTTATTTATTCCAAACCCGATTATACCATACATGCAGGTATTACACCGGCATGGGATAATGGTAAACTAACCGTATTTCCCAATATTTATGGTGAAGTAAAAATCCCTGATCAGACGTTCCTGGTACAGGGAGGTTTTATAGGACATTTTATTAAAAATACCTATCGGAACTTATCAGCGGTTAATCCTTACCTGGCTACGTTGCCAAACCAACATAACACAAAAGAAACAGAATTGTATGGAGGTATTAAGACTTCAGTTGGCAAGCATTTTAACTTTAGTGCCAAAGCCGGTTTGATACGTTATGAAAATCTTCCTTTCTATATCAATGATACTGCAACAGACAGCAAAGCTTTTGTGGTAAGTAATGAGAGCAAGGTAAATGACCTGCGCATTCATGCAGACTTAAGTTTTGTAAGCCAGGATAAATTCACGATTACAGGTGGCCTTACATTTAACGGATATACTTCGATGAAAGATAATGACAAAGCATTTGGAACAATTCCTTTAGAAGTGTCTGCATCGATGCGTTGGTGGGCATATAAGGCTTTAATGGTGAAGGCTGATTTTAGAGCTTATACCGGAGGCCCTTATTTGCTGAATGGAAATGTACACAAAACTTTAGGTGGTGCAGCGGACTTAAGCGCCGGGCTTGAATATGCCATCAATCAAAAATTTAGCGCATGGCTCGACTTTAATAATATATTCAATAATAAATACGAACGATGGCACAACTACCAGGTATATGGTTTAAACGTACTGGGTGGTATTATCTATAAATTTTAATATAACAATTATCATTCTTTTTTTCAGACTCCAATCTTAAAAAGTTGGAGTCTGTTTTTTTAGAATAACTGAAGCAGTTAATTGCAAATATTGTTGCAAAACACATTGTGCTGGTTTTATTTTTACGGTTTTACCAGTTAACATATCTTTGAGCCTGAATTATGCACATGTATCAAATAATTGCGCCTACACTTTTTCAATCTAAAATCTGCAGATTACCAGGTATTGGTACGCTGAAAATTAAAACTGTTCCTGCTCATACAGATTTTGTTAACGGGCAAATTGCGGCACCTGCAGAAAGTATTGAGTTTTTACCGGAACCATTCGGTGAAAATATATTCAACGAGTTTTCAGCAATTGCGGAATTATTGAAGAAAACAATTGACGAAAATGGTACTGCGTTTTTGAAAGGAATAGGCACATTTACCAAAATGCCCGATGATAATCTTGAATTTTCCGGCATACAGATAAAACCCGAACTAGCCCAGGCGATGCGCTTTGAAAGGGTGATCCGTGAAAATGCTGAGCATGCTATGTTAGTAGGCGATCAGCAAACTACGAATGTGCAGATGACTGAATATTTCATCGAAAAGCCAACACCAAAATACAATTGGAAAATAGTTGCTCTGATACTGGGAGCTTTAGGGGTAATTGCCCTTGCATTCTACTTATCAAAATTTGGAGTTAACGGATTGGGAAATTCCCGAGGGCTCTAATTGTCACCACTATATTTACCAGCTTAGTTGATGAGTGCCTCAAACATTTTGGGCCAGTGTTTTCCTGTTATGTATAATTTTTTACCAGCACTGTCCCATGCTATGCCATTTAATACTTCGTTGCCATCAGGAGTATAGCCTTTTGCATATTGCTCTATCAAACCCGGTAAATAAATCTTTCCAACTACATGGCCATTTGAGGGATCAATTTTTACGATCACATCACTCTCATATACATTGGCAAACACAAAGCCATCGATGTATTCCAGTTCATTTAAAAGAACAATTGGCCCTACATTATCCGTAACCTGCAATGTTCTTTTTAGTTTAAAGTCTTCACTATTTACAAAATACAGGTTAGATGATCCATCACTAATAATCAGGTCTGTATTATTATGCGTAATTCCCCAACCCTCGTATGGCCAATTGAAGGTTTTAATAGGTTTATTGATATTCTTTACATCGTACACATTTACAAAATGGTTTTTCCAGGTAAGCTGGTAAATTTTATTGTCGAAAATTGTGATGCCTTCACCAAAAATATCTGCAGTACCCATCATGTGTTTTTCAACCACTTTACCCGTTTTTAAGTCTGTAATCCGTAACGATGAATTTTCAAAATCACCCGTGCTTTCATACATTTTTCCATCATGAATTTCCAGGCCCTGTGTATATGCTCCATTATCATGATCATAAATACCGACAATATTTAAATTTATGTTTTGGGGAGCAGGTATTCCGGATTGACTGGTTGGTAACGAAGGGGTTGAATCGGTATTTGCAGAATTATTGTTGCAAGCTGTACATAATAAAAGCAGCAACAGAAAGGTGTATAATTTCATTTATTTGAGTTTCAATTTATTGTCAAAAATAAGCAAGGACTGATAAACTCCGCTTTACTTTAACAATAACTAAAATAAATTTTGCCCGTAAACGAATTTAATATAGTTTTGATTTAGCTTCTGAACCATTTATACTCCACTATTAGCCCAACTTGGGCCGTATTGTTTATAATACAGATGCTCCACAATTACCTTTTATCTTCCTCTTATCCTATAATGTTCTCTCCAATACCTCTGCAGAAATAGATGTTTCAAACAGAAGCATTTGCTTATTACTCGTTATAGGATTTTATGCATTCTTTTTTGCTGTGTTTTTTTATCTGTATTTGTGCAGTTAATGGTGCTTTTTCTCAAAGAGTTTGCGCCACTACTGATTATACAAATTATTTGTTGAAAAACGATCCCGGTTTCAAGGCAGGTTCGTTAAAAGCGAATCAACAAATTGCTGCAACCCTCAATCATAAAAATAATAGTATTGCTAATCGTGATACCGTTAAAAACGAAATTATATACATACCTCTAGTTGTACACATTCTTTATAAGACAGCGCTTGAAAATATCAGTGATGCCCAGGTAAAATCCCAGTTAGATGCTTTAAATAAAGATTTCAGAAGATTAAATGCTGACCAGGTAAACACACCCGGTGTTTTTGCGGCTGTTGCAGGCGATGCAAGAATACAGTTTTGTTTAGCACAGGTAGATCCTTTGGGACGAAAGACAAACGGCATAGATCGAAAATATACAGATCGTGATTTTTTTACTACGGATGACGCAATGAAAAATACTGCAAGTGGCGGGGTTGATGGATGGAATAATACGCAATACCTAAATATATGGGTTGTAAGATTATCGGGCCGTAGTTTGGCTTATGCAACACCACCGGGAGCTGCTGCAGACAGAGATGGTGTGGTGGTATGTTATGACGTATTTGGCACGGTTGAAAAGGTTCGTTCAGTATTTAATCTTGGGCGTACGGTTACGCATGAAGTAGGGCATTGGCTGGGCTTAATTCATATTTGGGGCGATGAAAGTTGTGGAAACGATTTTGTAGATGATACACCCACCCAACAGTCATACAATTTTGGCTGTAATACGTTTCCAAAAAGAAGTGCCTGCTCCCCGGATAATAACGGCGACATGTTCATGAATTTTATGGATTTTTCTGATGATGCCTGTATGAATTTATTTACCCTTGGACAAGTAAAAAGAATGAGGGCATTATTTGCAAAAGGGAACATTCGTAATTCATTTCTTGCATCGGTTGCATGCGATAGTACAATGGCACAAGGCGGCCCTCTTCCGGATACAACCAAACCCACTACACCAACTACTGTTTCATTATCTGGGTCTAAGGTTTATCCAAATCCGGTTAGTACGGTAATGACTGTAGATTGTAAAGCTGCTACCAGCATCACTTTTAAAACAATGCGCATTGTCAATTCAACAGGTGTTACTGTTTATGTTAGCCAGTTAAAGCAGCAAATAACAACACATAATCTTAGCAAACTTTCTGCAGGTGTTTACTTTGTTCAGATAGCAGATGGTAAAGATAAATTTATCACCAAGGTGTTTAAATTATAAGCGGCTTATTCATTAACTGCACCACTTGTTTTGCAACTACGGGTGCAAGTGCAACACCAATACCATTCATTCTAACACAACAAAAAACATGGTTGGTAATGGCTTTAACAACAGGATATTTTTCTGTTCCCATGGCCATGATGCCAGACCACCTGTCGGCAATAGTGTACGTTGTATCGGGAAGTAAATGTTCCTTAATAAAACTTTCCAATGCTTGTTGAATCGCAGGTGAGGTTTGCATGGTTTCCGTATTCTCCTCATCAAATGCAGTATTTCTTGCTCCTCCAATCAGCAGCCTGTTGCCAAGGTTACGGAAATAATAATAGCCTTTATCAAAATGAAAAGTTCCTTTTAAAAGCAAGCCAGGGATGGGATTGGTTATCAGCACCTGGCCACGATTGGGTATAATGTCGATACCGGATAAAATTTTACCGGTAAATGCATTGGTACAAACCAGTAGTTGATTGGTTTTAAAAGTGATGCCATTACTGGTATGTATCTCTACACTGTTATTTATTTCCTCAAAGTTGAGTGCCTCCATGCCTGAGAAAACCTGCACGCCCAGGCTCTGAACTTTTCTTAATAAAGCCTGAACAAGTTTGCCGGGATGTACGGCTCCTTCCAGTTTATTTTCAATTAAATGTTCAAAGCCTTTAAAACCAAAATCAATTAATTTTTCATCAGTTATTTTAAAAACATCTTTTATACCCGTTACTTTTTCCAGTCCTTCATTGAGCCATCCTAATTTGTTGCTACAAGCATCCCATATTAAAGACGCAGGTTTAAAACATTCAAAACCACCACAGGCATCATAATCAATTTCTGCATCTGTAAAATATTTCCTGATTTCACATAGCCCGGAATATCGCATTGACAATAGTTCCCACATTTTATCTTCCCCCATTGCATCCGCATCGCCAATTAATTCAGAAGGGCTGCCAAAGCAGCTAAAACCAGCGTTTCGGGTACTGGCTCCTGTAGGGATTATTCCTCTTTCAAGAATGGTGATTTTATATGCAGGATGTAATAATTTAAGGTGCATGGCGCTCCACAAGCCTGTAAATCCACTTCCGATAATGATGACATTTTGATCGCTGAAAAAGGATTCTTTTTCCCAAACAGATAATTCCGGCATACTTGCAAATTGTTAAAGTAATTGAAGGTAAAATCAAAAGTGGCTATTATTCAGTTGCATGGTACTATTTTTGTCTCATAAACCAAAAATACTATGAAACAAATTTCTATTATCCTACTCACACTCACTATTTTACTAACCAATGCAAATGCACAATTTAAGGACCTTTTAAAAAAGGCCACTACAAAAGATTCTTCTTCGGGTAAATCATTAGCAGACAAACTTAATATAGGATCGGGTTCCGGGGGTAGTAATTTAAGTAATGATGATATCATCAGCGGCTTAAAAGAAGCACTTAGAGTTGGTACCGATAGCAGTTCAAAAAAGCTTAGTAAACTGGATGGTTTTTTTGGAGATGCAGCAATAAAAATTCTGATGCCGGAACAGGCACAAAAAGTTGAAAAAACGTTGAGAGGTGTAGGGATGGGTAAAGTTGTAGATAAAGCAATTTTGTCTATGAATCGTGCAGCCGAAGATGCAGCCAGTGGCATTGGCAATATTTTCTGGAACTCGATTAAGCAAATGAATGTTACAGACGGATTAAAAATATTAAAGGGCGGAGATTTTGCAGCAACAGATTATTTAAAGAAAACAACTACAGCAGAATTAACGGAAAAATTCAGGCCTGTTATTGAAGGCTCACTTACAAAAACAGACGCTACAAAATATTGGAACGATGTTTTTTCAACCTACAATAAATTTTCAAAAGACCAGGTTAATACAGATCTGACAGCCTATGTTACTGAAAGAGCATTGGCAGGGTTGTTTTATAACATAAGTTTGGAAGAACAAAAAATAAGGAAAGACCCGGCTGCACAGGTAACCGGCATACTTAAAAAAGTGTTTGGAGGAAATTAATAAAAATGTGAAGCTCTACTGGTATGTATAAACCTGTTTAAAGGCTTCTCCAAGATAATCAATGATATCACCGGAAATTAAAGATTCCTGTGATATTTTTTTTGCCCCTATATCACCGGCCATGCCATGAAGATACACACCCAGGATGCAGGCCTCTTTTTCAGCATAACCCTGTGCCAGCAAGCCCGTTAATATACCAGTAAGCACATCTCCGCTTCCTGCTGTGGCCATACCTGCGTTACCGGTTGTATTAAAGTAAGTTTCACCGCCAGGGCAGGCGATCGCTGTATGTGGTCCTTTAAGCACAATAAAACACTGATTAGCTTTTGCCATTTCTACACATAATTTTAATCGGTCGAAATCATTCGATGTTTTGCCAAATAATTTTTCAAACTCACCAGTATGTGGTGTAAGTATGATTGGCCTTGATCTCTTGTTGTTTAAAGCATCAATGTTGCCGGCAAGTATTTGCAGAGCAGAAGCATCTACTACTAAACCGCCGTCAAAATGATTGAGCAATTCTTTTAACAGCAATTCGTTTGTATTGGATTGTTCCAATCCTGGGCCAATTCCAATGGCAGCTTTCTTCACAGATAGTGTTTTCCAATTACTGTCTGTGCTGCAGATCGCTTCCGGTAAAGCGGTTTGTAAGATTGCCTGGGTTTGCTCTTGTGTATAAACGGTTGCCAGGCCTGCCCCGGATCTTAAGCATGCTTTTGCACATAATACAGCAGCACCCATCATATTTTTACTGCCTGCATACAGCAACGCATGTCCGAAATTGTATTTATGAGAAGACTGATTCCTTGGTTTAAAAATTGATCCAATTACTTGTTGATCAATTGTAAAAAATGGGGTAGAAGTATTGTTGTAAAAATATAGGTGCAAGCCAATGTCGAGTAGATGTATATTACCGGTATATTTTCCGTTTTCAGTCATCATAAATGCAAGTTTATGTGTTTGAAAACTTAGGGTGTAATCTGCCATCACTATTGCATTTCCGGTAGAATCCTGGTCGGCATATAAACCACTCGGCAGATCAATACTTATAACCGTATTTTTAAGCTTTTTAATCGCATTGACCGCTTCAACGCTTTCCCCGCTTAGCGGCCTTGAAAGACCGGTTCCATAAAGCGCATCGATGATAACCGATTCCTTTTCAATGGTAGAAAAGCCTTCTTCAGTTATATAATCCCAATCATTTAATAAGGGTTGCAATCGTGCAAAATTTGTATCAAAATCGGCACTCCGTTTTACTCCTTCGATCAAATAGATCTGAACGCTTTTTTCGGCCATTATTAGCAACCTTGCTATTGCCAATCCATCACCACCATTGTTACCTGGTCCGCAAAAAATAATATAGTGATGACGATTTTTAAACTGATGAAGCAACCAATGGTAACAGGCAGTTGCAGCACGTTCCATCAAATCAATCGAATTGATGGGTTCATGTTCAATGGTGTAGGCATCCCATTGCCTTATGTCGTTTGCAGTAAATAATTTCATGGATGATTCAGTGTCTTTACCAGCGTAAATTAGTCAATAAGCAACTATCAATGGGTACTTAACTGTTGCATAATAATCGTATTAACCTTCGGGTTGTGTGGAAGCCGTTTCTACAAATTGCTTCAGGCTGGTTCCAATAATATAATTCCAACCAGCAGTAAAACTTTCAACCGTAAAATCAGGGAGATCAGAAGGAAATGTTTCTAATCCTTCGTGGGTAAGTTTTAACCTGGTTTTACCACCTCCCTCAAACAATTCAAATGTCAAAACAGATGCTCCGGCATAGTCCTGGTATTTCCAGCTATAGGATAACTTTTTACCCCGATCTACCTCCAGTATTTTGCACAAATGCAAATATCTTTTATCATCACTTGAACCATAAAATTGAAATTCAAAACCAGGCTTAGCGATAAAATTGTCAATATCAAAATACCATTTTTTCATTTTGCTATTATCGGTTAATGCATCCCAAACCAAACTAACCGGGGCGTCTAATATACGCTCAATAATGAGTGGTTCTTTTTTCATAATGTTATTTTTTATTGTTAGGTGAAATCATTTTATATGTTTGTTATTTGTTGCAAGTGTTTTAAAGACATCACTTTCTCATCTGTTTATAATTATCTCTAACCATTCGGTTAATAATTTAATAGAAATATTTTAGATATGAAATTCTTTTCGTTGTTTTTTTTGGATGTCAAAATAATACATAGTAGTATTTTTTCATTTTGATTCTGGTACAATGGCAGCTACTTCGGTCAATTATTTCAACCCAATTGGTTCTTCACTGTTATTGCTTAGTTTCGCCGCTTATGTAAACAAGGTTTCTAAACGGGTTTACCTGCAACGTTACTTCAATTTTCTCTTTAGGGTTTACGGGCCTGTTAGTTTTTGTTGCTGAAGTGATTTAGCATATTTCCGTATTTTATTCAATTTTATTATGACTTTTTTAGCCGAACTACACAAAAGGAAATTTAATCCCAAAGACGATATTTTATCTGGTTTAACTGTTGCATTGGCATTGGTTCCGGAAGCGGTGGCGTTTTCATTGATTGCAAATGTGAGCCCGTTGATTGGTTTATACACTGCCTTTATCATTGGCTTAATCACGGCAATATTTGGTGGCCGGCCTGGTATGATTTCGGGAGCAACGGGTGCAATTGCTGTGGTGGTTGTTAGTCTTGTAGCAACACATGGCGTAGAATATTTATTTGCGGCAGTTGTGCTGATGGGTTTGATACAAGTAACAATCGGGTTATTGAAATTGGGCAAATTCATCCGGCTGGTGCCGCATCCTGTAATTTTTGGATTTGTAAACGGCTTGGCAATCGTCATTTTTATGGCGCAACTGGCCCAGTTAAAAACGACCGATGCAGCAGGTGTTACACATTGGTTAACCGGCATGCCTTTATGGATCATGCTTGGCTTTATAGTTCTTACAATGGCCATCATTCATTTTCTTCCAAAACTAACAAAGGTTGTTCCATCTTCACTTGCGGCCATTGTAGTTGTATCCGCCATCATTATAGGTTTCGGAATTCATACAAGATCTGTTGGAGACATTGCATCGATAGCAGGTGGTTTACCAGAGTTTCATCTACCGCAGGTAGCCTTTGACTTCGAAACGCTTAAAATAATTTTTCCCTATTCATTTATAATGGCATTGGTTGGCCTAATTGAAAGTTTACTAACCCTTACGGTTGTGGATGAAATGACAGAAACCAGGGGAAGAGGAAATAAAGAATGTGTGGCGCAGGGTGTTGCCAATATAACAACCGGTTTTTTTGGAGGCATGGGAGGTTGTGCCATGATTGGACAGAGTATCATTAATGTAAGCTCGGGAGGAAGAAGAAGATTGTCTGGTATTGTTGCTGCTGTTGCTTTATTGATGTTTATACTTTTTGGTTCAGCGTTAATTGAGAAAGTTCCAATGGCTGCTCTTGTGGGCTTGATGTTTATGGTTGCCATCGGTACTTTTGAATGGGCGAGTTTAAAAGTATTTCGCAAAGTTCCCCAAACGGATGTGATTGTAATGATATTGGTAACCCTTGTTACTGCTATCTTTCACAACCTTGCACTGGCGGTCATTACAGGCGTAATTATATCGGCACTGGCATTTGCATGGGAAAATGCAAAACGCATACGTGCAAAAAAATATACAGATCAAAATGGTAAAAAACATTACGAAATTTTTGGTCCTTTGTTCTTTGGATCTGTTACGGCTTTCCAGGAAAAATTTGATGTGTTGAATGACCCGGAAGAAGTAATTATAGATTTTAAAGAAAGCAGGGTAGTGGATCATTCCGCCATTGATGCTTTAAATAAAATAACGGAACGCTATCGCAAGGTTGGTAAGAAGGTGCATCTGCGTCATTTAAGTGAAGACTGTATTACTTTGTTGAACAACGCTTCAGAAATAATAGATGTAAATTATTGGGAAGATCCGCACTATAAAGTGATCGTAAATAAGCTCGAAAATTAACAGGCTTTTATTTATAAAAACCGGCGAGAATATTTATTATTCACGCCGGTTTTTTATTTCAGCTTATTAAATTTTAAACAAAATTATTCGGTAATCTGCTGGGGCTCTTTAGCAATGTTAAGTTTCATTTCATTTAAAGGCGTTCCACCTTTAATACCAAAATCCAATGTGCGAATGGGGAAAGGTATCATGATATTATTTTCATCATAAGCTTTCTTTATGCGCATGATTGCTTCGCTGCCGGCATTCAGATAAACAGGTTGGTCTGGAGAATTCAACCATAAGCGTATTAAAAAATTTATGGAACTATCTCCAAATTCCTGGTAAAACATGGTGACGGCATCTTCTTCTGACAGTCCCTCAATTCCCTTTACAGCATTCAGCGTTATTTCCTGAACCTGTCGAAGATCTTCTCCATACGATACACCAATTGTGAGGTCTATTCTTCTTTTGCCTAACATAGAATAGTTTTCAATCGGGTTTTGAAATACGTCTTTGTTTGGTATAATAACCATCTGTCCCTGGAATGTTCTTAATACGGTATCTCTTAAATTGATCTCTTCCACTTTACCCATATATTCCTTTATTTTAACAATGTCGCCAATGTGCAATGGCCGCCGGAATGAAATAAAAATACCTGAAATAAAATTTGCAGCAATGTCCTGGAAAGCAAATGCCAATGCCAAACCAACGATACCTGCCCCCGCTAAAATAGACGTTACAGCTTTGTCGAGTTGTAAAATACTTAATACTACAAAAATTGTAATGCCAGCCGCAAAAATATAAACGATGGAATCAACAAGGCTATTGAGTGTGCTGTTGCTTGAAAATTTTCCAATGATACGGGCAGTAAATTTCTTTGCTTTTTTTGCAAGGAAGAATCCAACTACCAGGATAATGGTGGCTAATAAAATATTGGGTAACATGCGAATAAATTCATGCATCCACTTACTCAGCTTATCCATTATTAATTCATAAATTTTATTCACTTCCATGTAATATTTTTTATTTATTTAACTTCTTATGTTGATTTAGCATAAAAAATAACGATTAATTAAGTCATTATTTTTATTGAAAATGCAATTCCCGTTCCGGTTTTAACAATACAATATCGATATCGTTTTAATATGGGTACTTACCTGAAGTTAACCAATAAAAATTACACCATTTCCCGTATAACTAATTTCAACTCCTGAAATTTAAAAACATTCTGTCGTTCGAAAATTAATTTGATGTATGCAACAAAAATAAGTAACGATGTGTTTTTGATGATTTTTGTATACAAATGTAGATACCCGGGGTCATCGGGGATTAAATTATGAAAGTCGTTTTCAGTTAATTTGAATTGGCATGTTGTGATTGGATATCCGTGTAATCATAAAGGCTGGCGTTAAACATTGGCTTGATTGGTTGTTTCACATGTTCGCCCCACACTTTTGTAAAAGCAGCGCCAAAGTAAAAAATGAGCGATGAATAAAAAACAAACAGTAACAATAAAACGATGGAAGCGGATGCTCCGTATAGTTCGCCGATATTACTATTGGGTAATAAGATTTTCAAAACAACCTTCCCAATATTGAATAAAATGCTTGTGAGAAATCCACCGGTAAGTGCTACTTTCCATGTTGGTTTTCCATCGGGTAAATACCGGAACAAAACCGTAAACCACATCCATACAATGACAATAGAAAGCAGCGTTGAAAGTGTATTGTTTAAATAAATTGCCGCAGCGGGTAACAAGTCCTGCAGGTATTTTCCAAAAATTGTTTTTAAACTTTCCGCTACAAGTGACGTAATAAAAAGCAAGCCCGTAAAAACAATAACGAGCACAGATTTAATTCTGCTAACCATTGCCATTTTAAATTTTTTATCACCTGTTTTTCTAATCATCCACAATTGGTTAAGCGAGCTTTGAATGACTTTAAAAAGTGTGGATGCTACAAAAAGTAAAAAAATAAATCCAGCTATTGTTATCGGCCAGTTACTGGCAAGTCCACGAAACCCACGAAGGGTTGTAACCAATTGATGAACACTATCACTTCCTACAATGCCTTCCAGTTGATCAAATAGCTGGCGGCTAATAGATTTCCTGTTAAATAATAAACTAAGTATTTGTATTAGGATAAGTAATATGGGCGGAAGAGCAAATGTGGTGAAAAATGCAGTAGCACCGGCAAGTCGCATGGGGTCGTTTTTTACCAGCAATTTAAAAGCATTTTTTAATTGAATCGCTACATCGGTAATGGGCTTAATAAGCATGTTCAAAATTTTGATAAAGATCGTTTCCAGCTTGTCTATCTTTTTGCAAACAGTTTTGTAAAATTGCGTCAAAGAATTTGATATACTTTAACCTGCAATAAATCATCCTGTGAAATTTAGATTGGTCGAATATAGGATTTAAAAAATAAGTATCAGCAGTTGTAATGATTTTGGGTGCATTTAAAAATCTAGTAAGAAATGTCATCTTTTTTACGGTGTTGTAGTTAAATTCTATTTGTTTAAAAGTGACACTTCTAATTTAGAGAGCGACATTTTTAAATACGCCAATGATTTACATGGAAATCATGCAATTTATAAGCTATGTAAATAAAGTGGGTACATAAATAACCTGAATTTCTGCTTTATTTAATTCAGGAAATTTTATACCGATTTTGAATTATTTTCTTTGCTGTGCCCGTCTTTTTTAAGTGTTCTTTTTTTAGCAGAAATTGATTTGGTTATTGTGGCGCCTTCCATTATTTGTGATTTGTCTTTTATTTTTCCCAGTGAAATTTTGTAGGCTTCTTTCATTAGTTTCTTTATATAGGTTTTTGGGAAATGCTCCTTGTCTTTTACCAGCAGGTAGCGATACTGCTTGCCGTTACCGATTAACATTTTTTCCGGATCGTTTATTTGGGAACCCCAATAAAAGCCAACATGAATGTTCTTACTCGTTCGTCCGATTGCAATGGAACAAAATATATGTCCAACCCGATCGGTTGGTGACCATCCAACAGCCACAGCATTGTAATTGTCGTATATCAATTCGTTTGCCGAGGGATATAAATCCCAAATGAATTGCCTCAACCATAAAACTAGTTCCTGCGTATCGTTATCAAAAGGGTTCATGAACTTTAGTAAATCTGTTGTCTGTTCTTTGCTCATGATATTAAATTTAAGATGATACAAAATACAGCGCCACTTTTTTATTTCAAAGTATGGTTTTCATAACAATTATTTGTTCGTTTAATTTCTATTGCTAAATTACTTTGAATGATGGGCAGTGGTGGTTAAAAAAAATCCGCCTCATGAATTATTCATGAGGCGGATTTTAAAATTTCTGAAATTTATTTATTGACAGATTACCGGAATGATGGTTGTAGTGTTATCCGGCTTTTTTATTTCAAGGTTATACATGCCATTTACAATTTCGTTGGATAGCGTTATTTTTTTATCGGCGTTTCCACCTGTATGATTTAGCTGGCTGGTTAAAAGTACCTGGCCTATAACGTTTATCAGGCGGATATTGTACTGACCTGGTAACATGTTTTTTAATTGCAGATCAATTACGCCATTTGTAACCGGGTTGTTATAAACTTTCATGCCGGCTGTTATTTCATCGATATTTACCAGTACAGTTTTGCTATAGGCAGATGAGCCATCCAGGTCTGTATTGCGTATGCGATAAAAATTATTGCCTGTAACGGCTTTCAAATCAATCCAACTATATATGGCTGTTCCTGCTGTTGAACCGGTTGCAGCCTGTGTGTTTACGGAAACAAAACTTACACCGTCGGTTGACTTTTCAACATTGTAGTTTTTGATATTTAACGGGTTTTCAACTTTCCATTGTACCGCAATATTTTTCCCGGTTTGCCATGCTTTTACGTCACTGTAGGTAACCGGAAGTACGGTATTTTGTTTGAATGTAATAATAAACCGGTTCGGGTTTTTGGAAGCAACATCGGAATTGATAGTGAAATTATATTCAAGGGGATTGTCAAGGTCAATTGCTGTTGCCAATCCCGTGTACTTGTCTTCTAAAAAAGCTGATAAATTCGGATCCGACAAATAGGCTGAGTTGATTGCGATCTGGTAATTTCTGGTTGTTGATTTTGTGAGTCGTAAGTACAATGTATCCGCCGATTTTATCAATGGTCTGCGTTCAATTGCCAGTGCCGTATTATTTCTCAATAAACTAAATGTTTCTCCGATGTTTCCAAATTTTACGGCATCCTGCAAATTTACAGCAGCGCTATAGCTGTCATCAAACTCTGCAAGTGTTGCATCTGCCTTAACAATTGAACCATTTGATTCAACCAGGTTTAGTATAATCGACATTGATTTAACCGGAGCTGCTGGACGGAATCCGGCATTTGTACTGATCGTACTCTTACTACTTTCATAGGTGGTAAGGTTGGCAGTACCCACCGTATCGGTCTGTACAAAAAATGCCTGCCCCGATTGGATATTGTTGCTCTGTAAACTGGACGGATCCGATTTGGAAAAAATTCCATCACCATCCAGGTCATCCAATACCACGTAAGCCCCATAAGTATTAATGGTTGCATCCCAGGCATAAAAGCGCTTCAGTAAATGGGTGCGTTTAACTTTATTGAAATCAATTGGCGCTGCATAAGGATTTCCCAGTAAGGTATAGTTTCCCAGCGTAGCGGATGCCGCAAATGTTTGTTTACCCGTTTGCAAATACCCTATACTGGTTAATGTTGTATTGTTGGTATATGGTGAAAATAAATTATTTGGTTTTCTATCGCCACGAACAAATACAAAATAACCAATATTGTCTGCACTACCCGTACTGTTGGACAAAGCTGATGCTTTTGTATTGGTAACATTTGAAAATCCCTGTGTGGACGGGTTAAATGATTTCATGGAAACAATGTTAAGTGTGCTCGAATCCAATCCATTTGCTGTTAAAGGATTTGGCCCCGTTACAAACATGCCTTTGCCTGCGTCAAAAATTCCATTGTTTTGCCATGAACCAAAAATGTTACCTGTATTAGACAATGGCGCTGTTAACAGGCGCCACGAACGACGAGCCGGGATAAATCTTTCTACCATTACCTTACCAGCTATAAAACTGGTTGCATTGCCACTTCCGTCAACCGGTAATTGAGCAATTTTTGCCGTACCAGAACCGGTTGATTTTAATATAAGAAAATTACCTGTGGTAAATGTTTGATTGATACCTGCAATGGTTAATGTTCCTGTAACTCCAGCCGTATCTGCCAGTGTCACGTTGTTATTGATAACAAGGTTTTGGATGCTGTTATTTACGAAAACACTCGAAGGAATTGTTTGCGGCGATGAGCCGTTCATCTCTATTGTACCACTTGTTGCATCAAATATTCCTGAGTTATTTATAGAGCCGGCTATTTGTAAAGTGCCACCGGTAATTGTTAAACCGGCCCCCGTTTCAATGGTTACATTTTGTACTGCATTTGTTGCAGTAATATCAGGATATATCGACAACGAAGCAGGGATGGTAACATTGGTAGTAGCTGAAGGGATCTGTCCGCAAAGCCAGTTGCCCGTGTTATTCCAGTCTGCATTTACCGACCCGGTCCATGTACCCGCAACTACAATTGAGATGTTTGCCGATTTTTGTAACTGGGCACAGCCACCTGCTGCCGCAATGGTGTAATTCACTGTGTAAGTGCCGAGGGTACTTGATCCAAGGTTAACGTTACCTGTGGCACCATTAATGCTCAAACCTGCGGCAGACGAAAATACTCCACCCGTTGTTCCGGTATGCGTTACTGTAGCTATACCTGCAGTAGAACAATAGGGAGAAGACAGGTAAGATATGGTTGCATTGGGTGCATCAGTTATGGTGATGGCGGTTGTAGTTGTATATGTTGCACAACCCCCAACTGAATTAATTTTATAAGAGACTGAGTAGGTACCCGCAGTACTTGATAGTAAGTCAATTGTTCCTGTTACACTATCCATTACCAGGCCAGTGGTAGAACTGTAAATTCCTCCCGAAGTCCCGGTAAAACTAACAGAGGCTGAACCTGCATTTGAACAATAGGGGGTTCCGATATAAGAAATGGTTGCAGAAGGCGCTCTGGTAACAATCACATTTGTTGAAGTTACAAAGGCAGGGCATCCACCCGTAGCACTCAATGAGTATGTTACCGGGTAACTGTTTGGGGTAGTATTTAAAAGATCAATTGCTCCCGTACCTGTATTGAAAACTAAGCCCGCTGATGAAGCAAATGTTCCGCCGCTGGTTCCTGTTACTGTTACGGTAGCAGTGCCGGCATTAGAACAATAAGCCGAAGACGGGTATGAAATAGCCGTGGTTCTGTTACATGTTTCACCTACGGCCAGGCTTCCAATGTATGTAAGCCCCGTGGCCTTAATATTGGTTGCGTTTGCAGTTGCAACGGTGGGTAGCGACCATGATGAACCATTGTTTAATCCTATGCCGAAAGAGGCTGTACTGGCACCAGCGTCAATATCGGCCGCTACAAAATTGCAGGTTACTGCATAGTTCGTAAATGCAATGCCATTATTTGTCATTGTCCAATACCGGTTAACACTTTTTGTAGCATTGATCGTTGAACTGCTGATTGCAGGATGATCTGTTGCTGTAGTATAAACGCCCAGGTTTCCCGCCGTTGTAACATTTGAAAATTCAACCAATACTGGTGTGTAATTGTTGGCACCTCCAATTTCAAAAGTTTTGGTGGTAGCACCGGTAGCAATATACTTTTGCAGTTTACCATTTACCCAACCTGTATTCTGTGCAGCGCCAGTAACAGTTCCTGCAGATGATTGGGTAACCGAATAAGCACCGGTTTGTATTTTTCCGTTTATAAAATTCAGTGTGCCATTTACTGCCATGTCTGTGAACAGTACGGTATTTCCTGAAGCTTTGTCAACGGTAAGATTATTGAATGAAGCGGCATTGTAAATGTCCTGTGTGCCGGTTCCGTTTAATTTAAAAGTTGAGGTTGCGCTATTAAATGCGCCATTGTTGGTGATGTTGCCGCCTACTAAGTGTGTGTAGCTTCCGGCATTAAATATTGAACCGCTGTTGATGGTAAAATTATTTGCCAGCGTCCATGCAGAAACGGGTGTAATGCCTGCTCCGTTTGTATTTGAAATCAGTACATCCCCGAACACTGTAGGGGTGCCTGCCAATGTTATTGCCCCTGCACCTCCAAAATTTACAAGGCCAGTGCTTGTAAAGTTTGTACCAAAATTTAAGGTGACCGGTGAAGCTGGTATGAAGTTTAAGGTTCCGCTACTTGTTACGGTACCATTGTTCGAAAATGATCCAAGCACATTGTGTGTAGAATTGCCTCCATTAAATGAAGCACCACTTCCAATTGTAAGTGAATACAAAATGGTCCATCCCACACTTGGGCTGATACCACCCGTGTTGTTTATATTAAGATAACCAAATTGAGGAGTTGATGTTGAGTTCAATACAGGCGAAACTGTTCCATTGAAATTTACGGTTAAGGCAACGGTCTGTACTGCATTTATCAAACTCAATGTTTGTAAAACATTACCCGTAAAGGTGGTTGTTCCCAGCGCATACAATGTTCCACTGTTTATCAGGTCGCCATTCATTGTAATGTTGAGAGCGCCTCCACCGCTGCAAGATCCGGTGGATGTAATGTGTAACAATGTATTGAAAACACTGTTACTCAAAATCGTATAACTTCCTGAAATGATTACTTTATTAAAAGTGGTAACGCCGGTAAGTGTTTTGGTAGTTCCTGTTAATAGCAGGGTGCCGGTAGATGGTGTAAATGTGCCACTGTTTACCCAGTTGCCATTCAGTGTAATATCATACGAAGCGGCACTAAGTGTTGCGCCACTTTCAATGGTTAAATTACCATTTACGGGCATCGCTGCAGTGAGCGTTTTGGTGCCTGCATTGCGAAAAATCACATTTCCTAAACTACCGGGTGCAGCTAAAGATTGTGCACTAGTGCCATTGAATATTACTGTACTTGCATTGGCAATGGTGGTGGTAGAAAAATTGGCAGGTAAATTATTTCCCGCTACAAGTAGTGTTGCAGCATTCGCCATTGTAAGTGTACCGCCTACAGTATTACGGTTACAACTATACGATTTTATATCAAGTGTTCCCGAGGTTATGGTAAAGTCACCTTTTATGGCAATATTGCCGGTTAATTCAGCAATGCTTCCTACAGGTTTATCTACAATAAAATTATTAAAAGTAGTAGATGAAATTGTTTGTGTGCCGGTGCCATCGAAATAAGTTTTTGATCCTGTTGCATTAAACGTACCGTTATTATACCAGTTGCCTTTAATATGTAAAAACTGGTAATTGGTTAGTAAGGCTCCGCCCGCTATAGTTGCATTTCCATAAACTGTGGTGGTAGTATTGTTTTCAAGCGTTCCTGCAATTATATTAAGGTCGCCGCCTATATTGATTGAATTTGTAATTGTAGCAGTTTGTGCTGCTTTATTGATTGAAAGATTGTAATAACTAACCCCACCAATTGTTTGACTTGTTATACCACTGTACGTTACGGTTCCCGTTGCAGGCGTAAATGTTCCGCTTACATAATTCATATCGGTTGCAATGTTTAAATTTCCTGCACCACTAAACACCACATTGGCTCCGCCAGACTGGGTAAGTGATCCGCCAACGTAAACTGTGCCGGTTCCAATATTTAAATTAATTGCGTCACCAGCTACACCATCGCTTAATATCAAATCGCCGTTAATTGTTATGTTTTGATTGTTGGCATTGATGGTATGCGTTTTAGTGGTAGTCCAGGTACCGTGGATATCTCCTGAAGTAAGAGAACCTCCGCCAGCCATGGTGAGTGTAAGTGCCTGCACACTTCCAAAATTTATATTCTTAACCGTTACGGCTGAGCTGATAGAAGGGTGATAATTAAAAGCTGCAGTACCCAGGTTTACAATGTCTGTAGCCGATGGGGGCGTAGAAGCTGAACCTTGCAAAACTGTCCAGTTAGCGGCTGTATTCCAGTCTGTGCTTACACTGCCGTTCCACTGAACCACATTCGAATTATCTGACATGGTCCAGCGATTGGTAATATTTGTTAACCCGCTTTGCTCAACATAATTGGATGTGGTACTATTCGCTGTTTTACCACTCGATGCCCAGGCTGATCCATTGTATTTCCAAAGGCCCATCGTGGATTCATTGGCGCCATTCAATTCAGCATCTTCGTAATGCAAACGAAGGGTGGATGTGTAGGTGCCGAAAGGAATGGTAATATTGTAAACCCTGCTGATTGATCCACCAAAAGGGAAATCTCCAATAGCTCCTTTTGCAACAGAAACGGTTATACTGGTTAATCCCGAAGCGGCGGAAAAAAGGATGGTGTTATCCGGCCCTTCGAAAGCATAGGAAACACCGGTTGTAAATGTGTGGGTGCGGTTAATATTACCTAATATAATGCCGTTACCGGTTCTGGTAGTTGTAATTGTAATAGTATTTAATCCTGTAAGCATGGTACCCATATTCATATTTACAGTAGCTGCTGACACATTACTTTGCAAAGCCACACTGGTAGTTGCACTGCTGTTATTTACGGTAAGATTGTTAAAAGTAGTTGCGCCGGTTATGTATGAATTTTGATTACCTAAAAACTGGATGGTTCCTGTACCTGCTGTAAAACTTCCATTATTTATAAAATCCTGGTAAATGGAATGCGTATAATTTCCTGCAATAAATGTTGTTCCTGACCCAATGGTTAGGTTACTATTTGCAATTATACCTGCGGAAGCTGTTTTATTGCCACCATTTGACATTACAAGGTTATGATAGGTTATGCCATTAACATTTTGACTGCCGGTTCCATTAAAGTTGACCGTATTGGCAATGGATGAAGTTACGTTAAGGATACCTGCAGTTATTGTTAGTGTATTTGCAATACCTAATTCTGAACCGGCTGATAACTGTAATGATGTTCCATTTACAGTTGCATTATATAAGTTAGCTGTACCACTTAAAGTAGATGTGCCGGTAAAAGTTGCGGTACCCGCTGTTGCAACCAGGCTACCATTCACTACCAGGCCTGAAGAAATTGAAAAATTAGCAGTAGATGCAATTGAACCGGTAGCGGTTAAAGTACCGAAACTAAGTGTACCGGCACCCGACATTGTTTTGGAAGTACCACTTAAAGTAATGGTTCCTGCCCCGGACGTAAAACCGCCACTTACTGATAAATTACCTGTAATGACCAATGCAATGGACGTACTTACTGTGCCACTAATGGTTAAATTATCTATTGAAATGCCGGTGCCGCTGATGGTAGTACCGGCTCCTGTCATTGTTAATGTGCCTCCCGAAGCTTGTGTGAACGATCCTGATCCCGTAGTTGCAAGGTTGCCGGTTAATGAAATACTGCCGGATGAAAAACTTACACCCGATGCTGCAACGGTAAGGTTATTAAAATTCTGCGTACCTGAACCGCTAACGGTTGTTCCCGATCCTGTAAAACTAACAGTACCGGTATTGCCGTTAAAAGTTCCACTATTGGTCCAGTTGCCGCCTATACTGTGTGTGTAACTACTACCATTAAATGTAGTGGATGCACCGATGGTGACATTACCACTGATGGTAGTATTGGCACCTGCTGTAAAGGCTACAGATGTGCCTGTGCCCAAAGTGCTGCTTAAGTTTCCCAATACAGTTAAGGCCGTTCCAGGAAAAGTTTTAACTGCTGCACCTGTAGAGCTACTTAACTTAAGATTACCATAAGATTGGTTACTCACGGTTTGATTGGTACCTGAATATTCCACTGTACTTGCTACCACCAATGTATTGGTTGTATAGTTTACAGGATAAGTATTTGTTCCGCCAATTTTTAAAGTTGCATTATTAGCAACAGTAAGTATTCCACCTAAAGTAGTACGGTTCGCTGTATATGTTCCAAGATCAAATATGCCGGCAGAAACTGTTAAATTTCCTGCGATTGCTGCATTTATATTTAATGAGACGGTACTGGCTGCATTGGAGATGGTACAATTATTAAAAGTGGTAGCATAAGTACCTCCAATCGCTTGAGCGGTCGTTCCGCCAAAAGTTACCGTAGCCGTTCCACCTGTAAATGCAGATGTAGATACATTATTTGTCCAGTTACCTTTTACCGTAATATTAAAATTATTGGCATTGAGCACACCGGCAGCAATGATGAGGTTATTGTTTACAGTAATGCCTACAGGCAATAATACGCTTGTAGAATTGGCCACTGTCATATTGTAAAACGAAGTGATGCCGGAAAAGCTTTGTGTGCCGGAAGTGCCATTAAAATTGGTAGTTCCATTGTTATTGGCAGTTCCGCTATTTGTAAATGTACCTGCAATATTTAATGTGCCGGTAATAGTAGTGGTTATTGTAGCACCCGAATTAATAGTAAGGTTCTTACAAGTTGCACTGCCGGTAATAGAAGGCATATTGATTGCTGAAGAGGGGATTACAACATCTGTAGTAGATGTAGGCACGGAAGCGCTGCACCAGTTGCCCACATTTGCCCAGTCTGTATCTACATTACCGGTCCATTGACCTGCATTGGAAGTTGACTTTATGTTAGTATATGCGGTTACAGAACAACCCGCTACCGTTACCTGCACGGTATAAACGCCAGCCTTTGCGGCAGCGTAGCTAAAAGATGGATTCTGAGCTGAAGAAGTAAAACTGTTTGGTCCGGTCCATGCGTAAGTTGCTCCACCAAGAGTTGTAGCACTTAAACTTACAGTTGAACCTGAGCATACCGGGCCGTTGTTACCGGCTCCATCCGGAGAAATAGCTATCGTAGACACTTCGGAAGCTGTAAGGGCACGGTCGTAAATCAACACGTCGTCAAGCTGGCCATTAAAATATCCGCTTGATGGAGAAGAGGTCCAGCCTCCTAAGTTATCATATCCAATTTTCCAGTAACCGGTATAATTCTCAGCAGTTGTAGTTGATGAATTAGACCCCACAAGCACGCCGTCAACATATAATGACATACCGTTAACGGAAGATAAGGTTGCCGTTGCAATATGCCAGGTATTGTCATTGTATGATTGGGTGGAATTTACTGTTACTACTGTGCCCGGATAAACCCCAAAATAAATCTGGCCGGCATTATTCATGTAAATATGCCGATCGTATTGGCCACTTCCGCCAACCTGCGCTGATCCGAAACCAATCAGTTTACCTCCGGATGTGGTAGCAGTTTTAAACCAGGCTGAAATGGTGAAATTTACCGGGTTGTTGTAGGAAAGTGATGTAGATACATATTGTGAACTTCCATTAAATGTATAGGCTTTGTTGGAAATATTAAAACGATCATTGGTTAACGAAGGGGCATTTTGTAGTGTGCCGTTGTTGCTATTTGTAGCATCATTTGCATTGCCGCTAAAAGTATAGTTAGCTATTAAATTGCTGGCCGGTATTTGTGAAATATTGGGAACCGCTATATTTACTGTGATGGTTGATGATGCACTTGTGCAGCCGCTAACGGTTTGCGTTACCAGGTAATTGGTTGATCCAATTGCAGTAGTAACAGGGGTAGGGGCAGTGGAAGAGCCTCCTCCTGTTGTAAACTGAATATTGTTAAAACAACGGAATCCTGCCGATGAAACGCCGGTAGTATTAATCGTGCCCGTTGTTTCAGTAATTGGAAAAGTCGGATTATCACTTCCGATGTTGCCAGTACCAGCCGCAATACCAATGCTGTAATTGCCGGCACTGGCAATCGCATAGTTAAAGGTGCCGGTAATTTTTACCGCTGTTGAGTTTGCACTTTGAGATGTTATTGTTGAAGAAGTAGCTATAACGGTACCTGCATTATTAAATACGGCCAACTGAAGGCCACTAACTGTTTGCCATGCAGGTATGTAATAATCGACAGTAGTGATGGTTACATTTGCTGCTGTTGTTGTAAAGTTTGTCTTTTTATTATTACCTGCATTAGGCGCATCTACGTAAGTAGTGGTGGTTAAGGTACTGGCTCCGCCACAACTGCCCGCAGTGGAAGTGCCCCCCCATAAAAGACTTGAACCACTGGCCGTTAATGCTGAAGCGGTAGCATTTAAACAATAGCTTACGGGGCTTGTTACAGTTGGTGCTGCAGGTGGAGTACATGCCGTTGCCTGGCTGCCACTCAATGCAGTTGTACTAAGGGCACCTTCAGAAACTGGATACACCCGCCAATAGTATGTGGTACTCCCTGATAAACCTGTTTGCGCCGACGATGTTGCATTGGCTGAAGTTTGATTGATATAACTATAGTTTACTCCATCGGTAGAACGATAAATTAAAAATCCGGTTTCGTTGTTGGAATTGTCAACCCATTTAAGCGTCATTCCCGTATTTGTAATGGCTGTAAAACTTAAAGATGAAGCAGCCGTTGGTACCGGCGGAGTAAATGAGAAGACTGTTCCGGTGGATGGTTTGGCGCTAATGTTATTGGTTTCGGTGGTACTGCTGGCGGTGGGTGTAGATCCCGAACCATTTAATGACAAAAAATTACCCGATCCGGTAGCGGTTGCGGTAATGCCGATGGATGCTGTAGCAGCATTGACCGCACCTGCCTCCTGCCTGTAAACATATTCAATTTTACCCGTGCCTTCATACAATTTTACCTGGAAGGAAATGGTATTACCTGGTGCTGAATAATTCCATTTATTATTCAAAAACTGCAAAGTGAGTACCTGGCTGCCCGAAGATCCACTAACTGAATATACGGCGTTTAAACCTGATTGAATACTCAGGTCATCCCAAAGCGGTGCCAATACAGGGCGGGGCGAACCTCCGCTGGCAAGGCTGTTGGTATAAGTTGCGTCTGTAATATTGGCTCCGAGTGTAAGCCAACCATTGGTGCTTGCAGATATGGATGTGTAACGAATACCCATATACCAAAAGTTAAAACCAATTGGTATGTTATTCCAATAACCTTCATCTACAGTTCCCGTACCTCCTGGCGTTGTAGTGCCACCTGATACGGCGGTAAAGGTTCCGGATGTGGAGGCAAAAGTATAATTTGTAATGTTTTGTGAGATGCAATTAATTACAAAAATAACAAGAAATACAGGGGTAAGGGCACATTTCTTAATCATGGTTTTGGATATTGGATATTGGATATTTGGACGGAAATTTTCGACTATCAATTAAACGGAAAATTTAAATGCAGGCGACAGTTACTATTGGATGTTTATTGTTATTGGTTTGTTGGATTTAAAAAATGAGCTGCCCGATCGGTTTGGTCTTTTGGTTTTACATAGATTCTTTTATCCCAATGCAAGATAATGGACGAAGTTGAGTAGTAATGTAGCTAAAGATATGAACGTGGTGTAGTTAACCCACATTGCAGTTAAAACTGCTATTTTTCATCATTTTTCATGATTATTTTGGTTTTTAGATTTTTAAATCCTTACTGGTACAGGGTTTTATTGTTTAGAATGGTTTGTAGT
>JBKJUP010000003.1:0-88961 GCA_046590675.1 Ferruginibacter sp. | reverse complement strand
CAGTCGGTTCGCTTGACCTCCGCACTTGTGAATAAACTAATTTGAAAAGGCTTCCATGTTTTGGTACAGCTCCTGATTCCTAATATTACATCTGGATCAGTTCAAGACACACTCGCTCCCGGCTTTGCCAGAATCCCAACGCCCATTTTGGTACAAGCGGAGCTTTTCCGGTAAGATTTCTGTAGCCTCCGATCACATCATCCATGTTTTTACCATAAATAAAATAGTAATCAAGTTGCTTACCGGCTTCTGAAGAAAAACTAAAACTGTTTTGATCTTCTTCGCTCAGCGGCTCCTGCCATTTCAAAGAAATATAGGATTCGCCTCCCTCGGGAGTCCATTCAATTTTAACGGTGGTCTTCTCCCCTTTTTTTGAAATTATATGGAATGATTGCAGGTGCCGGATTCCATGCTTTTCGCCAGTGATCCAACACCAGTTTTCCATCCAGCCAAACTTTCAGCGTGCCGCCAAATGTGAAGTAAAATTGATGAAGCCCTGACAAAGTACTTGCAAGGCTACCTTCCCAGGTTACTATACCTTCGGCGGCATTAAATTCTTTGGGAAGTTGAATCTTTGAATCTCCGAGGAACTCCATATCAATATTCGCTTCCGCTCTTTCGAGCGTTATCTTCCCTGGTGTATGCTTGTTGTTGGCATAAAAAACAGTAAGCCATCCTGGCTCATCCTCTTTTGAAAAAATCTGCATAACCGAAAGCGGGTGTAGTGGCCTAACGTCGCCAGCCCTGGTTAAGGAGTAATTATCCCATAGAACACCATAGTTTTTACAGGAAATTAAAAAAGGAACTGCTACTTCTGTATTGTTTTGAAACAACGTAACCTGCTGTGCCCTATAGTTCATGATACCATTCTGATGCTGGCCTAGTCCGTACCAGGCATCATCCGGAGTAGTTTGAAATGTTTGGGTAATTGTGTAGTACCGTTTACCATCAAACACAACAGGTTGAAAGTTGCGTCCTGAGTTTGGTTTTTCACTTAATATTTTTTTGCCTTTCAAATCCCAAAAAGAAACAGCACCGCTTTTGAGATTGACAATGGCAGTTAGGGTCTTTGTTTTTAGTGTGAGGCTTTCTTTGGAGGCAATGGTATTCCATAAAAGATCACTACTCTTATAGTAAACGGTAACCAGGCTTTGAACAGGCGTTATTTCTTTTCCCGGCACCACAATTACTCTTATAATATTGTCGGCTATTACCTCAAGCTTCAGTTAACATTCCCGGGCAGCTTATCGCTGACATTAATTGCAGCTCCAATCAATTTTGAAATAGGTGCTGCTATTGCCGCTTCCCAATAATGCCCATCACGGTTTTTGGTAGCGGTGCGACAGGTGACAATTAAATTACCACCGCCAGCTACATAGGTTTCCCATTTTTTTACTAACGCATCATCCACTAAATCGTAAGCGGGAACTATCAAAAATTTATATTTTGAAAAATCATCGGTCTCGGCAATTACATCTGTAGGTGCACCCAATGATTTTGTTATCTCCAAAAACTTCACCGGATAATTCCATGCATTCCATTGCTGGGTTATCTTTTGCCGGTCGATGCTCCAATAATTTTCCAGGTTCCAAAATATGGCTGTTGATTTTGCCGAAAGTTTTTCAGGCATTTTTGCATTGGGTTGATATTGCTTTCTAAGTTCCTGTATTTCTGTATTAAACTGAACATACTCTTCACCGCCCTGTGATGGAGTCATACCATCTGTTTTAATGATGGACACTTCATTTTGTTCAGCTCCAAATAATGGTTGTCTAAAACGATAAGAGCAGGCTAATTGTGCGCCTGCAGCAAAGTTGTGATACAACCACATTCGCAATGTACCAGGCAACAGTTGAGAATTGTAGGTGCCCCAACCAACAGGGCCTATTTGCATTTCCATGATGCCGGTAACACCTCCTATCGATTTGTAAAATTCGCTTGCAAATAAAACTGCTTTGTAATCACCCAATCTAAAACCCTGCTCTCCCAAATTGCTGCTACCACTGTTGGGATAGGCTGTATAAGTAGCAAAGTCCAATTTTTTTGTACGACGGGCATCAGCTCCAGTACACACAGCAGTATAATTAGTGGTAATGTATTGTGTGGGTAAAATGTAATTTCGCAAAGTTGTTGCCTGCAAATCGAGAAAGGCTGCCTGTGCATCGGCGCAGTATCTTTTAAAATCAAGCAATGCATGTGGATTATTTCCCCACCATCCTACCAATGCGGTATTAGGTATAATAACCTGTTCGAAATTATTACACCATTGGCTCCAAAATGCAGTACCCCAGGCAGTATTCAACGCATCAATGGTTTTATATTTCTTTTTTAACCATTGCCGGAATGCTTCCTGTGACGAAGGACTATAGTCGGCTAGAGCCTGCGGTTCGTTATCCAGTTGCCAGCCGGTAATATTTTTATTTTGTCTATAACGCTTGGCCATTTCTGCAACAATGTTTTTTACAAACGTTCTGTATTTTGAGTTTACAATAGAACCCAATCCCCTTGTACCATTCTCTGCCCGGATGTAATTGCCATACATTATAAATGTTTCGGGATAATTGATACGCATCCATGTTGGCGTTGTGGCGGATGGCGTACACATCACTATTTTTAGATGATATTTTTCGCAGAGCTGTACAACTTTGTCGAGCCAGGAAAATTCAAACTTTCCTTCTACAGGTTCCATTTTAAACCAGGCAAACTCCGCAATATGCACAAACTCAAAACCCATCTCCGAAATTTTCTTAATATCCCGTTCCCATTGGCTTTCGTCCCATTGTTTTATTTCCAAATATCTTTTTCATCAGCCCTAACTACTTCATTTTTATTTTGACTTCGTTTTGATTTCTAAAAATCACCAATTCAGTGCCGGTGCTTTTCACTTCAATTTGAGCTTCTGCCAGGTCATGTAAATTATTTACCTGCCTGGAGTTATATTGTAAGATCACATCGTTTACCTGTAAAAACTTAGCTGCAGCAGAACCGGCTTTTACTTCCAAAACCAATACACCTCTCATAGCGTTCATACCGGTTGCCGATTGCTCGCCCAGCGTTGCAAGGTTTTTTACTTTGGCTCCTGCAAAGTCAATTACCTCTTCTTTCTCAACTCCATTTTGTAACAACACATTTGGCAGAACTACTTTTTTTGCCATCGCTTTAAATTTGGTGGAGACAACTCCAAAACTATCCATCGGAAAATTTTTGAACCCCACTGAAAAGGCTATGGAACCATCTTTCAAACGAAAATCTCCCTGCGGCGGGTTTACAAAAGATAAGTCGCCATAAACTGAATGTTTATCTGTTCCCCGGCTTTGTGCAGCTTTAAGCGAAGCCGAATCTGGAAATACATTGTAATCTATTTCTTTACCCCAAACAGGAATGCGTATAGGCTGATAATCTGTTGTAACAATGTTGTGGCGGAATACATCATTGCTGTTTGTAAACCACACATGCGGATGGAAGGTGTTATTGATCATGATATTGTTTTCCACCACACGGTTTACACCTTCCCGCAATTTTATTCCACCATGCAAACAAAGATTATTATAGATCCTATAGTTGCTTGACCCATCATCAAGGTCGATGTCCCAGCCATGATCGCAACGCATGCGGTTGTTGCGAATAATAATGGGCTTCACTACATCAAGCATTGTAAGATCGAAGTGATTTTCAACTATCGTGTCCAGCACTTTTTTATCGGGATGCCAGTAACGGTCACGGCCCCAGGAGTTAAACGAACCGTGATCGCCACTTTCTTTTACTGTATTGAATACGTCGTTGTATTCAATGATATGGCCGCCCCATGTTCCTTCACTTACATTGATGCCGGCACGGGGTACATCATAGATTGTGTTATGGCTTACCGTAATGCTACTGCACATACTCAACTGCACACCTGCCGATTGCTTTTCTACATATCCCAAATCAAACATCAGGTTATTATATACTGTACATGCTGCCGGATAATTATTTGTCTTAGGACCGGGTGTACGGTCAATCTGCGCCAGTGGTACAAATTCATTGTATTCAAAGCTGGGTGAACGCACAGCATTGGGATCGCCAACAAAACAAACAGCGCTGGCGCCAATATTGAAAATAAGACAACCAGCAATAGTAGAACTGCGATTGTATTTATTAAAGAATATGGCGTTGCCACCCAGGTTGGTGAGTGTGCAATTTTTAAGCGTACAATTTACTGCTCCATCATACAACACAGCAGCTCCGCGATAAATGGTCCAGTCACTACGCAGCAATGGCTCTTTATTCTGCATGAATGTGCGTAGTGTCTGAGTAAGCGTTAGGCCGTCGATATTAATATTTGTTACAGGATTCTTTTCACTGCCTTTAAATTCAAACAAGTGAGCAACCTGTGGTGTTTCAATTGTCGCTGTTGATAGATCAAGTCCATCTGGAGGATAATAATAAAGTGTCTTATTCTCTTTATTGTAATACCACTCATTTACGGTATCCAATTCTTCAAAAATATTTTCAACAAAGCGATACTTTTCGTGCATGCCCATTCTGCGGTTATTCTGCCAGCCTCCTTCAAGTGTGAGTTCGTTGTTATCGTTCTTTCCGGTAATGATATAATGAAAGTCGCCCCACATAGAGCCATGCAATGCATGTACATAACCACCTGCAGGAGATTGCCATTTGGCTGCACGCTCTTTGGAAACCGCATCGGCAGCAGTTCCTCTAAGGTAACGGGCAGCAGAGTTGTAGTTGGGATAGCGGGCCATCTGTTGCAACTTGCCATTAACAAACAATTCATCAAATAGTATATCCTGCGTTATTTCTGCCTGCCAGATTCCATTTTTATACTGCTTCCATTTCAATTGTAAAGCCACTGCTCCACTAATAATGACTTTTTGATTATTATAATTTTTTATAGTAAGTGTTCTATTTTTCCCTCGGGCATCTTCAGGTTTAAAAACAATTGGCTGGCTTAAATAATAAGTACCTTCCAAAAGATAAATCACAACCGATCCTGGTATTTTCCTTGCCTTCAATTTTGCATAATCTATATCTGCAAAGGGGTTTTCCCTGCTACCAGCATTAATATTTTTTCCTTTGGGAGAAACAAAGAATGTTGTCTGCGCAATAACACCTGTGTTTATTATAACCAGGCAAACCGCTGTATAAAGTATGTTTAGTATCACCTTCACTTTTTTCAAATTATTTTTAATTATTTAATTCAGCATAGCCGATATTATTATTGTTTTCAGTATTTTTTTGCACTTAGTTTTTACGCCGATGTTGGTAAACCTTACTAACAACTTCTATACTGATACTTGTTGGTGAAGAATATCAACAATGGCAAAAAAAATTGACTGGTTATTTATTTTTGCCTGGATTAATAAATTCATTTTCGCTTCTGAGGCTTATTGATTCTTTTGAAGGAAAATCAATTGGTACAGGATAAGTTACCCTACCGGTTGCCAGCAATTCCGCAGCTCTTATCATTGTTGTTTGAAAACCAACACAACGATAAGCCGGTGGATAAATTTCTCCCTGCCAGAGATGTCCCATGCTTGAGTTGTAAACACGCCCTTTGCCATAGGTAACCACCCACTCTACCGGCCAGTTTCTTTGTGTGGCAGAACTGTCAAATGCGTAGGACAACACCGTAATATTTTCTGCAGGTCCTCTTGGGTAATTATATACTTCTGTGTTAGCAGTTTGCCACTGTTCAGGATAACCTTTGTTAATGGGATGTTGATTCAGTACATGGATAACAGCATTGAACCTATTACCATGACCAGTACCTTTTCCTTCGTTTGGAGGTATGCGAATTATATTTTTTGCAGCATCAATCTCCAACGCATAACCACTGGAAACCCGCCGCCAGCCCAGGCCGATCATCTTATCATATTCTTTCCAGTGAGGAAATGCATTATTGCCCGAATGAAGTATATATAAACCACCACCGGCTTTTACATATTTCTCTAATGCCTGCTCTGCCTGTGCAGGCCAACGCAATGATGTGTCATTTATATTATTGGTATTCTGAACAACAAACGCATATTTTTTAAAATCAGGTTTCCATACTGACCGTTCACTGCTATCACCAGGAATTGTAGAAACAGCTACCCTAAAGCGTCCTGATTTCTCTAATATCCATTTTGTGACGGCCGTGGTTTGTTTCCAGTCATGGTTACTAAATCCATCAATAATTAAAACAGGGATCGCCTGTTTTTTTTGTGCACACAAGTAATTGGTGGCAGATAATAACAAAGACCCAAAAAGCATTACATAATTTCTCAAGACAAAAAGTGTTTTATAAAATAGCATATTTTTATTTCATTTCATAAGTAATCACTTTATAGACCGCAGGAGTTTGAACTTCTGTATTCTTAACTGGTTCCAATGCAGGCTGGTTTGGTCCGGGCTGAGGAGGGACTATTTGTCCTTCCAACGTTTGAGAAATCATTGCTTTACGCCCTGTTACAAGCACACAGTCATGTTGCCAGGTTTCGTCACCATTCAGCATACGGGTAGTTACCCACTTTTCCCCTTCAAACTTTCCTTCAAACACCTGGCCAAGGCGAATATTTTTTGATGGATCTTTCTTTCCAAATTTCAGTCGTGCTGTAATGCCTGCTACTATATATTCATCCGGGGCAGTTTGAATAATCAGGCCATATCCTGTGTTGTCCCAATTATTATATTCTACAAACACTTTATCCTCACCAAATAGCTGCGTGTCGATGGTACTGTTTTTTGTCCGCATGAAGCCACGCATTTTACCTATACCTTGATATTTTATTATGTATGGCATTAATTCGTTTATTACAGCAATTGCCTGCCGGTAAGCTAAATTGGTATAAGCATCTTCAATCCCAAAAGGAGCAAAGCAAATGGCGTTATGTTCTGCATAGGCATAAAAAGCCCGGGCCTGTTCAATAGTGCTTTCGGGAATAAAAAGGGGATTATCAGGACGATGATACATCGACAATATTTCTTTATAGTTAGGTGCATAAATATCAGGTGCACAGAAATCGATATCGGGCGCTATGGCTTTGTAAATATCCATTGCCCTGGATACAGGTCCTCCGTTTGGATATGCTCCGGGTAATTCAGCAGGATTTTGAACCAGCCAGGCATTTACATACATTGGAAGGTTTAGTTCCTTTTTACCTAGGCCGCATATTTCATTTATGTATTTGGCATATTGCCATGTCATGAAAAAGTTTTGTGCACTTTTCATTGTATCAGCAAATATTTCAGACCATGGGCCTTTAGTTTTACTTCCATTTTTTTGCCATACAGATTTCATTTCCGGGCTCAGATTATTGGTGTGTTTTTGCAAATACCGAGTTAAGGTTTCCGGAACCTGGGCATTAAATAAATAAAGTGCCTGTTGATTGTAATCCATATCCTGGAATGCACCAACTTCGTTTTCGGTTTGCATCATTATAACAGTATGCTCTTTATCTATTTCCTTTATCCGTTTCATTAATTGCACATACGCTTTAGCATCTGCCACCTGCGCTTCCTTGCAAAAAGACGAAATTACTTCGCCAGTACTACCATCACTTTGCTTCAATTTAAAAAAACGTTTTGAATCTTTTTTAACCCACAGTGGCAGATAAGTGGAAAGGCCATTTTTCCAGCTTGCAAACCAAATGATGCAAAGTTTCAGTTTGTTTTCACGTGCCTGGGCTATTATTCCATCAATAAGTGTATAATCAAATTTACCTTCCTGCGGTTCGAATTGTTCCCAGGCAATGGATGCTATAACTGTATTCAATCCCATTTCTTTTAATTTTGGAAAAATGGGTGCTAAATAAGTTAAGTTGGAAGATGAAGAATTATGTAACTCTCCGGCAACCATTACAAATAGCTTGCCTTCAACATACAATCTGGTCATATTACCTTCATTTCTTAATTGAGGTAATTCCTGAGCATTTAAATTATAGAATGGTATAGATACAGAAAAGAATAAAGTAAATAGAATTAATTTTTTCATGAATAAATTTTTATGAATATTTCAACAAGAATATATACTTATTGAATGTTTAGTCTGTAATACAATTTGTATGCTGCCAACATCTCAATTCTTCTGAAAAATCATTTATGAACCAAGCCAAACGTTAAGTAATAATTATTATTAATTATTTTGTAATTACATCCAACTCTGCATAGCCAATATTGTTATTGTTATCTGCGTTTTTCAATGCACTTAGTTTAATATATCTCACCTTTATTGCTGTAATCATTTTTGTTTGCCACAACGGATTATTTTTAATGTTGGAAAATTCTCCTTCACTCATTAATTTCCATTCGTTACCATTGGCAGATACAAAAAACCGGTATTGCGAAATAAGTCCGCCGCCCCACAAACTCTGGTCGGGCAGGTATTTGAAACCAACTAAATTTTCTTCTTTACCTAAATCAATAATTAAATCTGCCGGAAGTTTTATATTGTTATTTTGATGCCATGCAGTTAAACCATTGCCATCAATCACTGCATTTACTTTCTCATCGCTAACACTCATAATTTTCCAATTCTTTCTTACAATATCAAATTTTTCATTTGCTTCACTACTTGCCTTTGCAGAAGCGGCATCAAAGGCGATGGCTCTTATTTGAATTTTATCATCAGTTACAAATGGCACAGTATATTTTTTTGATTGAATGGTTGGAGCCATTCCATTAGTAGTATAAAATATTTGTGATTCCGCATCGGCTGGTGTTATGGTTATTTCGCCGGATTGATTGCGTATAATGGTAGGCGCAGTTAAGATTTGTGGCGCATCATAAACACCGATATTAGCAATTAACGGGCATGCTTTAGCATCTGTAATATTGAGCCGGAGTTTGGTGGTAGTAATTGTAGGAAAACGAAGTATGCGTTTATACCCGATGGTGGTTGCTTTTGCTACTTCTTTCCAACTACCATCAACCAATGCCTCAATTGAAAATGATTTCACCCGCTGCCCCAAACGAATATATTCCTGCACCAAAAAACGATTAAAAGAAGTTGCCTTTTCAAAGTTTATAGTTAGGGAAGCGTTAGTAACATTATCATCGGTGGGCCAATAAGTATTTTTATTTTCATCAATAACGTTTTGAACGCCAAATTTTTTATCGTTATTGCGAAAATTTGTTGCCGTTAGTTTTGCGTTTTTTGCAAGGTTTACGGCAAATGTTTTTTTTACCGTAGTAGCAAATTCTATTGCATTTTTTTCATCAATTTTATTAATTAACCCATTAGGCATTATAGGGAAATTGAGCAGCATAGTAGCATTACGGCCAACTGAATTGTAATATAAATCCATCAACTGCGGCAACGCTTTTACCCGGGTATTTTCTGCAGGGTGATAAAACCATTCGGGACGGATAGAAGTGTTTACTTCTGCCTGCACCAAGGTGTTCCCATTTTCTAAACCATAGTGCAACATGTTCCAGGGAACTTCGCCGGTACTATCCAACAAACTCCAATTGGTTTCACCAACGTAGCCAGCTTCTGTGCCCACCCAACGCAAATCGCCTCTTTTGCCACCATCGTTCCAGATTACACATTGTGGTTGTAATTTGTGTACCAGCTTGTAAGTATTTTCCCAGTCGTAATAAGTTTTAGAATCAATTTTACGGATTTCGTTGGCGCCGCCATAATAGCCATCGCCGCCATTGGCACCATCAAACCACACTTCAAATATTGGCCCATAGTTGGTGAGTAATTCTGTTAATTGATTTCTGAAATAAGTGATATATGCTGCGGTTCCATAATCAGCTCTGTTTCTATCCCATGGCGATAAATAAATCCCCAACTTTAATCCATATTCTTTGCAGGCATCAGCCATTTCACGGATCACATCGCCTTTACCATTTTTCCAGGGAGCATTTTTTACAGAATAGTCGGTGTATTCGGATGGCCATAAACAAAAGCCACAATGATGTTTTGCAGTAATGATGATGCCTTTCATGCCAGCTTGTTTGCAAACCCGGGCCCATTGCCGGCAATCAAGTTTTTCAGGATTAAACAAGTTGACATCTTCATTTCCAAAACCCCAGGATTGATCGGTATAAGTGTTTAATGAAAAATGAACAAAAGCGTATTCTTCCATTTCCTGCACACGCAATTGATTATTGGAGGGAACAGGCCCAAATGCAGCAGGGGCTTTGGTTTGTGCTACATTTATTTCAGCAAAGCAAATATTAAAAATGACAAACCAAATTAATTTTTTTACAATCATATTTATTTTTTTATTGTTCTTATAAAAACATTTATTGTCTGATCGATAAATTACGGTTGAATTAATTCTTATCATAATCTTTTTTAGTGGTAATAAATATTTCACTACTTTCCAATGTATCCGAACTGGCTTTTAATTTTATCTACCCTGCCTGTTTATCCGATTGAACAAGCACCATGCAATATCCATTGAACGCCATGCGCTGACTGGCTTTATCAGGCTCATGGCTACTGGGATTTCCATTTCCTGTACCAATTATTTTTCCGGGTCCTTCAATTGAAAATTTCACCAGGTCATTGGCAGTTGGTACTACCCTGCCTTTGGCATCTTTGATTGCTACTTTAATAACAACCACGTCACTGCCATCGGCTTTAAGTGTAATAACATCGCTGCTCAATGCTATTTGAGCGGGGGCAGTCGTGGTTTCTATAATATCTTTTGTAACTATTTTCCCTTTATCATAGCCACGGGCTTCTAATTTTCCGGGTTTATAAATAAGCGGCCAAATTAATTTGGTATAAGGAATTGCTTTTTGCTTGCCTACACTTTTGCCATTGAGAAATAGCTCCACTTCTTCACAGTTGGTGTAACAATGTACCTTAATACTGTCTCCGTCTTTTCCCGGCCAGTTCCAATGCGGAAAGATATGTACCAGCGGTGTATTCTTCCATGCTGCTTTGTAGGCGTAATATCCATCTTTAGGAAAACCGCATATATCCATGAAACCAAAATGAGAAGTAACGCTTGGCCATTGGAAAGGAGTAGGTTCGCCCCTGTAATCGAATCCGGTCCATACAAAAGTGCCGCCAAGATAAGGGTACTTCACAATGTCTGCCCAGTCTTCGGCTGGAAAAGGCCCCCAACCAGGCTCCCATTTACTGAGGTTGGAAACATAGGTCTTTCCCCAGTCATTCGCATATTCGCCACGGGTAGAGATAAAACTCGTTGACTCCGTGCAAAACATTACACGTTCAGGATATTTCTCCTTATCCTTTACATACGCTAACTGTTTATCGCCATAATTGTAGCCTACCACATCAAGCACATCGCTATATCCGCCATCGTTCCTTGCATGGTTCATTGCAGCTGTTACTTTTCGTGAGGGATCAATCTTATGCGTAGTTGCTACCAATGTTTCTAATATTCTTGCCCCCATTACCGTGCCTTGTATCCATTCTTCATTCTCCATGCTCCACATGAATATGGAAGGATGATTGCGATCTCTGTATAGCATGGCTGCCAGATCCTCTATTCCTTCTTCACTGCTTGACAGAAAACGATTTTCGTCTAAAACCAACAGTCCCATACTATCGCACATATCTAATAACTCAGGCGTGGGAGGATGATGTGAACAGCGGTAAGCATTGCTGCCAACTTCTTTCAGCAATTTCAATTTGTACCAATTTATTTTAAAACTCGGCATGAGCCTCGTTCGTTCTAATCGTAGCAACCCGGCCTTGAAACAGGATTTGGTAAAAGCAAGGTTTTTGTAAAAAGAATACTCCCCCACAAATATTTTCTGCGAAGCAGGCCAAACCGGGGTGGAGATTGTTTTTGCAAAACCTGTGGCCAACCGCAATGCAATGAAGGTGCAGACTTTGCTTTTGACAAAGCCTGTCAAGAAATTTGCGTCAGATAGGGATGAATGAGTTTTTAAAAAGTTGATTCTTATAAAATCTGCTTTACAGCATCTTTACAATTTGAAGTAGCTGGAATTGTGTTTGGTGAGGAACGAGCCTGTCCCGATTTTTCGGGAAGCCAATCTCAATGACCAATATCTTTAACCGGCATAGTTCACCCGGCTTATTTGCCGGAGGCGTTAAAAAAAAGGGCGGGTGTACTATTTCGCTATCTGGTAATAGATTTTGCCAGCAGCACATTGTAGTATCGTTTAAACATCTTAAACAATATTTTTAAAAATCATTGAATTGTGGTTGGTGAGGAACGAGCCTGTCCCGATTTTTCGGGAAGCCAATCTCAATGACCAATATCTTTAACCGGCATAGTTCACCCGGTTTATTTGCCGGAGGCGTTAAAAAATAAGGCGGGTGTACTATTTCACTCTCTGGTAAAGATTTTGCCATCAGCACACTGTAGTAGCGTTTAAACATCATAAACAATATTTTTACAAATCATTGAATTGTGGCTGGGTGAGGAATAATAAGAAGACTAAACAAATTTTCAAACTAGTAAAATTTTTAAACTTAATACAACAATATTCATTGGTACCATTAAGTTCAATTCACATTAAATACAATCCGCCGGTCAAAGCTACCCTTTGCGCTATTATGGCTGTAATAGTTATTGAAGGTATTGGCTTATACCAGATTATTTTTAATGTAGGCATAACTTTTTGTAATACTATCAAAAGGAGAACCGGGGCATTTATCCTGTTCTACAAAAAAGTATTGTAAGCCTGCTTTTTTACTGTGTTTCAAAATCTCTTTAAAATTAATTACACCATTCCCCACTTCGGTAAATGCTTTCTGCGGCGTGTTATCCATGTCTTTCAAATGGAATAGCGGGAACCTGCCCGGATGCTGATTGATAAGCGCAATGGGATCCATGCCTGCTTTACTTACCCAGTAAATGTCCATCTCCATCTTTACCAGGTCTTTATCTGATGCAAGTAATACGTCAAAAGGAAACTGGTCGTTTTGCTTTACAAATTCAAAATCATGATTGTGATAACACAATTGTATGCCTGCTCTTTTGCACCTTTCGCCTGCAATGTTTAATTGGTCGGCTACATATTTGTAATGATCAAGGCCTTTGCGTTCGTCCATTGCTAAAAAGGCGCACACCATATATTTGATACCTACTTCGGCGGCATCATCCACTGCTTTATCCCAGCCGTGCAATATCGTTCCGTTCACTACTGCTCCATTGGGCATCTCTTCTCCCAGCCTATAATGGCAGCTTGGCATAATAAGGCCATTTGACTTTAAAAGTTTGGAAAAATCCGCCGCATGCATTCCATAAAATTGTTGCGTACCGGTGTAGGTAGCTCCTTCCATTGAATTGAAACCAATCTTTGCAACTTTGGCAAGCGTATCTGCCGGATCTTTTGCCATCGCTTCTCTTACGGTATACAGCTGAAGGCCAATTAAAGATTTAATGCGCAGCAGATCGTTTGGAGCCAACAGAAATCCTGCCGAAAGCAGCGAGGAATTTTTTATAAATGAGCGTCTTGTTGTCATGATATTATTTTAGAAATGAAGTTGTTTTTAGTTCATATTAAATAGCGCCCTTTTTTAACCGAGCCACTGCATAGTCTACAGCCCTGGCCGTAAAAGCCATATAGGTTAAGGAAGGGTTTTGTGTAGACGTAGAAGTCATGCAGGCTCCATCAGTCACAAACACATTGGTGCAATTGTGAAACTGGTGCCATTTATTAAGGAGGGAGGTTTTAGGATCTTTACCCATTCTAACGCCGCCCATTTCGTGTATGTCCAGTCCCGGCGCCTGTTTGGAGTCGGAGGTTTTAATATTGGTGAAGCCTGCCTGGGCGTACATTTCTGTAAACGTTTCAAAAAAATCCTTTATCATCTTTTCGTCATTGTCATCATAGTCAATAGAAAATTTTAATAACGGCACACCCCATTCATCCTTTTGATTGCTGTCTAAACTTACCTGGTTGCTTTCTTTGGGAATGGTTTCTCCCATCATTTGAGAGCCTACGTTCCAGGGGCCTAATTCCGGTGTAGCATCCAGGTTATCTTTCAAGGATTCACCAAACCCTTCCGTGTTCCGACTGTTTCCGCGGCCCGAATAAAAAGTAGTGGCGTAGCCCCGGAGAAAATCCATATCATGCCGGTGCAGGTTTCTAAACCTTGGAATATAGGCGCTGGTAGGCCGTCTTCCACCTTCTGTTGTAAAATCCTTAAGACCATCGTATTGAGCGCTGATTCTTGCCCGATAGTTGTGAAATGCCACATATTTTCCCAGCAGGCCGTTGTCGTTTCCAAAACCATTAGGAAAACGTTTGGAAATAGAATTCAACAGAATGAGGTTGGTATTGATGGCGCCGGCATTTACAAAAATTACGGGGGCATAATATTCAATCGATTCCTTTGTGTTGGTATCAATTACCTGTACACCAACAGCCTTATTTTTGTCGTCATCATAAATAATAGAGTGTACTACCGAAAAAGGGCGCAGTGTTAAATTGCCTGTTCTCATTGCCCAGGGAATGGTGGTGGAGTTCACATTAAAATATCCACCAAAGGGGCAGCCTCTTTGGCAAAGGCTCCTGTTCTGGCATTGGTTTCTACCCTGTTCTATATGAATGGGTGCAGGCTCGGTGAGGTGAGCACAACGGCCGTAGATAACATCCCTGTCTTTATAATTTTTTGCTACAAAATCTTTGAAATAATTTTCAACACAACTTAACTCGAGTGGTGGTAAAAATTCTCCGTCTGGCAAATTGGGCAGCCCGTCTTTATTGCCGGATATGCCTGCAAATTTCTCTACATAGCTGTACCAGGCATCCAGATCTTTGTAGCGTATCGGCCAGTCAACAGCAAAATTATCCCTTGCAGGTCCTTCAAAATCGAAATCGCTCCAGCGTTGGGTTTGTCTTGCCCACATGATAGATTTACCTCCAACCTGGTAGCCCCTTATCCAGTCGAAAGGCTTATCTTGTATATAAGGATGTTCTTTGTCCTTTACAAAAAAATGCATGGCATCCTCCCGAAACGCATAGCACTTGCTGATAACAGGATTATCTTCTTTAACCTGGTACGGTACTTCACCCCGATGGGGAAATTCCCACGGGCTCATATTGGTAGTTGGATAGTCGTTCAAATGTTTCACGTCCCTGCCCCTGTCGAGCATCAGGGTTTTAAATCCTTTTTCGCAAAATTCCTTTGCTGCCCATCCACCACTCATGCCGGAGCCTATTACAATTGCGTCAAAAGTCCGGGCTTGTTTACTGTCTCCCATAGTTTATTTAACTTGCTTTTTTTACCGGTACGCATCCATAAAATTTGCCCGGAACAAGTTTGTAATGCTTCACGTTTGTTAGATAATATGCTGATGTTGTGTAGGCCTGAATGGTCAGCCGTCTCATTGAATTATAAAAAAAAGTACCTTCGTCGGGCTTGTCATTTTTCTGCTGTACCGCCTTCAACATTTCTGCTCTTTCGGCAAGTGTACATTTCAAAAATGATTTACCAAAAATCTCTTTGGATGTCGACTGAAACTCATTCATTCCCGTCAAAAACTTTTTCCTGTCTTCGGGTGAGAAACAATCATCTATCATTGTTAAGGCAAACAGGTGCGGAGCTATATCTTTCGATCCGATTGCCCTGCTTTGAGGCAGAATGGTGTCGCTCAATGTTGACAATAATGCCATTTCATCATTGCTTATTTGCAGGTTTTTGTAGGCGGGGCCGGATTGATCACTGTTGTTGAAACAAGAAGGAAGAAATGCTGCGCCAGCTGATATAACCAGTAAGGTTTTTAAACTTGATCGGCGGTTCATTTGATATTTTTTATGGAAAAAAATATCAGCAGAAAACAGTCTGCCTGCTTCCTGCTGAAATGATACTATTTTAATTTTTTAAGAAAATTGTAATTATAGTCAAGGCTTTCGAATGGAGTGCTTGTATACTCTTCCTGCTCAATAAAGAAATATTTCATGCCGGACTTTTTTGCTGCTTTCAATATTTTAGAAAGCTGAAGGCCACCTTTTCCAAACTCTGTGCTGTGTTTAGCGGTAAGATCCATATCCTTTAAATGCCATAGCGGAAAACGTCCCGGATATTTTGCAAACATATCAAGTGGATCGTTGCCGGTAACTACTACCCAGCCAAGATCCAGTTCCATGTTTACCAATGCAGGATCGGTATTTTCAACCAACACTTCATATAAAATTTTTCCATCTGCCTTTTCAAATTCATAATCATGGTTGTGATAGCCAAAACGAAGGTTTGATTTAGCAGCTGCTTCTCCGGCTTTGTTAAATGCTTCGGCCACGCTTTTATAATTATCAACGGTTTGCCCACGGGAAGGCATCGATGAAACGATCAAATATTCCTGGCCGGCCTCGGCTGCATCATCAATGGTTTTTTGCCATTTATCATCATAGTGTACATGGCCGCTGCGCAGGGTAATGCCCAGGTCGCTCACTGCTTTTTTTATTTCTTTGGGGGTAAATCCATAGTAATAACCTTTTTCACTTGCTGCAGATTCTATCTGGTTGTAGCCAAGTGCTGCCAGCTTTTTCAGCGTGCCCATGTTATCTTCCAACATCTCTTTGCGTACGGTATACAACTGCACGCCAACTTCCTTTACCGGGTAATGACTGGTTGCTCCAACCAACTCTGGAAACAACATGGAGCCTAGTGCAAGTGCACCCGAAGTTTTAATAAAATCACGTCTTGAGTTCATACTGATATTTGATTGGGATTAATAAAAATTATGAAGGTGATTTTATTTGGTTGAAGTACTCATGACTGAATTGCTGATGAAGCCGATCTTCTTACTATCCGGCGACCAGGATGGGGTATTGATAGAACCTTGTCCGCCATACACATAAGCCAGCACTTTGGGTGTACCGCCTGTTACAGGCATATACCTGATATAAACATGCTTGTAGGGCGGATGCATGCCCGGCACTACTTCATCTTTTAAAAATGAGAGAAATACCATGCTTTTACCGTTAGGGGAAATATGTGCAAACCAGTTATTGTAATCGTCTGTGGTAACCTGCTCCTGGTCGCTGCCATCAGCTTTCATGCGCCATATCTGCATAAGCCCGGAACGTACAGAGTTGAAATAAATATACTTTCCATCAGGGGAATATTCAGGGCCATCATCCAAACCTTTTTCGGTTGTCAGTCTTTCTTCCGGACCACCACCTACAGGCACCCTGTACACATCGTATTCACCATTTCTTTCACCACAAAACACCAGGCTTTTGCCATCGGGTGACCAGCCATGCAGGTACGACGGTCCTTTTGGAGTTACCTGTGTGGGCGTGCCGCCGGTAACAGGCACCGTGTAAATAATTGATCCACCTAAATCTCTTACAGAACTGCTAAGGCCAAGCATTTTACCATCAAAAGAAATTACATGGTCATTGTTGTTTGATTTTACAGTGCCGGTATTGATAAGCTTTGGCTTGCGGGTTTTAAGATCGAAGTTATAGATGAGTCCGTCGCTGCCGTTAAAGATCAGGCTTTTGCCATCTACATTCCAGTTGGGCGCCTGGATGGAATATGGCACAGTGTAAATGATCTCACGATCACCACTTGCCACATCCAAAAGCTCCAGGTTACTACCCAGTTTCATTTGTGTTCTGTTATCGGCAACGCCATCAAAGGGTACGGTGATACGTACATCTTTAAACACGCCTGTTTCCAATACATCTGCATTGTGAGAGCCAACAAATAATCCCACATACACTTCATCGCCAAGGTCAATATCCGACACGTCTGCAGTAACAAACGGCTCGCCGTATTTAGCTACCCGCATGGTGTAGGTTGATCCTTTTCTTTCCAGTTGGATAACATTGGCCTTGGTTATTTTCAATTTCATTTCCTCGGTTTCTGCCCCGGCTGTTCTTCTAAACTGCAGGGAAGTGAGCCCATCTCCATGTTCTACCGCATTTACATGTGGCGAATTTCCGTCAAGTGATTTACGCACCATCCAGCCCACTTTTCGGTGATAATCTACCCAGTTGCCTAAAAACTCAGCCTTTGTATATAAAATAAAATCGCCTTTCATTTTTTTCCATACAAACTGAAATTCATCATGATCGCCCCAAACATTATAACCGGCACCGGAAATAACATACTGACCGGTTGACGGAATAAAAGTGGCAGCGCCGGGTTTTACATTTTTGCCTACATCGGTATGGCCATCAAATATGCCGACCTTATTTTGTGAGAATCCGGTAAAAGCAAACAAGAAAAGAGAGCAAAAAATGGGAAGGACTTTAGTGGTGATTTTTTTCATTTTTTTCATTTTATTAGAAAAATTAACAAGCATTATTGAAATTCGTTTTAAGTTGGTGCCAGAAGCACCGATTACAAAACTATCTATAAGTCAATCATTTGTGCTATAATGTACTACACCAATACTACACCATAAAAGAAATAGGGAAGGATTTGATGACATACATTACATCATTGATACGTCAACCTTATTAATTGCGGAATTTTAAAAAATTCTTGCTATTTTCATTCAGAAACCTTCAAAATATGAAGAAGTTGCTATTGCTTGTTGCAGCATTTTTTGCTGCAAAATCTTACAGTCAAAATACCATTGGCATTCCAGATATTGTTAATTACACAAAAATTAATTACAACGCCGGAACACAAAACCGCTGTGTTACCCAAGACAGAAATGGTACCATGTACTTTGCCAACTACGAAGGGTTACTAACTTTTGATGGCTCTTTTTGGAAAAATTACAGCCTTCCTAAAAAAACGGTAGTAAGGTCATTGGCCATTGGTAGAGATAACAAAATTTACATAGGCAGCCAGGGGGATTTTGGTTATTTTTCTCCAGCCGATAATGGCAAACTCACTTACACTTCTCTTAAACCCTTAGTTCCTGAAAACATCAACTTTACAGATATCTGGGAAACGGTTTCTTTCGGCAACGATGTATTTTTTCGTTCAAGAGATGCCATCTTTAGGTTAAGTAATAATATCATTAATATTTATCCTGCTTTAAATGAATGGATGTTTCTCGGTAAAACCAATGACCGGCTGATAGCTCAAGACGGAAAAAACGGCCTGCTGGAATTTAAAAATGGTATGTGGGTGCAGGCTCTGAAAGACGCAGAACTGCCACCTAATTACCTGTTAACTTCCTTATTTCCGTTTGGAAGGGATAGCAGTTTCATCACTACAGTTAATTCAGGTTTTTTTATATTAGCCAATAATAAAATAACCCGGTTTCAATTCAAAAAAGACGATCCTTTTAAAAACCAGCGCATTTTAACAGCAACCCCTATTTCGGATGACTGGATAGCGGTGGGCACAAACCTGCAGGGATGTTATATCATCAACAAGCAAGGTGATATTATACAAAACCTTTCACGGAAGGAAGGCCTGCAAATGAATAATATCCTATACCTGTTTGTTGACGGTCATAAGAACCTGTGGCTGGGGCTGGATAACGGTATTGATTTTATTGCCATCAATAATGAGATAAAACACATTTATCCTGAAAACTTAAATGAAGGAGAAGGATATACTTCTATTATTTATAACAATATCCTGTATGTTGGCACTTCCAACGGCTTATATAAAGTGCCGCTTACCAATGAAGCTGATATAAGTTTTGTTAACGGTAAATTTGAAACTTTTCCCAACACTGCCGGCTCTGCCTTTGGCTTAACGGAAGTGAATGGCCAGTTGCTGTTGGGCCATCATGATGGATTCTTCCAGGTAATTAACGGGCAGGCGGTTCCGGTAGTCAATAATAGTGCTGCCTTTTGGACCTTTTTGCCGTATTATAATATTGCCCCTTCTTCGCTGATCATCGCATGTACTTCCAAGGGCATTGATTTTTTAAGTTACGAACATAAAAATTTTATAGTAAAAGGCAAATTGCCGGGCTTTAATGAATCATCGCAATTCGCAGAAATAGATAATAAGAAATTTATCTGGGTAGCGAACCCTTTACGCGGTGTTTTCAAGATAGATATTCATGATACTGCCCATTCAACAATAAAATTATATACAGATAAAGATGGGCTGCCTTCTTCCTTCGATAATCATTTGTTTAAAATAAAAAACAGGATTGTTATTGCAACAACCAAAGGTGTGTATGAGTATAATTCCGCCAGCGATAAATTTGAAGTGAGTGAATTTTTTAAAAATTTGTTTGCCGAAAAAAATATCCGGCACCTGAAAGAAGACGTTTCAGGAAATATCTGGTTCGTAGAAAATAAAAATCTGGGCGTGATAGACTACTCTTCAGCGGAACCAACAATTATTCATTTTCCGGAACTGGATGGCAAGATGGTTAGGGGGTACGAACACATTTATCCCTACAACAGCAAAAATATTTTTGTAGGTGCTGAAAAAGGATTTTATCATATTAACTATGAGAATTACAAAAAGATAAACAACAGCAATATAAGGGTAAGAATCAATGCTGTAAAGGCTTTTGGAAAATCAGACAGCCTGCTGTTTGGTGGATACTTTGGCCAGGTAAACCAGGTGCTTACGCAAACAAAACAACTTACTCCACATGTATCCAACAGCTGGAATTCACTTCACTTTGAATTTTCATCGCCGCTGTATGAGCATTACAACAATATTGAGTTTAGCTACCAGTTAAAAGGCTATGATGATAAATGGTCGGAATGGACAAAGAAAACTGAAAAGGATTACACCAATTTATCCGGCGGCCGTTATACATTTTTAGTAAAGGCTAAAACCAACCTCGGCAACGAATCTGAAATCACCAGCTACGATGTCACCATCGCTCCACCCTGGTATAAATCTATGCTGGCTTATATTTTATACCTGGTATTTTTTGTGGTTTTTAATTACCTGTTTTATGTAAAACTAAAAAAGATATATCAGCGGCAAAGAGAAAAACATGAAGAACAACAACGAAACCTGCTGATGAAGCACCAGCTTGAAATTGAAAAATCAGAAAGAGAAATTGTTGCACTGAAGAATGAAAAATTGCAGGCAGAATTGCAGGTGAAAAACAGCGAACTGGTATCCTATGCCATGCACCTCGTTCAAAAAGGTGATGTACTTTCTAAAGTTACCGGAGAACTCAACCGCATAAAAAAATCATCTTCCAACGAAATTGCGCCGGATAATATTAAGAAACTCATAAAAACCATTAAAGAGGAAAGTAATTTAGATGAAGAATGGAACCAGTTTGTAACACACTTTGATACGGTGCATCTTGATTTCTTAAGACTGTTGAAAAAAAGTTTCCCGGATCTTACACCCAACGAATTGAAACTATGTGTTTACCTGCATATGAACCTGGGAAGTAAGGATATTGCAAGGCATTTGAAAATTTCTGTACGCGGCGTTGGAACCAGCAGGTATAGGTTAAGAAAAAAATTACAAATACCGAACAAAGTAAACCTTTACGATTTTCTGCTGGATTTTTCGGCAGGCAAATCAGCACATAACAGCAACAATTAACGCCAAAAATTTTCACATCATTATCAAATAAAAATAGCAGCCTTAACAGCTGCTATTTTTATTTGAAGAAGTAATAGGAATCAATCTGATGAACTACTAATAAAACCTGCCGATCATCCTGTTCTCTACAATCATTTTTTTCATCTCTGCCGGATTAATGGCACCTTGTTTCGCATATACAATTTTACCACCCGGTTCCACCAATATTGTGTAAGGAAGTGCTCCTGTCCATTTAGGGTCTACCGCCTCTATCAGTTTATATTTATCATCGGTATTAAACAAATAATTTGTGTTGGCAAGTTGTAAGCCTTTTATCGTCCTCAGTACTGATGCCTGTTTTTCAGGATTATCGGCACTGATGGTAATAAATTCAAAATCTCTTCTCCGGTACATGCGGTTGATGGTGACAAACGACGGCAGTTCATTTACACAGGGGCCGCACCAGGTTGCCCACACATTGATGAGGCGTAACCTGTCGGAGTCGTTTTTCAACAAGTCCTTTATACCGGCTTCACCAATTGTATCAAGCGTTACCGGCTGTTTTGCCCAATCAATATCGCTCTTTGCAACCAGGTCTTCCTTTTCTGCCCATTTGATAGAGCATCCAAATACTTTCGTGGTTTTTACAGCTACTTCCCTACCAGCCAGCATATCTTCCAAAGCATTTTGAGCATCCAGGTTTTTAGGCGTTCCTGAAGGTTTTTCCACATCATCGATGCGGCCCTGGTAGCGGAGCTTGCGATCTTTATCAAAAATAAAAATATGCGGTGTTGCTATAGGGCCATACATTTTTGACACGGCTTCCGTTTCTCCATCATATAAATAGGGAAAATTAAAATGCTTGCTTTTAGCGTGTTGCTTCATTTCTTCAAACGTATCTCCCACATCTGCATAGCCCAATTCATTTAACTGTACAGACTTGGCATCATTTGGCATAATGGCAACTACAGCCACTCCCTGCGGACTATAATTTTTAGTAAGTGCAATCATTCTTTCTTCATAAGCCTGGGCGGTTGGGCAATGATTGCAGGTAAATAAAATTACCAGGATTTTTGACTTGCTGAATGATGACAGATTATACATTTTACCATCAATACCCGGCAACTTAAAATCTGGTGCCTTACTGCCGATCTCCAGGGTTTTATGATCGTCTGCAAACACCGCTGTATTTAGTAACAGTAAGAAAAAGAAAACATAAGAAAATAGTTTTTTCATAACAGATCTTTTAAATATGAACCAGCAAATAGATACTCCAGGTTATTTTTTGAATAAAAAAGCAGGACCCTTGCCCTGCTTTTTTTGCTATTATATTAATTATATCCCGGATTTTGTTTTAAGGTAACCGTGCCCTTTGAATTCTGAATATCAATCTGAGCCTGGGGTATTGCAAAATACTCGTTGGTTCCCTTTGTAAATTGTGCACTTTGATTGGTAGTGTAAAATGATGGCCTTGTTTTTTCAACTGTTGCATAAGCGTTTAACACATTTGCCATGTAGCCTGTGCCTTCGTCCCAGCGCTGCAAATCGAAGAAACGGTTTCCCTCCATTGCCAGCTCAAGCCTTCTTTCAAACCTTACCACCTTTCTTGCGTATGCCTGCCCGTTTGTAGCCAGGGTTCCTACAGGATATAAGCTAATTTTATAATTATCCGCAGGTGTTGTTTGTGGTGAATATTTAGAAGAAGTGGCGCTGTAGGTTGCATTTTTGTACACCCAACCAGTAGCATCCGCTGCTCTGGCCCTTACCTGGTTAACGTAACCTTCAGCCACATTTAAACTTCCAATCTCAATTTCGCATTCGGCAGCCCAAAGCAATACATCAGAAAAGCGGATGAAATTAAAATTATTGGCGTTGATTTGTGTAGCGCCCCAAAAGCTGGTTTCGTTGGAGGAAAGCGTACCGAACTGGCTTTTAGCATACACATTTTTCTTAGGACTAAATACGCCATTTGAATTTGGATCACGTATCCAGCTTACGTTATCAGGGCCATAGTCAAGATAAGGTATACCAGGCCTGCCCATTGTCCAGTCAATCCGTGGGTCTAATGTACCGGTGTATGGAGGACGTTTATCGTCACTCACAACCGGGCCATCGTTCCATGTATCCAGCAAAGGCAATCCTGTAGCGGCGTCTGTCTTATAGGCATTGGCCAGGTTCCAGGATGGGTTGTTAAATCCGCAACAACCCCCAGGTGCTCCTGCGCCGTTTGGAAAATTCAATACATCGCCATAATTACCATTCAATGCTGATCCGTCGTTTACCGAAAACTGGCAGGCAAACACAGACTCTGGACCATTTTTACTAGCCGCATTAAAATTGCTTTCAAAATTTACCAATGTATATTTTAGCCCGCCTGATGTAACACCGTTATTGATAAGGTCCGTCAGCAATGGTTTAGCCTCTGCATATTTGTGCTCAAACATATAGGCTTTTGCAAGAAATGCCATGGCGCCGTATTTGTTGATCCTTCCAATTTGTGGCTGCACTGCAGGTAGGTTATCAGCAGCAAATTTAAGATCTGCTTCTATCAGAGGCCAAATGTCTACATATTTGCCGGATCCATCAATATTCGGCACATTCAGATTATCATTCAGGTAAGTGATACTCTCATCTACAAAACCAATATTCTTCCACATTTTTTTGCCATCTGAATGATAAAAACCGCGTAAAAACCTGGCCTCTGCCTCTGTTAAAGTTTTCTCGGTTGCAGACATATCTTTGGCATTTGGCAATACCCTCAACACCTCGTTGGCACGTTGTATTCCGTTGTAAAGTTTTATCCATTTCTGATTGAGGTATGCAGAAGTACTGTTAGAAACAGACCATGTTTGTAACAACACTGCAGGCGGCTGATCTCCCGGCGTAGATCCTTTGTAAGAATCGTCGGCACAGATACTACCATATACCCAGTTAGAGCCGGCGCTACCGTAATCGTTTCCCACGTTATCAAGACCAGTTTCTCCATCCAATAAGGCATAAGCTCCAATCAATAATGTTTGAACGCCTGCCTTGTTTGATACATTGGTTAATGCCAGCGTTCCGAGCGGTTGTTTGTCAAGAAAAGTCTTTGTGCATGCGTACGATACAAGTACAAGTGCAGCAAAAACAAAACTGTATATTTTATAATCCTTCTTTTTCATAATTATATTTTTTCATTTTGATTGATCGTAATTAAAAACTAACATTCACACCTGCCGTTATTACTTTTTGATTTGCAGGATATGAGCCACCATCAACACCAAAGTTTACACTGTTGGTGAGGCTTGATGCCGGTAATTCAGGATCAGGACCGGTGTATTTTGTAATGGTGAAAAGATTCGCTACCTGGGCATAAAATCTAAACTTTGTAATACCGCTTTTTTTCAAAACGTCCGTAGGAATGGTATATCCCAGGGAAATAGTTTTTGCTCTTAAATAGGATCCGTTTTCCATTATGTAAGAATTAAAAGCGCCGGCTCCGTTGCTGAAATTTCCGGTTCTTTCAAGAATAGGAACAGTACCGTTGGTGCGGTCAGGCCTCCATGAATTGTACACAGCATTCTTACTGATGGCTACGTCAAAAGATTGCGGAAAATCAGTGGAACTTCTTACGCCATTCAATACATCATTGCCTACACTGGCATAGAGGAACATGAATAAATCGAAGTTTTTGTAGCTGGCACCAATATTTAAACCTGCGGTAAAATCCGGGTTTGGATTACCAAAATGCGTCCTGTCGTTTGAGGTGATTTTGCCATCACCATTTACATCGTCGTATTTAAAACGGCCGGGGGCAGCAGCGTTCTGTGTAGGTGACTTCGCTACATCAGCAGCACTTTGAAAAAGGCCCAACACCCTGTATCCAAAGTAAGATCCTACCGGATGCCCAGGCTGTAACCTTGAATTTCCATAATCGAAATAACTGGTGCCGGGTGGCAGGCTTATCACTTTGTTATCATAGGTAGTAAAGGTTGTTGTTATATCTAACCTGATATCCTTTTTAATGTTTGCATGATAAGTGATGGCAAGGTCAATTCCCTTGTTGGCAATATTACCTGAGTTTACGAAAGGTGCAGCTGCAGGTCCACCTGTAGCCGGCAAGGATGGTTTAAATAACAAGCCGGAAATTGCTTTTTTATACCATTCGGCAGATATATCCAATTTATTGTGGAATAAAGTAACGTCAAATCCTATGTTGGTAATAATATCCTGCTCCCAAGTAGTATTGATATTACCAAACTGGCTGTTATAAATACCCTGTGATGGTGCAGTGCTGGAGCCATTTACATCATAATAAGATTGTACCGCCGACTGATCGTACAAAGTGTACGGATTGGTGGGAATGATATTGCTGATAGACCCGAGCTTGCCCCAACCACCTCTTATTTTCAAATCATTTATCCAGCTAACATTTTTCATAAATGCTTCCTGCGAAATTCTCCATCCACCTGTTACAGAAGGGAAAATACCATATCTTTTTCCAGGAAAAAATACTGAGGAACCATCTCTCCGCACAGTTGCACTTAAAAGGTATTTATCATCAAAACTGTAATCTACTCTTCCAAACTGTGAGTACAAGGCACTTTGGTAAGGCGTTTGAATTCCGTTTAAGCCGACAATATTTGAGTTAGTCTGGCTGCCTGGTGTTCCTGCGTTTAAAGTCCATAAACTTGGGTCCACACCAAGATTGCTGAGATTGGTTATAAAATAACTTCCTCTTGATACTCCAGCGGCTTTGCCGCTACTGCTGATAGCTTCTGTACCTACCAGTGCATTTACTTTATGTTTGCCAAATACATTGTTGTATTTAAGTGTGTTCGTCCAGATAAGGCTGCTGGTATAGCCATAGTTTTCAATATAGCTATTAGGGTTTTGGCTGTTCTCTGCATTTTCATACGCTGTAGCCGTAAAAAAGTTCCTATAAAAATTATCAACTGTTCCTCCGACAGAGGTGCGGATGGTGAATTTTTTCAGAAAGTCAACCTCGGCAAACATATTCCCATTAATCTGCCATTGATTGCCCTTATAATTTTTTGTACGAGCCATAATAGCAACAGGGTTAGGTGCATTGCCTAAGCTTTGCGAACCGCCTCCGGCAAAGTTGCCCATGATATCATACACCGGTACAATCCCTGGCATGCGATAAGCGGCATTGATTGAATTGGCATTGTTAACGCCCGGCAAACCAAGATATGCGGGGTTCTGTTTGTAGAAAACATAGGCATTTTCTCCAATTCTGATATGATCATTTACATTAAAAGTGGTATTCAATCTTACAGAATAACGCTTTAGGTAGGTGTTTAACAATGTGCCGGGCTGGTCAAAATATCCAAACGAAAACAGGTAGGTAGCCTTATCACTACCACCACTTACAGATATATTGTGACTTTGAATGTGCGCTGGTTTAAATATCTCATGATACCAGTCTGTGCCAGCTTTGTTGGCTTTAGTAATTTGATTGGTATACAATTTATAAGTAGCCGGGTCAGTTAGCGGATCTCCCTCTTTTGCTGCTGTAGGAGTAATATAATTCGGAAGAACGGGTGAACTGCCGTTACCGTATTGCTTATGTGAAGGTGTTAAACCGATATTGGTATAGGTCTGCCAAATAGCATCTGCTGCTTCCTGTGGACTGGCGAGGTTCCACACGTTTCCACTTAAAGGCCTTTGAGTTCCATAATACGCATCGTAACTAACAACGGGCTTGCTGGATCTTCCTTTTTTGGTTGTTACAATTATTACTCCATTAGAACCACGAACACCATAGATGGCTGCAGAACCGGCATCTTTCAATACCTGGATGGATTGTATGTCATTTACATTTAAATCATGCAGGCTACCAGGCGTACCATCCACGATTACCAAAGGATCTGTACTTCCTACAGAAGTAATACCCCGGATTCTTAAAGTGCTGGGGCCGCCGGGTGCTCCACTATTGATCACGGTAACACCGGCAGCTTGTCCCTGCAGCAACGATTCAGTTGTGCCGGAGGGAACTGCTTTTAGGTTAGCAACATTTACTACCGATACAGCACCGGTAATATCTTTTTTTCGTTGCGTAGAATATCCCGTTACCACTACTTCATTTAAACTACTGGCAACCTGCTTTACGGCAATGTCACCAATTGAAGTTTTTCCTGCTACGGGAATTTCTGTTTTTTCATAGCCAACTACAGTGATTACCAAAACACTGTTATCCTTCGGAACATTTATAGTGAATGTTCCTTCGCCGGAGGTTTTGCCTGCAATCTTGCTGCCCTTTACCTGGATGGTAGCATCAGCAATGGGCGTTTTATCAATATCATTGACAACTCGTCCGCTTACTACTTTTTGGGCAAAAATGCCTGAAGTAATAAACAGTGTTGCGCAAAGACAAAATCCTTTAATAAGGAGGTTGATTTTTTTCATAAAGAAGTTTCGTTTATTGGTGATAGAAATACAATCGGTTATACCTTTCGGGAGATAAGGCAGACCACAAATATAGCCGCCACCGATAGCGGAAACCTAATAAAACAGTACGCCAATACTACGCCATTACTTAGTACTTCAAGGGATTGGAGCTATTTCATACATCTTTGATACGTCAACGAGTTTAACCCGAATCCGCTCGTTTTTTTCATACCAGGCGAAGCAAAAAAACAGGCTTTTTTTAATCGTAAAAATTGTTGGTTAGATGCCACAAAAAAACACCAATCCAAGCTTATCGGCTAAATGAAGATCCCTTTTTAAAGAGCAATATCCGCAGCATCAGTCGCTACTTTTGCACTAATAAAAGATGATGATTTGATTCTGCTATAATCTGTTTTATACATAAGGCTCATTTAGGATAACCCACGATTTTTCAACTGCTACTACTAACTTAAACACCGATATATTATGTCCGGCTATATAAAAAGGTCCCTCCTGTAGAAACAGGAGGGACCAAGATTGCTAATATGAGAACTGTTAAGAAAGCTATTGCGTTAACGTTATGCCCATTTCCATTATCCGAAATGGGAAGGGTTTTATTTTGATATTTCCGAATTGCTTACAAAAGCAATATGCTTACTGTCAGGCGACCATGAGTTTACATTCAACGTGCCCTGACCGCCATATAAATAAGCGATCACCCTTGGTGCACCGCCAGCTACCGGCATTAAATTGAGTGTTACTTTTTGATAAGATGGATGACCGTTGGGCTCTATATCATTGGGGAAAGAAATATAAACCATCCATTTGCCATCGGGTGATATGTGCGGAAACCAGTTGTGTCTTTCATCAAAAGTAAGTTGCTCCCTGCCTGTACCATCCGGTTTCATCCGCCATACCTGCATTGTACCGGTTGGGTTAGCATTGTAATAAATATATTTTCCGTCCGGAGAATACTCAGGCCCGTCCACATGGCCGCTGCTGTTGTCTGTCAGGGCAGTTTCTTTTCCATTATCAACCGAAACTTTATACAGGTTATATATCTTGCTGCCATTGCGTTGACCTACAATAGCAACTTCTTTACCGTTGGGTGCCCATCCATGCCAGTAAGAAGGGGTTGGTTCCGTAATCAGTTTAGGATCGCCACCGGTAAGGGGAAGTACATACACAGTTGATCCGCCGCCCGGCAAGCCTGCCCGCTGGTGACTGATGGCCAGCATTTTTCCATTAAAGGAAATACCGTGATCGTTGTTTATATTATCTGCAGTGCCCGTATTGATTTTTTCCGGTGTGCCTCCTTCTACAGGAATGGTATAGATAGAACCTCTTTCATTAAATAAAAGCTTTTTACCATCAGGCATCCAGTTGGGTGCTTCAAATTTCCCGGTGGATTCGTGTATTATTGTTCTTATACCGTCAAACACGTTCATGGTTTCCATCCTGCAACCTAACATGCCTTTTACAGGCGGAACTACTGTTTGCGGGTTAGGACTGTATTTATTATTAACAGGCTTGTCGATACGCACATTCCATATTTTTGCCTCTTCTGTTTTATCGGGATCATGTGAGCCCATAAATAATCCCACATAAACTGAATCCTTCATTGCATACATATCTGTGGAACCAACTTCCTGTAAAGGTTCGCCGGGATTGGCTACACTCATTGTAATTTTCTTTCCGACCCTTTCGAGGCGAACGGTTTGAAACACAGTTTTTTTCGCAAAAAATATTTCTTCCTGGGGATCCCGCATAAAAGCTCCTCTTAAAGGCCTCCATTGCAAAACAGTGAGCCCGTCGCCATGCGTAACTGCATTATAACTGGCTGCACCTTCATCAAGGGATTCTCTTATCATCCAACCAATCTTTCTATGACCGTTGCCTTTATCTAATACAAAGGCAAAATCGGCAGTTAAAATAAAGTCGCCGTCGATCTTCTTGTATAAAAACTGGAACTCATCGCGGTTGAACCAAATATTATCACCGGCACCTTTCATGTAATAGGTTTGGGTGGTGGCATCATAGCTGGACGAGCCTGCAAGTTTTGGATTGCCGATATCAGCGTTCTTATCAAAGATGCCGATCAAATTATTCTGTGCATTAGATAATTGACAAAAACACAATAGGATAACAAAGGAGAAGAATTTCATAAATACAAGCTTTAAAATTGTGTAAGAGATTATTAATATCGTTTATTAATACCTGCGGACAAAATTATAGGGACTCCGTTCATTTTCCATATTAAAGAGTACGTCATTAATACACCAGTGAAGCAAATAGGATAGTTTAGGTACATCATTAACACACTATCCTTCATTGTAAAATCAACGGAATTAATTTCCTGCTAACTTTATTATACAACGCTTAGCTGCTATAGAAAAGTTGATGTTGCCGGTATGAGATTGATTGGGTGAGGAAGATTGCCTTGAAAATTATAAAACGATCATATATGAAAATTACATCTATTGCCAGCCGTATTTCCCGGCACTTATTTTTCTCGCTGCTTTTTAGTTGCCTAATATGCTCAAATGCATTTTCGCAGCAGCCGGTCGGTATTTTTGACGACCATGCAGACATTGGCAACCCCAAATTAAAGGGCACCGCCAGTTATGACGAAAACACGCAAACTTATAATCTCGTGGGTGCAGGTTCTAATATCTGGTTCAACCGGGATGAGTTTCATTTCTTGTTTAAAAAGCTGAAAGGAGATTTTATACTTACAGCTGATTTTGATTTTACAGGTGATACGGTGGGAGCGGCAGGCCATCGCAAAGTTGGTTGGATGCTCCGGGAGTCTACCGATGAGGGCGCTGCCAGTATCAACTCCTGCAAACACATAGATGGGTTGATCGTGCTTCAATGGCGTCCTTACCGTGGTATGTTTATGCGTGATCCTGAGGATGAACTGTTCTTTAGCAAGAAAGGCGGACAAACGGTGCAACTTTCCCGGATAGGCAAAGTTGTTACCATGAAAATAGCCCATGCAGGCGAACCATTACAACTGGTAGGGTCACACGAAATGGATGCCATGAATGATGAAGTGCTGGCAGGGATTTATATCCTTTCACATGATTCCGATGCTATCGCCCATGCAAAGGTTTGGAATGTTCGGATAGACAAGCCGGTAATGCGTCCATATACGTCTAATCCTCATGTGGTAAATAATCCGGGCAATGATGTATTGGGCAGCAGACTGGAAATATTAAATGTTGACAATGGAAACCGGCAGGTGATACACGAAGGGCCGGGCAGGTTTGAAGCACCGAACTGGATGCCGGGTGGAAAAAAGCTCTTGTTTAATGAAGGTGGTTCGCTGTACACCATCCCGATAGAAGGCGGAACACCTGAAAAATTAAATACAGGTGCGGCAGATAGAAACAATAACGATCACGCCATATCCTTTGATGGCAAAATGCTGGCCATCAGCAATCACCGGAATGGATTGCCCGGCGGTGGCTCAACTGTTTATACCTTACCACTGGCAGGTGGTGAGCCGCGGTTACTGACAGACAATACACCGTCTTACCTACATGGCTGGAACCCTAATGGCAAAGAGGTAGCCATAGTAGCCCAACGCAATGGCAGCAAGATCTATAATATTTATAAAGTAAACCTGAAAGATGGTAAGGAAACGCAACTGACGTTTAATAAAGCCAGCCATGTAGATGGGCCTGAATATTCTCCCGATGGCAAATATATTTATTACAATGCCAATGCTTCGGGCACCATGCACGTATGGCGGATGAAAGCCGATGGCACTTCGCCGGAGCAGTTAACCTTTGATGAATACCATAACTGGTTTCCACATATTTCACCCGACGGCAATTCGATGGTGTTTATTTCATTTCCGCCGGATATTGATCCTGATGGCCATCCGGCTAATAAAGAAGTAATGCTGCGTGTGATGAAACTTACTTCGCCGTGTGCCCCAAAGGTGGTGGCTTATCTGTATGGCGGGCAGGGCACCATCAATGTACCATCCTGGTCGCCGGATAGTAAGTACCTGGCTTTTGTAAGCAATTCTGAAAAAGTTTCCGGGCAATAAAAAAAAGATGGATCAAAAATCGTCGTTTCATCATCGGCTCTATGATTGGCGGCACAGAAGATACAAAGGAAATGCCCGACTTTTGCGCAGAAAAAAATATTGTGGCAGACGTGGAAGTGATACCGATGCAGTACATCAATGAAGCGTATGAAAGGATGTTAAAAAATGACGTAAAATATCGTTTTGTCATCGATATGGCAAGCTTGAAATAAATATCATTTTTAAGTATTCAGCAACTCATTTAATAAAACGAAAATAAATGTCTGGTAGAAGAATATTTTTGAAGTAGGTAGGTGCATTGGCCATTGGTATTGGACTCTTAGAATCTTTACCTTTTTTTGTGCAGGCAAATTTGCTGCAGCAGCGGTTGGTTTTACCCCGCAGTACGCCGGAATTGCAGGGAATTTCTTCCGCAGGTATCAGTAAATTTCTGACTGCTATCAAAGAAAGTGGACAGGAATTTCACAGCTTAATGATTCTGCGTCACGGGCATGTAGTGCCGGAAGCATGGTGGTCGCCCTATTCATCAGAACACCGGCAACAATTATATTCTCTTAGTAAAAGTTTCACTGGTACGGCTATCGGCCTGGCTGTAGCAGAAGGACTTCTTTCAGTCGAAGATCCCATAATAAAATTTTATCCGGAGCTATTATGGGACAGGTTTAGCCGTAATGCCGGAGACGCTTATCAAATGATAAACATGCTGCGAAAATTAGGTGTGGAACCCCAGGCTATAGAGCAACCTTTAGATTTAGCAGTACCCGAAAATAAATTGATGCTGGCATTTTATTTAGCAGCGCCTGAAGTAGAAAATGACCGAAGGGCATTAAATGTTTTGATGGGAATGAGAAAAGCTAAAAAAGAAGGCCGGTACATGGGACCTGCGCCATTAGGCTATGCAAATAAAATTACGGAAGACGGTAAAAAATATATTGCTCCAAAGGAACCTGATGCATCCATAATAAAGTGGGTATTTGAAACAATAGCGGCAGGACAATTAAATGTTGAGCAAGTAATGAAAGCTGCTTTTAAAAAAGGGGTTAAGTGTTGTAAAGCCAATTTTTGGCACCTCCTACGAAATCCCGTTTATTGCGGTCGTATATATTTGTGTGGATATAAGGATGAAGTGTCAAGACATGTTCAAGGCTTACACCAGCCAATAATTTCTGAAGCATTGTTTTATGATGTGCAGGATTATCTGAATGGCAAGAAAAAAATGTATCGTACAAAAGTAGGTGGCATGGATACTTTGCATTTAAGGGGGCATTTGATTTGTCCTAAGTGCGGCAAGATACTAACCGGAAGTGCTTCAAAAGGAAGAAATGGCAAGTATTACTATTACCATTGCATTTCTTCATGTGGCACAAGGTTTAAAGCTGAAAATGCAAACGATTTATTTTCTAAAGAACTAAAAAAACTGATACCGAGGCCTGGCGTGATTGAAATTTACAAATTAGTGATACAAGAAGAATTTAAATCAACAACGAAATCACAAAGAGCAGATGTCAAGCTGGTAAAGGAGGCCTTGGAAAAAGCCAGTAATGAGCTTGCAAATGCCCGTAGATTGCTTTTGGCCAACGAAATAGAACCTAGTGAATACAGGTTGATTAAATCTGACTACGAAAAGAAAATAACGGGTTTGGAATCAAAATTAATGGATCTTTCAAAAGAAAGCAATAATATAGAACCCTTACTGAATAAAGCGATAACCACGCTTACATCTCTTCATAAATTGTATGAAAATGCCAATAACGAAAACAAGAGAGAAATAATTGGTTCGATATTTCCCGAAAAACTCACTTTTGACGGATTCCATTATCGAACCGCCCGGCTGAACGAAGCCGTTCGGCTAATATACAGTACGGATAAGGGTTTCAGCGAAAATAAAAATGGACAAACCGAAGCAATTTTCGATTTGTCCAATGCAGTGACCTTAGCTGCACTTAGTTCGAACTTTTTGGTAGTTGATTTACAAAAAATAATAGAATTTAAATTGTAGTCAAAATGAACCTTATTAAATTGAAAGGTTGCACAACTTATCCATTTATATCGTGAGTTTCTTTTAACATCCAATTTCTAATAAAAAAATCCAAAGAACCAGATATCCTTAAAAGTTTTCATTATTCATATAAAACAAAACGTTTCATCTGCTTATTTCCGTCTCCAAATAAATTTTTGCGGGCAAATGACTTTATGATTAATCACGGTGCTTTTATACAAACATTTTAGTTGAATAATCTTCACCCACGACAACAATACCAAAGGGCCTTCGCTAATTATTATTACATCCAAGTCAACGTTCATAGCGTAAGTATTTTTTAAACTTTCCAGCAATATCATAGTTTCACTTCTTAAGATATTTTCGTTTATTTAGGAACTTTAGAAACTCGATACTAAGAACAACACCGATAACGACAAGAAGAATAGTTACCATGGCATCCCATCCTAATGATGTTGTTTTAAAAATAGTTTGCAGAAACGGTACATGAACAATTAACACCTGCAAAATAACTGTTCCTGCAATGGCTCCCCACATACGCCTGTTAGCAAATATCCTCGAAGAAAATATTGAATGATAAGTGAACCGTACTGAAAGCGCATTCACTAATTGCGCAAAACACAAAGTGGTAAAAACCATGGTTTGTTGTGTTCTTACATCATATCCCTGCCTTACGGCCCACCATTGAATAAAGATTGCGGCAGCAGCTATTATTGTTCCTGTTAGTAATATTTTTGTAAGCAATCCGCCTGCAAACAAATTCTCTTTGGGTGGGCGGGGCAGACGGTTCATGATATTTTTCTCTGCCGGTTCTGCCACAAGTGCAAGACCGGGTAAACCATCCGTTACAAGATTGATCCAGAGAATTTGGATGGGAAGTAAAGGAATGGCGAACCCAATAATGGGTGCAAGGAAAATAGTTAGTATTTCGCCCAGGTTGCCGGAAAGCACATACAGGATGAATTTCCGGATATTGTCATAAATTCTTCTTCCTTCACTCACGGCTTTCACAATGGTGGCAAAATTATCATCAAGCAAAATCATGTCAGCTACCTCTTTGGATACATCAGTACCCGTTATGCCCATTGCCACGCCAATATCTGCCTGTTTCAATGAAGGGGCGTCATTTACCCCATCACCTGTCATGGCTACAAATTCCCCATTACTTTGTAAGGCTTTTACAATATTTAATTTTTGTTGCGGCGATACCCGTGCATACACAGCGATGCTTTTTATTTCCTGTTTGAATTGGTCCTCATTGAGTGTATCAATTTCAGCTCCCGTTCTCACTTTATGCGATCCGTTATCAATCATTCCCAAACGTGCTGCTATGGCAGCAGCGGTAAGCGCCTGATCGCCGGTTATCATCACTGTTTTTATTCCTGCAGATTTGCATTGGCGTATCGCTTCAATTACTTCTTCTCTTGGCGGATCTATCATCGCAGCCATCCCCAAAAAATCCAAATCTTTTTCTACAGTTGCATTTAATTCAGCAGGTTTTTGCTCAAAAATTTTATACCCAAAAAATAAAACCCGTAACCCATCTTCAGCCCATTGGCGGTTTATATCGAGCCAGCCCGCAGCCTGCTCTTTGTATTTTCCTGATAATACTTCCAGCATTTTTACAGGGGCGCCTTTTACAAATAATATCCATTTGTTGCCGTGTGTATGTAAGGTGCTCATCCTCATTCTTACGGAGTCGAAAGGTAATTTTTCCAATAGTGGAAAAGTGATATCTGCCTCTTCTTTTGAATTGCCTTTTTCCAAAGCATGATCTACTAATGCTGTTTCAGTTGCATCTCCCAGCAACCCATCTTCCGAAAACCTCACTTCGTTATTTAAGATCATGGCATTGTGCAGTAGATCTTCTTTACCGGGTGCAGCCTGCATCTTTTCTACCGTCATTACATTTTGTGTAAGCGTTCCTGTTTTGTCGCTGCAGATATAGGTAACGGAACCCAGGGTTTCTACGGCAGGCAGCTTTCTCATTAAAGCTTTTTGCTTTACCATTCTTCTGGCGCCGCCTGCAAGTGCTATGGTTACTACAGCCGGAAGCGCTTCGGGCAAAGCGGCTACGGCTAATGATATCGCGGTAAGAAACATCTTGAAAAAAGGTTCGCCACGCCATAACCCGAAACCTAATACAACCAGACTGATTATTACAACTATAACCGCCAGTTGCTTAGTGAATATTGCAAGCCGTTTTTGCAGCGGTGTTTTTTGAGAGGGCACATCCAGCATACCGGCAATTTTTCCTATTTCGGTATTCATGCCGGTAGTGGTTACCGCTGCTTTTGCAGAACCATTACTAACAATGGTTCCTTTAAAAACCATATTGATTTGATCGCCCGGTGTCAGGTTTTGTGCCTGTATTGCTTCTGTTGTTTTTTCTATAGAATGGCTTTCTCCTGTTAAGGATGCTTCATCTGTTTTTAAGGAACTTACTTCAATCAATCGTGCATCTGCAGGAATAATGTTTCCCGCTTCTAACAATATTATATCGCCAGGTACCAATTCTCCCGATTCAATTTTAGAAGGATTATTATTTCGTAGCACCATTGTAAACTGCGTCGTCATTTTCTGCAAGAACCTGATGGATTTCTCCGCATTATACTCCTGCGAATAACCCATCCATGCATTTCCAATAATGATGGCCAAAATAACAAAAGCATCTGTTTGCTCTCCTGCAATAAATGAAATTACAGCAGCAATCATCAGTATCAGGATCATCACATCCGTAAACTGTGCAAGCAGTATTGATAATTTGCTTTCCTGTTTTGCTTCCTTTAAAGCATTCGCTCCAAATTCCTTTTGCAGCGAACCTACCACTTCGCTGTTCAACCCAGACGGGAATGTTTTGAGGTGTTTTAAAACTTCTTCCTTGTTAAGTTGATAAAAGGCAGCTTCCATTAATTTGTGTTTTAAATCCCGTTCGTTCTTTATTTAGCCTGAGTTTCAGGCGCACCCCAATTCCATTTCCAACAATATTTCGCCTTGCTTCCATTTGGGTTTATCCAACTTGTATTTTCAGCTGCCAGGAGAGGGAATTCTTTGCGTTATCCGTGGGTAAGCAACAAGCCACCAATATCAAGGAATAATATTGTAATATTTTTTGCCTCTTTCATTTTTAAAATTCTATTGACAGGATGCGATTTGAAGCTCCTCAGAAAATTTTTTGAGTGAATTTTATTTTCTCAAATCATTTCGGCACATTCCCTTTCATCTTCACCCATTTCAAAAGGAGCGCATTGGCAGCTACTACCATCGTAGATCCTGACATTGACTGAGCCGCAATCTCCGGGCTTAAGAGCAACCCGGTTGAACGGTATAAAACTCCTTCAGCCAGTAGGAACGCAATTACATTATACCCCGCTGCCCACCAAAGGTTTTGCCGCATTTTACGTCTTGTTGCCCTACTAAGAATAATGGCACCTATCAAATCAAAATGCTATAAATATTTTAAAATTGTCACTATTTTTTAAAAACCAGTGCATGTGCCGGGCATAGCTCTAATGGATGATAAGAAAGTTTTGCTTTTCTCAAACCTTCAATACCTAAATCCTCTTCTCTATTAATATATTTGCGGCCTTTTGATAATATTATTTTTGCTGTCTCCCTGTTTATTAATTGATACAAACCTTTATATTCTCTTATGGCTTTTTCGAAATGAACGACATAAGTTGAAGGGTTTAAATGTTCATAAATGGAAAGGGCTACAGGAATATTAGTTACACGTATTAAAATGCCCTGTTGTTTTAAGGTGGAAAAATTATTTAAAACAAAATCCAGGGCCTTTATTTCATGAGCAAGGTATGAGTCAGTATCCAATTCGTTTTGATTATATATCTTATTAATAAGCTCCAGGCAGGCGGGAATATTCTCTGCTGATATTGGTTCACTTGTCCAATTATAATTCGTTTCAAACTGGTTTAATAAGTTTCGTTTGGGCTGAAATTTTTTGCCCTTAAGCAGCGCAAGGTCTTCTGTTGAATAAATATAATTATCCATATCCCGGTGTTCAGTTCGTTCAAAATGCGAAATAAATTGTGGGTAATTATGAATGAATGCATCGGAAACACCAAATATTGTGAGCCGGTAATCGAGTGAAAAAGCATAGTCAACAATGCTGTTTTGTAATTTTTGAGGAAATTCACCAACTGGTTGCAAAAAATGTTTTTTATTGTCTTCCAATGTTGTTAATTGTATTAATAAGGTATCGTTGAAAATTGCCCATTGATAGTTATATACCCTGGCCCACGCAATAAGACTTGCAAAAGTGAAAGCTGACAGACAAAATGCCGAATATTTATGCAGAATAAATTCAAGCTGTTCTTTGTCTTCAATTCTAATTTCTTTAAAGGATATATCTTTCATTATTTATGTAATAAATCAATTTGATTCTGATTAGTAGATTAGATAAGTTGTATTCTCTGGTAAACTAATATAACTGCCAAATTAGAACAACGAGCCAAGCCCTAAAGCTTTGCTCGTTGCCAATTGTTTGCAATCAAAACAAAATCAAATTTCGTGCTCTGAAGTAACCTCTCTCATATAGATTATTTAACCATTAAAAAAAATTCCCCGTATTAGAATACTTGAGTGAATTCAGTTTTCTCAAATCACTTGGATGCTTTACCACTCATCTTCACCCATTTCAGGAGCAGCGCATTGGCAACTACCACCATCGTTGAGCCTGACATTGACAGCGCCGCAATCTCAGGGCTTAACAGCAAACCGATTGAAGGATATAGAAGACCGGCAGCAAGGGGGAAAGCAATTACATTATACCCTGCTGCCCACCAAAGGTTTTGCCGCATTTTACGTCGTGTTGCCCTGCTGAGAATGATGGCTCCAATCACATCAAACGGATCGCTTTTCATGAGCACCACATTCGCCGTTTCCATCGCTACGTCTGACCCTGCACCGATGGCTATACCCACTTCAGCCTGCGCTAGCGCCGGTGCATCGTTGATGCCATCGCCGACCATACCAACACGCAGCCCTTTCCCTTGCATTTCTTTCACCTTGTCTGCTTTTTGCCCGGGTTGCACATTGGCAAACACTGTTTTAATGCCGAGTTCTTTGGCAACGACATCAGCCGTGCCCTGGTTGTCGCCGGTCAGCATTGCCACCTCAATACCTAACTCCGCCAGTTGATCAATTGCCTGTTTAGCGTTTGGCCGAATCGCATCGGCAATGGCGATGAGACCACTGGCGGAACCATCAATAGCGGTATAAACAATTGTATTACCTTTTTCTTCAAGAACCTTTGCCTGTTCATTGAGCGTATCAAGAGCAATTTTATTTTCATCCATCAGCTTACGGTTGCCTGCAAGAAGTGTACGCCCGTCAACTTTAGCCCTTGCACCTTGCCCGGGAATTGCCTCAAAGTTCGAAGCTGCGCTAAGCGTTGCGCCATCAGTTTTTGCTTTTTCAATAACGGCCTGCGCCAGCGGATGCTCGCTCGATTGCTCAAGTGATGCAACAAGACGGATCAATTCTTTATCAGTAACCTGTTTTCCACCCACAACTACCTCTATCACCTGCGGTTGCCCGATGGTAAGCGTGCCTGTTTTGTCGAAGATGATTGCCTGAAGCCTGCCGGCATCTTCGAGTGCAGTTGCATCTTTAAAAAGAATTCCGTTTTGTGCACCCTTGCCACTTGCTACCATAATTGCCATTGGTGTGGCAAGTCCAAGCGCATCAGGGCAGGCGATAACAACAACAGTGATTGCCAGCAGCATTGCAAAAACTACGGTTGATCCTGCAAACCAGTACCAGCCTACGAAAGTTGCAATGCCAAAGACGACTGCAGAGATAGTAAGTATTTGCGCTGCCTTGTCTGCAAATTTTTGTGATGGCGCTTTGGAATTTTGAGCGTTTTGCACCAGCTTTACAATCTGCGCAAGTGCCGTTTCTGCTCCTACCTTTGTTGCCTTAAAGCGGAACGTTCCTGTCTTATTAATTGTAGCACCAATTACCGCATCCCCAGGTTTCTTTGCCACCGGCATACTTTCACCGGTGATCATTGACTCATCTATGTTCGACCCACCATCAGTTATGATACCATCTACAGGAATCTTGTCGCCGGGACGAATCATTATAATATCATCGAGCACAACTTCAGAAGTCGGCACTTCAACGGGTTGATCGTTGCGGACCACGGTTGCTTTTGGAGGTGCAAGGTTTAGTAATGCCTGTACGGCTTTTGATGCTCCGGAACGTGCCCTCATCTCCAGCCAATGGCCAAGAAGAATAAAAACAAGCAACATGGCGACTGCTTCATAAAACACTTCAGCCTTAAAGAAAAAAGTTGCAGCTACGCTAAATAAATAGCCCGCCAGCACCGACAACGAAACAAGCACCGACATATTGGCGATACCTTTTTTTAGTGCACGATAAGCTCCCACAAAAAAGACTGAGCCGCAATAAAAAACCAGGGGAGTTGCAAGAATGAATCCCATCAATTCTTTTGAGATACCAAATGGCAGAGGCATTAAAAAGCCCATGACCTTTTCAAAAACGGGTGCGTAAAGAAAAATGAATACGGTTAAAATTAGCGCCACGTAAAACCGGTTACGCATTCCTTTCACCATATCCTCTGTTGAAGCACCCTCCCCGTGTCCCATCTCTTCTGCCTCTGCTGCTTTATCCTTAGACTGTTCATCCTTATTATCACTTGCGGGCTTTTCTTTGTTTTTATCCTTTTGGGGAGGCTTGGTTTCAGTCTTTTCTTTTTCTTCTGTAGGTTTAGTTGCGGGTGACGTTGCCGGGGCGTCCGCTTTAGCATCTACAGGTTTTGCTGACCTTGTGGTTGGCGGAGGAACATCGGAACTCTCTACCTTTTCGGTCGGCTTATTTTCAGTCTTGTCTTTTTCTTCATGTGGTTCTACATCCAATGGTTTTTCCGGGTTATCCTGCGTAAAAGACTCATAACTTTTTTGGCGAACGGCTGACTTTATATCGGCAACATCAAGATGTGTTTCATCGTATCGCACCGTGGCGTTTCCTGCGGCGAAATTCAGTGTAACACTTTCGACTCCCGGTACTTCGCTAATGTGTTTTTCCACTTCTTCTACGCTCCAGACTGATAGCATGTCGTGTACATTGATATTGCTCGTTTTCATAACCTCTACTTGTTTTACTGTTTGAAATGTTTGTTACACAGCAGCTAAATTGTAGCCCAATCAGTGATACTTTTGTTGATGTCAGCAAGTAAGCTTAGCGAAGTTTACACCCCTCATCCACCGAACTATTACGACGCTTAAGTTTGCTTCTCTATGCCTGCATCATTGAAGTTTAACTGCCGTGGTAGCCGGGGAGGCAGATTAAAATCCTACGCTTTATCTTTTTACATTTTATCCATTTTATGACCGGCATGCTCTTCTTCCTTTTTATCACTTGCAGGCGGCTTGCTTCCAGTTTTTTCCTTTTCCTCCGGAGGTTTAACATCCGGCGCTTTCACTTTGTCTTCTGTTTGTTTCACTGCTGGGGTGGTCGGCGGAGTTATATCCGGATTCTCTGACTTAGCGGATGAGTTGGTTTCACTCTTGCCCTTTTCTTCCGCCGATTTAATTACAGGTGGCGTTGCCGGCGCTTTCGTTTTATCTTCTGTTGGTTTGCCTGCAGTAGACTTCGGTGCATCTGACTCATAACTTTTTTGCCGCACGGAGGACTTGATGTCGGCGGCATCAATATGGGTTTCGTCGTAGCGCACCGTGGCGCTTCCTGCGGCGAAATTCACGGTAACACTTTCGACACCCCGCACCTCGCCAATGTGTTTTTCCACTTCTTCTACACTCCAAACTGATAGCATGTCGTGTACATTGATATTGCTTGTTTTCATAAACTTTAGGATTGAGGGTATTTTAATTTGAGAGAATTTAAATGGTTGTAAACAACTTCAGCTACTTTAAAATTTCGATACCATCGCTTATCTGCCGGAATGATATTCCAGGGAAGTTTGTTACAACCCTCTATCAGCATGTCATAAGTCTTCATATTTTCTTTCCACTCGGCAGGTGCTTTACGATCCGCTAAAGAATACTTCCATTTCTTTTCAGGTTTGGTTTTCCGCTCTTCAAGCTTTTTCTTTTGTTCTTCTTCAGAAAGATGAAGGAAGAACTTTAGTACGTGAATATTATTTCTGCTCAGGTGGTCTTCCAGTTCATTTACCAGGTCGCAACGATGTTGAATGTCGTCTTTGCTTAGCGATTTATTTAATGCAGGAACAAGTATGTCTTCATAATAAGAACGATTGAACACACCAATCATGCTCTTTCCTGGGATGTGAGGATATATCCGCCATAAAAAATCGTGTTCAAGTTCCGGCCCTGCCGGGGCTTTGAACGAAGTAACATGCACTCCCTTAGGATTCATGCTGGTAAATGCATGGCGTACTGTACCATCTTTTCCTGCGGTATCAACACCTTGCAAAATAATAAGCAGGCCAAACCGCCCATCTGCATAAAATTTATCTTGTAATGAAAAGAGTTCCTTCTTTATTTTTTTCAACTCCTTTTTGTAATGCTTTTTATCAGCATTTTCAGGCGGCAGTGTTGAATGTTTCATGATTTTTTTCATAATTTTAATTTTTCCATTTCCAGTTTCTCACTTCCGGCATATCCATACCCTCTCTCCTGATATAATTTTTATGCTCGATCAATTTGTTTTTCATTTCTTCTTTTAAATATGCGCCTTTATCGTCAAGCTGCGGCAACCTGTCAAGTACATCCTGCACCAGGTCAAAACGGTCAAGCTGATTTAATACCGTCATATCAAAGGCAGTAGTAATAGTGCCTTCTTCTTTATAGCCACGTACATGAATATTTTGATGATTTGTTCTGCGGTAAGTAAGCCGGTGTATCAGCCAAGGGTAGCCATGAAAAGCAAAAATTACCGGCTTGTTTTTAGTGAAGAGCGCATCAAAGTCTTTATCACTTAAGCCATGCGGATGCTCTATTTCCGGCTGTAACTTCATCAAATCAACCACGTTCACCACACGCACTTTCAGCTCAGGTAATTTTTCCCTAAGTATAGACACTGCAGCCATCGTTTCTAATGTAGGTACATCACCTGCACAAACCATCACTACATCCGGCTCCATATCTTTATCATTGCTTGCCCATGTCCATATTCCTATGCCTTTGGTACAATGCACCACAGCTTCATCCATGTTGAGCCATTGTGGTGCCGGATGCTTGCCTGCCACAATCACATTTACATACTGCCTGCTGCGGAAGCAATGATCCATTACCGATAAAAGGCAGTTGGCATCAGCCGGAAGATAAACACGCACTACCGATGCTTTTTTATTCATAACCACATCAAGAAACCCTGGATCCTGGTGGGTAAAACCATTATGATCCTGCCGCCAAACGTGAGAAGCTAAAAGAATATTGAGAGAGGAAATTTTTCTGCGCCATGGAAGATGGTTTGTAACTTCCAGCCATTTGGCATGTTGGTTAAACATGCTGTCAATGATATGAATAAAAGCTTCATAACAATTAAACAGTCCATGCCTTCCCGTTAGTAAGTAACCTTCCAGCCAGCCCTCGCATTGATGCTCACTTAGCATCTCCATTACACGTCCTTCTTTTTTAAGAAATTCATCGGTATCAATTACCGGGGCCTCCCACTGTCGGTTGGTAGCTTCAAATACAAAATTTAATTTGTTTGAAAGTGTTTCATCAGGCCCAAAAATCCGGAAGTTTCTTTGCTCTATATTCTCTTTAATGATATCTCTGATAAATTTTCCCAGAACTAAAGTATCACCCGGCCCCATTTCACCACGGTTCATTTCAATTCCATAATTTCTAAAATCCGGCATACGAAGGTTATGCAATAGTAAACCTCCATTTGCATGTGGATTGTCCCCCATGCGGTGTTTACCCGATGGCGATAGTTCCTGCAATTCACTTTTAAAACGGCCATTCTCGTCAAACAATTCTTCGGGCTTGTAGCTCCTTAGCCAATCTTCTAATTGGTCTAAATGTTCGGGATTTGTTTTGGGGTCCGTTATAGGAACCTGGTGTGCCCGGAAATTACCTTCTATCTTAAATCCATCCACATATTTAGGGCCTGTCCATCCTTTGGGCGATTTCAAAATAATCATCGGCCATTTTGGACGCTCTTCATTTTCATTTTGAGCAGCATTCTCTTTTATCTGCTTTATTTCTTCTATTATTTTATCCAGTAACGCCGCCATCTTCTGGTGCATTTCCATCGGGTCATCACCTTCAATTAAATACGGCTTCCAGCCATAACCTAAAAAAAGTTGTTCTAATTCTTTATCGCCAATGCGGGCAAGAACAGTAGGGTTAGCAATTTTATAACCGTTCAAATGAAGGATAGGCAACACTACGCCATCAGTTACGGGGTTGAGGAATTTATTGGAATGCCAGGAGGTAGCTAACGGACCCGTTTCCGCTTCTCCGTCGCCTACTACACAGGAAACAATAAGACTAGGGTTATCAAAAGCAGCACCAAAAGCATGGCTGAGTGAATAACCTAACTCACCGCCTTCATGTATTGATCCGGGACATTCAGGAGAAACATGGCTCGGTATTCCACCCGGAAAAGAAAATTGCGTAAAGAGTTTTTTCAATCCTTCTTCATCCCGGCTTATGTTAGGATACACTTCGCTATACGTGCCTTCCAGATAAACATTGCCTACAATAGCAGGACCGCCGTGACCGGGGCCTGAAACGTATATCATATCAAGATCATACTTTTTTATGATCCGGTTCAGGTGGACATAAATAAAATTTTGCCCCGGCGTAGTGCCCCAATGCCCAAGCAACATGTTTTTAATATGTTCCGGTTTTAAAGGTTCTTTTAATAGCGGGTTTTCATGCAAATAAATTTGTCCCACAGAAAGATAGTTGGCTGCCCGCCAGTAGGCGTTTATTTTTTGCAACAGCTCTTCTGGTAAATTCTCCTGCCCGGCTTCGCCATTCAGGCCGGCTTTTGTTTTTTCTAATGTTTGTGTTTCCATGATTTAATTTTTAAGTCCCAACCCTACTCCTCTCCGAAAGAGAGGGACGTGATGTGTGAGACGTGATGTATAAATTTTTCGTATTTTTTGCAATAATTATTTCTTCATCAGTTGGTATCATATAAATTTTCACCTTGCTGTTTGTTGTTGAAATGGTTGTTACATCTTTTTTATTTTCTTCATCATCAATTTCAATTCCTAAGTAATCAAATCCTTTACAAATGCGTGAACGGATTATCGGCGCATTTTCGCCAATGCCTCCGGAAAAAACCAACGTATCCAATCCATTTAATACAGCCGTAAATGCGCCTATCCATTTTTTTACAGAGTAACAAAACAAATCCACTGCTTCCGCTGCTCTTACATCTGTGCTTTCTTTCTGCAACAAATCCTGCATGTCAGGGCTGGTTTCAGAAACACCCAGCAACCCGCTTTCATGATTGATCAGTTGATTGAATTTCGCTGCCGTCATCTCTTCGCTTTGCATCATATACCATGCAACTCCAGGGTCTAAATCTCCCGGTCTTGTGCCCATTACCAAACCACCTGCAGGCGTAAATCCCATAGTGGTATCAATACACTTTCCATCTTTCACCGCCGCTAAACTGGCACCATTTCCAAGGTGTGCAAGAATAATGCGCCCTTTACTTTCATCCTTACCATTTATATTTTTAAGCGTTTCCAAAAGATAAGTAAAAGACAAACCATGAAAGCCGTAGCGGTGTATTCCAGCTTTATCAAATCGTCGTGGTATCGGTAAAATTTTTGCCACCCGTGGCATCGTTGTATGAAAAGAAGTATCAAAACATGCCACCTGCAATAATTGCGGAAATTGCTTTTTAAATAATTCTATCATTTCAATTTCTGCGGGAAGATGATCCGGATCATACTCACTTATTTGATGTAATTCTTTCAATAATTTATCATCAATAATTTCCGGGTGTGTATGCTCCATTCCATGTACAATCCGATGCCCGATACATTTAATGGCTTCAAAATATTTTTGTTCTTTTAACCATTCAATTAAAACTTGTGCGGCTTCTTTAAAATTTGTTGCATCTATTAAAATTTCTTTTTTTTCATGGGTGAGCGTATGGGTAATTGTAAATTCAGGATTGTCTAAGCCAATCCTTTTTATTTGTCCTGAAAGAATTTTATTTAGTTTGTCATCCATGCCATACAAAGCGATCTTGATGCTGGACGAACCACCATTAATAACAAGAATATTTGAGTTTACTGAGTTCATAATGTAGTTTCAAATCCTAATGATTGCAATTCTTTACAGGTTGTTTCATAATTAATATGGCAAATGCCTTTTATCCCCAGACTTTCAGCAACGCTTATAAACACACAGACATCATCAATACAAAGAGTTTCCTCTGCCTGTGACTGCGACATATCAAGCGCCAGCTTATAGATATCAACATCCGGCTTTCTCAAATGAACATAAGTTGAGGAAACAAAAAAATCTATAACGTCTGCTAATTTATATTCCTCAATTCTGTAAACATTTAATTCCCTTGCTTCATTGCTTACTGCAACAACTTTGAATCCATATTGCTTTTTTAGTTTTTTTATTAATTCAATCATTTCGGGGAAGGGCTGGGATTGCGAAAACATGAATTGGATGAATTCATCTTTTGTAAAACTTCTGTCTTTATAAAAAACAGTTATATTCAAATATTCGTCAAGACTAATCTTTCCAAGTTCGAATGTCTCGAAAGCAATGCCGTGCCTGGATTCCATTTCGGGTATATCGAGTTTAAATTTTTTAGCCGCCAGATTTCTAGATTCGTGACCCCATCCATTGGTAAGCAACACGCCACCAATATCAAGGAATAGTGTTGTTATATTTTTTGTTTCTTTCATTTTTTAAATTTTCAGTTGATCCACGCATTATTACCGCTGCCATAAAATCAGGTTATCTTCCAATGGAACAGAAATCCCTTCATAACCCGGAATGATCCGTACTGTGTAGTCATCTGCAGGCCGCACTGTATTTACCTGAGCATGATATTTATGTTCACCGTTGTTCTCTATTGAACCATTCTCCATCTTTATTCTTTCAGCCTTCTCACCATTCAATCCATTTGCATAAAGCTCTACAAGAACATCACCAGGGTTTATTTCATTCAGCCCTAATTGCACTTGAAACTGATAACCGTTTTCAATGTTTTCAATTTGTATATCTCCAAAATGAATTTGCCCCCGTTTATTTCTTAGATCCTGTTTTACATCCATAATTCTTTTTCCCGCCGCTCCTTTTTCCGCTGCCCTTTTTAGATAATTGGCAGCTAAAGGCAGGTAATAGTTTTCGGTATATTCACGAACGGAGCGATTAGCTGAAAAACGGAGCGTAAGGGTTGCCATGCTTTTACGCATCCGCTCTACCCATCTTTCTGAAACGCCATTTTGGTTTCGGGTATAAAATTCAGGAACCACTTGTTGTTCCAATAAATTATACAATGCTTCTGCCTCAGCAGCATCCCACGCAGGGTCATCGCCGTGTTCCTGTTTATCGCCCAATGCCCAGCCCACTTCCGGCGTATAAGCCTCGGCCCACCATCCATCCAACTCCGATAAATTAATTCCGCCATTCACCAGCACTTTCATACCACTGGTTCCGCTTGCTTCCCATGGCCGCCTCGGTGTATTGAGCCACACATCTACGCCCTGCACCATATTTTCTGTTAAAAACATATCGTAGTCAGCTAAAAAAATAACATGTTTATACAAATTATACTGTTGAATAAATTGTACCCACTGGCGTATTAAAGCCTTTCCTGATTCGTCGAATGGCGGCGCTTTTCCTGCAATGACCAACTGCACAGGTTGTTCGGAATTGGTGAGTATGCGCACAAATCTTTCGGGATCATGCAATAAAAGGCCGGGCCTTTTATACGGAACAAAACGGCGGGCAAAACCCAGAGTTAAAGTATTGGGATCAAAAACATGTTTTGCAGCTTCTCCAACTTCTGCAGGTAAGCCTGAAACCATTGCCTGCTTTTCAAATCTTTGGCGTATAAAATTGACAAGATTGTTTCTGGACTTGTTACGAAATTGCCAGAGCTTTTCATCAGGGATTGCGGCTATATGCTCTTCCATATTTTCGAGATCGCCTTTCCATCGGTCTTTGCCGCAAGCTTCCGTCCATATCTCATCAGCGTATTCAGAATCCCAACAAGGCATGTGTACACCATTGGTTACATATCCTACCGGTATTTCGTCTTTTGGCCAGCGGGAAAAAAGATTTTTAAAAAGATTACGGCTAACCTCGCCATGCAGTTGACTTACTCCATTAACAGCACCGCTGCCACGAACGGCGAGCCAGGCCATATTAAAACTTTCAGAAGAGTTATTGGCATCCTGCCTGCCGAGCGCCATCAGATCATTAAAAGAAATGCCAAGCTCTTTTGCAGCATATTCACTTAAGTATTGCTCCATAAGCGCCGGGCTAAAATGGTCAAAACCGGCAGCAACTGCGGTATGCGTGGTAAATAAATTACCGGCACGGGTAATAGCCAGCGCTTCTTCAAATGAAGTACCGTTTTCCTTCATAAAATCATTTGCACGTTCCAGAATAAGAAATGCAGCATGACCTTCATTCATGTGACAAACTTCCGGAGTAATGTTCAGCGCATCCAATAATTTCCAGCCGCCTATCCCCAGAATAATTTCCTGTTTAATGCGCATTTCAGGGCCGCCGCCATACAGTTCATTCGTTATACCACGGTGAGCAGGCAGGTTAGCAGCGTCATTGGTGTCGAGCAGGTACAGCTTCAATCTCCCAACCTGAACCTGCCATGTTCTAAGCCAGACAGGATAACCGGGCAATGACACTTTCAGCCGAAGCCACTCACCGTTTGGCAAACGCAATGGTGTAATGGGCAACTGCCCCGGATCGTTAAATGGATAAAGTGCTTGTTGATTACCATATTGATCAATCACCTGGCGAAAATAACCCTGTGCATAAAGCAACCCAACACCCACAACAGGCACACCCAAATCACTGGCTGACTTTAGTTGGTCGCCTGCCACATTACCAAGGCCGCCAACATATATCGGCAAGGCTTCGCTTAACATATATTCCATGCTAAAATATGCTATGCATGTAAGGGGTGCATTTGGATGACTTTGCTGAAACCAGGCAGAAGTTGAATCCGATTCTTCTTTCGCCTTCATCAGGGTTTCAATTTTCTTTTTAAATTCCTGATCAGACAATTGATGCTCAAGCTGATCTTTGGAAACTGTTTGCAAAACAATCCAGGGATTGCGGGTTAGTTCCCAAAGTGCCTGATCGAGTTGTTGCCATATAGTATCTGCCCCATGATTCCACGACCACCGAATGTCGAGGGCAAGTTCTATAAGAGAATTGATGCCTTCAACATCTGTGTGGATCAGGCTATATAGCTGGTTTGTATTTATTGTTGGTTTGTCCATGTGCTTAGTGATTATTTATTATCTTATTGATTGCTTATTATCTTATTGACTGCTTATATTTTTCATTATTTTGAATTACATGTAATGGTGAAATAATCTCCATTTGATTGTTTAAATACCTGTTTCTCCAACAAGCCTGCACTTGTTAGGTATTCCGTTACATTGCAATTGATTTTTTTTATCCTTATCCTAACAAGTAGGCTTTGATAGTAAGTTTTTCAGTGATTACATCGCAAACACTCACCAGTTGCATATCGTCCGGAAGTCTTACAACGTCTATTACCTACTTACCAATTTGAAGCTAATTTTTTGCCTTTAGTTTTTTCTTTGGTTATTGAAATTTGGTGTTTCGGTTACGCACAATTAAAACGGAGCACCTGGCATGCAGGGCGATTGCCTGCGAAACCGAGCCAAGCAGGAACCGCTCAATTGCTCCCCGCCCGTGTGAACCTACCACAATGAGATCGGCACCCATCTTTTCAGCTTCGGCTAAAATTTCATGCTTTGGATTTCCTTCAACAACTGCTGTTTTAATTTCTAATAATTGATTTTTATTGCCTAAATAATCAGCCGCCGCTTTAACAATCTCCTCCGCTGATGTTTTTGCAACCAAGACAACATCTTCGTAATAACCACCCAAGCCTCCGCCAGGGGCGGGAATTGACATCACTATTGAAGAGCCATCATAAGCGGAGATAATACTCACCTCTGTTCCGGCTGAAAAATTTCTGCTGGCAATTTCTTCAATTGCCGCTTTGCTGTGTTCTGAACCATCTGTAGCTAATAATATTTTCATGATTGTTATTTTTTTAATGAAGAATTTATACTAATTGTTTTGGGCATATACTGTTTTCGGTTCTGTAAAACCAAACAACATAGTTGCAAAGCTTACAGGCAGCATCATTTTTTTGAAATTTTTTTCCAGCAAAAAAATGACAATCCAGAAGCCCTTCACTAACATTGACCATATCAACCAAACATACTGTATCATCTTTTTAGAATGCTTTATTTTTAAAAGTTGTATGAATATTATTGATATTAGAAAGCCCGAACACCACCATCACAAAGCTTTGAGCAATTTCTAAAATAACTATCAGCCTTGCCGGTATCGTAACAGGAACAATATCGCCATAACCGATAGAGGCAAACGTTACTACACTGAAGTAGAAATATCCAAATAATTGTCCTGAGTGACTAAGGTTTCCAGGCATTTTTAACTGCTGAAAAGAACCATTGTTTGCAGCAGATAAACAAGTAAAGTCTGCGGCAAAAGAAAAAATGATTAAAAAAACCAATATTCCAAATACACATAACAGTTGCATGAAAGAATGGCATTGCCTGATGGATTTGTTTACTTGCCTGAATGTAGAAAATGTAAAATAAATGGTTTTAAGCAGTGCAAACAAAACAACCAGATAAGGAATCCAGGAAAGGCTGTGGTCCAAGAACTTCATAAAATAAACATAGATAACCGCTACTATCGCAACCAATAGTACCCCCGGACTTACGTGGTTAAATAATTGTTTAGAAAAATAAATTGATTTGATTTTGTCCGTCATATTGCTTTCTTTGCTGCCTTACTTTTATAAAATAAAATGTCTTTTAGTAAGCTTATTAAAAATTGAAAAATATCATCTGCATCTATCAGTGGATCTGAAATCCATGGCCGTCTTCCTTTCTAATTTATATTTTTCTTACAGGTCATTTTATGTATGTATGTTCAAGGTTTAGTATCGAATTTCTATCATCAAACTGATTATTGAATATTTTACTAAACGAATAGGCAATGCCCATCTGGAAACGGTGTTGGCTATTGCCTAATAGTGGTCTCAATTCCCCATTGTTTTGATTATACCTGTACTGAAACAGTAAATCGAAATTGTTACCTATGCGATAAAATAGATTAGAAATGATCATCCATTGATTTGTATTATTACCTACCGAAGAAAAATTTTTATATCCTGCTCCGGCAGATACCTGGTAGCGAGGCCTTTCTAATTTACGGTTGAGGTAACGCAGCATTGCGAAAGCAGATGTACTTTTTGTACGGCTGTAACTACTGTAATTTGTTATATCCTTTACTTCATTAAAGCCAAAATTTTGTAATACCTGTGTTTTCAAATCAACGAAATGCACCGGGTCTGGCTTAAGATTAAAGGTAACAGCAGCAATCAGGTTGGTTAGTGTTTTTTTGTTACTACTATTCAAGTCTGTTGGAGTATTGATAAAATTATTTACGCTAACTCCAATTTGCTGCAATACATTTCGATTCCAGACCTGGCTTTCAGGTACCTGATAAACGAGAGAACCACCCAGCCCGTTTATTTCTAACTGGTTCGGAATTTGAAAGTCAATGTAGTTTTCTCCATGAAAACTGGCATAAAGCTTTTTACCAAAAACCCGGGTATATTCCAACACATTAGCATACTGATTATCCTGTGTGTTGATACCGCTGGAAAAAGGATTTAATACATAATTATACTGAATTGCATCATCATCCCTGAATGTAGAAAAGCTTGTGAGTGTTGTTTGAGTAGTTGTTCTTCCGAGTTTTACAATATTTTTTTGATTTTCTACCTTTAACATAACCTGGTTATAAAACACCTGGCCCAATCCGGAATTGGCATCCGGAAAAGTGAAACCAAGTATCATTTGCCCCCTCCAGCCTTTGTATAATTTCTGGCTTACACCCAGCATAAGGTATGAATCGGAAAAATCAGTTAGTACCTGATCGCCTTCATTAAGCGCTGGTATATTCAAAGAAGATGTTCCTTTGTTTTTGTAATAATTGCCGGTTGTAATTGTCTTAAATCCTATTTCTATCTGGGGTAAAATTTCTTCGCCACCATTTTGAGCAAAAACTATTGAAGCTGATAAATTAATAGCCAGTATTGTAATTATTATTTTCTTTTTCATCTGTGTAACATATTTTTTTTCATTAAAATCTTATTCGTCCAAAGCTATTTTGGGTAACTTATCCTCTCCAAACAACATGTTTTTCATATTCATTTTACCCTTATCCATTTTCATATCCATTCCTTCATGGTCTTTCATATCCATTTTTTGCGTTCCATTATACATGGGGTTCCCACTATGATTTGTTACGATTAATTCATCGGCAGGTAAATCTTCATATACCAATGCTAACAGGTTACCTCCAGGGTACAATCCGTTATTGGTCACCTTTCGGGTATCATGATCGTGGAAAGTCCAGATACCACGATTGTTTCCTTCAATTATAATGTCGTAAGTTTTACCAGGTGATAACGCCACAGTGTTACGTTGCCAGGGTTGTGGCAATGGGATACCATCGTCGGCAACCATCCAAAAATCGTGGCCATGTAAATGAAGATGATGATTCTCTGCGCCTGCATTAATCAGGCGTACCCTTATTTTTTCTCCCGACTTAATGTATAGATAAGGAGTGTCCGGATATGATTTGCCATTGACGGTAAACCAGGTTGCTTCAGGTAATTCGGCCGGGGCCCGGCGTGACAAAGCATAGGGAGGTTCATATCCATTTTTAATTGATTCTTCAAATTGTTTATGATCATCAAATACCGCCCACCTTTCGTGATCAAACCTCCCCCGTTTCATCAGGTAGCTTTTTTCTTTCATCCGGGTGAGCATCCGGTTCATTTCTGTACGGATAAAATTTACGTCATGCGCTGAATACACAAGTGTGTACTCCCTTTCATAATTAAATTGCTTTTTAACCGGGTCGTTTGGATCTTCTATGATAAAACTGCCAAACATGCCCGCCTGCATGTGCATAAGCGTACCCCAATGACAATGATAAAAATGTGTTCCGGCAGGTTTGGCTTCAAATTCATACACGAATTCATTATCCGGCATTACCGGGAGCTGGGTTACAAAAGGAACACCATCCATCCGCCAGGGTACATGTAAACCATGCCAATGTATAGTATGATTTAGCCCGGTTTTATTCTTAAATTTTATCCTTACTTTATCACCGTATTGTACCCTGATCTCAGGGCCGGGAATCATGTCGTTAAAGGCGAGCGTATGATACTGAAATCCCGGTGCAGGTTCGTGAACTTTTATATCTATGTAAAGTTCAAATTCCTTCCAGTCGCCCATTTTTTTAAATGGAATGGGAGTGGGAAATTTTGCTCCTGCATTTAATTTAGCCTCATCCGCTAAAAGATTACCAGGAAAAAACACCATTCCTGCTGAACTTAAAGCACCGGTTGTCAAAAATTTTCGTCTGTCCATTTTAAAAATATTTTTTTAGTTTTTATATACCGTGGAATTATAAAATGCCGCAATACAGGCTCCAATGAGCCAGCCAAGAACAAATGTTTCCACGATACCAACACCTGCTTCCCACAAGGGCACCTCCATTCGCACAATTGTTGAAACATCAAGTCCGTGCAGCAGGCTGTTAAAAAATTTTATAGTTCCATCATGACCAACCGTGGTCATTACTATTGCGCATCCCAAATACAGTAAAGCCCCTGTAAGACCTGTTGCAAAACCAAATTTCTTTACATTAATGGTGGTGTTCATGAGTTCCTGTTTTAAGAGTTGCTGGATTTTGTTGATCGTCCTTCCCGGTGGCATCAGGATGTTTATGTGTTCCATGACCGTGCATGGGCATCAGTAAATGACAGGCAAACATGGCCAGTATAAAAATCAGGATCGAGGCATTTGAACCTATTCCCAATACCGGTGCAAAAAATATCAGCAATAGCGGAAGACCGCAGCCAATAATCATCCAAAAAATATGTTTTTTCATTTTATTAAATTTTAAACTACCCGGTAATTCAGGTAACAGAATAGCAGTAAAAAAATTATAAAGCAGTTCCTGATTCATTGAACATAAAAGTCATAATTATAAAAACAGTAAAATGTAAAGCCCGATTCCTGCTCCCTCATTAACACTCCATTTTTTCGCATACCCAGATGACGTAATACTTCAGACTGATTAAGTTTCAGTTTTTCATAAATACTTTTTACCACCAGGCGTTCTGCACCACAATTGCTTTATAAATCGGGCATAGCAACTATTACAGGATGCCCGATTGATTTAAACTTTTCAGGCAGATTTTTGTAGGTGTTAAAAATCATTTTTCATAATCATTTTAATAAAATTTAAAATCAATTATTCTTTGTCAATGATATTTTTCCTTTCTTCAAATTCTTCTTTCGTAATCTCACTTCTGGCGAATCTTTTCTTTAAAATATCCAGTGGCGTATCTTTCTTTTTTCGCTGTCCTGGAATATCATAAGGGGTAGCAAAAATCCAGATAAGAAAAAAAATCCAAATAATCCACCAGAGAAATTGCATGCCCAGGTAAGAATTGTTATAGTAATGCATGATGTTAATTTTAAGGTTAAAAATTATTGTTTAGGCGGCCCTGATTAATTCTAAAATATTTGAAACAAAGCGACTCATTAAAATAGTCACCTACGAAAATCACTGATCTTCCCGGTAAGAAAGATTTGTTCCCATAAGACACGAAATTGCGCAATGGTTACATGCAGTAGCACATTCAATGCAGGCGTCAATGCAATTTTGATATTGTTTGTGAGACATAGTATTAATTTTAAAAATCAGGTAATATTGTTAAAAATGATAAATGCCAGTTACTGGCTTTCTCCTATTATTTTTTTCTTTTCTTCATATTCTGTTTTGTCTATTTCTCCCACTGCAAATCTCTTTTTCAAAATATCCAGTGAGGTTTCTTTTTTTACACGTTGACCGGGGATATCATAAGGAGTTAAGAAAATCCAGATCAGCAAAACAATCCAGATTACCCACCAGATATAATGCATTCCTAATGCATTGCCGTTATAATAGTGTTCCATAATTTTAATTTAAATGATGAATAAATATTTTTAATTGATTGCTAATTTTGATTTTGAATGCAAAAAGAAAAGTACACTTGACACTAATCATCTTTTTTCTTTTCAACAAGTGCAGTACCGCACTTTGGACATTTACCATCTTTATCAAGCGCCACTTCCGGATGCATCGGGCAGGTGTAAAGCTTTACTTCTTTAACTTTCATTTGTTCTTTAGGAGAAAGGTTTAGCTTTCGGCCACATTGAGGACACTTGCCCGGGTCATGAGTGAATACATCGGTATGTATGGGGCAAGTATAATTTTTTGTAACCGCTTTCTTCATCAATTCCTTTTTCGACTGATTGAGTTTCATGCCACATATCGGACAGTTGCCAGGCTCTTTCATTGCCACACTATCATGCATGGGGCATGTGTACAAAACCGGATGATTTGCGGTGTCAACCCTACCCGCTTTGGTTTGTGCAAAAAGAACAGGAGAAACAATAAAAAACGCAACTACTAATATGATTATCTTTTTCATGATTTATTTTTTGAAGTGAATTATTCAGGGTGTGAAACAGATTCCGTTTCAACATTTAAAACGGAAAATGTTTGTCCGTATATTTTTACGCAGAATTATATCAAACCCGAAAAATGCAGAGAAATGTCAGATAAAAGGGAGAATGGCTTCGAATAAAGCCTGATGGGAAATTATAATTATTTTCTTCTTCTTGCTGGTTGTATTTGTGCTGTAACGGGTGTGGCAATTCTGATAAAATAACAGGTATCCAGTTTTGGGTTAAAATATATGACTGGCCAGTTTTATGATTATCTGTTTTTACAGAAATGATTTTATCTGTACAACAATCTTTATGGGTAGGATCACTATGATCACATCCGCAATGCGCTTCTCCATAACCAACTAAAAACATTTCCGAAAATTCACCGGCACAGTAATGAGCATTTACAGTGATTGCAAAAGCTGTACTGGTGTAAACTATTAGTAGTAATATCGAGATTGCCTTTTTGAACATTTTATTATTTGTGAGCCATTCATGTAAAGTTTCAAAATTTGATAACCACAAAAAATGATATAGTCTTCCTGGAGATATGATTTTTATCATGTAAAGCTCATAGCTGGTCTGTATTTTTTTAAGCGATGAAACATTCGTATTAAGTTTTAACTGCCATAATTATCTGCACTTCACCAAACATTGTTCTAAAATATTTTTTATCGTTACACTTTCGAAATCGGCACCAGTAATAAGGTTGCTGAAATGACAGCCATGCTATTACAGTTACCGCTCTGACTACACTATACTAAAGAAATCTTCTGCGTTTAATCTCACATTTTTCCATGCGCAAAAGAATTAAATTGATTATGAATTTTCTATTTGTTTCTCTTTACTTTTTTAGCTCTTCCCACCTCCCCTCTCTTGTTTCAATTATCTGTTTAATAGTAAAACAGATAATGTCAAAATAATAACCCTGCGTAACTAAGAATATTCAATTGAATCAGTTTTCAATTCCTTTCTAAGGTTTTTTCCTAACTGATTCGTAGATATTTCGATTTGAACATTGTGCTCCACACCATTATCTGTAAGTGTAATCATTCTATCTGCCTGCACTTCCCCGTCAAGCGTCACAATCATTTCTTTCACACTATTTTTTTGCGTAACTAAAATATGGTATAGCGTTTCTCCGTACCTGTAATGAACTTTAAATGACTCCCATTCTTCAGGAACGCAAGGAGAAAATTTTAGCTTGTCGCCTTCTTGTTGCAGGCCGAGAAAGGATTCGATTATCAGCCGGTACAGCCAACCTGCAGAGCCTGTGTACCAGGTCCACCCGCCACGACCGGCATGGGGTTCACCTGCATATACGTCTGCCGCCAGCACATAAGGCTCTACTTTGTATGTTGCAATGGCGTCTGAAGTTTTGCCGTGATTAATTGGATTTATCATGCTCAATAATTCCCATACACGTTTATTATCGCCCAATTTTGCAAAGGCAATTATCATCCATACCGCAGCGTGGGTGTATTGGCCGCCATTCTCTCTTATTCCAGGCACATATCCTTTAATGTAACCAGGATTTAATTCGGACTTATCGAATGGCGGGTCTAATAATTTGATGATCCCGGCATCTTTTTGAACAAGCTTTTTGTATGCCGCTTCCATCGCAGATTGTGCACGTGTGGTATCTCCTGCACCCGATAAAACCGACCAGCTTTGAGCAATGGAATCAATCTTACATTCTTCATTCTCCGAAGACCCAAGAGGAGTGCCGTTGTCGAACCAGGCCCGCTTATACCATTCACCATCCCAGGCGTGCTTATCAATGTTTTCTTTTAACTGCTGCGCTTCTCTTATACATTCATCAGCAAAAGCTGAATCGTTATGCAAGCGTGCCGTTATTTCAAATTGTATAAGTATATCATAAAGAAAAAAGGCCATCCATACACTTTCACCTTTGCCCTGATCGCCTACTTTATTATAACCATCATTCCAATCTCCGCTACCAATTAACGGCAATCCATGTTCACCATAATTTAGCCCGTGTTTAATTGCCCGTACACAATGGTCATACAATTTCACCGGAATAGCGGATGATTCAGGAAGATCGAAATAGGATTCTTCTTCCGGGTTCAAAGGACGCCCCTCAAGAAAAGTCGTTGTCTCTTCAAGCACACCAGTGTCGCCGGTATGTAAAACATAAAGAGAAGTTACAAGCGGTAACCAAAGAAAATCATCTGAGATGCGGGTGCGTACACCACGGCCTACAGGCGGATGCCACCAATGCTGCACATCACCTTCTGTAAACTGGTGAGCTGCACAAAGTAAAATTTGTTTGCGTGCAAGCTGCGGCGCTGCATGTAATAGCGACAACACATCCTGCAACTGGTCTCTGAAACCAAAGGCTCCCCCTGATTGATAAAAGCCGCTGCGTGCCCACATCCGAGAGGATATTGTTTGGTAAGTGAGCCAGCCATTTGTAATAATATTAATTGCTGCATCAGGCGTTTCTACCTGCAAAGCGCCAACGGTAAGCTTCCAATAATTTTTAACTTTTTCTAATGACTCACGTGCCACTTCATTGCCCCTGAATTGTTTGGCAATAGTTCTTGCATCGTTAATATCCCGACCTGCTCCCAGCCTGAAAATAATTTCCTGTTCTTCACCGTCTGCCATCGCGAATGGAACCTGTATTGCTGCACATGGATCTAAAGCGAGCCCGGTCTTTCCCGAAAGTTTTTGCCGTTTCAGCCCTTCAGGATTTTGCAATGTGGCGTTACGTCCAATAAATTCAGTGCGGTCGTTGGTAAATGTTTTATTCAAATAGTCAACATCGAAGAATGCAACCCGGTTAGAAAATTCTGTATTGTATGGATTTTTTGCAAATAATACTCCGCTACCGGGGTCAATTTCCGTTTGAATATGCATGGCGGTTTTCATCCTGTTATCGCCAAGTACCCACTCGGTATAACCTGTCGCCGACAGTTTTCGGGGCCTGCCGGATTGATTGCGAATTTTTAAAACGGTGAATTTAACTGCGGCCTCAATATCAACATAAACTAACATCTCCGAATAAATACCATCTTCTATATGTTCAAAAACACTATACCCAAAGCCGTGTCGGGTAACATAATTTGATTGTCCCCCTGCCGGAAGAAATGTTGTTGACCAGAAATGCCCAGTCTCTTCATCCCGAAGATAAAATGCTTCACCTCCCTTATCAGTTACTGGGTCATTATTCCAGGGAGTGAGCCGCAGTTCATGTGCATTGTCTATCCATGTATATGCCGATCCACTTTCTGAGATTACGGTTCCAAAATTTGGATTCGCAATTACATTTACCCAGGGAACAGGCGTTGTGTTTTTATTGTCAATGCTAATAACATATTCGCTGCTATCAGCGGAAAAGCCACCCAGTCCGTTGAAGAAAATCAGATCTTTTGGTAAAGGTATTGGGGTTAAAGAGGGGCTGTATGTTTTAGTAGCAGTAATATCAGGGATCACTGCCTTTGCCATTCTTTTACGTTTAACATGATCAGCCAATGTTCCGCCATTATCATCAATACTAACCCTGGCCACCGATTGAAATAAGATACGATCTTCCAGTGATATCTGGTCTGAAGCCCGTACAAAAATACCTCCCGGCTTATCTTTTAACTCGGTGGGAATGAGCGCTTCAATTTCATCCTGCAACTCCTTTCGATAACCGCTATGCTCTTCATTCCAAATCACAAGATCAACCACAAGGCCTTTTATTCGCCAGTAAGCATGCGCCTGTATGAGTTGCTTTGCCAATTCCATATTGCTTTGTTTTTCAATTTTCAACAAAACAATTGGTAAGTCTCCAGAAATTGAATAGCCCCATAACCCTGATTGCTGGCGATGATTGTTGATAAGAATAGAAGGGTTGGCCCGTAATGCTGCATTGGCAAATAATATTGAGCTGGCAAGCCGTCCATACATTTGCGCATCGGCTTCCGTGGCATTGATTTGCCTCAATACCACCTGGCTGTGCGTCCAGGCTAATTCAAATACACGGTCTTTATGCGATTTATTATCCTGGTATTTATCAATGAGGCTTTTGCAACCTTCTTTCGTTTCCGCAATACCTGTAACCATATCTACTGTAACTGCATCTTCGGGCTCAAGCGTTATTTTATACCGGATGGCTACAATTGGGTCCAGGACTGAACCCTGGGTTCCGGAAAGCGGGTCTGAATTGTTCATGGCCTGCGGATTTACAATGCTGTTTCCACGGCCAATAAATTTCATCCTGTCGGTTTCATAAGATATTTCTTCGACATCTTTTCCTTCTATCGAAATCAAATGAAACATCCACGGCAACTTTTCTTCCACCGATTTTGGCCTGCGTGTGCAAAGAATAGCATGTTGAACGGGGAGTATCTCAGTTTGCACAAAGAGATTGCTAAATGCGGGCTGCGACATATCTGAAGCAGCAGCGGCAATAACCACTTCTGCATAACTTGTAACCACTATTGTTCTGCGTTTACCTGAAGAATTTGAAATACGAACTCTTCGCATTTCTATATCATCCTCGGGTGAAACGACAATTTCAGTATGCGTTTCTATTTCGTTGTGGGTAGTGTAAAAATCCACATGACCCTGAGAAAATGCAGCCTCATATTTCTCTGCTTTTTTACCTGTTGGCTGATGTGTATTTGACCAGTATTCCCCGGTTTCAGAATCTTGTATATAACAAAATGACCCCCAGTTATCGCAGGTCACGTCTTCACGCCAACGGGTAACCGCAATATCCTTCCAACGGCTGTAACCTGCCCCTGAATTTGTTATCATTACATGATAATTGCCATTAGACAATAATTGCACTTCAGGTATAGCAGTGTTTGGCGTATTGATGATTCTTGTAACAGCACCGCTTTCTACATAATTAACATCTTCTATATCGGTAGTGTGCGCAAAAAAAGCGGTCGTTTTCGGAATGCGTTCCTGCAATAATAAAAGTATTGCCTTAAACTGTGGATGTGATTCAAAGAGTTTTTGCATTGGTTTATCAAGAAGCAGGTAGGCATACGACAGCAGGCTCATTCCCTGGTGATGCGACATAAAGGAATAAACAATAGCACTGGATTTTCCGCGGGGTAAACGGGAAGGCGTATAATCTATGGCTTCATAAAAGCCATATCGTCCCTCAAAACCTTTTTTAGAAAGAAGTTCCAGGTTTTCACAGGCTTTGTCAGGCGCTACCATCAATGCCATTGCCGATGCGTAGGGAGCAATAACTGCATCTTCATCAAGCCCTCGTTTCAATCCCAGCCCATGATAGCCAAATGCACGATATTGATATTGGGAATCAGCATTTATCATATTGTATCCCGATTCTGAAATTCCCCAGGGCCGGCCTGTTTGTTTCCCATACAGAATCTGACAGTTTACAATTGATTTATAGGTTTGGTCAAGCAATGTATTTTCGTAAGTGGGCATTACCAAAAGAGGCATCAGGTATTCGAACATTGAACCACTCCAGGAAAGCAGTACAGAATTTCCATTCATATTGGTAAGTGACCGCCCCAGTGCAAACCAACTTTCTTCGGGTAATTTTCCCTGTGCAATACCAATGTAAATGCTGAGCCTTGCCTCAGATGCCAGGAGATCGTAGAAGCTTGCATCCATGCGATGTTCCTGTACATTGAAACCAATGGTAAACAGGTTGCTTGATTTGTCGTACAAAAAATCCCATTCCACATCTGCAAGTTGTTTACATTGCCGTGCAAGATTTTCCGCAGCAGTAATTTGCACTTGCGCTTTGTCAATAGACTCTGTTAAGGAATTAGATAACAATTCAAGCCATCCGCTTTCAACTGTACTGCTATTTACGGTTTGTTGAAGAATAGCCTCGCCTTGCAATCTGCGTGCTGCTTTTAATAATTCAATCCAGGTTGAATTTACATTTACAGAAACCAACTCCGTAAACTTAGGGGGAGCAGTAGTTAATAAAAGCCAGGGTGAAAAAATTTGAAATGCATCGTTCACCTGCTCCAATTGCTTACTAAGCCTTTGTTTCCACCAGTGAGTTTCATTTTCCGGGTCATTACTTAATTTTTCAAAAACGGAAGCGAAGCTTTTTGTTAAACCATCAATATGTAACTTTATTCCCTGAAGCGTATCTGAATCATCACTATTCGCTGTTTCCATATCCGATTCAAATTGTTGCAGCAACGGCATATCTTTTTCGCCCAATGCATCGGTAAGCGCAAGCAATGTATCCCGCAGGCCTGCAAACAATTTTACACCTAATATTTTTTGGTGTGACAGGTCAAGTAAACCCTGTTTTAGTATCAACAAATGGCCAACAAGATTTCCGCTATCGACAGTGGAGATATACTTTGGCAGTAGCGGAGCCAATGTTTTATTATCATACCAATTATAAAAATGGCCTTTGTATCGTTCCATTTTTTTCATGGTGTTTATTGTCTTCGTTGTGCGATCAAGAAACTGCCCCGTGGTTATATAGCCAAAATCGTGGGCAGATACATTGGCAAGTAATGAAAGCCCAATGTTGGTAGGAGATGTACGATGTGCTATCAGCTCAACGGGCTGCTCCTGGTAGTTATCAGGAGGTAACCAATTATCTTCCTGCTCTACAAAACGCTCAAAAAAACTCCAGGTTTTTCTTGCCATTTTGTGCAGAAAAATATTTTGCCCGCCAGTGAGTACGGATGCTTCTTTCGGTAATGGTTTGCTTGTCCACCATGTAAGAGCGGGAGCCATAAGCCAAAGCAACAGGATGGGACCAGCTATGATTAATTTTTCAGGAGAATAGATCGTTAGAAAAATAAAAATTACCAAAGCAAGTGTAGGTTCAATCCACATAGTAGTATAGGAGGTGGATAGTGTTGAATTGGCAGCCATTTCCATGTTGGAGGACTGGTTCCATTCAAGCAGTTTTTTTCTTGTAATCAGCATTCTCCAAAGCGTGATTGCTATTGCTTTTAAATTTGAGAATGCCTCGCAGGGCAGACAGATAAGGGTAAAAAGTGTTTTTATAAAAATGTCTGCAATGCTACCTAGAGAATTTTTGATGTGATGCAACAGAATGACTTCTCTGGGTTTTCGTATAGTGTCCCAAAATGATGTAATACAAATTGGGGCAACAATAATCGCTGAAACGGTAATCGTCCAGAACATGGAAGAAGGCAATACCAACCATCCTAATAAGATGAGCGTTGTGAGCGCCAGGGGAACCAGGCTGCGCCTGATGTTATCAAATATTTTCCAACGGGATAATGATGAAATTGGATTTTTATATAAATGGTTTCCCATACCAGGAACCAAAGGTAAAAACCAGGCAAAAATCTGCCAGTCTCCACGAATCCACCGGGCATATCTATTCATATCGGCATGGTAGCTGGCTGGATATTTTTCAAACAATTGTACATCACTTAACAATCCTGACCGCAAATAGCAACCTTCCAAAAGATCATGGCTAAGGATGCCATTTTCAGAAAACCTTCCGTCCAATGCTTTTATAAAAGTATCAACTTCATAAATTCCTTTTCCAATAAACGAACCCTCTGCAAATAAATCCTGGTAAACATCTGAAGATGCCCTTGTGTATGGATCCATGCCGGGTTCGTTACCATGCAGCCGGGTGTATATTGAACTGGTTTTATCCGGTAAGCTCACGGTTACCCTTGGCTGAAGAACGCCATAACCTTTTGTTACCCGTTGTTTTTTTTCACTGTACCATGCATGATTTAGCGGATGCGCCATTGTACCAATTAACTTCCAGGCTGATTCCAACGGTAGCTGGGTATCTGCATCCAATGTGATCACATATTTAATTTTGGGAAAAATAGATTGATCGCCACTGATTAAGGAAAAGCGATCTTTTGAACTTCCCCGCAACAACGCATTTAATTCAGAAAGTTTTCCTCGTTTTCTTTCATATCCAATCCATGCATTCTCTCCCGGATTCCAAAAGCGGGGACGATGAAAAAGATAAAATAAGTCGGACTTTTCTCTTTGGTATTTTTTGTTTAATCCTTCTATTTTTTGCTGAACTAAATCAACGAGTGCCTGATCTTCAGGGAGTGTCTCCGTAGCAGCATCAGCAAAATCTGTTAATAAACCAAAATGCAAATTGGTGTTTCTGTTTGCCAGGAAACGAATTTCAAGCGATTCAACAAGTTTCTCAATTACTTCAGCGCTATTCAGTATTGCCGGAATAACAACCAGCGTTCTAAACTCCGGGGGAATGTCTTTAGAGAAATCCATTCGCGGTAATAAATGTGGCTTCGTTAACAACGTAGAAAAAAAGTTAACGACTGCTATGGCAAGCTGACTTATGCTTAGCAGCAGCAGAATGGCAATCGCAAAAAGGAGCCAGGCATTTTTTGTATCGGAATATGCTTTTATAAAAAAGACTGCACTTGTAACTAGCGTGATTAGAAAGATAGCACCTAAATAAATTTTGAGGTTATGTTTTTTCAATCCGTGCCTGACACTTTCCATAGCCGGCACACGCATGTTAGCCTGTTTTCTTGTATGAATGACTCCTTCTCCTATGAGATAATATCCAATATGCGCCGTGCGATCATCATTATTATCTTTTAGTGCGTTATCATGCATTAACTGTATGGCTATACGGGCAACTTCATGTTCGGCTATTTTGCTTTTTTTTGCAATGTGTTCCACAACATGCCTGTAACGGTCTCGTGTTGAGAAATCCATCGAACCATAAATTCCTGCATTATCTTCCCGGAGTGTTTGTTCAACAATACTATTGGTTTCAACAAAATTGCGCCAATCCATTGCGCCTAACAAACGAAGGCTGCTGATACTATTACTGATAGAAACCTGGTCTGCTGCCTGCTTTTGATTCTCCGCATTTATCAACTCATTGCTTGTTAATCCGCTTTCAGACAATTGCTGTTCTATCCAGTTCAGCGCTAACGCCAAACCGGGGCCTTTTCCACGTAATTGGCGTGTTAATTCAGATACAAAAACACTCACTATCGGAGGTTTTGACCTGGACATGTCTGCAATTACGAGCAACAAATTTTTAGGGTCATTCTCAGACTTTTTAATCATTTGTTTCGCCCAATAATCTGCGAGATTTCTATCAACCATGTCAATAGCTACCCTCGCTGCAATTCGCCTGATATTTTCAATCAGCGCCAGGCGAAGCATAAGCGGTATCGCCCATAATTCTCCTAATTTCAAATTTGTAACTGTTTGATACGCTTTCACAAAAATGCTCAGAATCTCTATATTTATTCTTCCATCGCTATGTGAAATTATCTGAAGAGCAATGTCATAGATACGGGTCAATCCTCCGGATGTATCGTCTGAAAGTTGAGGCAAGTCTTCACTATATTTTTTTGGGAAATGAATTTTTGCGATACGGGTATGTTCTTCGATCAGGTAGAAATTATCTATCAACCACTCTCCTGCAGGCGAAACCCGGTGCTTCTTTTTAATTGAATCTGTAAGAAGCTTGCGTACTTCAGTCAGGAGTCTCACACTATCAGATAACCGCATGAGTAAGTGATCCTCCGCAGGTTTTGTACTCAATATATGTTTTGCAGCCAAAGTTTTTCCAAAATCCTCCATCTGGCCGGCACTTAATAACTGGGCCCGGATAGGTTCTTCATCCTGATAATTATGTGAACCGTTATCAGGTCGAAAGAAGTCCTTCATATTGGATATAAGTTCGTGCGCTGCAGGTATAAGTTTCATGCTATGTTATTTTTATTTCAAAGCAGCGTTAACAATATTTTCGGCTTCTTCAATAATTTTTTTGAGGTGTGTTTTACCCAGAAAACTTTCTGCATAAATTTTATAAATATCTTCAGTTCCTGATGGGCGTGCCGCAAACCACCCGTTTTCTGTTGTAACTTTTATACCGCCAATAGCAGCATCGTTTGCAGGTGCATTCGTAATGATATTTTTAATTTTTTCTCCAGCTAACTCCTTACTTTTTATTTGCGTTTTGGAAATATTTTTAAGTTTTTCTTTTTGCTCAACCGTTGCCTTTGCTTCAATTCTGTCATAAACAGGTTCTCCAAATTCTTTTGTGAGTTCACTATATATTATGCCGGGATCACGGCCAAGCTTTCCGGTAATTTCAGCAGAGAGCAAGGCCGGTACAAATCCATCCTTATCCGTTGTCCACACATTTCCATCCAATCTAGAAAAAGATGCACCTGCACTTTCTTCGCCACCAAAACAAAGTGATGCATCCAGCAAACCATCAACGAACCATTTAAATCCAACAGGCACATCAAATATTTTTCTGTTCAATTTTGCCGCTATGCGATCGATTAGCTGTGTGGTAACAACCGTTTTACCGATAGCGGATGTCTTTACCCATTGCGGTCGGTTTTGAAGTAAATAAAAAATGGCAACTGATAAATAATGATTGGGATTTAACAAGCCTGCACTTTTTGTTACTATACCATGCCGGTCGTGATCCGTATCGCAGGCAAAGGAAATATCAAAATTATCTTTCATTGCTATCAACCGCTGCATTGCGTAAGTAGAAGAAGGATCCATACGGATTTGTCCATCCCAGTCAACCGTCATAAAACTGAAAGTGGGATCTACAATTTTATTGACCACCGTTAAATCGAGGCGATACTTGTCGGCAATAGGTTCCCAATAATGAACTCCTGCGCCACCAAGCGGATCTACACCTATTTTTATTTTAGCATTGCGGATGGTATTCATGTCGATGACATTTCCAAGGTCATTGACATAAGTATTCAGGTAATCATAACGATGTGTTGTAGACGCTTTAATTGCTTTGTCAAAAGAGATTCGTTTTACACCTTGAAGATTAGCTTGCAACAATTCATTGGCTTTTTTTTCAATCCAATTTGTAATGTCACTCCCCGCTGGGCCTCCGTTTGGCGGGTTGTATTTAAAGCCGCCATCACCAGGCGGATTGTGCGAAGGTGTAATTACAATGCCATCAGCCAACCCTGTTTTTCGTTCACGATTATATTTTAAAATAGCATGAGAGATAACAGGAGTAGGAGTATATTCATCGTCTTCCGCAATCATTACTTCCACACCATTGGCTGCAAGCACTTCCATCGTGGTAGCAAAAGCAGGTGCTGAAAGTGCATGCGTATCAAAGCCCAGATATAGTGGCCCATCAATTTTTTTTTCTTTGCGATAAAAACAGACTGCCTGTGTAATGGCAAGAATATGCCTTTCATTAAAAGAAGTGTTGAATGCAGAACCACGATGACCTGAAGTACCGAACGCAACACGCTGTTCCGGTACAGCAGTATCAGGTACCCCTGTGTAATAAGCCGTGACAAGCCGAGGAATGTTGACCAATATATTTTGTTCCGCCGGTTTTCCTGCTAAAGGAGAAATTTTCATTACCTGGTTATTATTTTATTAATATAAAATACTTATGCAACATCTATTTGCCTATCTAAGTAAACATCCTGTATTGCATGTAAAAGATCAACGCCTTCTTCAAATGGTCTTTGAAAAGATTTTCTTCCGGAAATCATACCCATGCCACCAGCCCGTTTGTTAATGACTGCTGTACGCACCGCTTCTTTCAAATCTTTGTCGCCTTCTGATGCTCCGCCTGAATTGATTAGGCCGGCTCTTCCCATATACCCATTGATCACCTGGTACCGGCACAGATCAATTGGATTATCAGTGGCAAGTTTGGTGTACATGCGCTCATCAAATTTTCCATAACTGGCACCATCTTCATTAAGCGCTTTATAGCCGCCATTATTTTCAGGAAGTTTTTGTTTTATGATATCTGCCTGGATGGTTGCGCCAAGGTGGTTTGCCTGCCCGGTTAAATCTGCGGATACCCCATAATCAACTTTATCTTTTTTAAATCCATTGTTACGGAGATAGCACCATAAAATAGTGGCCATGCCCAGCTTGTGCGCTTCTTCAAAAGCTCTGGACACGGCTGTGATTTGCCTGTCAGATTCGGGTGATCCAAAATAAATTGTGGCGCCCACGGCAGCAGCACCAAGGTTCCATGCATCTCGTACAGAACCAAACATTATCTGGTCAAACGTATTTGGATACGTAAGCAATTCGTTGTGATTTATCTTTACAACGAATGGAATTTTGTGGGCATATTTTCTGGCAACAATTGCCATACCGCCAATGGTACTGGCTACTGCATTACAACCGCCTTCCATAGCCAGCTTAATAATATTTACAGGATCGAAATACATTGGATTGGGGCTGAAAGATGCACCTGCACTGTGTTCTACACCCTGGTCAACTGGTAAAATGGAAAGATAACCTGTGTCTGCAAGCCTGCCGTTATTAAAAATGCTATCGAGACTACAAAGTGTTTGTATGTTCCTGTTTGAATCAATAAATATGCGGTCTATAAAATCCCCACCCGGGAGATGTAAATTTTCTTTAGGTATCGTTTCGCATTTGTGTGAAAGAAGATATCCCTCTTCTTTTCCTATTAGCTCCACAATTTTATCGTACGTCATACTATTTTATTTAAGGTTTAATTACAACTTTATCAATTGATCTTCTAACATTAGCTATCAATGCAGCAGGTTGTATGAAATTTTTAATTGGATGCCCCGTTCAATCATCCGTATAAGCTTCGCTCTTTCATGGGGTGCGTTTAAATTGTCGCATTGCTTTGCTGCTTGTGGGCGGTGGAGACACCGCCCACGGCTGACTGCCCCGGTTGGTGTCCCCACCAACCGGCGACAATTTTAAATGCACCCCTCATGTTGCAACTTTTTAATCACATTATTTTGCATTTGTTTTTATTTCAATCCAGCGGCGGCGGCCTCATCTAAAAACCACTGTAGCTCCCCATCTGCCGGATGAATCAGTTGCGCCGGATATTTTTCCGGATTGCGTACATCTTTCAAAACATGATAAACTGCCTGCGCTTTTTCTTTTCCATAAGCAAGAAATACAATATGCTTCGACTCGTTAATCATCGGCGCAGTCATGGTAATCCTGTAACTGTTTTGCTCATTAAGAAGTACCGCCTTTACTATTGCATAAGTTTCAGCAAGCACGCAATTAAACGGAAATAAAGAGGCTGTATGGGCATTGTCACCTAAGCCCAATAACATAAAATCAAAACGAATTGGCATTTGTTCTACATGTGCTTCAATAGTTTCATTGTATTTTTTTGCAGCATCATCAGGCGCAAGCGTTGTATCAATTTTAAATATTTGTGCTGCCGGTATTTTCAACGGATCAAACAAAGATTTTTGAATCATGAGCGCATTACTTTGAGCATCATCCGCAGGAACATAACGTTCATCACCAAAGAAAAAATTTATTTTGCTCCAGTCAACCTGATTTTTGTATTCATCCGTTGCTAAAAGTTCATAAAGTTTTTTGGGGGAGTTGCCACCTGCCAATGCAACATTAACTACCCCTCTGTCATCAATTGCTGCATTCACTATTCTTATAAAGTGCATTGCAACCGATACTATTAATTCCTGCTGAGTTTTATAAATATTGATCGTCATTTTTATTTCTTTTTTATTTTCATTAGGCAGCGTAAACCAATGAAAGCCATCCTGAGCAATCAAGGCTTCAGCAATTTCCGGGCTCCATGAACCTGCAGAATAGTTAGGGAAGTTTATGCTTTTTTTAGATTGCCATGTGTTGAGCAAGTGCATCAGCAATTCTCATGCGGCTTCTACCTGGTCGGCTGTCATAGTATCTAGTAGCAGTGTTTCATACGCTTTGGCTTTTTACATCCCTTTGCCATTCTGTATGAAAAACATCTTCTTTACCAATCAATTCATAAGTATGGGCACCAAAATAATCCCGTTGCGCCTGTATAAGATTTGCCGGCATTTTTTCACTGCGAAAAGCATCAAAATAACTCAATGATGCTGCATAAGCAGGCAATGCCAGGCCGTACTTTGCCGCATCTGAAACAACAGTGCGGATGCCCGGTAAACTATTTTTTAACGCTGATTGAATATGCTTATCCAACATTAAATGTTCAAGCGTTGCATTTGCCTGGAAGGCGCTATAAATATCTTCTAAAAACGCTGCCCTGATGATACAGCCACCACGCCATATTTTTGCTACCTGGTCCAGTTGCAGATCATACTTAAATTCCTGAGATGCCTTGAAAAGCAAGTGCATACCCTGTGCAAAAGCGGTTACCATGCCAAAATAAAATGCCTGTTCAAGGTTTGCAATATATTCATCAGACTTATCTGTTAACCGCAGCCCTGGTGTATCAGCATACATTGCTGCGGCCTGCGTTCTCAATGATTTATATTTTGATAAGTCACGCATGGAAACGGCTGTATCAATGGTTGGGATTGGGAGATTGATATCCATCCCAACTTGCGAAGTCCACTTGCCGGTTCCTTTTGCTTTGGCTTCGTCTTTAATATCATCCAGCAATAAATGATCAGCACCTGGGTTTTTAAATGCAAAAATATCACGGGTAATTTCCAGCAGAAAAGATTGGAGCCTGCCATCGTTCCATTTTTTAAAAATATCATGAATGGCATCATTCTGCAGGTGTAGCCCTTTCTTTAAAATCCCGTAGGTTTCTGCAATCAATTGCATCAGGGCATATTCAATTCCATTGTGTACCATCTTAACAAAGTGGCCTGCTGAGCCTGGCCCGAGATAGGTAACAGTGGGATCTCCATTAACATGAGCTGCTATTTTTTCAAGAATGGGCTTTACTAATTCATAAGCCTGCTTATCTCCACCCGGCATCATGCTTGGCCCCCTGCGGGCGCCTTCTTCACCACCAGAAACGCCCATACCAATAAAATGAAAACCCTTTTCTTCCAAATCTTTATAGCGCCTGTCCGTATCGGTAAAATGCGAATTGCCTCCGTCAATAATAAGGTCGCCTTTATTTAATAATGGCAGGATTTCTGTAATAACTTCATCCACTGCTTTGCCCGCTGTTACCAGCAGCATCACTGTTTTTGGCGATTTAAGGCTACTGATAAAATCTTTTAAATCAGTAAAACCTTGTACAGCATTGTCTTCTTTTTCCTTCATGAGCAAGTCCACTTTATCACTATGCCTGTTATAACCTGCTACAGCAAACCCATGATCTGCCATGTTCAGCAATAAATTTCTTCCCATGGTTCCCAACCCTATAATGCCAAAGACATTTTGATTTTCCTTTTCCATTTTATTTAGCTTTTATTTTTTTTAGATTTAAGAGATTTTCTCTTGTGGTTTCAAAATCCTGGTGATGAAAGCTGCGAATGCCCAGCTTGTGTGCTGCCAGTACCAGCATAACACGATCATCAAAATAAACACACTCATTTGGTTGTACCTGTGCTATGCCCATAGCTAAATTAAAAATGCCCGGATCGGGCTTACGCATACCTACATGACAGGATGAAAAAAAACCATCAAAACACTGATGCAACGAAAATTTTTTTATGCGGTAGTCATTGAGCTCCCTGCTTTCGTTATTGATTGAAAAAACACGAAACCCACAATCTTTCTTCCAGTCTTTTAACCATTGCAACATACCGGGCAATTCAACAGACTGCGAAAACATAAATTTTTTAAAATCTTCCTTCTTAAAATCACGGGGATGATTAAATACAACGGTGTCTAAGTATTCATCCAGGGTGATCTTTCCAATTTCATACACATTGAAAATAAAATTGTGCAGCACGTCCATTTCATCATAGTTGAGATTGAATTTTTTTGCAGCTTTTTGCCGCGACAGATGACCCCATCCATTGCTGAGCAGCACACCGCCAATATCAAAAAAAATAGTGGTTATCATTTGGCGTTCATTTTTTTTATTTTTAATGCGATCTACTTTTTGGGATTTTTCTTTTCTGGTTTTGCTGATGATTGAAAAGGTTGTTCCTTCATGCGAATGTTCATGCTTCTTTGCTCTTCATTTTCTTCTGACCACACATACGACTTCTCACTCACTGAATTGTTATTTCTTTTTGGCTCGAATTCTTTTCCCTTTTGGGTTTTGCTACTTTTTGTCTCATCGATCTTTTTCATATCTTTTATTTCAATTAGATACTGTCATATTTTTTTGTTTTTCAATTCCCGCCAAAAGCTTATCATAAGGCTTATTGAATTTTTCAATGCCTTCATCTTCGAGGCGCTGAGTTACAACATCTATATCAATTCCATTTTCTTTCAGTTGCTTCAACACACCGGTTGCCTTATCGAGGTGATCTTCCAAAGTATTTGCTACTTTTCCATGATCACGAAAAGCGTCAAGCGTTTCCATGGGAATGGTGTTGATAGTCTCCTTACCAATTAAAGCCTCTACATATTTTACATCGCTGAAAGAAGGATCTTTACTACTGGTGCTTGCCCACAATACCCGTTGCCGTTTTGCTCCTTCTACTTCCAGTTTTTTAAAGCGATCGTCATTTATTACCTCCTGGTAAATTTCATAAGCTTTTTTTGCGGAAGCGATGGCCACTTCTCCTTTCAGTTTACCTAACCCTTTTTCTTCCAACATCGGATCAACCATCACATCAATACGGCTAAGAAAAAAACTGGCTACAGATGCAACCCCGTCAATGGTTTGGTTGGAATTCAATCTGTCTTCAAGGCCGGACATATAAGCATTGGCTACTTCCCTATACCGTGACAAACCAAACAGCAGGGTTACATTAATATTTATTCCTTCGCTGATGCATTGTCGGATGGCAGGCAAGCCTTCCGCTGTGCCTGGAATTTTGATCATTACATTTTTCCGGTCAACCGCCTGCCATAATTCCTTTGCCTGTTTTATTGTTCCGGTAGTATCGCGGGCAAGGTGGGGAGAAACCTCAAGGCTTACAAAACCATCTTCCCCTTTGGTTTCATCATAAACAGGTTTAAAAAAATCAGCGGCACGTTTAATATCTTTAATTGCAAGGCCAAAAAATATCTCACCGTTGCTGTCTTTTTGTTTTGAAAGTGCTGCAATATCTTCATCGTAAGCATCGCTGTTGCTGATAGCCTTTTCAAAAATAGCGGGGTTGGAAGTAAGGCCCCTGATACCATCTTCTTCAATTAATCTCTTTAATTCCCCGGAATTCATAATTTTTCGATCCAGTAAATCGAGCCAGATACTTTGGCCATATTTTAGTACTGTAGTTAATGTGTTCATATTTTTATTTTAAAGTAATACCGTTTTATCCTGGCAATAATTAAGACTGCAGGCAAGTAACACTTACCAGGTACCATTCAAATTTTCATTTGAAAAAATCCGCCGGAAAATACATGTTAGTAAAATCTTCTTCTGCTGTTTTCGTTTATTCTGAATTGCGACCTTCTTTGAGAAGTTATTTCTACTTCCTGCTCTTCGGTTTCCTGAAGATTTATTTTCAATTTATGCGGGGGCAAAGTCAGATTTTTCTGTAGTGATGGTGTTTTTGAAATAGAGTAAGATTGCTCACTCAGTTGATCAATTTTATCTTGTTTCATATAAATAGTTTTAAAACTTGATTGATACATGATAAAATTAACCCTGATGCTAAAGAAAAGTGTTACACAATCATAGAAAATAGTTGCATGATTTACATATTGCACAGGCTGAAAAGCAATTGAATTAGATTTGCCACCTATGCAGCTATTTCTCTTGTTTTCAGTACTGATTACGCTTGCCGCAGTTTTTTCATACGTTAATGTGAAGTTATTAAAGCTACCATCGGGAATGAGTTTTATACTGATGGGTACCTTCGTATCCATCGGCTTAATCATAGCAGGCCAACTGTCACCTGGTTTTACCAATTCTATAAAAGCGGGCCTGTCAGCCATTGACTTTTCTAAATTTGTGTTGGGAGTCCTTTTAAGTTTTTTGTTTTTTGCAAGCTCATTGCATGTAAACGTTCATGAAATAAAATCTTCAGCAAAAAGCATTTTGAGCTTTGCTATTTTAGGAACACTACTTTCAACTTTTTTGATTGGCACGGCAGTTTATTATTTGTTTCCCTTTTTCAATATCGATGCCCCATATATTAGCTGTTTACTTTTTGGATCATTGATTTCGCCAACTGATCCAATTTCTGTGACAGGAATTTTAAAGAAGGCAAACCTTTCCAAATCAATTGAAATAAAAATTGTGGGGGAATCATTATTTAACGATGGCATCGGCGTTGTGCTGTTTACCACTTTATTGCAAATCTCTACTGATGGGATTGAAAACTTCAGCTTATTTTCCGGGATACGCTTATTTATACAGGAAGCTATTGGCGGTGTAGTAGCCGGGTTGGTTATTGGGTATATCGGGTTTAAAATGATGAAATCCATCAACGATTTTCAAACAGAGATTTTAATTTCATTGGCAATGGTCATGGGCGGATATTCATTTTGTAATTACATAAATGTATCTGGTCCACTGGCCATGGTTGTTGCAGGATTATTCACTGGCAACAAGGGCAGAAGGGAAGCGATGTCTGAAATTACAAGAGATTATCTTGAAAAGTTCTGGGAAGTAACTGATAATATTTTAAATGCCGTCTTATTCATGCTTATTGGTCTTGAAATAGTGATAGTGAGTTTTCATTACAGTTATATGTATGTCTGTTTATTAACAGCTTTACTACTCATTTTGGTAAGATATGTCTCACTTTGGCTGCCTGCCATTATTTTTTGTTTCAGGAAAAAGCTGGAAAAGGGAACGCTGGCAATAATGGCCTGGGGTGGTTTGCGTGGCGGAATTTCCATTGCATTGGTATTGTCACTTACAGATGACTTACAGAAAAATATTTTCGTGCCGGTTACTTTTATAATCGTATTATTTTCAATTTTAATTCAGGGGTTTTCAATTGGACGGTTGATTAAATTTTATAAAAGGAAAGTGGTTAAAACATAGCATTATCAATGCAATCCATCATTTTCATCTCTGAAGAAAGTTTATTTAAGTAATTGCTTAATACTTATCTTCTATTCATGAATACAACTTGCATACGTTGAGCATCTATCAGAAAAATTGTTTTTCTTTAAATTTAGCTAAGGCATTTTAACGTCGTTATTAATGTTACAAATATTACATCGTTCAGTAATCAGCTTATCCGGTAATCATTCAATTTTAACCAATGTATGACAAGACGATAATTTTTTTCATCTATATATTACCTTTAATAGAAGTAGTATTGATTTCATTGCTTTTAATATTATAAAAAAATTAAAGCTTTACTCTATGCCTAAAGAGTTTGATGTTGTTATCCCAGGTGGCGGTCTTGCAGGACTTTCGCTTTCATTACAACTTAAAAATGCAAAATCTGACTTATCAATTCTAGTACTGGAAAGAAGGGAAACTAAGGCTACAACTGCTGCGCATAAAGTAGGAGAATCAACTGTAGAACTTGGAACTCATTATTTAAGAGAAGTATTAGGTCTTAAAGATTATTTGGAAGAACATGAACTTCCCAAACATGGCCTGCGCTTTTTCTTTAAGTCGCATACCAAGGATGATATAGCAAGCCGTGTTGAATTAGGTCCACGTTTAAGGTTGCCTGTGCCCAGTCATCAACTGGATAGGGGAACACTTGAAAATTATATGATACTGTTGACGCAGCAAAAAGGAACAGAAATAATACTTGGCGCAAAAGTTTCCAATGTCAATCTTTCGGTTGATGCCAGCCACGAGGTTTCCTATATTAAAGGCGGCGTAGAAATTAAGGTCAAATGTCGTTGGGTAGCTGATGCGTCGGGCAGGGCAAGTATATTGAAACGAAAGTTACAGTTTCAAAAGCCCATGGAGCATCATATTAATGCCGTTTGGTGGAGGCTCAAAGGGGTCATTGATGTTGACACCTGGACGGATAATAAAGAATGGCAATCATTTCTTGAACCGGGTTTGAGATATTTAAGCACAGTACACTTTATGGATAAGGGGTATTGGTTATGGGTGATTCCACTCGGATCAAAAAACACCAGTATCGGTATTGTTGCGGACCCTGCTGTTCATCCGTTTGAAACATTTAATACTTATGAAAAAGCAGTTGAATGGATGAAGCAAAATGAACCATTGCCGCATAAAATGCTTGAGCCGCTGGGGCATGGAGGGGGGCTACTGGATTTTAAGATACTCAAACACTACGCTCACAATACAGAAAAAATTTATTCTAAGGATCGTTGGGGGGTAACCGGCGAATCTGGTGCCTTTCTGGATCCACTTTATTCACCGGGAACAGATTTTATTGCTATGAATAATTCCTGGTTAAGCGATCTTATCCTTCGTGATATGGCGGGAGAAGATATTGCTGTTCGTTGTTCTATTTACGAAAAGTTTCACCTTGCATTAGTGGATAGCTGGATACCGGTTTATCAAAACAAATACCTGCTGATGGGAAACACCCAAATAATGGTGATAAAAATATTCTGGGACTGGGCAACTTATTGGGCCGTACCCGCACATTTATTTGCCAACAAAGCATTTACCAACCTTCAGATTCTGAAAAATCTTTTCGTTGCGCAAAATAGCCTGGGCAGGAAATTCGGTCAGCTCAATAAAATAATGCAGGATCTATTCCTGGAATGGCAGCCATTTGAGAACCTGGTATTTTCCAACCGTTATATTGATCCATTTGATCTGGCCGTTTTAAGAAAGTTCCAGGAGGAAATTGTGGTACAACGTGAACCCGGGGAAATCGTTTTCCAGATAGAAAAAAGCATGAAAATACTGGAAGAATTGGCTGTAGCAATTTTCAGGCTCGTAAGCACTGAGGTTAATGGAACGTCCCCTGATATAAAAGTCAACCCTTATACGATCAACCTTGGAAAAAAAGAAAATGCAATGATGCTGGATACCGAAACTGCTGATGCAATTATCCCCGACCCATTAATTTCAAAAGATGTGGATGTGATGTGGTTTTACCCAAAAAAAGCGGTGCAAACTGTATAAAACTAAAAAGCATTAATCAATAATTTCACTTACCCATGTACTGTTGCAATGCTGCGTCTTCGGGAATACGCATATCTGAATGTGCCCGAAAAACAACCACATCATCTACCATAATATTCGGTGACGAAAGCAGGTTGTGTTGTTCAAATAATTTGGGATAATCTTCAAAATATTTTACACTATATGGAATTTGCATTTCAATCAACCGATTCTCTAAAATATGTCTGTGAGAGCAACTTTTTGTCGCTAAGATTATCATTTTCATTATTGTTTCTCTCTTTTGATTTTATTGAATTATTGTTCGCTGGTTTTATCCGCCAAGGTGCTTAGCAGGCGGTAGAACCGCTATATTTATTATAAACAAAATCATAATTGTAACCAATAATAAATAGCTCCACACCACAATCCTCCTGGTTTTTATGTTCTCAATATTTTTATCAATAAAGGGAAGTAAAATAAGCCCTATTACTACTATTATTGGAAAAATAACCAGGGCGATTACGCCAAACCAATCTTCAAACTGGTAAAGAGGAAAAAAAATCCACGGTGGTTTGGTTATTTCAGTACCTGAATAGGGGCCTGCATACAACGAAACCGGAAACTGCGCTGCCAAAAAAGCAACCAATCCAAAAACGGCTGCACTAAACCCGATGATCTTAATTATATGCTCAGAAAACATAATTGTTTTAGTGGATGTTTTGCCAGGAATTGGGGAAAGGCCATTTAATTTCATTAATACCAGGTGAGGTACCAGGCAAACAAAAAGAAAAATAGGTAATATTAATGTGTGTGTTGCAAACAAACGCATTGCAGCTAAACCACCTCTGAAAAAACCAGCTATCGCCCCTCCTACCCATGGAACCAGCTCGAATGATTCCAATGAATGTTGATACGCTTCATAACCCTCCTGGTCCCATTTGATGGCTGTACCCGAAAAAAAGAAGGCAAATGTAACTATTAGTAACCCTATACCAAACATCCAGTTCCATTTACGTTTGCCTGCATAAGAACCCGTAAAAATAATTCTGCTGATATGCAGGATTATTAAAAAGCTTACCGTTTCCGCAAGCCACCTGTGGAAAGATCTTAGCCAATTTCCCCATGGGGAAGAAATTAAATTAAGAACACTTTGCCGTGCATTATCTACTGACGGGCTAAAAAACAAAGCCATGATGACACCGGAAAGAATAAGCAACATGAAACCAACAACAGTGATTCCCCCGACCGAGTATCCAAAGTTCTTTGCGTGCGCAGGCACGGGATAATTAAAATCTTTTACGTGCCATTCTTTTTCTTCTATAGGTTTTGTTTTATACATTAGGCACCTCCTTTTTCTTCCTGGGATAGTACGCATAAGCCAAACCGAAAATAGCTATAGCCAGGCTGATGGCTTTTATTACTGTAGGCACTGTAGATTTTGCCACTTCGGCGGTTATCGCAGCCAGGTCTCTTTCCGTTTGCTTTTCGGTACTGCCATCCTGTGTTTCCTGTTCAAGTGAGGCTGACGTCACTTTTTCTACTTTCTCAGTACCCTCTTGTTTTTTATCTTCCTGGGCATTTATTATCGTAGGAATTAAAAAAAGAAAAAGCAGTGCGATTGTGATTGATTTTTTAAACATGATATTAGTTTTTATTTATGGCAATTTATTGACCCTCTATTATTCCCCATTGTCATGGAGATTAATTTCCTGTTCTTTAATTTTTTGCAACCTTCGCAGGTGTCTTTCTGCACCTATAAACGTTGCCTTTAAAAAGGCCGACACCAGTTCTTCGGCACTGGCAAAACCGGTAACCCGTCCGCCGAGACAAATAATGTTCATGTCATCATCTTCAACTCCCTGGTGTGCAGAAAAATAATCATTAATCAATGCTGCTCTTATACCTGCAACTTTGTTAGCAACAACAGATGCACCGACACCACTGCCACAAATAGCAATACCCCGTTCAACTTCACTTGCAGCAACTGCTTTAGCAAGCGGAACTACGAAGTCAGGATAATCATCCTTGTCATCAGATTTATATGCGCCAAAATCCACCACTTCATATTCCGCTTTGAGCAGGAATGTATGGATAATTTCTTTTAGTTCATAACCACCATGATCTGCAGCAATTCCTATTTTCATTTTTTAATATTTTCTGTGAGTAGTTTTTTTGCACGGGTCACCACATTGTCAACTGTAAATCCAAATAATTTAAACAAGTCTTCTGCAGGTGCTGAATGTCCGAATGTATCAATGCCAAGAACATCTCCTTCATCCGTAACATATTTATGCCAGCCTACCGGTGAGCCTGCTTCTACCGCCAATCGCTTCCTCAACGCTTGTGGAAATATTTTTTCTTTATAAGCGGCATCCTGTTTTTCAAACAACTCCCACGATGGCATACTTACTACACGTGCCTCAATATGTTGCTCTTTCAATTTCTGCTGGGCGGCAATTATTAATTGAACTTCGGAGCCGGTGCCAATCAAAATAATTTGTGGGCTTGTTGCTGATTCGGATAAAATGTAGGCTCCCTTTTCTAATTCAATAGCCTTAGTATATTTCTCCTGGTCAATTACCGGAACGCCCTGTCTTGTTAATACAATTACCACCGGCCCGTCAGTATGTTCGAGCGCTACACGCCATGCTTGTACTGTTTCATTGGCATCGGCAGGACGAATAACCGTTATGTTTGGGACAGTCCTTAATGAGATTAATTGTTCAATGGGCTGATGCGTTGTTCCATCTTCACCTAATCCAATACTATCGTGTGTGTAAATAAATATGGGACGAATTTTCATAATGGCAGCCAGCCGTATGGGTGGCCGCATGTAATCTGAAAAAATAAGAAATGTGGCGCCATAGGGAATGATATAGTTGCTTAGCGCTAATCCGTTTAAGATAGCGCCCATGGCATGTTCCCTGATACCAAAGTGAAAATTACGTCCCTCAGGATCCTCAGCAGAAAATGATTTGTATTTCTCCAGGTTTGTGTCTGTGGATGGAGCAAGGTCTGCCGAACCCCCAATCAGGTTGGGCAAATAATCAGCAATGGCATTCAGAACTTTCCCCGAAGCTTTCCGGGTTGCCATTTTCTTTTCTCCGGCTTCAAAAACCGGCAACTTTTCCTTCCATCCTTTGGGTAACTTGCCACTACTTAACAATTCATATTCATTCGCCAGCACTGTATATTTTTCTTTATAGCTTCTGTATAATTCATTCCAATCCTGTTCTTTTTCTATCCCTTTTTTTCCCGCTTCACGGTAATAATTTAAAACTTCATCGGGCACTTCAAAATTTTTATCGGGGTCGAACCCAAAATGTTTCTTCACCAATTTCACTTCCTCTTCGCCCAATGGGGAACCATGTGCGGCGGCAGTATCTGCTTTGTTGGGGCTGCCATAGCCGATATGTGTACGAACTTTTATAAGGGAAGGGCGGCTGGTTTCTTTTTGCGCATGTTTTATAGCTGCAGACAGCGCCTCCAAATCATTGCCATCTACAACCACCTGAACGTGCCAGCCATAAGCTTCAAAGCGTTGTGCCACATCTTCATCAAATGTGAGGTTGGTATTTCCTTCAATGGAAATATGGTTATCATCATACAAATAAATCATATTACCTAATTGGAGATGCCCGGCCAAAGAGGCGGCTTCAGCGGTTATGCCTTCCATCAAATCGCCATCGCTGCAGATAGCATAAATTTTATAATTGAAAATATCGAATCCCGGCTTATTGTACCGGGCGGCCATATATTTTTGCGCAATCGCAAATCCTACTCCATTGGCAAAACCCTGGCCCAATGGCCCGGTCGTAACTTCTATACCCGCAAGTAAGCCATATTCAGGATGCCCTGCGGTTTTGCTATGGAGTTGCCGGAATTTTTTAATATCATTCAACGTGATATCATAACCTGTTAAGTATAAATAACTGTATTGTAACATGCAGGCATGGCCGTTCGACAAAATAAACCTGTCACGATTAGCCCATTCATGATTGTGCGGATTATAGTTCATGGCTTCCGCCCATAAAACATGGCCCACAGCCGAAAGGCCCATCGGCGCTCCAGGATGGCCGGAGTTTGCTTTTTCCACTGCATCAGCCGCCAATATTCGCACTGTGTCAATTGCCTTTTGCTGAATATTTTTTGTCTCTATTTTCATTTGTAAAAAAATTAAAAATTAGATTTCATTTTTGTCATCTTATGGAAAATACAATCCTGCATAATAATTATCCATATCCTTCTTGTAGATTTCATTTACTACCTGGCCGTAAGTATATTCAGGGCTGTTTTTCACTTCTAGTTCTGTAGCTTTTACAACAACAGTAGAAGTATCCCAATCTATTTCCTTTATTAAGTTTGGAGAAATGAGCACCTTTTTTCCAGGGAACCAGTGCCCTGTATCCACAACGAGGAAGTCAAGTTTCCAGGTGCTGTCGTCAATAATAAAATCTTCCACCTCTCCAATCTCCCCATCAATAGCATGAATGGTATAGCCTTTTACTTTGTGTGTGCTTCGCAGATGGGAATCACCAATTGAATCTTTATCAGTGTTTTTATTATTATCTTTTTGTATTTCATCATACATGGATGCAGGAAGAACAGCATCATAATAGCCACTACCCCAATATGCGGCACCCCAGTAACTTGTCCAGGGATAATATTTATATATCTCAATTTCATGCTGGCGGGAGACGGATTTGTCGGTGTCAATTTCCGGACTGTTTTTAATTTGTTCTTTTGTAAGATTAACCGGAAAAATGTGATGTTCCCAATCAGGTTTTAATAGTGCTTCAGGTGCGATAAGTACTTTACGGTGATTCAGCCAGCTACCTGTTTCTACTATTAAATAACGAATGGTCCAGGTATGATCGTCAAAGTAAAACTCCTTTACTTTCCCTACTTCTCCATCGGTTGCTCCCATGGTGAATCCAACTAAACTTTTAATATTGGGTTTCATATTTTTTTAGTTTACTAAAATTATTTTTTAATTATATTGAATCAATGAAGTTTAGTAAGAGGTTCTGCGATCACACCAACCCTGGTGGTCAGCAGTGGCGGGTGTGGCCACGCCCCTTGAAATCTGTTAACTAAACGGCATTGGATATTGCGTTATATTATTTGTGTTTCTTCTTTACCCGCAGCCTAATAGGTTAATCCTTTAATAGGCATGGGAAAAATAAAATCTAACAAAACACTGTGATGTACCTGGGATACATGGTCCTTAAATGTTTTCATACTGTGATGCAGGGCAGCACTATCCTCCTTACCTAATTTTAATACCAACTTTTCAAGATTTAATAATTCAAATTTGATGGCTGATTCTCTGCTCTTTTTTTCTTTTGGCAAATCATTATCAAGCTGCCTGATATTGTTTTCAAAAACTGCGTCGGCTTCTTTATAAAATGCTACAAGCAGTGCATCAGCAGCATAGGTTTTTATATGTGAAAATTTTATAGCTTCCTTTTTTTCCGCTTCATCCATTTTGCCATCACTATCGGCGGCAAGCAATGATATATATGCCGGAAATTTTAGTAAAGCTTTATTTTCTGATTCAGTAAGATTTTTGAAATGTTCCATATTTTCTTTTAGAGTTATAATAGATAAATCATTAACAGGAAAAACAATGTCACTGTGCTTCTAAAAAGGGTCTGATAGTTCACTTACACGAATCAATTTTTTATTTACAAATTCATCAATGCCCAACTCAGATAATTCTCTTCCTTTCCCAAAATCAAGAGCAGCATAACCTATTAGTTCTTTCGGTTACAGTTCTTTTTTCACTTCACCACAGGTTGGCATTTTTTGACCCAGGTAAGGGTTTTGTATTTCCTTTACCTGGCTTAGCCAATAAGCTCCTTTATTATTATTTGCCATTGGGCAATAATCAACATATAGTTTCTGGTTATCATATCCAATAGCCTTTACAGATTTTACCATTACAGTAGAAAGGAAAACGAAATTTAAGCGCTTATCTCTGTCCTTTTCTGCCTGTTTGTACAGTTTGAGATGTGCTAATAAAAAACTCTTCTTTTCCTTCCAGTAGGTTAATTCTTCACCTGATAACAGGCTTTCGGGCATGCCGTTTAAAATTGAAAGCATCCATGTAGCCTGTTTGTCTATTTCATTTTCATTGTCTGTCACAAAGCCATCTTTCATGCTCAAATAAGCATTTACAAGCTGGTTGAATTGCTGTTTAAATACCGGAGAAATGGAATCCTTAAACACCATGCTTTCACCTTGTAACATATTGTCTATACCCATTTCGGTGGTGCGTTCATCTCCGGTAGGCGGCACACGGCCGGCAACATTATCAGGATTGTTATTTTCATTATGAACATTTTTTTTATCGTCCTGGTTGCAAGCCACGAAGATGACTGTAACAATGAGGAAGACCAGCAACCATACCTTTAATCTTATCTGCTTCATACCATTTAGTTTAAAAAATGAGCGCATCCGTTATTTATAAAACTTTCCGCCTGTTTCTACACGTTGACTTATCAACTAAAAAATTTCTAATTTTCTCCTCTTCTGCCTACACATCATCTGTCTTCAACTTTTCAACAAAACTTTCTTTTAACTCAAGGAGTTCCGGCCTTAGAAACTGATTATCGTCCGTTAATAGTTCTTCTATTTTCTCAGTAAGCTCTTTTTCAAATATTTTTCGATGTGCTTTATATGCCTCTTGCAGTAAATTATTTGATGCCAGCTCCCGGTTTTGATAACGTGTTTCTAATTCACCGATGTGATTGTTTAGTTCTTTTTCTGCAAAATCCCTGAAGGTTTCAATTTGTTGTGCTGTATTACTCATACTAAAATTATTTTTAAAATTAAAAATGAGAAAATGGAATCGGGCATTCATTAAAACATCTTCACTTATTTATAACCCGCATCTGTTCTATATTAAATTTTTCATTTGAAAATGCTACAGCAAAATGAGAAATATATTTACCCAAGTCTGTAATTTTCATCATCATCTTGAACTTTTTTACCGGCAATTTTTTTTGCACATTCACCTTGGCAGCCTGTTTCATTTTATCTACAGCATACAAGGTGAGTGTAAAGCCCCCACCTTCAAGCGATAATTTAAGAGTTACCGGCTCAAAGCGTTCGGAATTGTAATTGTCAAATGCGTGAGCAAGTGAATTAAAACCTCCTTCCGCAAAATCAAGCGCAGCATAACCTGTTAAATCATGCTCAAGTACTTCAAATGGCTGATCTTTTGTTAGCATAAACCTGCTTTTTATTTTTCAGTTAAACGATATACTTATCAAACGTGCCATACTTTTCCCGTATCCTTCCTTTAGGAAAACTTAATGCTATCAGCGCTGCACCTGATAAAATAGCAACCCACATTTCATTCGCCGGTACGGCATTTATAACAACTACTGCTACAATAAGCCACAATGAAAACAGGATATTAATAAACCGAATAGCCCTGCCTACTTCAGCCATCGCCATTACCGAAAAAGTAACCACTAAAGCACCCAGCGTAGTAAAGTTGTTTGCAGCGGAGCCCGTTACTCCATAGTTGCCGGGATAATACATCCAACCTAAACCGATAACTACGCATAGCAGCAGGTTCCAGGGCAGGTTCATGCCCCAACGCATAGCGGGCACTGTTTTAATAATCGATTCTGTAAAGCGGGGTGAACGGGCATCATCGCTGCCCCCTTCAATGGTATCGCCCATCCAGAAAGTACGCCAGAAAGGTTTGCCGCTTTTAACTCTTTTATACAAAAACTGTATCGTAGCCACCACTTCATCAAGCGTGAGGGGAATCATCAAAATCATAGCAATAGCGGTAAGCAAACAGATGGAACACCAGAAACCTACAGACACTGGCTGCAAAATGATGAGGACTATACTGACAACACCCAGCGGTATTACCAATATCCCAAAAAACGCTACCATCCAGGGCATAGTACGCCAACGGTTTGACATGCCCATGTAGCCCATGAGCGCTTCAATGGTATATGAAAAATTACCTAACCCACCATCAGAAATTGGAAAGGATTTAGAGACAGCCGACGTTAATACTTTTTCCGTGCCATTGCCAAAAAATGGATCCCAGATATGGTCAATATAACCCAACTGATAAGCCGCTAAATAACGGGAACCAAAAAAGCCAATCCATGCCAGAATGATAATGGGTGTCCGCTGCAACCAGGTGGAAGGATTGTATGTCCAGCCCGGTGGTGTTTCCGGACCTGGAGGCATGGTCATCATCATCTTCATCATGCCGGGCATTTCGGGAATGAGGATGGAAAGTGCAATTGCAAAGATTCCCACCAATGTATCAGTAACAAAAGCTGTTGCATCGGGTGCCCAGAACGCAAGCGGGGCAAACAATAGCCATAGTCCAACAAAAGAAGAAGCCCATGGAGCCCATAGCCGAAACGGATTGGCGGATAATAAACTAAATACAATCAATAGCCCGCCACTGATAATATCGCTGTAAGTCATGGCCTGGCTGCTGTAACCAAAAGTAAATGGAGCTGCTATCAGGAAAAAGCCAAGAAAGATATTAGTTGCGTGCGTCCAGTATAAAGTATTATAATGATTGATGATCATTTCCTTTTGATCGGACTTTGCCTTTTTAGCCACGAGGGTCATGCCACATTTTGGGCAGTTGCCTGGTTGATCACTTACAACTTCGGGATGCATGGGGCAGGTATATTGTCCTTCATTTTCTATTCCATCTAAATTGGAATTTTTTGATTTCACATCTTCAGCTTTTGGAGACATGGAAGTGTGGTCGTGCATATCCATTTTATATTTGAATTAAGATGATAGAATGGTCATTTATTTCTTCAGTTTATTTTCCTTATAAAATTTTTCAGGATCATCTTTTAATTTTTTAATCATTTTAGGAAGTGTATTTCTTAATCCATGCTGAGGTTGCCAGCCAATCAATTTTTTTGCTTTTGAACTGTCCATTTCAAAATGGTCGTCTGCCAAATCAATCATCCAGGGTTTTATAAATGCTTTGCCAAAAAGATTTTGTACAAATGCACCCATCTTGGCAAACCATTTTGGAATATGTATGATTTCTGAATTTTTATTATAAAGTTCAGCACTGATAATATTTTGCAATTCTTTATACGACAAGGTTTCATCATCACCAATATTCATTGCTATTTCAGGTGGAAGTTCCTTTCTTTTTTCAATGGTCTTTACAATGGAATCCACCAAATCATCCAGGTGAACATAAGTGCTGCCATGTTCGGTATTGGCTGGGTACAGTCTTGCTGTTATTTGTTTTTGGTAAATGCGCTGTATCTGGTTGGTGATGGGGATGGAATTGCCCTGTTCACTGTACACACCTGCTATGCGTAAATTGACTACAGGAATTTTTCCTCTTTGTTCATGCAGTACTTTTTCAGTAGTCACTTTCGATTTAGGATAATCCCACTTTGGCTCCTGCGGCCAGTCTTCATCTATTTTTACACCTGGTGATGAAGGTTTGTAAATCAACATGCTACTTGAAAAGATGAATTGCTCCACTTCAAAATCCTGCAATTGTTTTATAAATCTTTCAGTTCCCTTCACCGTTATTTTATCATACAGATCAGAAGGTTTACCTAAAAAATCGTAATAAGCTGCCAGGTGAACCACAGAAGCTATTTTGTTACCATATTCATAGCGGATCCTTTTCAAAGCAAAGGCCATACTTTTATCGCTGGTAATATCTATACACACGCATTCAGCCTCTGCCGGGGGATATGGATAACCTGCATTATCGAGACCTATTACACGGTACTGAGAAGCAATCTTATGAATTAGTGCAGAACCTATTAAACCACTGCTGCCGGAAACAATGATGACTTCCTTTTTGTTAGCCTGTATTTCCAAATTTGAATTTTCCATTTTTATTATTTATGTGCACCATGTTCGATTAATATTTTGGCTTTATTCTCTTTTCTTTTTCGTTCTATAGGTTTTTTATATTTGTCTTCGTTGGACACCTATTCTATCGCATTATCATTTCTGCTGAGTTACCATTCTACATCAGGAGAAAAAACATATTGCGATGAAAATTCCTTGTTTGTGGTGATTGGTTGGCGGTAGCCTATTCCGAGTGTCAGAAATTTACCTACACTAACTTTCACACCGCCAAGCATATTCAGGGCCGCTGATTCGGACGGAAACTTTTCACCCAAAATTTCAACGACTAAAAATATCCCGTTGGCTACCTTGTAAACCACTGCAGCGCTGCCTTCTATATTATCTTCCTTAGGACCATAGTGAAGTACCTGATTGAAAGAGAAATTGGGCCTTACGAAAGCCGTGGTAAAACCTACCAGCGTATTGATGCCGCTTGCACCTTTATGTGTCGGAATTTCAAATTCTATGATGGGAGAAAAACCACTCATGCCATCTTTACTTCTTATTGCGGCAAACTGGAACATTATTTCCGAATGGCTATTATTTAAAACCCGATCGTTTCTAATGTGAAGCCCTATAGTTTTTGTAAGGCCGGTTTCAAAATGAAATCCAAAATCAGCCTTGGTTTTTCCATCTACTTTAATTCCATCTGCTACAGTTGCATTTTCTTTAGTTAACGTTAAGGGAACCCGCAGGCTATAGGAACCTACCGGGTCTGGCATGCCCATGTGTGTAAAAAATGGGTGAGCTAATTCCGGTTCTTCTTTTTCGCCCGCTAACGGAGTAATTGTGCCCGTAGCCGAGGTATCGGTCTTCATTTTTTGCTTACCCTGGCTAAATGCCGGAAGGGTAGCAACAAAGAAAAAAATAAGTGACGACAAAGAAAATTTCAGGAAGCTGCGATTTATAATAATATTCTTTTTCATTTTATATTTTTAAAAAATTAATGGTTACGGATACTTATGATGTAGCCAATCAACGTTCTTCTTCATAAGAAGCCGCAGTTCCTTCATTGGCAAGTCCACTACCTGTTCTGGCCATTGTTTTTCCAGTTGCACTTTTTATTATATTGTTGAGAGATATGGCAGTGGTTCTTCCTTTTTTAAATTTATTTTCGGGGTTACTTCCCGGACCAGTCTTTTTTTTATTTGTGTCTGGCGGGCTTTGTTTTTTATCTTTCATGATACAAGTTTTTTTATTAAAAATTATTTGTTGGTGCTTCGGTTCACTTTGCCTAAGCCTGATTATATTCTTACATCGTTTTCAATATTTTTTTTCTGCTCTTTATACTCTTCGGTATTTATTGAACCGGTAGCATACCGCTTTTTAAGAATATCCAAAGGCGTATCCTTTTTTGTTTTCTGGCCGGGTATGGTATAAGGTGTTGCGAAAATCCAAAAGATAAAAACTAACCAGATGATCCACCAGATAAGGTGCATTCCCCAGAAGTGATAACCGTTATACATGTGCGTGATTTTTTGTGTTAAAAGTTTTCTTCAGTACTGCTGTTGCCCGGCCTTCAGTTTTGCTGTTGCCCTTATATTTTTACTACGTACAATTTCTACAGAACATTTTGCCTGTAAAAACACTGCATGAAAAACCGAGCCTAACATAAAGCGCTCAACCGCCCAAATCAGCGCCGAATCTTTCAGCTTCATCGATAATGGTACTGCTGGGTTACCCCTCAATAATTTCCCTGGTTGCAGACAACAGGCGACTTTTTTCAGTAAAATTTTAGCAGCATATTTGTTTGCATGCCCATCTAATTTTAATGCATTAAAGTCTGCTTCAACATAATATTCGCTTCACACATTTATTGGCCCAATATCTCTTGCTAATGCACCAATGTCTATAACTGAAATAATATGTTTAAAATAATATGTACGCCAGTTTTGGGAGGGAAACGGTGTGTTACAACAAGATTTGTACACATACTTCACCTTGTTAAACTCATCATATTTTATGACTACGCTTTACTTAGGATTTTACAGGGTACTCATCTATTATGCTGTGTACGGCAGGATGCAAATCCTTACTGATATTTGAAGGATCATAAATATTACCTTCCGCTGTACCGCTCCACACTACCTTATTTGTTTTTCTGTCTATAAAAATTAAAGTAATGGCACCATCCGTATATTGTTGGTTATGGGCAGGGTAATGACCTACATAATCATCCCGGTATGATCCGTGACCACTGTAATAGTACCCATAATAATAAGGCGAATAATAGTAGCTTCCATAGTAGTAAGGGTTGTAATAGTAATCCGCTGCATGGGTACTATCCAACATTCCTTTTTTTGTATTCGTAATAACTAACTGCATTGACAAGTCAGGGTTTTCAGTATCAAAAGAATATCCCCTGTCGCTCATGCACAACCCAAAATAGTTGCGGATATTATTACGGATAAGAGCGTTATTGTAAGGCGAATTGATTGTATCTGCCGCATCCGGCAACCAGGAAAACGTTTTGTATTTGGTAAAATCTATGGACTTATCATATTCGGATGACACGTTATTATAGCTGTCCTTGCAGCCAAAGAGTATCGCTATAAAAGTTACTGCGGTTATCCATATAATCTTTTTCATGATTTGTATATTTAGATTGTTAGTGACCTCAATTATTGTTGTTATTATTTTAGAATTTAAACTGTATTATTTACTAGAATTATTTATTTCTTGATTGTAATTTTTAACTAAAGAAATCATTTCATTGAAACTCCATTGTTT